>CP025839.1:1402380-2103571 GCA_002953655.1 Latilactobacillus sakei
CCTAACATTTCCTTGCTCATGTAACTAGCCTACCTTTACTAAAATTCAATTGCTAAGCGAGCTTTGGCAATTTCCTTGCGATTAAATGTCACTTCTTTTTGACGCGTTTTAATTTTAATGGCTAATGTTAAGGTCTCTTGATCAAGCGCCTTTAATATTCCTTGATAAATCTTCTCGCCATCAACGGCTTGATATAACGAGATATGAATGTATTCGCCAAGTGCATTTTGAAAATCGGCTTCCTTCTTCAAAGGACGCTCTGCACCAGGTGATGAAACATCTAAGAAATAAGCCTGCGGAATTGGATCCGGGTCGATTGAATCCAGTTTCTCACTTAACGCATCGTTAACTAAGGCACAATCTTCAAGGTCAATGCCGTTTGGTTTATCAATGAAGACACGTAGATACCAGCTACTACCTTCTTTAACAAATTCAACGTCGACTAGCTCAAAATGGTGTTGATCTAGTATCGGCACGAGTAGATCATGAACTGTTTCCACAACGGTACTCAAATGATTCCCTCCAATTCATTTATATATTCAGATTAGACATGCTCCAATAAAAAGAGTGAGCATTTCTGCTCACTCGCTCTGAAGTATCTAATTACTGATAACAATATAACATAATTTTCATGAAAATACAAGGTGATGACTTTACCACTACCACGCACTCTATAGATAGTTTAAGCTGGACATTGAAATATATTGCGCACCAACTTTCAGCGTTAAAATTATCAGCCTCAATTCACCAGTCACTTAATTTTTCTGCAAGTGATATTTATAAAGTTATTCTTTAGGTGCTGGATATTTCTCCGCATTCTTCACTAATTTCTTAGCAATGATATCATCAATATCGAGGTTCAAATTGTCAGCCATCATATAGCTATAAATTAACACATCGGCTAATTCTTCTTTTACCCGTTCAATATCTTGAACGCCTTCTTCTGCTGTCTTCCATTGGAATAGTTCCAATAATTCAGAAGCTTCTAGTGAGATTGATAATGCCAAATCTTTTTCATTATGGAATGGGCGCCAATGACGTGCATCCCGAAATTGGTTAATCTTTGTCATACTACTTTCTGTCATTTAATACCGCTCCTTTTTTTAAAGCCGCTCTTAATTCATCATCTACAGCATATAGATATAGTCCGTTTACGCCACGTGATAGTAGCACGTTTAGTTCATTCCTCAACATTTCTTCTGAAACGTCAACTTTAGAACCATCTTTTAAAGACCGACGCTGTTTTGCTTTGTTATTCTCACTTGCCGCTTTATCAAACACAATCCGACCATTTCGATATTTAACTGATGGGCCAATAATGACACCGGCATAATTTAAATCAAACCCTTGAATCGTAAAGGTCGAACCAACCTCACCAATCGTTTGTGGTTGCTCAGCCCAAGCTAATTTTTTATTCTGCTTTTTCTGTACTTTATCTACTGGTAATTGTAAATTCCATGGCAGCTGCCAATCACCAATTTTAACGTACCAAGGATGGTCACCGTCTTTTTTACCATTGACGTATTTCCAATCAAATGTCGCTAAAAGACGTGAAATACCAAAATTCTCATCTCGTGCCTTATCTTCAATTGCCTTTTGTAATACTGCCGGTGAATCAAAAAGTTTAATTTCATAATTTTTCTCATCATTTTGTGGCAGTGGTTTAACTATCTGTTCATCAATTAGACTACGAATCCAAGCGATTGTTTCTCTACCAGCATTAATTCGTAACTGATTTTTTAAACTAATTAAATTTCCTTGCTTTTCGACATCTGCTAATAAACTATCAAGCTGGTCAGGTTCCCAATATTGTTCCCGTGATAGTATTTGCTTTTTATCAAAGACGGCAACCACCACCCGTGCACGTTTTAATAAATCATTCAGTTGATTTTGCCCCGTATATGATTGCTTACCTTGCGTTAATAATAAGTGAGCTTCATCAACAATAACAACATCGACAGGATTATCTTCGGAGTAGCGATTAATAAATCGTGTTGGCTTCAGGACCGTTTCTTGTTTTCCCAGTTTGAAAATTTCTAACTTCTGCGCAATTTCTTCATAAACCTTTAACTGCTGATCATGGTTAACTAACAAGAATTGACTTGTATTTCTTAGGATAGGATTTTCAGATTCATCCTTCGCTAACTGATTCAACTCATAAAATAAACTACTCATCAGAACTGTTTTCCCAGAACCAGCATCTCCTTCAACCACAATCAACTGACCTTTATTTGTTTTGCTCGTTAAATTAGCTTCAATGGTTGCCATAATTCTGTCTTTTGCATCTAACTGCTCATCAGTCAATTTATGAAACGGCGATGCTTTAAATAACGCCGAATCCCTGATCGTTCTCTCTAATGGAAAAAGACGTTTATCAAACTTTCTTAGCTTACGCCAAATTTTAGAAAAGATTTTTTCCATTTCATCATGAGAGTAATATAGATTTTGCTGATTAGTACGTCGATTATTAACCTTTTTCACAACGTCAACACTGGCCATATATTGCATCATTTTATTTTCAATATCTAGTGTCATCGATTTATTAAAATGTTCGTGACCGATGATATACATCTCTGAGGTTTTAGAATCAGCTAATTCGCGCCAATCTGCTCTTTCTTTCGAGTCAACACTAATATGTTCAATTGTCCGCCGCTTAATATCACTCGTTTCACCGACATAAACAGAATAATTCAACTGTTTGTCAGCATCTTTGACAATGTAAACAGTTGGATAACTCAAAATGTACTTCTTATCCTCTTCCTCAATGATATCTTGGTCGATAATTTCTTTTTCGTAATTCATTTCATATATGATTGGTTTCAAATGTGGCATCTTGTACCCCCAGGTGTTCAACTTAACTAAATTATACTATTTATCGATTCCCATTAAAATAGCCCACCTAAACTGCAGTCTGCAATCTAGGTGGGCTTTTTAATTTACATCATATCAAACAACGATAATTGATTCTCATCTGGTAAATCATTTAAGACGTTATTTTCTGTTAAATATTCAATCAATGTTTTCGATACTTTCCCACGGTTTGATAAATCTTCTTTAGATAAGAAAGGTTTTTCTTCGCGGGCGGAGACGATTTGCTTAGCAACGTTATCGCCCAGACTTGGGACGGCTCTAAATGGTGCAAGCAAGGTATGGTCGTCTTGGATAATGAAGTTGGCAGAATCTGATTTTTCGATGTCGACCATCTTAATCGTGATGCCGCGTTCCAAACATTCATTGGCGATTTCAAGTACGGTTAATAAGTTCTTTTCTTTCGTGCTAGCTTCCATCCCTTTATCCGTGATTTCCTTCATGCGTGCCTTGACGCCTTCTTTTCCTTGGGCCATCGCCACGAGGTCGAAGTCACTGGCCCGCACACTGAAGTAAGCACAGTAATAAATAATGGGGAAGTACACTTTGAAATAGGCAATCCGGAGCGCCATCAAAATATAGGCGGTCGCATGGGCTTTCGGGAACATATATTTAATCTTGAGACACGAATCAATATACCAATCCGGCACGTTTTCATTATCGCGCATGGCTTGTTGCCAATCATCCGGAATCCCTTTGCCTTTACGAACCCGTTCCATAATGTTGAAGGACATACTATCGTCCATTCCCCAGTGAATTAAATCCATCATGATATTATCACGACAACCGATAACGTCTTTCAGGGTGACAACGCCTTTATTAATCAATTCTTCGGCATTGCCCAACCACACGTCGGTCCCATGAGAAAGACCAGAAATTTGGAGTAGTTCTGAGAAGGTTGTGGGATGGGTTTCTTCCAACATTCCGCGAACAAATCGCGTCCCGAATTCTGGCACACCCAAGGTGCCCATCTTCGAGTTAATCTGTTCCGGCGTCACACCAAGTGAATCAGTGCCGGAGAACAAGGCCATCACGCCTGGATCATCGGTTGGAATCGATTTAGGATCAATCCCCGAGAGATCTTGGAGCATCCGAATCATCGTGGGATCATCATGACCCAGGATATCGAGCTTCAAGATATTATCATGGATCGAATGGAAATCAAAATGGGTGGTCTTCCAAGCCGCATCTTGATCATCGGCTGGAAATTGGATTGGCGTGAAATCATAGATATCCATGTAATCCGGCACAACGATAATCCCAGCTGGATGTTGTCCGGTCGTCCGTTTAACACCGGTTGACCCTTTTGCCAACCGATCGACTTCAGCCCCACGGAAAGTTTGTTCCGTATCACGTTCATAGACTTTAACATAACCGTACGCCGTTTTATCAGCGACCGTCCCAATTGTCCCGGCTCGGAACACGTTATTTTCACCGAACAAGACCTTCGTATAGTTATGAGCGACTGGTTGATAATCACCGGAAAAGTTCAAATCAATATCCGGGACCTTATCCCCATGGAAGCCAAGGAACGTTTCGAACGGAATATCATGGCCGTCTTTATCAAGTGGTGTCCCACATTCAGGGCAATCTTTATCCGCTAAATCGTAACCCGAACCAACTTCCCCTTTGGTAAAGAATTCGGAGTAGTGACAGTTAGGACACCGATAATGCGGTGGTAATGGGTTAACTTCGGTGATCCCGGTCATGGTTGCGACCAAACTCGAACCAACCGATCCCCGGGAACCAACCAAGTACCCATCCTTGCCACTCTTATAAACCAATTTTTGAGAAATCAGGTAAATAACAGAGAACCCGTTCCCGATGATACTCTTCAATTCTTTTTTCAAACGAGCTTCGACGATTTCAGGTAACTCAGCACCATACAATTCGTGTGCCCGGTTCATCGTTAAGGTTTGAATCTCGTCTTCAGCACCATCCATCTTAGGCGTATAAAGTTTATCTTTAACCGGCACAATTTCGTCGATTTGATCAGCAATTTTTTGCGGATTGGCCACGACTAATTCTTGCGCTAATTCTGGCCCCAGGAAGTCAAACGCCGTCAACATTTCATCCGTTGAGCGGAAATGAACATCTGGTAACTTCGAACGATTCAAGGGATTAGCCCCGCCCATTGAGTGAATCAGAATCTTCCGATAAATCGCGTCTTCTGGGTTCAAATAATGCGCATCGCCAGTTGCGACAACTGGTTTGTTGAGTTTTTCGCCAACTTTAACTAAGTTGCGAATAATTTCTTCAAGCGCGCGATTGTCGCGCACCAATTCACGTTCCAATAAAGGCGCGTAAACCGCTTTGGGCATCACTTCGATATAATCGTAGTATTTAGCACGATCGAGCGCTTCGTTATACCCTTTTTGCATCATCGCTTCAAAGACTTCACCATTACTGCAGGCAGAACCGACTAAGATCCCTTCGCGTAAGGCATCGAGTTTACTCTTAGGCAAGCGCGGTGTCCGGTAATAGTATTCGGTCATTGAGGCTGAAACTAGTTTGAATAAATTCTTCAAACCAGCTTGGGTTTGCGCCATTAAGACCGCATGTGCTGGACGGGCTTGTTTGTAAAACTCGCCGACCCCAACGCGATCATTTAATTGATTGACGTTTACCATACCATAATTTTCAGCGGCTTCTTTTTCCAACTTATACAATAAATAACCAGTTGATTCGGCATCGGCATTGGCCCGATGATGGTGTTCGAGGTTAATTTTGTAGCGCTTGGTCAATGAATCCAACTTATGATTCTTGTATTCAGGATGCAACATCCGCGATAATTCCAAGGTATCAATGACTGGGTTGTCAATCAAGCCAATATCGTTCCGTTCATAACCCGAATTTAAGAAGCCCATATCGAAACTAACGTTATGGCCGGCTAAGACAGCATCACCAGTAAATTCCTTGAACATTGCCAAGACTTCGGCTTCCTTCTTAGCACCGTGGACCATTTCGTTGGTAATACTGGTCAGTTGCGTTGTGAAGGCTGATAGTGGTCGCTCTGGGTCGATAAATTCATCGAACGAGGCGACAACTTCACCATCGCGCATTTTGACCGCAGCCAATTCGATAATTGAATCGTAAACGGCTGACAAACCAGTTGTTTCCACATCAAAAATCACGTATTCGGCTGATTCTAGGACTTGGTCGCGCAAGTTATAAACAACTGGCGTGCCATCGTTGACCAAGTTGACTTCGACGCCGTATAAAATCTTGACGCCGTTTTTCTTCCCAGCGGCATAAGCATCCGGAAAGGCTTGGAGATTATAATGATCGGTCACGGCAATCGCCGGTTGGCCCCACTTAGCGGCTTGTTTGACATAATCGCCGATGGGGTTGGTTGCGTCCATTTGAGACATATTGGTATGCAAATGCATTTCGATTCGCTTACCTTCAGTCGCTGTATCTTCACGTTTAGGATGACTAACTTCAACTAAATCGTTGGCGTTAACCGTTAAATCCCGCATGAAGTTATCTTCTTGGACACTCCCACGAACCTTAAACCACATCCCTTTATCGATTGCGGCGAATAAACTTTCATCGCTAGCATCTCTTGAGAACTTCTTGACCGTAAATGAGGATGAATAATCAGTCATCTTCAAGATTAATAATTGGCGACCAGAACGGAGCACTCGCACTTCTTTATCAAAGATAAAGCCTTCAATCACGATTGAACGTTCCTCTTCAGTGATACTAATCATCTGACGAACTGGTTCAGCTGGATTAATCCCGCGACCCATCACGATTGGGCCATCAACTGGCTTGCCTTCTGTTTTACGTTTTTCTTTGAGTGCTTCGTTTTTCTTAATCGCTTCGGCAGCGGCTTGCGCACGTTCAGCATCTTGCACTGCCCGTTTTGCTTGGAAATCCTCGATTGATTTTTGAGAAGCTGATTCGTCGATTAATGGTTGAATCGCAAAGTTGGGGAAGCCCAGGCGTTTATAGCCGGCTTGAATCGTCGTTTGCGCTTGATTAATGAAAAAAGTTTTTACAATATCATTTTCCACAACCAACAAGACTTTACGCCCTTCAATATAGGGCGTCTCCTTGGCACATAATTCATGCAAGAGTGACGATTGAATCCCACTATGATTGACGACATACTCCCAATAAGCGGCTAACACCCCACCATCAAGTTCTTTGGCATCGGTACTGATTTCAATTGAAACGGCCGCAATCGCTTGAAAAGCCGCTTCTAAATGTTCTTCAAATGCTGTGTAAACCGCAAAGGGTAACACGTTATCGAAGTGTAATTTAAAGGTCCACCGTTTTGACGTTTCGTGGACAATCACTTGTTCGACCTGCCCCGTTTTAAAGCCGGGATAGTGCGCGACATCCGCAGGTAAAGCAATCTGTTCTAATAATTTTTGAAACAATGCGGTTTGATCTAATGCCACAAAAGGGCCTCCTTCTAGTGATACGCTGAATTAAAAAGAGGCCGAAAAGTAACGATTGCCTATAAACGTGCAATCTTGCTACTTTTGACCCTTTTTAAAGCTTACTCAGTGACAAAAAACGAGTCTGAGACAAAAGCAAGTTTCATCCCAGGCTCGACTAATGTCAGTTCATCTTTATTTTTCTGAGGCTAACAAAATGCTGAGGGAATTGATTAATTCATCCTTCTTCACTTCTAATGTTTCGCCTGTTTTACGTAATTTAACTTCGACGATTTCTTCGGCAGCTTTCTTACCAACTGTAATTCGGATTGGTAAACCAATCAAATCGCTATCGGCAAACTTAACGCCAGCGCGTTCTTTACGATCGTCGACTAAAACTGAATAACCAGCTTCTTCTAACAAGCCTTCAATTTGTTCCGCCAATTCAACTTGTGCATCATCCTTAACGTTCACTGGGACAACGTGTAAGTCGTATGGTGCGATGGCACTTGGCCAAACCAAACCGTTTTCGTCGGCTTGTTGTTCTGTGATTGCTGATAATAAACGACTAACACCAATCCCGTATGAACCCATGATGATTGGTTTAGCACGACCGTTTTCATCTAAGAAGGTTGCTCCGAATTGTTCAGTGTAACGGGTTCCTAATTTGAAGATGTGACCAATTTCGATTCCTTTAGTGAATTGTAATTTACCTTCACCGTCTGGGGCGGTTTCGCCTTCTTGGACAAAACGTAAGTCAGCATAATCTGCAACGTTGAAATCGCGCTTGCTGTTGACGTTGAGGAAGTGATGATCAGCTTCGTTAGCACCTACTACGGCGTTAACAAGTGCTTCAACACTGTAATCAGCCACGATTTGAACGTCTTCTGGTGCATTAACAGGTCCGATTGACCCCATTGGCGCGTTCATCGTTGCTTGAACTTGTTCAGCCGTTGCGAGGTCTAAGAAGTCAGCATCTAAGAAGTTCTTCAACTTAACATCGTTGACTTCATAGTCACCACGTACCAGCACTAAGACTGGTTTTTCATCAGCAATGAAAAGGACACTCTTAATAATTTTTTGCGCGGGTACTTCTAAGCGTGCTGCTACTTCTTCGATAGAATGGGCGTCGCCAGTTGCGACTTTTGCCATTTCTAATTGAACGTCGGTTGAACTTTGACCAGGACGAACCCCGGTTGCCATTTCTAAGTTAGCAGCGTAGTCGCTTTGATCAGAATAAACAATTGTATCTTCCCCGATTTCAGCAATCGCAGAAAATTCCATTGAATCCTTACCACCCATAGCGCCGGCATCCCCAACGATTGCGCGGAAATCTAAACCGCAACGTTCGAAAATGTTCGTGTAAGCTTGGCGCATTTGTTGGAAAGTCGTATCCAAATCGGCTTCATTAGCAGAAAATGAATAAGCATCTTGCATGATGAATTCACGGCCACGGAGTAAACCATAACGGGGACGATCTTCGTCACGGTACTTCGTTTGGATTTGATATAACGTTAATGGTAATTTCTTGTATGATTTAATGTTATTCCGCACTAAATCAGCAAAGGTTTCTTCATGTGTTGGTCCGAGGATAAAGTCTCGTGAATGACGATCTTTGAATTTGAATAAGTTGGCACCGTATGTTTCATAACGGCCAGATTCTTGCCATAATTCAGCTGGTAGAATACCAGGCATTTGCATTTGTACTGCGTCAATCTTGCTCATTTCATCTTTGATAATCGCTTGGATGTTTTCCAATACGCGATAAGCCAAAGGTAAGTAGCTATAAACACCAGCTGAGACTTGGTGAATGTAACCCGCACGAAGCATCATTCGGTGACTTTTAGCTTCAGCCGAATTAGGCACTTCCTTGAGGGTTGGGATAAATAATTTTGATTGTTTCATAAATTGTTACGCCTCCAAAAATATTCTAAAAGAAAAATCGTTGTATATCATTCCACGTGACTAAGACCATTAATAACACCATAATACCGACACCGATTAATGTCACGATGCCTTCTTTTTCAGGTGAAATTGGTTTGCGACGAATCGCTTCAATAATGTTCAAGACTAACTTACCACCATCTAACGCCGGAATCGGAATTAGATTCATAATCCCCAAATTAAGTGATAAGAACGCTAAGAAATAAACTAACGCATTAAAGCCTTGTTGGGTAAATTGGGTCGTCATTGAATACATGCCGACCGGCCCCGATAATTTATCTAGTGAGAACCCACCGGTTAAAAATGACCCGAGGATCTTGAAAATCTGACTGGCAATTGACCAAGTTTGCGTAAAGCCATATGAAACCTTGGCTTTTAAACTATGATCAATTTTGACTTTTTGTGTGACCCCCACTTGACCAACCTTTTCTTTTTGGTTAGCCACTTTGACAGCCTTGGGAGTCACCTTGATTGTCTTTTCAGCTGCGCCCCGTTGAACGCGCACCGTAACAGTTTCGTTAGGGTGTTCTGAAATAATTGCACTAAAGTCAGTGAAGCTCGCTACTTTTTTGTTATCAACCTTCAAGAGGCGATCGTTGGCTTTGAGGCCCGCCTTTTGCGCAGCTGAATTCTTTTGTACCGTGCCAATTTGATTGGATTGCTGTGGCACACCCCCGCTTAGAAAAGCGAAGAGGATAAAGGCTAAAATTGCGAGGATGAAGTTGTTAAATGGTCCGGCAAAGTTCGTTAACATCCGATTAAGCAATGTTGCTGATTGGAATTGGACATCCACGGGTGCGATTTGCACTTCCGTTCCGTCCGCTTCGATAATCGTCGCCTCATGTAAGACGGGATAACGTTTCATTTCTGATTCGTCGCCGCCTTCGTAACCTTCAACCCACAATTCCTTTTGTAAATCTGTTTTAGCAATTTGGAAAGGTACCCCGTTTAACGTGGTGACCTTGTCACTGGTATTAATCTGTTGAACGCGTCCTTGTTCGTCCAAAATTAAAGTCGCTTGTGTGCCCGCTTCAATTTCAGATTCATCGTCGGCCATTCCCGCCATTCGAACGTAACCACCTAATGGTAACCACCGGATGGTGTAAGTTGTGCCGTTTTTGCGAGTTGCAAATAATTTAGGCCCCATGCCGACAGAAAACTCACGCACCAAAATGCCCGAGCGCTTTGCCATGTAGAAATGCCCAAATTCATGAACGACTACTAAAATACCAAAGATGATGATAAACGCAATAATTGCAGCCAATGTATCCGACCTCCTTTTTCAATACCGTCATTCAGATTCTGATTTTATAGTGAACTGTCTTATTATATCACGAAATGAAAAGAAAAAAGAGTGCTTTTGCATGCGCCCCTTTTCACAGCTCGATTGCAGAGGATCGAGTTGGTGATAATGAACGGATGGAAAAACACTCTGATTTGAATGATAGCTTTAAAAACGGTCATTCATGCTAGATGATGCCAAACAAATGTAGTAATGGTAGTACAAACAACATACTGTCGAAGCGATCTAAAATACCGCCGTGACCTGGTAGGATTTTACCTGAATCTTTAACGCCATAGTAGCGTTTGTAAGCTGATTCAACTAAGTCCCCTAATTGACCACAGATTGAGAAAATTAAGGTTAAGCCTAACATGATTGGCAATGAGTAGATTTGTGGGAAGAAGTATAAGTAAACTGCTGCCACAGCAACGGCTAATAAAGTCCCGCCAATTGAGCCTTCCCATGTTTTATTGGGGCTGATTGCTGGCCACATTTTGTTTTTACCAAATGCACGACCAAACATATAAGCACCAATATCTGTCATCCAGATGACCAATAAGATGTACATCACTGTATCAAAACCACCTAAGTTACGAGCCCCGGCTAAATAGTGAAAGCCAAGTCCGATATAAAGGCTGGCTAACGTTGTGACACCCATATCATCGAAGTTCACACGATTTTTCGTGAAGACCGTAATCGCTAATAAGATTGCAACGAATAGATAGAATAAATCAAATTGTGAAACGCCATCTGGCAACCAATCAAATGCCCCCGCTGGTAATGCCAAACTTAATACGGCTAAACCGGCCACCATTGCATCTGGTGAAACGATGATCCGTTTGCGCATAATAAAGACTTCTGATAATGCGACTAATGCTAATACGGCTGCGGCGATATCAATGAAAATCCCCCCACTAATTAAAATCGGGATAAAGATAATTAACGCAACAACCGCTGTAATGACTCGTTGTTTCATAAACTGAACTGCCTCCTAATAAGTAAACGTCTATTTTAAACCGCCAAAGCGCCGGTGACGTTGTTGATAAGTAAAAATTGATTTTTCAAAAACTTGCGGTGTAAAATCTGGCCAGAATTCATCCACGAAGACTAATTCACTATAAGCAATTTGCCAAAGTAAAAAGTTCGAGATGCGTTCTTCACCACTGGTGCGAATCAATAATTCTGGATCAGCATCCGCCCCTAAGAACCCTGTCATTAAATACCGGCTAATCAAGTCATCATCGATTGAATCAGCCTCAATTGTACCACTTACGGCATCTTTAGCAATCTGTTGAACGGCCTGTTGAATTTCATCGCGACCACCGTAGTTCAAGGCGAAATTTAAAATCATCCCCGTATTTTGTGCCGTATCAGCCATCGCATCTTGCGCTGCTTTTTGCGTTTTTTCAGGTAAGGCATGGATGTTACCCATCACTTTCACGCGTACGTTTTCTGCAATTAATTCTGGCATGAACGTGCCGAAGAAATCCACGGGCAACTGCATCAAGAAATTGACTTCATCACTGGGACGCTTCCAATTTTCCGTTGAAAAAGCGTATAACGTCAGGACCTTAACGCCCATCCGACTAGCAGCTTGGGTAATCGTCTTCACGTTTTCCATCCCGGCTTTATGGCCTGCCACTCTCGGCATTAACCGTTTGTTAGCCCAGCGCCCATTGCCATCCATAATAATCGCAACATGGTGCGGGATATTTTCCGGATCAAGTTGAATTTTTGCTGTTTCTTTTTTATTTGTAAACAAAATGACTCCTCCAGTTTAGTTACTCAACACTGATTGTACCAAAAATTGATAGGAGTGACTATTTAAAATAATATTAAATATTTTTTCAAATCATCACGATAAGCTCCAAGTATCCTATTAAATATGCTAAACTAGTCAGATAACTTTTATTTTCAAAGGAGTCCTCTATGAAAAAGACATTCGAACTCTTCCGCTTGGATTGGCGCCGAATTATCAAAAGTCCAATCGCATTTATGCTAATCCTGGCCCTCATTATTATTCCATCCCTCTACGCATGGTTTAATATCTGGGCTTTGTGGGATCCTTATAGCAAAACGCAGGATTTGAAGGTTGCTGTCTACTCGGCGGACCAAAGTGTGACCGTTGCTAAAAAGAAAGTCGCAATCGGCGATGAATTAATCGACCAATTGAAAAAAAACGATAAACTTGGTTGGCAGTTTACAAGCAGTAAAAAGCAATTAGACGAAGGCGTTAAAACTGGTAAATATTATGCTGGTATTTACGTTCCCAAGAACTTCTCTAAGGATTTAATCAGCTTTGTCGACGGCAAAATTCAAAAGCCAACGATTGTTTATTCATCTAATGACAAGATTAACGCGATTGCCCCTAAAATTACTAGTGCGGGCGCCACAACGCTTCAATCAACCATCTCGGACGAATTTGTCCAGACGGTTACTAAAACCCTCATGTCTTCTCTCAATAAGGCTGGGTTTAAACTCGATGAAAATCTGCCCGTTATTAACCGTTTCTCAAGTATGATTCTTAAAACAGATCAACAGATTCCGGAAATTAACCAATATACAGATCAAATCGTTACCCTCCAAAAGAAAATCCCTGAGATGCAGGCTAAATTAACACAAGCCAACGACTTCGTAAACTTCTTACCAGAAGCGAATAAAATGGCTAAGAAAGTCGTTGGCGTTAATCAGTACCTCCCAGAAGTTGAATCAGCAGGCGCCCTGGCCGTCAAAGTCCAAGGTAAAATTCCTGAAATTCAAAACGCTGGTAAACAAGTCGCCACCCTCGATAGTGACTTTGATGGGATCGCCAATACCTTAACCAATGGTATTTCCGAAGCTAAAACTGGTTTGACCGTTCTTAATAAGACTCAAACCGTCCTCCCAGAGATCATCACCTTTGGTAAATCCGCGCAACAAGTTTCTAGTCAGGTTAAAAACGACCTGATTCCAAAACTTAAAACGACCTTACCTGTCATTCAAAGTGCTGTTGATCAAGGCTTAACGATTACTGATCAATTAGCGAAGAATATCGATAACGACTTAAATGCTATTAACCAATTATTAGAACAAGCTAAAAACGATCCTGATAATCAGGAATTAAAAGCCGCCTTAAAGACCAACCTCGAACAATTATCAGCTCATACCGCAACTTTACAGGCTAATAACACACAGTTGGCCAATACCTTGCAAAGTTTACAAGATGCTTATAACGAATCAGCTGTCGCAGCGGGTAAGCCTGAATCACATCTCCTAGATGAACCGATTCAAAAGCTTAACGCCGCTGCAACTCATCTTGGTCAATTAAAAACCAAGATTGATAACGTGCTCGCCCATTACGACGATCTTTCTCTAACTGATATTCAAAAGCAACTGACACCAATTATCGCTTTTGCTAAGCAAGTTCAAAATACGGTGAGCCAAGTGCAAAATGCCGGTATCGGCGCAAATGTTAAGAATGTGCTTGCTAAGTTCGAAACAATGATTACGCAAGGCGATGCGGTTTTAAATCAAATCAACACCGCTGTGCTACCGAAATTACCGTCTCTACTAACCAATACACAAAAGACGTTAAAAACAGCTATCGATTATCTCGAAAAATACCAAAAGCAAATTCCAGCCTTAAAACAAGAGATTCACGATGCGAATACCCTCTTAAATGGCAATATGGGTACGATTGTTGGTGGTTTGAACACTGCTTCTGATCTCTATCAAAATGATTACCCAACGTTGAAAAATAAATTGCAACTGGCCACCGGCTTCATCAATAACGACTTACCCGGTATCGAAAATGATTTAACAACCACGCTAGCAATGGCCAACGCTAAATTCCCACTCCTTGAAAAAGCATTAAATGATGCCACTGATTTAATTCATAATGACTGGCCATTCTTGAGAAGTGGGATTCAAAAAGGTGCGGAAGCCATCCGTAAACAACAAAAGACGGTTGATTTAAAAGACTTGATCAAACTACTCCGTCGTGACGCCACTAAGGAAAGTAACTTCTTAGCCGAACCGGTTAAATTACAAGAGAAACATATCTATCCCATTAAAACTTACGGCTCAGCAAGTGCACCGTTCTATACCGCCCTTTGTCTTTGGGTGGGGGCCCTCTTGCTCAGTAACATCGTCCTCACGAACTTCTCGTTAGACGATAAGCAAAAAGAACGTTACAGTAAGAAACAACAATTCATCGCTCGTTGGCTAACCTATATTGTCATCGGGGTCGCCCAAGCGGTCTTTGTTGCACTTGGAAATATCTTCCTGATTAAGGCCTACATCGTTAGCCCGCTTCCACTCTTGTTATTGGCCATCTTCCTCAGCATGGTCTTTATGACGATTGTTTATGTCTTGGCCGCGATGTTTGGTAACGTCGGAAAAGGCTTGGCGATGATTATCCTCGTGCTCTCTATTTCTGGTGGGGGTGGGAACTTCCCGGTTGTCTTATCCGATAAGTTCTTCCAATTCATTAACCCGTTATTACCATTTACTTACGGCGTTAACTTGCTACGAGAACCAACCGGCGGCATCTACGCACCAAATCTCTGGCATAACTTCATCATTCTAGCGATCTATGCCATTGTCTTCTTCTTCATCGGCCTCTTCTTAAAAGATCGGATTAGTCCTTTCTTTGAAAAACTCCATAAAGAAGCAGCCAAAAGTAAGATTATTCATTAGTTCAAAAAAAGCGTTGAGACAAAATTTGTCTCAACGCTTTTTTAATGACCGTCAGATTAACCTTCAGTAATTTCTTTTTCTTTTTCTTTAGAAATAGCATCGATTTTCTTCGTTGCTTCGTTCGTTAAGTTTTGGACTTGTTCTTCCAAATCATGCATTTCATCTTCACTAATTTCGCTAGCTTTTTCAGCCTTTTTCAAGTTATCCATTGCGTCACGACGAGCATTACGCACAACAACTTTAGCTAATTCAGCTTCTTTACCAACTTCTTTAGCGATTTCCTTACGACGTTCGCCCGTTAATTGAGGGATTACTAAACGGATTACTGAACCATCGTTAGCTGGTGAGATACCGATATCAGCTGTGTAAAGAGCTTTTTCGATATCTTCAAGTGCACCTTTATCGTAAGGTGTGATTAATAATACCCGGGCTTCAGGGATTGTGATTGCAGCAATTTGGTTAAGAGGTGTCATTGCCCCGTAATATTCGACGTTGACCCGGTTAACCAAGCTTGCATTAGCGCGACCGGCCCGGATTTGACCAAGTGTCCGGCGCAATGAAGCTTCTGCTTTTTCCATGTTTTCTTTAGCTTGTTCTAAAATTGGATTTGCCATTTTTTATTCCTCTCCTTCAATCGTTGTACCAATATTGGCACCTTCAACAACCTTTTTAATGTTGTCTGGTTCGTTCAAGTTGAAGACCACCAATGGAATATCATTATCCATTGATAAAGTACTTGCAGTTGAATCCATCACTTGTAAACCTTTGTTGATAATATCTAAGTGGGTTAAAGTATCGAACTTAACAGCGCTAGGATCTGTGTTAGGATCTGCAGAGTAAACACCATCAACGTTGTTTTTAGCCATCAAGATAACGTCTGCATCAATTTCAGCAGCCCGTAATGCAGCTGTGGTATCTGTTGAGAAGTAAGGGTTACCGGTCCCACCAGCAAAAATGACCACGCGGCCTTTTTCTAAATGACGGACAGCCTTCCGACGGATGTAAGGTTCAGCGATTTGACGCATTTCAATTGATGTTTGAACACGCGTTGGGACACCAATACTTTCCAAATTGTCTTGTAATGCCAAAGCATTCATGACAGTCGCCATCATACCCATGTAATCAGCTTGTGCACGTTCCATGCCCATTTGTTCGCCAGTCACGCCGCGCCAGATGTTACCACCACCACAGACGATGGCGATTTGAACACCTAAATCATGAACTGATTTAATTTCGTTGGCGACCACTTTAACGATTTCAGGATTGATCCCGAAGCCTTGTTCGCCGGCTAATGCCTCGCCACTTACTTTTAAGACAATTCGCTTATATTTTGTATTTGTCATATTTAATATCCCTCCGTTGATTACTAGGCCCATTTTACCATATTTAACTAGGCATTTGGGTATGCGATTCTGAATTATCGTAAAACTGCAAAAAAAAGGAGCGCAAATTGCGTTCCCTTTTTGAAGCAAATATGCTTATTTGATTTGACCCATAACTTCATCAACAAAGTTATTTTCTTTTTTCTCGATACCTTCACCAACAGTGAAACGAACGAAGCCTTTAACACTACCATTTTTTGATGCAACAAATTGTGCAACAGTTTGGTCTGAGTCTTTGATGAATGCTTGGTCGTTCAAGCTGATTTCTGACAAGAACTTGTTAACACGGCCTTCAACAATCTTAGGAATGATGTTTTCTGGCTTGCCTTCGTTCTTTGTTTCTTCAGTTAATACTTCACGTTCGTGATCCAATGTTTCTGCAGGAACATCTTCGCGAGAAACGTATTGTGGGTTAACAGCTGAAACGTGCATAGCAACGTCATGAGCTGCTTCATCATCAGCACCTTCTAAAGTAACTAATGAAGCGATTTGGCCACCATTGTGTAAGTATGAACCGAAGTGATCGCCATCCGCTTTTTCAACTAATTCGAAACGACGGAAGCTGATCTTTTCGCCGATAACAGCTGTTAAGTTGATTACTGAGCTAGCAATTGTGCCTTCGCCCATAGGTAATTCTTCAGCAGCAGCCATGTCAGCTGGTTTGTTTTTAGCAATTGTTTCAGCAATATCTTTCAATAAAGCTTTGAATTGATCGTTTGAAGCAACGAAGTCAGTTTCTGAGTTCACTTCAACGATTGCAGCCGTGTTGCCATCAATAGCAATACCAGCTAAACCTTCAGCAGCAATCCGGTCGCTCTTCTTAGCAGCCTTTGCCATCCCTTTTTCACGTAAAGCATCGATTGCTTCTTCAACGTTACCATCACTAGCAACTAGGGCTTTTTTAGCGTCCATGATCCCAACGCCAGTTTTCTTACGTAATTCCATTACTTGAGCAGCTTTAATTTCAGCCATAATTCGTACCTCCGACAATTTATATTAAATATGATTGGTTTAAAAAAAGCTGTCCCACAAGTCAGGCAGTATTTGCGAAACCTCTAAGACAGCTTATTTGAATCTACTATTTAGCGTCAGTGTTAGTATCGTTGTCGCCTTCAACTGCTTCAACGATTTCTTCCATTGAGTCTGCTGATTTGTTTTCTGCAGCAAATGTAGCTTCTTCAACATCATCTTCACCTTGACGGCCTTCGATGATAGCATCAGCCATTTTAGCTGTGATTAAACGAACAGCGCGGATAGCGTCATCGTTTGATGGGATAATAACATCAATATCATCTGGATCTGAGTTAGTATCAACCATAGCAACGACTGGGATATTTAATTTTTGTGCTTCCTTGATAGCAATCCGTTCTTTACGAGGATCAACAACAAACATTACATCTGGGATGCGTGGCATGTCTTCGATACCGCCTAAGAATTTTTCAAGTTTTTCTTGTTGTTTCTTCAACAAGGCAACTTCTTTCTTAGGTAGACGTTCGAAAGTACCATCTTCGTCCATTGCTTTGATTTCTTTAAGACGTTTGATACGTTTTTGGATTGTATCCCAGTTAGTTAATGTACCACCTAACCAACGGTGATTTACAAAGTATTGGCCTGCACGTACTGATTCTTCAGCAATTGCATCTTGTGCTTGTTTCTTAGTACCAACGAATAAGAATACACCTTCGTTAGCAGCTTCTTCTTTAACGAAGTCATAAGCATCGTCAACCATGCGAACTGTCTTTTGCAAGTCGATGATGTAGATACCATTTCTTTCAGTAAAGATAAATTTCTTCATTTTTGGGTTCCAACGACGTGTTTGGTGACCGAAGTGAACACCCGCTTCTAATAATTGTTTCATTGACAATACAGCCATGTCAACAGACCTCCATATGGTTTTATTCGACCACTGGTTTCACTTTTTTAGAGAACTTGTCGCCAAGCACCTCTCTAGAAATCAACCAGTGTGAATTATTTTTTGGTAATGAAATACCGTTTAAAAGTATACTAAAGATATCCGCTAGAGTCAACCTGTAATCCCGTTTAAAATTGGCTGCTTTCAATCCCATGTGCGATTAAATACTGTTCCTTTTTTAAACGGCTCTGATGTTTAAAGGCGTATTCGGCTTTCAAAGCGGATGATTTGTCCGCAAATGTTTCGTAATACAACAAGCGTACCGGACGCCGCAGTTTCGTGTACTTCGCCCCTTTACCAGCATTATGTGTGGCAACGCGTTTTGTGACGTTCGTCGTAAAGCCCCCATAAAAACTACGATCCGCACAGACTAATACGTAAAAATAATAAGCTTTCTCAGTCATCTTCTGCCATGAATAACTTCGTGCGCATTTCTGGGGTATAATCGCTATTTTCATCATAGATTGTAAGTTCCGGAAGCATTCGCAAGCCTCCTTTTTTACCATCTTTGACCGCTTCGATCAATACCATGCTGGCTTCTTTACCGGCTTTAGGATAAACAAACCGGACGCGTTTAGGTTCCATGCGCGCTGCCCGCAATTCATCACAGATTTCTAAGAAGCGTTCTGGACGGTGCACGAGGTAGCCTTTACCATTCATCTTCAACAAACCACTCATCGTTTGGACCACGGTTCTTAAATCCGTCGCAATTTCGTGGCGCGCTAGAGCTAGGTGTTCATTCGGATTCTTTTGACTATTGGGCGCCACCTTAAAGTACGGTGGATTACAGGTCACAATATCGACGCTATCTTTTTTAATAACGGTTGTCACATCTTTCAAATCCATATTCAAAACACGCAACTGTTCCGTCAAATCGTTCAATTCAATTGAGCGTTGTGCCATATCTGCCAAACGTGGTTGTAATTCGACCCCTACGATTTGGCCGTTTGTTTTGGGGCTCATAAATAAACCCACTGCCCCATTACCAGCACATAAATCAACAATCAGGCCCCGCTTTGGCAATTGCGCAAAATCAGCTAACAAGACCGCATCCATTGAATAGGAAAAGACGGCTGGACTTTGAATAATTTGAATATCTAATCGGAATAACTGATCAATTCTTTCGTCTGCTTTTAACATGCTACTTTCAACCCCACTTGTATTTAGCCCATATTATAACAAAGACCAGCGTTATTTGGTATAATAGCTAGGTAGTTCGTTAAATCGCCTTAAAAAAGGTTTTTTGAAAGGAATTAAAATTATGTTTTTCTCATTTGCCCGCTTCATCGTGCGGATTCTTGCCTGGTTACTTAATGGCCGAATCAACGTTGAAAACAAATCAGCTTTACCAGAGGGCACCTACGTTCTAGTTGGTCCCCATCGGACTTGGTGGGATCCCATCTTCTTCGCACTTGCTGCAAGCCCGCGTAAGTTTACGTTTATGGCTAAAGAAGAATTATTCAAAAATCCAATCTTACGTTTTATCTTGAAACACGCCAATGCGTTTCCTGTTAACCGTCAAAATCCCGGCCCCTCAGCGATTAAAACACCGGTTAAAGCCCTACGTTCAAAGGACTTATCTTTAATCATGTTTCCCACTGGTAGCCGTTATTCAAGCGAATTAAAAGGTGGTGCAGTGGTCATTGCTAAAATGGCACGGGTCCCATTAGTGCCTGCCGTTTATCAAGGCCCCTTGAAGTTTTCAGACGTCTTAAAACGTAAAAAGATTACGATTCGTTTCGGCGAACCGATTCCAGTTGACCCTAAACTTAAATTAAACGACGAAAATCTGACAATGATTGGTGATCAAATGCAAGCCGCTTTTGATCAAATCGATCACGACATCAATCCGGATTTTAAATATGAGATTGACGATCACAAATAACACAAAAAAGACGCGCACCAACGAGGAAGCTCATCGTTGGTGCGCGTCTTTTTAAGACTCTATTTTTCCCAATACTGATTCAAAAACTTTGCAACCTTGTTGCGATAAGCAGTTGGTTGCTTGGCTAATGCTTCCCCATGACCTGCATCTGGAACAACCCATAATTGCTTAGGCGCATTAGCAGCTTTGTAATTTTCGTAAACCATCTTGGTTGGTACGAATTTATCTTGAGCGCCATGAATCAACATGATTGGTAATTTCGACTTAGCGAGACTCTTAGTCGCATCCCCTTCACTAAAGTTATACCCAGCACGGACCCGCGCCATCAAGTTAGTCGTATAAAATAGCGGGAACTTCGGTAAGCCAAACAAATCGTTGAGTTGATAAGCCAACTCACCTGAGATACTGCTATACCCACAGTCTTCAATCACTGCTTTAACCTGTTTGGGCAACTTTTCGCCAGCAGTGTACATCACGGTGGCACCACCCATGCTGACCCCGAAGAGTGCAATTTGGCTGTCCTGACCATTTTTAGCAATCACTTGTTTGATCCATTTAACATAATCTAAGCGATCTGGCCAACCATAACCGATATAATTGCCTTCCGATTCACCGGAACCACGGTCATCAGGTGCCAATACGTTGTATCCCAAGTCATGATAGAGATGGATATAACGCGCCATATCTTCTTTGTAGCCCATATAACCATGCGCGACAACGACTGTTTTATTCGTCTTTTTAGCAGCTGGCACGTAAATCGCGTCTAACTTAAGATCATCGGTCGCTGACTTTTGATACCACTTCACTTTATCGGCTCTTGCCAACCATTTCTGATTATCGCGATAAAATTTGCTAGGGTGACCATTATTCAAGAATGATTTTTGACCTGGTACGAAAGCATATTGATACATATACAGCGTTGCGCCAAAGATACCGATCACAATCAAAATAATAACGCTTATTAAAGACCATTTCAGCCAGCGTTTCTTTTTCATCTCTAAAAATCCTCCCGTTTATTCCGAAATGTACTAAACGTGTGCTATAAGTCATATCCTTGCGGTTAACGCCGAATGTCAAACGATGGCTTACAGCCATCATTGGCCACTCTTCGTTAATCCTCAGGATATAACCGACTTATAGCCCACTCTGTCCATTTTGTAATTGATACATTTCATAATAGCGGCCTTTTTGGGCCACTAAGCTATCATGATTGCCCCGTTCGACAATTTGACCTTGATCCAAGACGAGAATTAATTCTGCGTCGCGAATCGTTGATAAACGATGGGCAATTGCAATACTCGTCCGCCCCTGTCGCAAACGAGCAAGGCCGGTTTGAATCACTGATTCTGTTTCGGTATCAATGTTGGCAGTCGCTTCATCCAAGACCAGAATCTTCGGATTGGTCACTAACGTTCTAGCAAATGAAAGTAACTGGCGTTGACCACTCGAAAATTGGGCGCCGCCTTCAATCACTCGTGCGTGGTATTGGCCAGGTAGTTCCTTAATAAATTCATCCGCTTGAACAAATTCAGCGGCAGCTTGAATCTGTTCATCCGTGATTTCATCGTTAAACAAGCGAATATTAGAAGCAATGTCCCCATAAAACATGAAGGCATCTTGTAAAACTAAGCCCATTTTACGGCGTAATTCTGCTGTTTGAAAACTGCGAATATCTTGACCGTCAATTAAAATTTCCCCTTCGTAAAATTCATAAAAACGCATCATGACGTTGATAATCGAGCTTTTACCAGAACCGGTATGCCCCACTAGCGCAACCGTTTGGCCTGGTTCAACGACAAACGAAATATCATGAAGAATTTCATGCTTACCATCATACGAGAACGACACGTGTTTGAATTCAACACGACCATCGGTAATTTGACTAGCCGCATCGGCATCTTGGGCTGGTGCAAATTCCGTTTGATCCAGAATTCTAAAAATACGACGACCCGCAACCATCCCATCTTGTAATGAGGATAATGAATCCATCATATTGGTCATCGGATTGAAAAAGTTGCTAACGTACGTGGTAAAAGCATAAACCAACCCAGCCGCAACAAAACTATGCAACGCTGTAATTCCAAATAAACTTAAAACAACCACTAATGCCAACGTATACAACAAGTTAACGACCGGTGCCAATAATAAGGAATTAGTCCGAATCATCGCTTCTCTTGTTTTAAGATAATCTTCATTAACCGTTTCAAATTCAGCTGTGAGTCGTTTTTCTTGGCGGAACTGTTGAATAATCGTAATCCCTTCAATCGATTCGTTCAACTTAGTGTTCAATTGACTCAACTTTTCACGCATATGGCGATAAACCTTGGCACTATAACTGCTGTAATACCAAATAATGACTAATAGGATTGGCAAGAACCCAGCTGTTGCTAGTGCAACCTTCGGCGATAATAACCACATTGCGATGAACGCCGAGATAATTGAAAATGAGCCCACTAATAATGACAGGAATACATTCCAATAATCAATTAACGTCATCGTATCATTGGTGACGCGGGAAACAATTGACCCCGCCGGTGTTTGGTCAAAATAACGCATCCCTAAACGATGCAACTGACGGAAAAGATCACGGCGGACATCTTCCATCGCACGTTCAGATCCCATTCCAAAAAGAAAAGATTGGGCAAACTGGGTGATAGCTTTCAAAATAACCCCTAAGGCGTATAACCCAGCGACCCCTAATAAAATCTGGGTCGTCGCCGTTTGTTTCGTCAAGTAACGATCCATAAAAACTTGTAATAAACGCGGTAACAAGATGTTAATCGTTGCTAAACCCGCTGCTGCGATGATTGCGCCGATAAATTGTCGCTTATAGCGCTTGGTATAACCAAAGAGGCGTTTCATAATTTGAAACTGTTCTTTAGTCGATATCTTTTGTGACCATTCAGATTGATACTTTTGTGCCATCCTATTGGCCCCCCATCGCTTGATTTAATTGTTGTTTAACCCACATCTCAGCATACCACCCTTGTTGGGCTAATAAACTATCATGTGTGCCACGTTCGGCAATCGTTCCATCATCCATGACGATAATCTCATCAGCATGCATCACACTACTGAGTCGATTAGCGGTAATAATCGTGGTTTGATTTGCCCGTAGCGTCTTGAGATTCATTAAGATTGCTTCTTCCGTCTTCGCATCGACCGCAGATAATGAATCATCTAAAATTAAAATTTCAGGATCCGTCATTATTGCCCGGGAAATAGCAATTCGCTGTTTCTGTCCACCTGATAAGGAAACGCCGCGTTCGCCAACGACCGTGTCGTAACCCTGTGCAAACGTTAAAATATCTTCATGAACCGCACCCGAGCTCGCCGCTGCTTCAACGGCCGCTTGTTCTTTTTCAAAATCCGCGAACCGAATATTATCGCGAACATCTGTTGAAAATAAAAAGTTGTCCTGTGGTACATAGCCAATACTATCGAGTAATGCATCTAATGTGTAATCCCGAATATCGTGCTGGTTAATTTTAATTTGGCCCTGATATTGATCATATTCCCGTAATAGCAACTTGATTAAAGTACTTTTACCAGAACCAACCTTTCCCACAATCCCTAATGTCTTTCCTTGTGGCAATTGGAAATGTACATCCGTCAAAGTTGGGGTTTGTTCTTCAGGATAAGCAAATTGTTGAATCGCGTAGTCAATATCACCAGTTGCCAACGTTTGAATGGCATCTGGCTTTTCAATAATTGTGCTAGTTTCTTTTAATAATGATTCCACCCGATCATAACTAGCATTGCCACGTTCAAGCACATTGAATAAACGACCAATCGCAAACATTGGCCAAACCAAAGCTGCGATATAACTAATAAAAGCAATCAATTGGCCAATGGTAATACTGTGGTTCATGACCAACGTTCCGCCATAGATAATCGTGACGAGGTATGTTAACCCAATGATCAAACTAATCGCTGGATCAAATAACCCATCGATGAAGTTAACACGCTTGTTAATCGCAATTGTCTTCGTCACAATTTGGTCAAAATCGTTGATATCCGCTTCTTCTTGACCAAACGTTTTTAAAACCTTAATCCCAGAAACACTCTCTTGCGTCTTATCATTTAACTTCGAAAAGGCTGCTTGTGATTCTCTAAAAGCCGTATGCAAATGCGTGCCTAAGCGCCCTGAAGCCACTGCCAATAAAGGCATCGGAATCAAGGCCATTAATGTGAGCCGCCAATCAACAAAAATAATCATCGCGATGATGGTCGTCCCACCTGTAATAATCGAATCCGCGAACGTTAAAATACCAGCCCCCGCAACTTGTTGAATCGCGGTTAAGTCATTAGTGGCATGGGCCATCAAATCACCGGTCCGGTGTTTTTGGAAGAAAGTTGTGTCCATCTTCATAAAATGCCAGAACAAACGACTCCGCAATGTCCGTTCTAACTTGGCTGCGCCACCCCAGATACGAGTCCGCCAACCATAGCGAAAGAGATATTGTAAAATCGCGGCTGCTAATAAGACCCCAATCCACATTAATAAGACCGACACTTTTAACTTTCGAGCGGCCATTAAATCGATTAACGTCCCAATCACTTTTGGTGGCACAATCTGCACAATCGCAACTAAGACTAAAAAAATAACCCCTAATATATAGCGGCGATATTCTTGTTTAAAATACCAGCCTAACTTCTTAAATATACCCATAAAATATCTCCGTCTTCAAAATTAGATAATCCTCATTATAGCAATCTTAGTTCAGTGGGACAATTATTTCTCTTCCAATAAAAAGAGGGTTCCATACAAAAATAAGTTTTTGTACGAAACGCCTCTTTAATTAAGTCATGTTTATTTTTTGCTACGTTTTTGTTGTGCTTTCATTGAGCTCATCATCTGGTTTAATTTCTTTTCAGATGGTTTTTGCCCCATTTGCATCATCATAGCTTTCAACATATCTTCATTAACTGGTGGATTTTCTTCGAAATATTTCTTCATGTAAGCACGTGCGCCGAAAAAGCCAGCAACTGCACCTAATAATGCCCCAATGACAAATATTAATACGCCTATTCCGATATTCATATCTTATGCACCCCTTCCTCATTCAGTTCACTTAAATATTCTACACATTATTGCCCTAAAAAGAAAGCGGAATTCCTAGATTAATCGTCACGTAAACCCTTTTCACGTTGAATGTCCTTCACTTTTTCAGGTGTGACTTCCTTACCATCTTTATCATAAACTTGTAACATCTCAACTTGTGAGCGGAAACTAGCACGGAAATCCTTCAAATAAGCGTCGCGCAATTCTTGACGTTCTGCTGTTTCTTCAGGTGTTAAACCCTCTGCTTTTGCTTTATGTGCTAATTCATTAATACGATCGAGTCGTTTTTGATCCATTGCCATCATCGGCCTCCAAATTTAAACTTTTATCCTATTTTGGACTAAAATGCTCAAAATGTCAAAAAATACGAACACTTGTTTGAAATCCTACTATAAATATGCTACTATATGCTTAATAGAACGAATGAGGTGCGCTTATGACTAAAACTGAATCCAAACAATTAGAGGTCTTACGTTTTATTCACGAACGTGTTCAAGACAAAGGTTACCCGCCCACGGTCCGCGAGATTTGCGAAGCCGTTAATTTATCGTCCACTTCTACTGTCCATGGGCATTTAGCCCGACTTGAGAAGAAGGGCTTATTACAAAAGGATCCCACTAAACCACGGGCGATCGAGTTAACGCCCGCTGGTCTCACGGCCATTGGGGCGACACCGCAAAAGATTCCAGTCTTAGGGGTGGTTACTGCTGGTGTCCCTATTTTGGCAGTTGAAGAAGCAACTGATTACTTCCCACTACCACCTAGTTTGCAAACCGAACAGGATTTGTTCATGTTAACGATTCGTGGCGAGAGTATGATTAATGCCGGTATTTTAGATGGCGATGAGGTTATCATTCGGAAACAATCAACTGCTGATAATGGCGATATTGTCATTGCGATGACTGCTGAAGATGAAGCAACTTGCAAACGATTCTTCAAAGAAGCAGATCATTACCGTCTCCAACCAGAAAACGATACATTTGAACCGATTATTTTAAATGAAGTTAGCATTTTAGGGAAGGTCGTTGGCCTTTACCGCGATCGCATGTAATAAAAAAGAAGTTCGCCTAGGCGAACTTCTTTTTTTGTCTGTTTCTCTTTAACGTGCTTTCACCAACTGCTTTCTGCGCTTTGCCAGTAATCCGCCTGATTAGGCAAATGCTCAAAAGCAACCCGTTGATGACACACTTCTTGATTAATATTCCATTAATTTGAAAATATCATAGTCCTTAATCTTTTCGCGGCCGTTTAAGTCCTTCAATTCGATGAAGAAGGCTGTCCCCACGACGATCCCGCCTAGTTCTTCAACCATTTTGATTGTTGCGGCAATTGTGCCACCGGTTGCTAATAAGTCATCTGTCACTAAGACTTTTTGGCCTGGTTTAACAGCATCTTTGTGCATATACAACGTTGATTCACCGTATTCTAAACCATAGCTAGCTGAAACTGTTTCGCGTGGCAACTTGCCCTTCTTACGAGCAGGTGCAAAACCGACACCTAATTTGTAAGCAACTGGACAGCCAACGATAAAGCCCCGGGCTTCAGGGCCAACGATCATTTCAACGCCTTTGTTCTTAGCGTATTCAACAATTTTATCCGTTGCTGCTGCGTATGCTCCACCATCGGACATCAAAGGTGAGATATCACGAAAAGTAACGCCAGCTTCCGGAAAATCCGGAACACTTGCGACATAATCTTTAAAGTTGATTGACATATATAATTCGCTCCTTAACTCTTTTAGCGATTTGCTACTGCTGGGAGAGTTGCTAGCCAGTCTTTCACCTCGGTAAAGGTTGAATAAACAAGCTGTTTTTCCATTTCAATTTTAGCTAATCGTTTTTGATAACTTGGTGCACTTTCCAGTGCATGCTTTTCAGGTTGTAACTCGGCCGTAATCAGACCACGTTCTATTCTAACAAATCCGAGGTCAAAAAACACCTGCAACATGAAAATCATTAGCGGTAATTGTAACTTTAAATACGCGGCTAATTCAGCTAACCGCGCTTTTTCAATGTTTGGGTGCTTCCGCAAGTAGACTAAGAAGGTCGCAAACTGTTGTTTTGTCGGCATTCCTTCTAAATAAGCAGAGTGTTTAGCATAAAAAATCAGACTTAATCTAGCCGCCTGTTGTTGTTGATAGAATTGTTCAAAAGCAGTTAAATCAGCCGGTTCATCGACCACAATCAGTTCTTGGCTTGTCGCGACTTGTTCATCAGTCGCTAACAACGCTTGACTCCCTGCTGGTAAATAAGCTTGCAGTTGCTCGCGCATTTTATCATTAAAAAAGACGTAGTCGCCTGTTGCTTGGAATAATTGTTTTGTCAGACGATTGCTACGCTGATCAAGTATGACTTGCCCGCTCGTGGCAAGGTCTTTTACCATTAATTGCAATGTCGTTTGACCGCGCCAAGTATTCTCACTCAAGCTTCCGACCAGTTTTACATCTTCTGCAGCAGTTAAATCAGGCATCAAAGCCCCCTTATTGAAAGCTAAGACCGCTAATTGCTGTTGTTGATCGACCGCCATCATCTTCAAGTGCTTTTGATCAGCACCAATTTGTTTGACATCAGCTAACTGGGGCGCGCTAAGTTCAATTAACGGTTCTGGATTATCGCTACCAAACGGTGCCAATTGTTGTAAGGCTTGATATAAATCAGGCGTAATATCGGCCAACGTCAGCGCTAAATCAACTGATAATGGTTGGCGTCCCGTTAAATCTAACTGGTTAACTTGCGCATACTCGTTCATCGCAGTTTGAATCATCGCTAATTGATCAACCTTAGCAGTCAAACCAACGGCCATGTGATGGCCCCCAAAATGAACCAATAATTCACGATGCGCATCTAACGCTTTAAAGAGATGGAAAGCTGTCACACTACGGCCAGAGCCTTTAGCTAAACCAGTTTCCGGGTCAATCGTCAAGACTAAGGTTGGTTTACCAGTTTGTTCAACAACGTGACTAGCCACAATCCCTAGCACCCCTTCGTGCCAGCCTTCATGGGCAATGACCAAAGTGGTACTTGCTTGATTTTCCGGTGTTTCAGCGATTGTCATCGCTGTTGCCGTAATTTCTTGGACTAAGCCTTGGCGTTTTTTATTTTGTTGTTCAATAAATTGGGCCTGTTCGACCGCTTCTTCGTCATCGAGCGTCGTCAATAGTTGCACACCAAGAGTCGCATCCCCTAACCGACCAATCGCATTTAAACGCGGGCCAATTCCAAACCCAATATTAGTGGCATCTAGGGTTGCTTGTTCTAAGCCGGCTGATTGACATAATGCGACCAAACCTGGTCGATCGGTATTTTGTAATTGTTGTAAACCTAAACTGACCAACGTCCGGTTTTCATCGACTAAGGGGACGATATCACAAACCGTCCCGATTGCAGCTAAATCTAATTTATCATAAGGAATCTCTTCCAATAAAGCAGTCGCCACTTTAAACGCCACACCGACCCCACAGAGTTCACCAAACGGATATTGTCCTTCTGGATGTCTAGGATGCACAATCGCCACTGCATTGGGTAATTCTGCTGGTAACTCATGATGATCGGTCACAACCACGTCAACACCGTGTTCTTGCGCGTAA
Organism: Latilactobacillus sakei; assembly: GCA_002953655.1. Taxonomy (NCBI): domain Bacteria; kingdom Bacillati; phylum Bacillota; class Bacilli; order Lactobacillales; family Lactobacillaceae; genus Latilactobacillus; species Latilactobacillus sakei. The sequence continues at coordinate 1,431,370 of CP025839.1, forward strand.
GCGATTGGTGCTAGGCCGCTCACCCCGTTATCAACAGTCACAATTAATTGGGTGCCATTTTCAATCAAGCGTTTATAAGCTTCTAAATTAGGCCCATAACCGTCCTTAAACCGATTAGGCACATAGACTTCAACAGCGGCGCCTAAATCATCTAAAGTTTCCTTCATTAAAGTGGTGCTGGTAATCCCATCTGCGTCATAATCGCCATAAATCGTAATTTTTTCGCCATTCACAATTGCTGCTTGAATCCGATCAATCGCCTTTTGCATATCATGCAAAGCGTATGGATCATGAAGTTGGCCGACATTGGGATTCATAAAATTATTGATCTGTTCTGCATCCCGCAAGCCGCGTTGCCACAAAAGTTGCGCCGCAGCCTTAGGTAGCGGATTATCTTTTATAATTGTTTGTAATTCAGCTTCAGTTGGTACTGGTTTTAATTGCCATTCATATTGTGCTTCCAAATTAATCCCTCACTACTTCCCAGTCATTAACTAACCCATTATAGCAAAATTTAACACTTTTCGCCTAACTTCACCTTTTGTTTAATCCGATAGATGCTATACTATTAAGAGTACAATTGTATTCTCAACTTAGGGGGAAATTCCATGTCAATTCTAGTTTTAGGGGGCGCCGGTTACATCGGTTCCCACACCGTTGATCAATTAATCCAACGCGGCTATGACGTCGCTGTTGTCGATAGTTTGGTAACGGGTCATCAAGGCGCCATCAATCAACAAGCCCGCTTTTATCAAGGTGATATCCGCGATAAAGACTTCATGCGGACCGTTTTCCAACAAGAAGACGTGACGGGCGTCATTCATTTTGCCGCCTTTTCAATCGTGCCTGAATCAATGCAAGCACCACTTAAATACTTCGATAACAACACTTATGGGATGACCGCCTTATTAGAAGTGATGAATGAATTCGATGTTAAACGCATCGTCTTTTCTTCAACTGCCGCTACTTATGGCGAACCTAAATCAATTCCGATCAAGGAATCTGATCCACAATTACCAACCAACCCTTACGGCGAAAGTAAATTAATGATGGAAACCATGATGAAATGGGCTGACAAAGCTTACGGCATTAAGTTTGTCGCCTTACGTTACTTCAATGTGGTTGGCGCTAAACCAGATGGTTCAATTGGTGAAGATCACCATCCTGAAACCCATCTCTTACCAATCGTCTTACAAGTTGCTGCAGGCAAACGTGATCAATTATCAATCTTTGGTGATGATTACGATACACCAGATGGTACCAACGTCCGCGATTACGTGCACGTTTTAGATTTAGCAGACGCCCACATCTTGGCCTTTGAATACCTCGCTGATGGTCATGACAGTAACGCCTTTAACTTAGGGTCTTCAACTGGTTTTTCAAACATGGAAATCGTTGAAGCCGCTCGTAAAGTAACTGGCAAAGCGATTCCACTTGAAATGGCCCCTCGTCGTGCCGGCGATCCAAGCACCTTGATTGCCGCTAGTGACAAAGCCCGCGAAACGCTCGGCTGGGCACCCCAATATGATAATATGGAAGCTATTATTGAAACCGCATGGAATTGGCATTTAAACCATCCTAACGGTTACGCTGATCGCTAAACTAAATTAAAGCAGTTCAAACCCCAATGACGGTTTTGAACTGCTTTATTTGTTATAATGAAAACAGAACTTAAGGAGGTTCATCATGTCTTTATTCATTACAATTTTAACAAGTTTAATCGCCATCGAACATCTCGGCATTATGGGACTCGAAATGTTTGCCAACGATCAAACAAAGGCCAAGGCCTTCGATATGCCCCTGGATTTCGTCCGATTACCTAACGCCAAAGTCGCCCTTGCCAACCAAGGGATTTATAATGGGATGCTTGGTGTCTTAATCATCGCCGTCAATTGCTTATTGACCGGTGCCGCTTTAAAAACCGTCTTAGCATTATTAATGTTATACATCTTCATCGTTGCCCTTTATGGCACTTTTACCGCAACGAAAAAGATTTTTTTCTTACAAGGCTTACCAGCGCTGATTACATTGTTACTAATTTTAATCTTTTAAAAAAGGAGTTTTCATAATGACTAATCAAATTTTAATCACCACGACCGAAACGATTCCGGGCAAACAATATGAAGTGCTTGGTGAAGTTTTCGGCCTCACCACCCAATCTAAGAATGTTTTCAAAAACATCGGTGCCTCACTTAAAAACGTGGTTGGTGGCGAAATTAGAGCCTATACTGAAATGATGACCGAATCGCGCGACGTCGCAATCGACCGCTTGCGCCAAAACGCCATTGAGATGGGGGCTGATGCTGTTGTGATGATGCGCTTTGACTCTGGTTCAATTGGGACGGACATGCAATCCGTCGCGGCCTATGGGACAGCCGTTAAATATATCGACTAATTAAAAAGCCTCGTAATTGGTTTAACAATCAATTACGAGGCTTTTTTTAGTTAGGCTGCTGGTACTTCAGGCTGCGTATTATTTAATGTCCAAGTAATATCACTGGAAAAAGTTTCACCAGCTTCAATTTGGAGGTCTGAATTGGCAGCCATCAATAAGTTACCCGTTACTTGCCAAGCGTTTGATAACTTGGTCGATGCAATCGTTGTTTCACTATCATTATCAACCAATCCTAAATTAGTTCCGCCTGGTAAGCCACTCATATTAACCGTCGTTGTATTCAAGCGATGGCCAGCTTTAGATGCCATTTTAGTCATTTTTGCTGTTAATTTCCAACCCGGATTAACTCTAGAATCAGTAATTTTTAATGTGTCACTAACTTCGTATGGCTGCTTTTGCACATTTGTCCCTGCATAAACATCTTTCGCTAAAACATTACCAAATCTAAAGTTAGGCACTTGATCCAATGTTAACTTACCTAATGAGGGCTGAACTTGTAATTCGGCCTTATTAGAGACGACGACCACCTTTTCTGTTTTTTTACTTGATTCTTCTTCAGAATCAACGTTGGTCGTTAGTGTTAGCTGCGCTTGATAACTCTTACCACTGGCAGTCGCAGCTGCGGCCTGTTTCATAAACAGACTATCCTTAGCAAATGTTAACGGTTGTGCCGTATTTAAGTCAACCAGCTCATCAATATCGCCGCTACTGTTTGTCACACCACTAGCAGCAGGTAATTCTATTGTCTTGCCTGTACTATCCATAAAACGCCAAGCATAATGCCAGGCACTTGTTGAACCAGTGGCTTTAACTAAGTCACTTAAACCGCCGACGGTCCAACTGCCACCAGTATCCATTGGCCGATTATAGGCTGGCAGCCCACCAACATAAACACCTTTATTAGCTGCTACATTGCCAGCTGCCACCTTAAAGTTAGCCGGAATTCCTGGTACTTTAGGATCACGATTGACTTGGTTAACATAATAAGAATCCGGTATATATTGTTTGTCGCTACCAACCTCACCATTACCAGCCATTAGCGATGTTTTTCGCCCGTTATTTGGTGTAAATTTCAACAAATCTTTAGCACTGGCTGCTTGCCAAGTAATATCATCGGTCGAATCAACGGGGTCAATAATCGCTCTAGCCCCATAATCGACGTCCGAATAGATGACTTTAGGTGTGCCGTCAGCATTATCCGTATCGGCATTAATCGATTTAGCCGGTTTCGGTTCTGGCGTAATCCCGACCTTCGCTAAATCAGAATAGAAAGTCTTATTAAAAGGCCAAATACCATCTGAGAAGCTAAATTGGTAATAGTACGTCCCGACACCTAAATTACCCGACTTATTTAAGGCGTAATCATTAACATCTAAAAAACCCAAAGAGCCCATGATCAAGGACCAACCCGTCTTGGCTTTAGGTTGTCTTTTATCCTCAACCCAGTCATTCTGACTGGCATCCCAATGCCAACGCCGAACAGTAATATCTTTACCTAAGCCATTCCCTAAGTTGGTTAGAATGCTCATCCCTGAGAACTTAGCCTTATCAATATCTTGCAACGCAAAATAATCTTCTTCTTGCGGCTGATGGCTAAATCCTCGTCTAAAAATGGTTAGTAAGAAGCTCCATCCATCTTTTGACGGCTTATCTGCATCACTGGGTGTCCCGACTGGTTCCGCACTACGACTGGTGGGTGTTTTTTCATTTGTAGCTAATTTAGGTGCACTTGCATCGACTGCTTCTGTTGATGCCCCTTTTTCGGTTTCACTCATACTGGTTGCTGGTTCTGATTCAGCCGCCCGAACTTGAACCGGCACATTAATCAAGCTACTCGTAAGCAGTATGCCGGCTAAGCCGCCATAAACTAGGCGCTTAATTTGCATCATAGTCGCCCCCCTTAATGTTAGATTGCCGACGCCGCCAGCCAAGTACTAATAGCATTAGCGCACTACCGACTAAACTGAGTAACGTACTCTTTAAAGCACCCGTTTGCGGTAGACGTCCAGTAACATTTTGAGTGCCACTGGCCGTATAATGAATTTCTTGTCCATTTTCCGGGATCGTCGGTTGTGCAACACCGCTATCTTGGTTGTGATCACCCGGTGCTGTTGGCCTCTTTTGATCAATATGCACTGCAAAACTAACAGTGCTTTGACCGCTATCAATTCGATTAGCCTGGACTGGCTGCACCATCGTTACTAATAAGAACACTAGCAACGTTAATGCAAGCGTTAAAATATCCTTACGTTCTGATAAACTACTCGTCATGTTCCCCGACACCCCTTTTTCGACCGATTAAATAGGCACCTAACGCAATCCCTAATAATAATAAAATACCAAAAGAGCCCCATAACCACCAATTAATCCCTGGTTTTTCTGGATCGATTAGTGTTTTGTTGACTTGTTCACGGTTAGCGCCGTCAACTGTAAAGCGTTGTTTTAAATTAAAGGTTTTCTTACCTGATACCATTTTGACATGATAAGTATATTGGCCTTTGGGTAAAATTTTATTATTCGTCTCAATTGCATAGTTAAATGTTGAGCGCGGCGCCATTGCTAATTTTTCAGCATTCTTTTGATATAATTTTTTAGTATCATTTTTTTGAGTAATCCAAGCATACATTTTAATTTGACCAAACATTGTCGGTTCATGATTAGCAATTTGACCGACCACTTGTGGCACCCCACCATTTGAAACCAACTTAGTCTTCGTTAACGTTAACTTGGGCGTGATTTTTCGATTGAAATCTTGTGTCATCACGATTGGAATTGTCATCGCAAAGCTGTTTTTAATGCCAAAGCCCTGCTTTTGCGGTTCGTTATTCGACATTCGTTTTACATAGACACTACCTAGAATCGTTCCTCTAAAACCTGCTCTAGGTACTTTAACCTTAAAAGTGACTTTCTTCGAAGCGCCGGGCGCTAGCGTCAGATTTTGCTTACGGGCTTCTTTTGAGACCAAATCAGGTAACAATGGCGCTTTTGTTTTAACCATTTTTTGATGCGTCGGTGTATAGTCAATACTGCCGCTATTTGACGTTGAGGCGGCTACAAGCTGTGCATTGAAATCATTTGTTTTCTTCATATTTAAATTCTGCACATTAACAGTAATCGGATACGTTTGCCCTTTTTCAGCTTTAATTGCGAAATAACCCAAACTCGCATCCGTTTGTCCTAAGCCATATTCAGGTGTCACGGTAAATTCAGCACCCTCTGCCTGCACCGCTTGTGCAAAACTACCAATCCCCACCAATAGACACATTAACCCTAATAATACGATTAAACCTTTCTTTTTAAACAACTTTGTAGCCTCCTATAAAAATAAGGGGTGGGCAAATCACTTTGCCTGCCCCTTATCCAATCATCATTCACTTACTTGACTATGACACTAGCGCCAATTGCTGTTTATTGTTCAGCTTAAGCTTCTGGTGCCACTGGTGTTGTTGATGATAAATTCCAGTTGATGGTTGTTGAGAAAGCTTCATCCTTTGCTAAATCAGCAGCTGGGTTAGCAGCCATTGTTAATTTACTATCAGCAGCGGCCATGTTGAATGTATCAACACCATGGGCACCGTTACCTTTAACCACTTCAACAGCACTTGCATCATCTTTAATAGCAGTTGCTAAGTCTTCACCCAATGAACCAGTAGAAGCTAAGTTCAATGTTGACCCTTTTAATTGGTTATCTTTATCAGAAAATTGACCCATATCAGCTGTTAATGTCCAATCTGATGCACCTAAACGTGTATCAGATACTTCTAAAGTACCATCGGCTTGTGCTTTTTTACCATTAAACCCAGCATAAATATCACTAGCTTCAATTGTACCGAAGTTAAAACTTGGTACTGATTTTAAAACCAAAGTACCATTTTCAGGATCGGTTGGGTTAGTTGGATCTTTAGCAACCACCGTAAAGTCCGCTTTTGATGTTTGTGGTGTTACCGCATCAGCTGATACTGAACTGATTGTCATTGCAGCTGGTGCCACCAATGCTGCTACTGCTACTACTGAGAATAATTTAGTCTTCATATTATAATTCCTCCAAATATTAATAATTAATTACATACAATATAATAGCATGTCATTTATATGCCAAATCACAAAAAAGAGATACCAAATGGTATCTCTTTTTTGTGATGTCCTTATTCTTTTTTGAAATAATGAATAGCTTTATTATTTACCAATCACCAATCTCCTCGTATACACCGCTTGGCCTGAATGCATCACAGCATCGTCGATAATTGAAACTAACCGCGCGCCGCGGGTGACTGCCGGTGTCCAATTATCATCAATCACTTCCTCTAAACTTTCTAAAGAAACATCTTGAAGATAGACTTGCGTTAAATCAACAGCTGCTGCTAAATAGTCGATTAGAAGTTGCCGATCAACGACCACGACCTTGGCCGCCTCTTCGGGGCTATGCTGCCAATCTTGCGTATCATCTGGTAGTGCTAAGCCAAACCGACTTGTCCAATCCGCACTAAGCCATAATGGTGGTTGCCCTTTTAAATCTGAAATCTGGTAGTCTAATTCCCGTGCCGTATGCCAAATAAGCCATGTTACTGATTTGATAAGCGGATTGGGCATCGTATTGGCCTCTTCTAGTGTCATCTGTTCTAAAGTTTCTAACAGACGTTCTTGGGCGCGAGTGACAGTTTCAACTGATAATGATATTGCTTCTAACATATGGCCATCCCTTTTCTAGTTAAGATTTGTTTCTGCTTAGTATACCAAAATAAACCACTAGTCTGTCATTAATTTAACGCCATGGTTGTAATTTTAAAAATAACAGTGTACAATACATAACATTGCTGTTATTTTTATAAATACACCGAAGGAGATTTAATTTATGAATGATTTTAAAATGGCGCGTCGTTGGCTTGATAGTGCGGATGCGATCTTGATTAGTGCTAGTAACGGCTTATCCATTACCGAAGGCTATAACATATTTGCATACGATCAGGCTTTTAAAGACCATTTTCAACAATTCCATAATCAGTACGGTTTTATGAACATTTTGCAGGGACTCACCTATCAATTTCCAACGCCCGAAGAGCGCCAAGTATTTTATAGCGCAATCTTTGATTATATGGTCAATAATTACCAAGTAAGTCCCGTATTCCAAGATCTTAAAGCCTTAATTGCCGACCACGCGTATTTCATTGTGACTTCGAATGGTGATACGCATTTTCAATTGAGTGGTTTTAATGCAAATAGCATTTTTGAAGTTGAAGGTAATATTTATAATAATCAAAACCCGATACCGGCTATTAAACAACAACAAACACGCTTCAATTCTTTTATTGAACGTTACCAAAATAAAAATGTGGTGGTTCTCGAGCTAGGAATTGGTGCTCACAATCAGTTAATCAAAGCACCGCTCATGCAATTAGTTGCCCAAAACTCGCAGTATAAATACATCACATTAAACTTACCACCGGAAATTAATATTCCAACAGCCATTGGGGACCAATCAATTGGCTTAGCCGGTTCAATCGATAAAACGTTTAAGGAGCTCCTCAAAAATGACTAATTCAGATTATCAAATAACGCTACAAAAAACTGCCGCTGCCATTAAAGCGGCCGATTACATTATCGTCGGCGGTGCGGCTGGCATGTCAGCGGCTACTGGCCCTGACTGGTATAATCCCGGTGATCCGACCTATCTGGCAAAATTCAAAGCGATTGAAGCTAAATACCATGCTGGCAGCATCTGGCGGAATGGTTATCTCGAACAGTATATTGGGCGAACTTGGGACAATCAAGGCGATTATTGGGGGTTCAAATTAACCTTAATCCATTTTGTCTTGAACGAACCGGTCTATCAACCCTATCGTGATCTCAAAGCTGTGCTAAAGGGCAAAGATTTTGAGATTGTGACTACCAACCAAGACCATCAATTTACAACTGCCTTCCCTGAAAAGGACGTTGCTGTCATTCAAGGTGACTGGTCCTATTTCCAATGTAACAATCGCTGCCACGACAAGGTCTATCCAAATCGTGATTTAGTTGAGCGGCTTTATTCGCAGGTCGTCGATGGTCACTTACCGGAAAATCTAATCCCACGTTGTCCAAAGTGTGGTGCTGAAATGAACGAATGGGTCCGTGGCCTTAACTTTTTAGAAGGCGAATTCTACGAAGCACAATATGCCAAATATCGCGCATTTAATAAAAAAGCTGAAAATAAAAAGACGGTTTATCTTGAACTCGGTGTTGGGATGATGACGCCAATGTTTATTAAGGAACCTTTTATGAACCTCACTTACCAAAATCCCCAAGCAACCTATATCACCGTTAACCCCAAAGATGCGATTGTTCCTAAAGAACTAACGGATCGCGGAATCCCGGTTAAATACGACCTCGCTAAAGTCTTGGCTGATTTAAAACCAATGTTGTCATAAAAATATGACACTACTAAAAAGGCCGTCCGTCAACTCATTGAAGTTGTTCGGATGGCCTTTTTTTATGCTTCAAACTGACTCAGTTCTGGATGTTTTTCAAGACGTTCTTGATACTGTGCTAAAATGTCGGCTAATTTAATACTGTGCATCTGTTGTTCGGCTTGCGCCTGAATCTGATCATAATAATCCGCCAATGATAGCTGAATATTTTGACCAGGCCCGCAACTAGGATCAATTTGCGTATCAATATTTAATAATCGTGTATCATCAACTGCTTTATAGATATCATAAAGTGAAATTTGAGCGGGATCCTTCGTTAATTTTGGTTCTACGTGCCCTTTAACACTCGTTAGTAAATCCGCCTGTCGTAATTGACTCATAATCTGCCGAATAAAAGACGGGTTGGTGTTGATACTCTTTGCCAGTCTCTGGCTTGAGAGATTATCAAACGGATTTAACGCAATCAAGGTCATCAAATGGACGGCATTACTCAAGCGAACTGATTTTTTCATAAACTGACTCCAATCGTAATAGGTGTTATTAGTATTATAACACCTATTACGATTTTTAACTAAAATTAGTCGTGATTAGCCTTTTTTGCTATACTACTTTATATTATCAACAGTCAAAAGGAGTCTTTTTATGTCATCAGCACAACAAATTATCTTACTATTTATCGTCTTTTGTTCAGCCGTCGCCGTGCTCGGCTCATCAGTAATGAGTTTGATCGCCTTTTATAAACATAACGCCACCCTCAGAAAAAGCGCCAGCGTCACTTTCTGGATCAGTATCGTTATCCTCATTATCTTTTTAAAACTAATCGATATGTATCAATAACAAAAAGACCTCCGATCATGCGCAACTTGCGCTATTAATTCGGAGGTCTTTTGCTATTTATTTACCTTTTTTATCTTCTTCGTTCATCTTAAGAATGGACATGAAGGCTTCTTGCGGTACTTCCACCGAGCCCACGGATTTCATCCGTTTCTTCCCAGCCTTTTGCTTTTCTAACAATTTCCGTTTCCGGGTGATGTCGCCACCGTAACACTTGGCCAGCACGTTTTTCCGGAAAGCTTTAACAGTTGAACGGGCAATAATCTTATTCCCAATAGCGGCTTGGATTGGCACTTCAAATTGTTGCCGTGGAATCGTTTCTTTCAACTTACCCACAATCACCCGGCTCCGTTCAAAGGCAAAGTCGCGATGCACGATGAAACTCAAGGCATCGACCGCTTCGCCGTTCAAGAGAATATCAATCTTAACCAAGTCGCTGGCCCGATAGCCCGTCACTTCGTAATCAAACGATGCGTAACCCTTGGTATTTGATTTCAAATCATCAAAGAAATCAAAAATGATTTCAGAAAGTGGCATGTTGTAGATTACATTGACCCGGTACGTGTCTAAATAATCCATTGTCACGAATTCGCCCCGTTTACGTTGGGCTAGTTCCATCACAGCCCCCACATAATCGTTAGGGACCATGATTGATGCTTTGACATATGGCTCTTTAACTTCTGAAATATTTGATGTTTCTGGCATTTCTGATGGATTATCAATCACTTCTTCAGTCCCATCAGTCAAGGCAACATGGTAATCAACCGATGGGGCTGTCATAATCAAGTCCAAATTAAATTCACGTTCCAATCGTTCTTGAACAACATCCATGTGTAAAAGGCCTAAGAAACCACACCGGAACCCAAAGCCTAAAGCTTGTGATGATTCTGGTTCAAACTCTAACGCCGCATCGTTTAATTGTAGTTTTTCAAGTGCTTCCCGTAAATCATTAAACTTCGCGTTATCAACGGGATACATCCCTGAATAAACCATGGGTTGGATATGCCGATAACCATCAAGGGGTGCGTCAGCTGGATTATCAGCTAGAGTGACTGTATCCCCAACGCGTGTATCTTGAATTGTTTTGATGCTAGCTGTGATATAGCCAACATCACCGACCATTAAGAAATCACGTTTAACCGCCTTTGGTGACATCACGCCCACTTCGGTAACTTCAAATTCTTTACCGCTATTCATTAAACGAATCTTATCGCCGACTTTAACCATGCCGTCGACCACTCGGATATTTAAGACCACCCCGCGGTAACTATCGTAGTTTGAATCAAAAATTAAGGCTTTTAATGGCGCTTCTAAATCACCAGTTGGTGCTGGTACATCCGTCACTAATTTTTCAAGAATTTCTTCAATTCCAATCCCACTTTTGGCACTGGCCAGAACGGCTTCTGACGCATCCAAACCAATCATTTCTTCAATTTCAGCTTTAACCACATCAGGTTGCGCTGATGGTAGGTCAATTTTATTGATAACTGGTACGATTTCAAGATCATCATCGACCGCTAAATAAACGTTGGCCAACGTTTGAGCCTCAACGCCTTGCGCTGCATCAACAACTAATAAGGCCCCTTCGCAGGCTGCCAAACTTCGTGATACTTCATATGAAAAATCGACGTGCCCTGGCGTATCGATTAAATGGAAAATATAAGTTTCGCCATCTTTAGCATGGTAGTGTAATTCCACCGCGTTCAACTTGATGGTAATCCCACGTTCACGTTCTAATTCCATGTCATCTAAGACTTGCGCTTGCATATCGCGCTTGGCAATAGTATCCGTCATCTCAAGAATTCGATCAGCTAATGTTGATTTACCATGATCAATATGCGCGATGATCGAAAAGTTACGAATGTGTTTTTGCCGGTCTAACATTTCTGCGTAATCCATTTATTGTACCTACTTCCTCTGACTATCCCTTAAATTATACCAAGCATGCCACTTAAAAGCGAACAGTATTCGTTAAAATGACACCACTAAAAAAGACGATCACCTAAAATGAATTTAGTGAGCGTCTTTAGCAACTATTTTTCTGGCGTCGTTTTAGTTTTTGGTTTATCTTTTTTGGCTTCTTCTGGCGATTTGTCGTGGGTCACTTCTTCGACGACCTTCTTAACTGTGCCTTCAATCTGATCTTTAAGACTATCTAAGCGTTCTTCATTTGCCATCGTTTCTTTCCCCTTTCACTATTCTAACTTCATTTTACGAGTCTTCAGTAGATAATGTCAAAAAGAAGGCCTTTTTACCCAATCATGGTATACTTAGGGTGGATTCATTTTGATTTTTAAATTAAGAATTGGAGTGTGGTACCATGACCTTTTTAATGACTTTTTCAAATAACGAGACCGTTACTTTACCGGAAACAGCACGTTTCCACGCTTGGAAAAACGATACAAGTTATCTAAGCGTTGATGAAGACCAAGCCTTCTATTTAGAAGCAATTTTCTCAGGCAGCTATCAAGAAGCTTTGGCATCTGCTAAAGCCAATCAACAAACTGATAGTCAACCCGTTAATGTCCTCGCCGGATTATTAGCCAGCGCTGACTGGTTAACGCTCGACGAACATCCAGATAAATACTACCGTACTAGCACGATTGTTTCATTAGAAGTGCAATCAAATTAAACCACAAGCCTCAGTCTGATGACTGGGGCTTTTTTAGTGGTTGATTGCTTTCAGATCAAGCCCATTATACAATTAACTAAATCATGTCCTTTGGAGGCTAATTAATGACCATTTTATTGACGATTCTTTTCACCATCAGTATCATCACCAGCATTTATTATTTCACGAAAAAATCCGATCATCGCTTGGGGTTATCTCTGACACTGCTAGTCATCGTAATCATTGGCCTAGGCACCACACAGACTCTTATTAACTCGGCAAGTGCTTCAAAAACAAGGGTTCAACGCGTTTCGAAAAAAGCAGGCCAACGGGCCAAACAAGAAGCACTCGCTAACTCAACTTCGCTCAAAAAACAACTAGTAGCCAAAAAATCAGAGGCTAACAGCCTATCAATTGCGGTTGCTGAACAAGAAGCACGTATCAATTCACAAGAAGCGGCTACTGAAAGTAGTGTGCAATCGGCTGCCGCAGTCGATACACCCCCCACAACCGCTAATCAAGCTGAGCAAATGGTAACAGTAGCACCCAACGCCGGTAAAAAATACCATCTCGATGCGAACTGTCGCGGTCTAAAACGTGCCACGAGTACAACAACCATGACATTAGCTGAGGCCCAAGCCCAAGGCTATACGCTTTGTGGCTGGGAGGATTAGCATGTCAAAATTAAAAACAACCACCACCCTTATTATCGGGCTACTACTCGCAGCAAGTAGTCCCCTCATCACACCGGAACCGACCCAAGCAGCTTCAGGGACCGCGGATTATCAACAAGCTCAAAAGATTAATCAGAAGAATAAAAAGACTAGCAAGAAAATCAGTAAATTACAACGCCAGATCAACAAGCTCAATAAGCAACTCGCTAAACTGGCAACTGAAACCAATACCCCCATCGCTAATACAACAAATCACGCTGCTTCTGAGCTGGCAACATTAGATTATCAAGGCGATAACGAAATTATCGTCAACAATAACCAACCCATCTTTACTGTAGCTGATCTAGAGACGACAAAAGGCCCCTGGCAGACTTTTAGCAATCTTGATCAATTAAATCGGGCCGGTACCGCCAATGCGCTCTTAAATAAAAGCATGATGCCTACTACTAAGCGAGAAGGCCTTACCTGGAACCCGACTGGTTGGCGTAACAAGCGGATAAAATCCGGCTGGCTCTACAATCGGAGTCATCTAATCGGTTATCAACTGACTGGTGAGAACAATAATCCTAAAAATCTCATCACCGGGACTCGCCAATTAAATGCCCCTGAAATGCTGGCCCATGAATCGGATATTGCAACCTATCTAAAAAAACACCCCTCAAGCTACGTGCGTTACCGTGTAACACCTATTTTTAGAGGGAATGAATTATTAGCCCGGGGCGTCCAAATGGAAGGCCAATCAGTTGGCGACAATAGCATTCAATTTAACACTTACATCTTTAACGTTGCCGATGGCGTCACTTTAAATTACGCAGATGGTTCGAGTAAAACTGCCAAATAAACACATTAAGCAAAGTCTTTTAGGACTTTGCTTTTTTATGTTATCTAACAGAATTGTCACTCCAGATTTAACGCTTATCATTGAGCTTGAAGCATGAGATAATATAGCCATTAAATCTTTTAGGGGAGTTACTTTATGCAAGTCAAATCACATCAGATTATGAATAATTTCGATATTAAAATTTTAGGAATCTTGCTCATGTTCGTTGACCATGTCCATCAAATGTTCGCCGGTGCAGGAGTTCCTGACTGGGTCGATTGGTTCGGGAGACCAGTCGCGACTATTTTCTTTTTCATGGCAGTTGAAGGTTTCACACACACCCGTAATCAGAAACGTTATTTGACTCAGTTATTGGTTGGCTTTTGGATAATGAGTTTTGGGGATCGTCTCATTCAACAATTCTTCACAGTTGGTGATATTGCCTTATCAAATAACATTTTTACAGACCTATTTATCGCCGTATTAGCAATGTATGGCATCCAAAAAATCACAGCGGGCTGGCAGGCTCAGCGTACCAAACAAATCACAATTGGCATCCTAGCACTCATCGTCCCTATTATCATGTCACTATTGGTAATAGTCCTAATTGTTAATCCTAAAACAGCAATGTTGGCAGCCAATATTGGGATGATTGTGCCAACCGTTACACTCGCTGAAAATTCTATTTTTCTTTACATCGGCGTCTTTTTCTATCTTTTCCGCAATAATCGGTTACTGCAATGCCTGACAATTGTTGCTTTTGCTGTTATTAATGCGGGCGCCAACTCAGGATTTACCTTTACTGGTTTATTAACGACTAACACCCAATGGATGATGGTTTTCGCGATTATCCCTATCTTGTTATACAATGGCCAAAAAGGACGCAGTATGAAGTCATTTTTCTACTTCTTCTATCCCATCCATATTTGGTTGTTGTACATCCTGGCTTCTTTTATGATTTAACAAGCATTAGCAAGCTAAAAACTATTAATCGGTAATCTGGGTATGCCATAATATTATTAACAGCAATAGATGTCTCTCAGCCAACTTTTATCGTCCAAATCAGATGACGTTAAAAGCTGATTAATGGAAAGGGGTTTTTATTATGGTTAAATCATATCAAAGATTTTGGGAACGGATTTTCGATTTCACAGGAACCTCAAATCGACCTGATTTTTGGTGGCCAATTATTATTAATTATTTCTTAGGTGGTATTATTATCGGGATTATTCAGACCATGACCGGTCATCCAATTTCAGAAATTTATAATATTGGTGATTTAGGCATTTCGATGGGCCGTAATATCGTGGTCTTCATCGTCTGGATTGCAACTTTATCCGTTAAAATCCGTCGTCTTCACGATACAGACCGTTCAGGCTGGTGGGTTCTCATTGAATTCGTACCACTTATCGGGACAATCTGGTTCTACATTTTAATGCTCTTACCAACAAAAACAAATCGTTGGGCATAGACACTAAAATAGCAGTCATCCCGTGGCTGTTATTTTTTTGCAACAAAAAAGGCATTTAACACCGTTACGGTAGTGTTAAATGCCTTTTATTAAGCCAACTAATTAGCTTAACCCTTGTTTTATCCAATGGAGCCGGCGGGGGTTGAACCCGCGTCCATGCGCATTGCCACGTCAATCTCTACACTCATAGTCGAACTATTTAGAAATTCGTTAGCCCAAAACGCCGTTCAACAAAGGCTCGGATGGACTAACTAGTTTGAAAATCTCTTTTAAACACTTCAAACGGCGGCATTTAACGTAACCCAATTAATTTGAGACCCGGATCTAACCCTTGGGTGAAGTTAGGCGGATCACGCTATGCTGGTGTTTAGGCAGCTACAGCGTAAGAATTGTTATTGTTTGCAGTTATAATTAACTGTAACGTTGTTAACGCAGACGTAACCTACGAAGTGCAATTCACGCTCACCTACACATGTCGAATCCGTAACGGCCCCGATATGCATAGCATATTCTATCATAAATTCGCGTAATATAAAAGGATTACGCCGATTTAACCACTAATCGTTTCTCAGGAAACCGTTCTTTGAGAAACTTAGCTAGTATTTGACTATCTAATTTAAACTTTAACGTCGTAATTTGAATTTGACCGCTAAACACTTGAACGACGGTTTCAGCCTCTTTTGTGATTAATTCAATTTTAGAAATTGCGGCAAATTGACGAACCGTATTTAAATTCGCAATCAGCATGGTCTTGGTAAAACCCTTGGGCCAAAATGCGAAAACTAATAGAATGATAACTGACGCAATACCGGTCAGCTTATCATCTACCGTTCCTGTGACAACAAGACTGGCAATCAGTAACCCGATCGCAATTATCGTCAAAATGATGCGCATCACACGACTACTCTTAGCGCGATATACCATATGAAACTGCACGACTAGCCAAATGACTAACAAAGCGATTGCTAAGATACTATAAAAAATTGTAAAACTTGACATTGCCTTAAACCTCCAATAAAAAAGGACCAGCAATACGCTGATCACTTTTTAAACTTATTTAATTTGACCAACTGACATAACGTCTCTGGCAATCATGACTTCTTCGTTTGTAGGTACTAAGAGCACCTTAACTTTTGAATCATCTGTACTAATAATGCGTTCTTGTGCCATCACATTATTCCGTTCTGGATCAACCTCAACACCGAAATAGCTAAGACGGTCGCCAATACGTTGACGCATCAAGATGTCACCTTCACCCATACCAGCTGTGATCACCAAGACATCTAAGCCTCCCATAATCGCCACGTATGAACCAACATACTTGATTAAACGGTTAACGAAAATATCAATTGCTAATTGTGATTCTGGGCGTTCTTCTCTGGTCTTTTCAAGATCACGCATATCAGGCGATAAGCCTGAAATACCGTAAATCCCAGATTTCTTATTCAAGATATCAATCATCTCTTCTGGATCCTTGATATCTAATTTCTTCATTAAGAAAGCGACTAATGAAGCATCGATATCGCCCGAACGGGTACTCATTGTAACACCAGCAAGTGGTGTAAAGCCCATTGAAGTATCCAATGACTTACCCTCCTTGATAGCGGTCATTGAAACACCACTCCCAAGATGCATTGTAATCATCTTCAAATCTTCTAATGGTTTTCCTAACATTTCAGCCGCACGATGTGAGACATAACGGTGACTAGTCCCATGAGCCCCGTATTTACGAGCCCCATATTTACGATAATAGTCTAGTGGCAAACTATAAAGATAGTTTTCTTCAGGCATTGTTGTGTGGAACGAGGTATCAAAGACTGCTACTTGTGGCACATCAGGCAGAATATTACGGAAAGCACGGATCACACCGGCTTCAGCAGGATTATGCAATGGTGCGTATTCAGCTAATTCTTCAATACGTTTTAATGAGGCTTCAGTGATCAAGGCAGATGTTTTAAAATCTTCGCCTCCGGCAACAACCCGGTGGCCAATCCCACTAATTTCTGAATATTCAGCAATAATCTTAAATTCGATTAACTTCTTAAGTAATAAATCAACCGCAACATCTTGGGTTTCAATATCTTGCGTAATTTCATATTTTTGACCATCACCATACTTAACAGTGAAGACAGAATCAGATAAGCCGAGACGATCAACCATCCCTTTGGCAATCACCTTTTCTTCAGGCATTACAAATAATTTCCATTTTAAAGTTGAACTGCCGGCATTAATTGCTAAAATTTTTGACATCTAATCACCTTTTCTATTCGATTAATTAATATTTTCTTTATGCCAAGTCCGAATCTGTTGTAAATACGCAGCGAACGCTTTTTGATCGTTTGAATTTGGAAATTCACCTAATAGAATTTGCTTAGCTTGTTGGGCACCAGCGCCTTGTTTTTGTAAGACTAAGATGGCTTTTTGGCCTTCTTTAGTTTTAAACAAGTTAACTGGTAAGCTCAATAGGCCTTGCAAGTAGACGTGTTTAGTAATCCATTTTACCAATTGCTTAGCTTCATCTGTTTCCAAAATAACATTGGGTACCAGAAAGAAGCCAAAACCGCCTTCTTTAACATAGTGCATCGTTTGTTCAATTAATAAATGATGCGCATATGAGTGGCCACTAGCAGCATGCGTTTCAAAATCCGCTGCCCGTTCATCAATTGGATAAAAACCAATTGGTAAATCAGCAACCGCGATATCAACTGGCTTAACCATTAACGGTTCAATCGCATCTTGATGGAATAAAGTGGTGTCTAACCCTTGTAACTCGCTACTGATACCAGCTAATTCTAGTAGACTATCATCATTATCAACCCCAAAACCTTGGAGCTTATTACCCGTTAGATTTTGAATATGATTCATGACAGTTGCTAATAAATTACCTGTACCAATCACTGGGTCTAACACTGTCTTAATTTGATCAGCGCCACCAAATACTTCCGCCAAATAGGCGACTAAATAACCGATTGCATCAGGGGTCATTTGTTTATTAGGCTCCACTTTAACTTGTCGAAGTCCTTTTAAGGTTGCCAGTTGTAAGGCTTGACGAATGGTCTCCGCATCAAACTGGTTCAGCTTAACCGTTGCGTAAATTGGTTCAAGTTGTGCGACCGTTTGCGCATCTGGTAAATTATCTTCAACCTTCACACGACCACCATCAGCAATATTGGCAATTGATTCAGTCAATGCATCTAAATAGGTTGTTTCTAAATTCTGTTCAATCAACGTTGTTGTTTGATCAATTAAATCAAACAACGTTTCTACAGCACTCTTAGGCAAAATAGCCACCTCTATTCATTGGATTCTGTTATATTCTAGCGGTAATCCAACATCAACGCAAGTAATACAGATGGTTACATTACAAATTATAAGCTATAGTAAGCGCTTTATCAAATGGAATTTTTATTTTTCACCTGTTATATTTTTTATTTCAAACTGTTTCTGATAACCGTTATTGAGAGTAACCTTGATTTGATGCTGTTTCTTTAGAATTTGGCTCTCACCAGTCGTCGCTTTGATCCCTTTTAAATTAGCCTTAGATTGACTGGCTAATGTCAATTCATAAAGTGTTTTAGCCCGATAGTAATTTAATAAATACTGATAACTCTGTTGCTGCTGTTGGTAACTATGGGTCACACCAACTAATACAACACTGATTAACGTCAGCATTAATATCGCGTTGAGTAACGCAACCGCCGTATGTTTAATTGGTGTCAGCCTTCTTTTTCTTAGCTTGTTCATCTTGTTCCTCCAAGAAAACTTCGTGTTGATAACGCCTCTGATCCATAAAAGTCGCATCAATTTGAACAAACGGTCGCTGATAGTCAAGTTGTAATTGCTTGAGGTTGCCTAATAATGGCATATACCCATCTAATTGGCTGACAACGACCATTTCACTTTTCATCCTTTTTAAATAGTAAATAGTCTCGGCAGCTTCCCCCGACTGATTAGTATCAGGTTTTCGAAAGGTGATTTTTGGCCCCTCTTGCTCTTGATAATGGGTAAAGTATGCATCCGCTAAAAATTCGTCCAGTTGAATCGTACTAATATGCCAATTGATTGTATTTTGCTGTTGTTGTGTGACTTTAATTGCCTTTTGCAAAATACCCACTGTTGCCACTAATAACTGACTCATCAGGATTAGAATCGCCATTGAAATCACCATTTCAATTAAAGTGAACGCTGAGTGTTTAATCGGTCGTCCAATTAATCGCAACCGACTCACCTGCCTTTGTGGTTACCTTTAATTTCTGCTGATTAGCCGTCACCGTATAGACCGTTCGCCCCATTTGCCACTGTTTCTTCACCTGCTGATGGGCTCTTAACTGCTCGGCGGCCATCGCTAAGACCGCCTGCTGGGCGACTTGCTGTTGTTTAAGCGTTTGTTGGTGTTTAAAACGTAATAAACTGGCCGTTAATAGCCAACTAGCCCCTAATACTAAGGTTAAGGCAATGATATTTTCAACGAGCAAAAAGGCCGGCCTACTTCTGAACATGTAATACCCCCCACATCATCTGGACTTTATACTGATATTCACGATTATTAAGCGTTGATTTTAACTTTAAGGTGCGCGGCTTGATGCCTTTGTTATGAGTAATATTAATTAAATGCCACTCTGCCGGATTGCTCACCGTTAAAGTTGCCGGCAGCACTAGTTGTTGTTTCCTATACGAGTCACCAGCGCCTTTAAATGTGATTGAGCGCGTTGGTGCATCCCACATCACCCGAATCGCTCGCGGTTCAATTGCCACATATTGACGGGCTGCATCCCAACTGGTTTCAAATTGATGTAGAAACAACTGCTCAGCCTGTTGCGCCCGGTATTGCTTAATTTGATAAATCGGTAACCAACTTAATAGACTCACAATTGCTAAAACCACGCACATTTCAATCACCGTAAAACCCTCATTTTTGCTTAACCGTGCCGCCTTCAATTGTCATCCCCCGCTCCTTTGCGTGCTTTAACTGGTCTTTTGAAATATACTTATCCGTTAGCTCATCTAAACTCTTAATTTGATGGCCTTGTTCGTCGGAAGCCAATTCAACTTGCGTCTGCAAAGTGGTTACCAACGCTTGATCCGTCTTTTTCTCAGCACGTTGTTTTTGAGCCACTAAATTTGGTGAAATTAATAAAATTAGTAATGCCACAATGGCTAAAACAATTACCATTTCGATTAATGTAAAAGCATTTCTTTTTTTCTTCATGAAATTCCCTCCATTGTTTGATATAGCGGTAATAAAATACTAAGATACGTACAAATAATAATGATCCCAATTAAAATAAATAAAATAGGTTGCAACCAACTCAATTTACGCTGTAATTGCTTCTGTAATTCCGTATACTGCAGGTTAGCTAGCATCGTGATCTCCGTGGTCGTCTGTTGCGTCAGATTATGCTTAGCCAATACCAATCGTAACGACTGTGGAAAAAATGCAGAGCGACTAAGATAAGTATCCAATGATTGACCCGAAGCAAGTACGACCTCTAATTGCGCTACCAAGGTCACCAGCCATGTATTTTGTTGCAACTGCTTCTGCAAAGCACAAATTTCCGTTAACTTAAGCCCATTTTGCAGACAAGTACTCAAATCAAATAACAAACAATAATGATAATACTGCTGAATATCACGCCCAATGATTGGCCACTTGAACGCTTTTTGTAACCGAACTAAAACCGGTAAGCGCCGGTAAACCGTAAAAAGGCCGATGCCCATTATCAAAAGGCCAAGCACTAATAACAGGCCCCACAATATGACGCGATTAAGTGGCGAACTCGTCTGAGTTGAATCAGGTGTTATTTGGGCAATCTCTGGTAATAAATAATGACGCAATAAGCCAATTAAGCCCCCTAGAAAAGCCAAGAGAAATAACGGGTAGGCTAACACACCCCGTATTTCTCGATGACGTTTCTGGCGGATACTTTGAATCTGACCTAAATGCCATAAACATTGACCGAGATTACCTTGTAATTCGGTTAGTTCGATTTGACCAACGTAATCAGCCGGAAAATCAACATGCGCTAAACTAACTGCTAGACTCTCCCCTTTTTCAAGCGTTTGATTTACTTGATTTAACCATTGCCGCTGTTTTGGAAAAACAATTGGTAAGAAAGCAAAAGCTTGTTGCAATGAAAAACCGTTCTCTAATAACCGCCCCAATAACTGCAAGAAATCGGCGTAAAATTGCGCTTGTTGTCGTGATTTATACATCACAATCACCTTCTTTTTTTGAGAAATAGTCTGAGCCAGTTAATAATTCATAATGGGCCTGCACAATATCGTCTTTTGTCACCAACGATTGATAGGCGATCCCCGTTAGGCAGGCCCGTAATTGCATCTCGGAAATACCAAGATCCAATAAGCGCGCAACCACACCGCGGGTGCTCCGGGCATGAATCGTACTCAACACTAGGTGTCCACTTAAAGCCGCGGAAACCGCATATTGGGCTGTCTCTAAATCGCGAATCTCACCGATAATCAGCGTATCTGGCCGCAATCGCAGACTAATTTTCAATAATTCAGCATAACCCAAACCCGCATTATCATTAACTTGCAGTTGTAAAAATTCAGGTGCAACAATTTCAATCGGATCTTCAATCGCGACCACCATCTTGGTACTCATTGACTGTTGGGCCAGCTGATAGAGACTAGTCGTTTTACCAGAACCGGTCGGTCCAGCGAAAAGCATTAACCCTGCCTGTCGGCTCATCTGCGTTAATTGCGCTAAAATCTGTTGATCATCACAATGATAGATCGCGCCAATCGGGTAGATAAAACGAATCACTAAACTTTCACGATTTAAAAAATCTCCGACTGTCGCTAGGCGTAAATAAACGGTCTGGTCAGCTAGCTGTAATGCCGAGCGACCAGTCTGCGCACGTCGGGTCTCACTAATATCCATCCCGGCCATATATTTCAGTCGATTTAAATAACGCGTTCCGGTCGGTTTATCCAATTCCTGATTGGTGACTAAATCACTCTGGCGACGTTCCGTCAAGCGCCAGCCATCGATTGTCGGTGTAAAATAGAGATCTTGAACACGTTGTTTAGCACAATGCTTTAATAATGTTGTTAGCGTTTCTTCAGTTGACATGCCATCACCTTTCTTTTAAGTCGTTACTTAAGATTACGCTAGGGACGGCCCGATTTTTTTTGCAAAAAAATACCCTTAAACCAATATTATTGGTTTAAGGGTATTTAGTCTTATATTATTCTTCTGGTAGTTCGCCTGCTGTATAAACATCTTGAACGTCATCATTGTCTTCTAAGGCATCGATTAAACGTTGGAATTGTTCAACTTTTTCAGGGGCAACTGGTGTTGTATTTTGTGGAATCATTGTTAATTCAGCATTTGCCAATGTGTATTTCTTTTCAAGAATATCACGGACATTAGCCAATTCCTTAGGATCTGTGTAAATTTCAAACACATCATCTTCAGTTTGTAAATCATCCGCACCAGCTTCAAGAATGTCTTCAAACATTTGGTCTTCATCAACATCTAAGCCTTCACGGGCAATTGCGATGTAACCGCGACGATCAAACATGTAAGCCACCGAGCCAGCAGCACCCATTGTGCCGCCGTTACGTGTGAAGGCAACCCGAACGTCTGAACTTGTCCGGTTTTTGTTATCTGTTAAAGCATGTACTAAAACAGCCACACCACCTGGTGCATAACCTTCATAAGTAATTTCATCATAATTAGCACCGTCGCTACCTTCGGCTTTATCAAGCGCACGCTTAATGTTGTCCTTAGGCATATTTGCTGAACGAGCCTTATCCATAATTAAACGTAATGCAGCGTTAGAACTTGGGTCAGGACCGCCACTTCTCGCAGCCATGAAAAGCTCACGGGATAGTTTTTGGAAAATCTTGCCGCGTTTTGCATCTTGTGCATTTTTACGACCCTGAATATTATGCCATTTTGAATGTCCTGACATATCTAACTCCTCTTTTCGATTATAGAATTCTGGTACTAAGTCGTTATCTATGATAGCAAATTATCAACTCAAAAGCAATGGTAGTCCGGTTTATCGTCGTTTTTTACGACCTGTAAAGTATAAAATAACACTCATAATGACAATCCCCGATAAAGCGCCCACACTATCGAGCATGACATCTTGAAAAAGCGGTGTCCGATCACCCGTTAACATTTGGTGAAATTCGTCGGTGGCCGCATACCCAGTCGCTGCCAACCAACTGAAAATCCCCGCTAAGAAAGCACCTTCGATTCGGGGGCGTAATCCTAAATAACTAAATAACGCTAATAAGAAATACGTCCCGAAGTGCGCGCCCTTACGCACGAAGAATTCGACGAACTTAAAATAACCACTCGCCTGAACACTTTGCTCGCTACCTGCATAATGGAAGGAAAATTGACTCAACCACTGCTTGAGTGGTTCATTTTTTAATAAGCGTTCCAAAAGTGGAACGGATGTTTGTTCATGATAAGTCATCGACGAGCTATAAAACAAGATCGCCATCATGACCAGTGCTAACACTAAGAACCAATCGCTCTTTTTTTTAAACATGCTTAATCCTCCGCTAATTAATCTCAGATTACAGTATACCAAAGTTGTTCCAAGCATTAAAATCAGATATACTACCATTTGAAAGAAGGTTTTAAAATGCCCGAGCAAGATCGTTTTTATCAACCTCAAAACGCCAAAGACGCCATGCGTTTTGTTCAAAAATTATTCAACCAATACAATCAAGCACCACTAACCGAAGAATTAGTCGCATACCACCAAAAATTACTCGCTTATCTTACTAACGATGTCACCACGGAAGTCCAAAAACAAGGCAACTCAGAACAAGCTGCTAAATTAAACGGCATGATTGTTGCCATGCAAGATTGGTTAAAGATTCGCGTTAGTGGGAAACCATA
The DNA here is from genome assembly GCA_002953655.1 of Latilactobacillus sakei. NCBI lineage: Bacteria > Bacillati > Bacillota > Bacilli > Lactobacillales > Lactobacillaceae > Latilactobacillus > Latilactobacillus sakei. Next base: position 1,455,466 of record CP025839.1, read on the forward strand.
CGCTGGTAAAATGCAACATTTCAAATTTATGCCTGACCAACAACAAACAACGTTCAAGCAACGGACGATTAAAGGTAGCAAGCCCAACAACCTCCGGACATCGCCTCGTCGTTAAAGACGCTTGCTATTTTGGCTAAAAGTGCTAAAATGTTTTTTGTAAGCGTTTGGGCCCGTAGCTCAGTTGGGAGAGCGCCTGCTTCGCATGTAGGAGGTCGCCAGTTCGAATCTGGTCGGGTCCATTAATTTAATCTTGTAATAAAAGAACCACCAACAATAATTGTTGGTGGTTCTTTTTTACTATCTTAGTCATCGTAACTTGCTGATGCATCAAATTCACTTAATCTAGTAGCATCAACCTTCTCAGCATTTAAATAATCTGTAAATTTCGCTGATTTAATAAAGCCCGTCCCAGGATTTAGATAAATATTCCCATCTTCCCCCAAACCAATTAACTCAACGCCATCAATCTGTTGTTCATCTTTTGGCGAAACATCTTCAATCGTCGTTAGATAAGCAAATTGAATCCCGCCTTGTGTCACGTTACTATCAGTCGCTTTAATCCCAAAGGCTTGAGGGCGGCCCCACATACCTGCTAAACTCGGTGTCCGGTAGGCAATTAACGCCCATTTACCAAAGTTGTCTGCATTTTCAAATTGGCTGATAAGCGGATTAATTTTAGTCATTGTACCGCGTTTTTCAAGATAAGTTGGTGTCTTGGTTGCTGATTCAGTCATCACTGTACTGGTTTTATAAGCCCCTGAATCCGGTGTTTGGTAAGCCGCTTCTGAGCCACCAACTGAATCCGATAGCCGCATAATAAGCTGATTATCATAAACCGCAAAATTAAAGCGTTCATCAGGCACTGACACACTTGAACGGTTACGGTACTGGTTACCCGCCACACTCAATTGACTCATGTCATAAACATCCCCCTGGTTATGATCAAAAGTAATATGGCCTTGATCATCTAAATGGTACTGCCCCGTCATATAAGCTACTGAGCCAGCACCCATAGAATTATAGACTGCTTGCCAGTTAAAAGTGCCATCTTGATTAAAAGTCAACCAAACCTGATTCTTATCAATTCGGCCCATAAAATTCTTACCACCAATCAACTTTTGAGCGACCACTTTAGGTGCCGATTGATATTGCTTGGCCTGTTGTGTCTTGTATTGATTGAAATCAACTACTTTAGTTTTTACTTTATATAATTTAACCTTATTAACTGAACCTTCTAAATATTTAGGCGTTATCTTAATTTTAATTGGCTTATTTTCAGCGGCTGTTAACTGATGCTCATCCCTATATTGATATGCAGTGGGCGTTGCCTTTTGTTTAAGCGCACGATCACTTGCGTAAGTGACCTCAACTACTTTTTGAATTTTAATAATAATCTGTTGCGTCTTCTTATTCACCTGATAGGTCCCTGATTCAACAAACTTACCGGCATACCCGTTACTAGCGGTAATATCTTGCCGGAATGTCCCATCTTTTTTAAAGATCATTAAATAATCATAATCTGGATCTTCATGAGTCTTGTTCCCCGTATAAGTCCCATGATAAGTGCCACCTCTTACATTATTTTGTGTTGCAGTTTGGTGTTGTGCGTGACTAATCTGTTTAGCTAACTTCACTTGGCGACTACAAGCCACCAACAATAAGCTAGCAAATACCAGTAGCATTACTAATTTCGTTTTTTTCATTATGACGCTCCCCCTTGGTCATGAATATGTGTCGGTGCGATTGTTGTGGTCCCGATAACCCGCATCTTTTTTAAATCAACAATTTCTTTTTCGTAATCTGTTGGATCGACACCCGGACCTACTTTTACTAACCCATAAACCGCGATATCCCCAAATCGCCGGACTGTTGGGTAGGCATTCCCTTGGAAAAATAACTTATAACTACCATCCCGTTCCGGCGTAATGACATATTTATCATCTTCATGCCACATAGCCCAAGTCATATGATTTTCTTTACCCAGCAATAAGTCAAAAAGTGCAATCGCCATATTCGTGTCAATAATCGATTCATTCGTGACTTTTAAACTCGGGTCTTGCCTTGCAACTTGCGCCTGCAACTGCGTCAGTTCGCTACTACCATTCGGTGCGGTTTCGACCTTTGGCGTATTCGTTGTTTGCTGTGTCATACTAGTTGTCGTCTTACGACTTTTTTGTGATTGAACTTCATTTTGCACCGCTGTTTTAAACTGATTAAACGATGGCATTGCTTGCTTTGTCGGTTTCAACCGAACGCCGTTAACACTTCCCTGTAAATAATCCGACTTAATTAGAATATTAATCGGCTTATTCTCTGCTGCTGTCAGAGCCTTGCCCCCTTGTTGTTTACGATAATCATAACTAATTGGTGGCTGTTGATGTGATAAGTCATATTCAGTCGCATAAGTGACTTCCACAACTTGCTGAATGTTAATCACAATTTTAGCTGCCTGCTTATCAATTGTGTAGGTCCCTTGCTCCACAAACTTGGCATAATAACCATCCGTTGCAGTAATATCTTGTCTAAAGGTACCATCTGCTTTAAACGCCATCAGATATTCATAACTTGGATCCGATTTCGTACCAGTTCCTTGATAATTGCCTGCAAAATTCTGCCCAATAAGCTTAATCCGACCATTTTTAGTCGTAGCCGATGCAACACGTTGTTCTGTTTTTTTTGATGGTTTAACGTTACCTTGACACCCCACTAGTCCCACTATCAGTAACAAAAGAGTGACTATTAGTATTCTATTTTTACCCCTCACTTTTACTCCCCCAATAAAGTTTTTTACATTTTACTAATTACATGATTAGTTTAACGTATTAAACCATCTTAATATTAACATGGCATACTAAGGATGAAAACCGTTTCCTAAATTACGGGCGAAGCCAACTGGCAATTACACAACTTAATTGTTGCCAAATCTTCGCGAAAACGTTATAGTTATGCTAATATCGAGGGGGTTTTTATAATGACTGATAAAATTTTTACCAAAGAAACACTTGCACAATATAACGGTCAAGATGGCCAACCAAGTTACGTTGCTGTTGAAGGCATCGTCTATGATTTGTCCGCAATGGGGCCTTGGGAAGGCGGCAAACATTTTAAAGGATTGAGAGCGGGGCAAGACTTAACAGAGGCCTTCGCAAATTCACACCACACACCTAAACGACTTCAAAATCTCCCTCAAATGGGCCGCTACGAAGGTTAATAATAACTTTCATCAAAAAACACCATCAGTTCTGGGTAATTGCGCCCAGATTGATGGTGTTTTTTTAGAATAAGATTGTAATTAACAAAATAGCAGCAACGACTTGGAAAACGACTAAGCCGCCGGCATAAAATAGCAATTGCTTACCTTGATTGAATAGTGTTTTTAAGTTTAAACGTAAGCCGATTGCAGCTAAGGCGGTCATTTCACACCAAGTGCTCAAGAAATGGCAGATTGTCCCGAATTGGCCTGGGAAAAAATGTAGGCTATTGATCACACAAAAGATTAAAAAGCCTAAAACGTACCAAGGGACAAGACTACTTTTCTTCGCCAATAGTTGTTGGCTTAACTTCGTATCAGTTGCTTGGCTTTGCTTTTTCTGATGTAAATAACCAAAACCAGTTACTACAAAGACTAAACAGATAATCCGCAAGATTTTAAATAAGGTTGCTGTAACGACCGTCCCTTGATTAATCATTGTCGCACTGGCGACTACTTGGCCCACAGATTGCACCGTGCCACCAATTAAAATCCCTCGAGCAAGATTATCATGGCCCCATAACAGTGTCCCTAAAACGGGGAGTGCCAACATCAAGATTGTGCCCATTAAGTTGACCATTGTGATGGCGATTCCTGTATCTTCATTATCAGCGTCAATCACCGGCGCAATCGCCCCAATTGCTGAAGAACCACAGACGGCATTGCCACCGGCCATCAATAGGTATGTGCCTTCGTTAAAGCGCAAGCGCCGGCCCAACCAGATGGCAAACCCAATTGTTAAGCTCATCTGCAAGACCGTTAGAACAACCCCTTGCCAGCCAATTTTTTGGATACTTTGAAACGTGATCGTCGCCCCTAATAACATCACCGAATATTCCAAGAGCCGTTTTTCAGAAAATTTTGTCCCTGCAGCTAAAGTCGGTTGCTTTAACCAAGTATTGCCTAAAATAATCCCAATAAATAACGCAATGGTTGCGCCCCCTAACATTGGTAACCATAATTGTGCAATATAGTAGCTTCCAATTGCGATGACCAATGATACAATAAAGCCAGGTAATTTCTTAATCAATGATTGCATTTTTCTCGCTTCCTCTCAAATCAATAAGTTAACTATACCGAATCTCTTTCAATTAATAAAATAAATCTTTATAATAGTTGTTATTAAGAAAATTAATGGAAGTGACCTCATGTTTAAGACGCTCGAAATTTTCAAGACGGTGTATGAAACTAAGAATTTTACAACTGCAGCCCAACTTCTCTTCCTGTCGCAACCAACCGTTTCGGTGCAAATCAAGCAACTTGAAGAGTCACTCGATGTTGTTTTATTTGAACGCAATGGTCGCCAACAAATCGTGCCGACCAAACAGGCGGATTTATTCTATAAACAATGCCAAGAATTGTTAGACTTATGGCACCAAGATCTCCATCAACTGCAACACCAAGAAACGCAGGCCAAGATTCCTTGCCGAATTGCGGCTTCACACACCACGGCAGCCTACTTTTTACCGGCGTTGCTGAGTCGCCACCGTACTGCCTTAGACGCTTTAGAGATTGAAATTTGCACGTTAAATTCCTCGCAGATTATCGAACAGCTATCGCAACACAAATTGGACTTTGGCTTTATCGAAAAACCACTGACAGAAAAAGATATTGTTCGCACCCCGCTACAAACCGATCAACTGGTTCTAGCTGGTCAACCGAGCGAACCATGGCTCTTACGCGAAAATGGTTCTGGCGTCTATCATTACACGATGAATTATTTAAAGGAAAATAATTTAACCCTCGATAACGTCATGACGGTCAAAAGTAATGCCATCATCGTCCAATTATTACGACAAGGTTTAGGGCAATCGCTGATTTCAAGCGCTGCACTACTTGATTATCCAGAGATTCCCTATCGACCGCTTTCCAAACAGTATCAACGCCAATTTTACCTGGTTAACCGCAAAGGGTTACCGCAACCCATCCAAGATTTCGTCGCGACACTAATGGCGACCCCACTACCAATTGAATAGGAGTGTTCCACTTTGACAAATTCACCACATATTAAAAAAGAACTGACTGGTTACATTATCCGTGATGTTTTCAGCTCACTCGGTCTTTCCATCTATATTCTGGCCGATACCTACTTCATCGCTTACGCGGTTGGCCCAATTGGCTTGGCCGCGCTCAATATCGATTTACCGCTTTTTAACCTTTTTAATGGCTTAGGCTTGATGCTCGGTATTGGTGGCGCAACAATTTTCTCGATTAATAAAGTTAACCATCCCGAAAAAAGTCAGGCGATTTTTACCGAAGTACTGTCTTTTGGTATCTTGCTAGGCCTGATTATCATGAGTTTAGGCTTAATCTTTATTCACCCGCTTCTTCATCTACTCGGTGCCAACCACGAAACGCTCGGGCCTAGTCTGGCTTATCTGCGTGTTATTTTAATCGGCAGTCCGCTCTTTATTCTCAATAACTTAGTCCTCAGTTTTGTTCGGAATGATAGTAATCCACATCTAACCATGATTGCGACTCTTTCGCAAAGTTTATTTGTCATTATTTTTGATTACTTATTGATGTTTCCACTACACATGGGCATGGTGGGAGCGGCGCTTGCAACGCTATGTTCGCCATTGGTTAGCCTTTTAATTCTAACGCGACACCGGCACCATCCAGACCGCTTACTCACCCTCAAAAAATTAACGCTCAACTTTAAACCAACCTTTAAAGCCGTCCAACTAGGTTTTCCTTCTTTCTTAACCGAAATGAGTACCGGCGTTAGCATTTTCGTCTTCAACATCGTCATCTTACACTTAGCCGATAACTATGCCGTTGCCGCTTATGGCATTATTGCTAATATTTTACTTGTGGGCTTATCACTATTTAACGGTGTCGCCGTCGGGGTCCAACCAATCGTTAGCCGTGAATTTGGTAAACGAAATTGGCATAACGTTAAAACCAGCTTAAGAATCGGTTTACTATCAGCACTCGGGATTGCAACGGGGCTCTACCTAGTCCTCTTGGGATTTAAAGCACCGATCATTGCGGTTTTCAATCATGATCATAATCAATTGCTCGTCCATTATGCTGCGGCTGGGATTCCGTTGATATTCATCAGCTTTTTCTTCTCAAGTATGAACATTGTCAATAACCTATTTATGACGGCCATTGCCCAACCACGGCTATCATTTTTCGTCGCGATTATGCGCGGTTATGTGCTCTTGATTGGCAGTGTCTTATTATTATCAGCCTTGTTTGGCCTGACAGGTGTCTGGCTCAGTGTACCGCTCACTGAATTAGTGGTCTTAATCGGCGGCTTCTTCATCACCCATAATTTATTGAAGACGCTTGGTGAATAATTAAAAAAGGAAGTATGCCATCAGTCGGAGGAGGCTCCCGAGGATTAAAATTTGGCTATCTAAAAAGGGTCGGGACAAAAGTTATTTTTGTCCCGACCCTTTTTTAATACGTTTCTTTTATTTTAATTTTGCACTAAGTGGTTTCTGCGGATCGACTGGTTGTTGTACGATTAGTTCCTCAATCAAATAAACAATTGTTTCATTTTCTGGTAAGCTCGTATGTTTGGCATCATTACCACTCACAAACATCGACATATAATGGGCGATTTGATTTTGAAAGACTTCCCGCCCAGCTGCGACACTGGCCGCCGGGACAATCCCATCATCTCCACCAGTGGTTGTGCCCCCCACAGAATAAACGACCATTTTTTTGGAAAGCTGTTCTTTTTGAGCTTTTAAATCCGCTAACATCGGGCTTTCATCTTTGATACTAGCATTTAACCCATTGTATGGCGTCCCAATCGTCAATAAGCGGCCTAATTGCGCTTCTTTGGGATAGCGTTCTGCATAGCGTGTTAAGACCAACCCACCATTGGAATAGCCGACCCCGTTGAATTTCTTAAAATGGTATTGCTTAGTTAGCTGTTGCATTGCCTTTTCAAACCATTCGGTCTGTTTAAAGACGTTTTCGTCCCCATCATTATTGTTTTCAAAACTGACCACAATTAAAGGCACCTTATCACGCCAGACAATCTGCCCTTTTGTTTTGATTTGTCCATCCGTCATTACTTCTACTTTAAGAATACTGTGTTGACGATAATGTTGATTAACTGTTTTAAAAAGTTGATCAAATCGATCATTAGTGCCACCACTACCGGGCACAAAAACCACTGGTTGGCGGTCCACTTTTTGCGGGCTAACGAGGCCTTGGACCGCAACCCTAGTGGTCCCAAGCGTCCCAAGCACACCACCGATGATTAAACAAAAAACACAAATCAATACTATTCTTAATTTTCGCATCCTAAAACTTCTTTCTTACAGCTTGTCATTAATTTTAGCTAGGTAAAATAGCTTGAATGTCCGCCGGAATGGGTGCTGTAAACTGTCTCTTCTGTTGACTAAACGGATCATTAAAAGTTAATTGGTACGCATGCAACGCTTGACGGTTAATCCCCCAATCAAGCGGCCCCTCATAAAGCTGATCGCCGACCAACGGATGATTTATATCACTCAAATGAACGCGGATTTGGTGTGTTCGACCGGTATGAATCTGGACTTTTAAGACAGTTAAGCGCTCATCTTGCGCTAGACGCCAATAATCAGTCCAAGCATTTTGCCCATCAGCAATGACCCGCCGACGTGGTTCAACCCCAATCCGGCCAATTGGGGCTTTAATCGTCCCCAACTCAGGGAGTCCCGTCCCGGCAACAACTGCTAGATAAAACTTTTGTAGTTGATGGTGTTCAATCTGCGGTTGAAGTAAACTTTGGGCCACTTGATGTTTAGCCGCTAACACAATCCCACTCGTATCAAAATCAAGCCGGGTAATAATATGGGGCACTAAATCAGTCGCCCCATTTTGCTGCCAGTAGCCTTTAATCCGGTTCAATAGTGTATCTGTCGCATTAGTCGGTCCGGGAATTGTTGCTAGTCCGGCCGGTTTATTCACAACTAGCCAGTAGTCATCTTCATAGAGCACATCAATCGGTTCTTGGCTCACTGCCACCATTTCATCCGCTGGTTCAGCCGGTAATGTCAGACACACCTGATCACCTTTTTGAACTTGATCAGCCGGGCTACTTAATTGATGATTCAACCGAATCGGTAAGTCCTGTGCCTTAATTTTAGCGTATAGGCGCTGACTGATGCCATTTTTTAGAAGGAACTGTTTAATCGTTTGTGATTGTTGCGTGGCAACTTGCCATTTAATTTCCATCACTTATTAACCTGCTTTCAAAAACTCTTACACTTATTATACGTGTACTACCTATTTAAATTCAATCCGCTAACCCTTTTAGTTGCAAAAGCATGACACAGTTCGCTATGCTAAAAGAGTAGTTAACTTAATTATTGGAGGTTACACCTATGACAAAAAATGTAGCAGTTTTAATTGGTAGTTTACGTCAGAATTCATTTAGTAAGGCGATCGCCAAACAATTGATGCCATTATTTCCAGAAGACATGCATTTAGAGATAATCGAAATCGGTGATCTGCCCCTTTATAATCAGGACTACGATGATTTTGATCAAGCCCCTGAAGTCTACACAACTTTCAGAAATAAAATGCAACAAATGGATGCCGTATTATTCGTGACACCTGAATATAACCGCTCGGTACCAGCCGTCTTAAAAAATGCTTTAGACGTTGGTTCACGACCTTATGGTGCCAGTGTCTGGGATAACAAACCTGCCGCAATCGTCAGTGTGTCACCAGGGGCCATCAGTGGTTTTGGCGCTAACCATCACTTGCGGCAATCACTCGTTTTCTTAAATATGCCAACCGTTCAACAACCCGAAGCTTACATCGGTAACGTGATGAACCTATTAGATGAAAATGGTCAAGTCGCTAATCCAGATACAATCGCCTTCTTCCAGGTGATTGTTGACGCATTTGTGACATTGATTAAGCGTTACTAAGCAATCTATTTTATTAAACAATCAAAATACCGCCCACTAAAGTTCATTTCAACTTTAATGGGCGGTATTTTACTTGACGCCGTATCCTACCACTTAGTCGCATTCCAAATACGACCGTCTAATTCACCCTGACGTTGTTCAATTCGGGTTGCTAATGCCTGATTAAGTTCTAAAAGCGCTTCATAGAAGGCTTGATCTTCATACGTGGTTGCTTGTTGTTTAAGCATTTGAATCTGTTGATTTAACCATTCTTCGTTGGTCATTAACCTTCGCCTTCTTCCTGGCGAATCAGTTGCACTTGCCAACCTAGATCGGTTAACAATTCACCCTGTTCTGTCAACTGATCAGCTAATAACGCAAGCTGTTGCTGCTGATCTGAATCAGTCGCAGCCGATTGGCGTTGTCGCAACTGCTGTTCAAACCACGCCACCTTTTGTTCAAAGTTAAAAGTCGTTTGCGTTAAATATCGCTGGTAATCAACTAATAATAATTGGCGGGCTGTTTCGGTTAAATAACTAAATTGATGAATCGCAAATGGTGGTAAGTAGGTCATCCCTAATTTCCGTGCAACTAATTCATATGGTCGCAGAATTTCGGAAAGCGTTGCTTGTTCGCTGCCACCAGCTTGAAAATGTTTCCCAGCAATCCCCGTTGAGACCACAATCCCCAACGATTTTCCCTGTAGCGGCATCCGCCCACTAAACGCAAATTCACCCGTTAAAACCGTATCTAACCACGTTTTAAGACTGGCCGGCGCAGCATACCAATAGAGCGGAAATTGGAAAATGATCCGCTCATGGTTGCGCAATAAGGCTTGTTCTGCGGCGACATCTAGCTGTTGAATGGTTGCTAAATCGTGCCAAGTTACTTCATCTTGGAACGGCTGCGCACTTGCCTTCAGAAAATTTTGAACAAGCGAGTTAGCCATTTCAGGGTGACTGACAATCACTAATGTTTTCATACACTGCCAACTTTCTCTTTCTAAAAGTTCATTGTACAAAAATTAGCTTTAAATTGCGACTAATAGAGTTCCAAATATTGCTCGCGTTCCCATTCAGAAACTTGTTGACGATAGGCGGCCCATTCCAATGACTTAGAATCCATGAAACTTTGATAGAGATAAGTGCCCATTGAATCTTTAATAATATCATCTTTAGCTAGTTCTTTAAGGGCATTGTGCAAGGTTGACGGTAAATCAGTAATATGATTTTCCTTCCGTTCCGTTTCATCCATGCTGTAGATGTTACGATCAACACCTGCTTCTGGGGAAAGGCCTTGTTCTAACCCGGATAAACCAGCTGCTAAGATTGAACTAATTGCAAGATAGGGGTTCGCACTAGGATCAACACTCCGCAATTCAAGACGCGTTGATAAACCACGTGATTGTGGGACTCGGATTAATGGCGAACGGTTATGACCTGACCAAGCCACATAAACGGGTGCTTCAAAGCCAGGTACCAAACGTTTGTACGAATTAACAGTTGGGTTATTGATGGCCGTAATCGCACGCGCATGGCGTAATAAACCAGCTAAGAAGTGATAGGCTGTTTCTGATAATTGTTCTTTGCCATTTTCATCGAAGAAGGCGTTTGTCCCATCTTGGTTGAATAATGACATGTTGATGTGCATCCCTGAGCCATTGACACCGTGTAATGGTTTAGGCATGAAGGTTGCATGAAGCCCATGTTTACGGGCAATTGTTTTAACGACTAATTTGAAGGTTTGAATATTATCGGCTGCATCGACTGCGTCGGCATACTTGAAATCAATTTCATGTTGGCCCGGTGCGACTTCATGATGACTAGCTTCCACTTCAAAGCCCATTTTTTCAAGTTCCAAAACGATATCCCGGCGACAGTTTTCACCTAAATCAACAGGGGCAAAATCAAAATAGCCACCTTGATCGTTTAATTTTAAAGTTGGTTTGCCAATTTCATCTAATTTAAAGAGGAAAAATTCTGGTTCAGGCCCGATGTTGAAATCTTTAAAGCCTTTATCTTGCATTTCGCGAACCATTTTTTTCAAGTTATTGCGCGGATCACCTAAGAATGGTTCGCCATCAGCAGTGTAAACGGAGCAAATTAAGCGAGCTACTTTACCATGTTCAGCTTCCCATGGGAAAATCAACCAAGTACTTAAATCAGGACGCAAATACATATCACTTTCTTCAATCCGGACAAAACCGTCGATTGAAGAACCATCAAACATCATTTTGTTACTTAAAACTTTGTCTAATTGACTGATTGGGACTTCCACGTTCTTAATAATCCCATTAATATCCGTAAACATTAATCTTAAGAACTTAACGTTTTCTTGATCCACTAATTGCTTGATTGCTTCTGCTGTCAACATTTTTCGTGCCATTAATCTAGTCGCCCCTTAATATAATTTAGATGATTGTGAAATAGATGGTCGTTGTCCTACTAATCCGCCAACCGAAAGCATCTCTTCGGCTAATAATTGACGGGCCTTGGTATCGGTCAGATGCCGCTGCTTTATTTTTTGTGCTTGCTTGCGGTAAATCTGGCGAATTTGAACCATCGTGGCACCTTCTGCTAAATAATCCTTAATCTCTAATAAGCGATCAACATCATTCAACGAAAATAACCGTTGGTGACCCGGTGTGCGTTCAGGCAAAACAAGTTCTTGACTCTCATAGTAACGGATTTGACGTGCCGTTTGGCCGGTTAATTTCATCACCGTTCCAATCGGTAAAACCGCTAAATTTCGTCTTAATTGCTTTTCAGCCATCTATTTCACCTCACTTGCGTTTTATCTTACCAGTCGACTTCTTACCGGTCAATATTTCGTGTTAGGTTTTCTAACATGACTATTAAAAAAGCGCCTAAACTAAAATTAATTCGGCTTAGGCGCTACCATTATTCATCAATCATTTGAATCAAACCGCCCGCTAACATAAATAAATGTGTAACGACGGGGCCCACAAATTTAAAGCCCCATTTTTTTAAGTCTTTGGCGAGTCGCGCACCAATCGGGGACGATTTATCGGAGACGCCAGCCATTTGCGCATCAAGCAATTGCGGTTGATTATCAACAAACGCCCATAAATACGCTGAAAAGCTACCGAACTCGGCCTGCACTTTTTGAATCGCTCGCGCATTTTGGATGGTGGCACGAATCTTGCGTGGATTACGAATCATTTCCGGTGCTTGTTCGAGTCGTTCAATAGCCATCTCATCAAACTGGGCGACCCGCTCAATCACCATCCCCGCCATTTGTTGTCGTAGAATTGGGATTTTACTAGCGGCTACTTTCCAACTTAAACCCACTTGGAAAACACCAACCGTTAAGAGTTCAAACCAGATTTGATCATCATCAGTCGGCGTTCCAAAATAACGATGATAAGCCTGAACGCCATCGGTCGCCATTTTAAAATTATTTTTCGCTGTCTCATCTACCATCGATAAACCGCCTGTCCTAGACTTGCTGTTGGAAAACCCACTTTCTTCGCTAATTCACTGTAATGTGCTTCTAAATAATCGTAACACGCTGGTGTGTCATGGGCCATGAAAAACGGTAGTAACCCCATCTGATCATCAAATTGAATGTGCTCTTCTTGGGCATAGGCCTTCAAGACTTTCGCTAACTGATAAAAGTCTTGATTGGCGATATAATACGGCGTTACGGCTTGTTTGGTATCAATAGTGACAATCGCGCGATAAGCGTGACCGATTCCAGGTAGCCCCCCTATCCCCGCTGCTGGTCCAGCAGTTTGTAAAACTGCATAATGAACAGCTCGAATTGCCGTTGTTGCCATTTTTTTAACCATCTTCGCGGGCATCACTTTCAAATAATCCGTCTGTTTTACACTGATTTGGTGTGGTGCTAACGTTATTAAATAAGGCGTCCGTGTTTGTCGCCAATGCGCCGGCATTATTTGTCCACCACTGATAACAGCGACATTCGTCACCGTTTCACTAAACTGTTGCCTTAAGTCAACGTAGTACCGCTCTGGTTTTTGAATAAGGCGCCCCAAATCGGACAACGGCACCATCTCTGCTGTTTCAGATAAATGCCAATGCTGTCGCAAGCGCGTTAATAGCGAACCTGGTTTAGTCACTGTTTCAACATCTAGCAGTTCGTTCAAGCTCACGTTATAAAGTTGTGCAAGTCCAACTAATAAGTTCAAATCCGGCACACTTTTATCAGTTTCCCACTTAGAAATGACTTGGCGTGAAACATTCAGCTTATCCGCCAGTATCTGTTGTGAGTATCCTGCACCTAATCGAAATTGTTTTAAACGCTGACCAATTAACATCTAACCACCTCCAAGCCTTACCGTAGCGAAAATCACTTCTTTTCACCAGCAACAATCCAAAGCAATGGTTAAATCAGGCCGCTACGATTCGTTGCACCCTTATCATACCACGCTTTAGATACAAAAAAAGCGGTCCATCAAAGGTTAATTTGATGGACCGCTACCTGTTTATTTTTCAAAAAATGTGGTTTGCACAGCCCGGCTAATAGCGAGTTTAACATGCGCGTAAGTTAAGCCACCTTGTAAATAAAGCGTGTAAGGTGCCCGCAGTGGCCCATCTGCTGAAAATTCGATGCTGGCGCCTTGAATAAAGGTGCCGGCTGCCATCACGATTTGATCTTCGTACCCGGCAAAGTCACTTGGAATCGGCGTAACGAAAGAGTCGATTGGTGATTGGGCTTGTACACAACCCGCAAACTTAACCATGTCATCCGGATTACCAAAGTTAACTGTTTGGATTAAATCGGTTCTAGGGGCATCCCATTTTGGTGAAACGTTTAAGCCCATTTGTTCCAAAAGCGCTGCTTCAAAAACAGCACCCTTGATGGCATTTCCTGTGACACTTGGGGCTAGGAAAAAGCCTTCAAACATCAATTGCAAGTTACCTTGTGTGGCCCCTTCGCTAGCACCAACACCTGGCACTGTTAAGCGATAACCAATCATTTCAATCAAGCGTTCTGGCCCAACAATGTAACCACCCGTTTGGGCAATCCCACCACCAGCGTTTTTAATTAATGAGCCGGCCATGACATCCGCGCCGACTTCCGTTGGTTCGATTGTTTCTGAGAATTCACCGTAAGCATTATCAACAAAGACGATCAATTCGGGATTAATTCCTTTGATAAAGCGCACCATCTCTTCAATTTTAGCAACCGTAAAACTATCACGATCGGCATAACCACGTGAACGTTGAATCGCAACGACTTTTGTTTTAGCTGTAATTTTCGTCTTAGCCGTTTCAAAATCGACCGAGCCATCTGCCAATAGCGGCACATAATCGAAGCCAATTTGATATTCCTTCATCGAACCAATCCCGTTACCGGCCATCCCAACAACTTCTTGGAGCGTATCATAAGGTTCTCCGGTCAAATAGAGTAAATCATCACCAGGGCGTAACATACCTAATAAGGCCGTTCCAATCGCATGTGTGCCGGAAACTAGTTGTGGTCGAACGAGGGCGTCTTCCGTCTTAAAAAAGCGACTGTAGACCGCTTCTAACTTATCGCGCCCTTGATCATCATTCCCATAACCAGTTGTCCCGTTTAAATGTGATTCTGAAATATTTTCTTCTTGAAAGGCTTGGAGCACCTTTGCTTGATTATTAATAATTTGTTCGTCTAACGCTTGGAGCCGTGGCGCAATTTGGGCGTCAACAGCTGCAATTTTGGTCCGTAATTCTGGTGCTAATGAAGCTTGCCAATCCATATTATTCACTCCGTTTCCACTATTTCTGTAACCAGGCTTGGATATCCGCTTGAATGCGCGCTAAATCCGTTTCTTGATGCTCAACTAAATTATACCAGTTAACTGGAATTTGGTTTCTAAACCACGTTAATTGCCGTTTGGCATAATGACGCGAGTTTTGTTTCACTTGATCAATTGCTGCTACTAGTGAACACTCACCGTCAAAATATGGAAAGAATTCTTTATAACCGATGCCACGAACTGCTTGCGGACTGGTTGCACGGCGGTCATAAGCCCATCTTGCTTCTTCAATTAACCCGGCGTCCATCATTTGATCAACGCGCTGGTTAATCCGCTCATACAAGACCGGACGGTCGCAATTTAAACCAATGATAAAAGTATCATAACGCAATTCCTTGGGTTTTTGCTGCGAAAATAAAATGCCTGTTGTTTCATAGACTTCTAACGCTCGAATTACGCGGCGCGTATTGGCCGCTGGGATTTTGGCTGCAGCATCCGGATCAATCGTAGCCAGCGCTTGCCATAAATCAGCTTCTGAATGTTGTTCTAAGTATGCTTGCCACTTATTACGAATACTGAAATCCTGTTCAGCATCCGTTGCACTTCCCAGCGTCATATCAAACAATAAGGCTTGTAAATAAAGACCGGTCCCACCCACGATCAATGGTAAATGTCGGCGGTCAGTAATTTCCGTAATCAATTGTTGGCCTTGTTGTTGAAAATCAAAAGCCGTGAAACGTTCATCAATATCAGCGACATCAATTAAATGATGTGGCGCGATGGCTTGTTCTGCCGGCGTTACTTTGGCTGTACCGATATCAAGATGACGGTAAACTTGCATCGCGTCACCTGAAATAATTTCACCATTTAACTGTTGTGCCACTTGTAGGCTAAGTGCCGTCTTACCAACACCCGTGGGCCCTACAATGACTATTATCTTTTCTTTTTTCATTATTTCACCACACTAATTAACGTATTTTACTAGCTATTCGCGCTTAAATACGCGATAATAAACATATAGTTTGAATGAATGATTGAGGAGGTTTTACGATGAAACATAAATTTTTTAAAGGTTTCGTAATCGGGACTGTTTCTACTGTTGGTGCGATTGCCGGTTCACTCTTTGCATTTAAGAAAACCGTGTTAGATCCTATCGAAGAAGAAGAAAATAAAATCGAAGAAAATCGTCGTCGCGCTAACCGTAAGAGCCATTCAGCTCACCAAGGCTAAGCGATTAAAGATGACCACCAGACGTCCACCTACTTTTGTAGGTGGACGTCTTTTTTTGTGCTAAAACGTGCTTTTATCGCTAGCTTTCTGCGCCTAACTACGTGTGCCAAACTAGCGATTACATCGCTAATTCGTCACCCTAGGTTAATGCTCAAAAGCTGACCAAGCGATAAAAGCACTCTTTTTCATATAAAAACCCAAAAGTCTGCGTTCTTCACTGGCGACTTTTGGGTCTTTTTTTAATCTACTTTTTACGTTTTGTTTTTCCTGTCCAGTTATTAAAACCTTTTTGGAGCCATTTAACGTTCGTAAAACCTGCTTTGCGAAGTTTTAATGCTGCCCGAACGCTTAATGTAATGCCTGTATCATAGAGATAGACCGGCAAATCCATTCGTAATTCACCCATATTTTGTTTCAACATAGGGTAAGGAATGCTCCGTGCGCCTAAGATATGGCCAGCGTCGAAATCCTTACGTTCACGCAAATCAACAATTTGGGCTTTACGCATGTTTTCTTCAAAGGCCTTTTCAGTCAATTCGCCGCCTAGGCGCTTACGTTGGATTTTATAATAAACCCATACGCCAATTATCCATAGCAAAATAGCGATCAAGATAATATTAACAACAAACATTGGATTAATTGTCCCGATTACAAACATCTACAAAACTTCCTTTTTAACAGATTATTGTTGGTTAAATTGTAAAGCCAATGAAGCCGCACCGATAACACCGGCAACGTTCCCCAAGTTAGCTAAACGTACTTTAGTTGTTTGCTTAACATTTGGGAAGGTAAATTCTTCAAAATAAGCTTCAACTTGTTTACGTAAGAATTCACCAGCAGCAGAAACACCGCCACCAATAACGATGTAGGCTGGATTCAACATGTTACCAACGTTAGCTAAAGCTAAACCAAGGTAATATGATACACGGTCAACGACTTTGACAGCCAATGGATCTGATTCTTTAGCTAAGTCGAAAACAAGTTTTGAACTGATTTCTTCACCATCATCTAACATTGTCTTCAATTGTGAATTACCGGCATATTCTTCAGCCATGTCACGCGCAACACGGACAACACCTGTTGCTGAAGCATAAGTTTCTAAACAGCCTTTTTTACCACAAGTACATTCGTAGCCACGTGGTTCAACCGTTACGTGACCTAATTCACCAGCAGAACCAGCAACCCCGTGTAATAAATGACCATCAGCAACGATCCCGCCACCGACACCAGTACCAAGTGTTACGAAAGCAACGTCAGGTTGGTTTTCACCAGCACCCTTCCAGCGTTCGCCTAAAGCGGCTACGTTGGCATCATTATCAACTGCTAGTTTCATGTGGGTGCCAGCTTCAATATCACGACGTAAGTATTGTGTCACTTTCCAGTTTAGATTGAAGGCGCCAATCACAGTACCTTCTTCACTGTTAACACTACCAGGTGTTCCCATCCCGATTCCGATGAAATCTTCGGGTGTCATGTTGTATAAATCTAAATGATGATTAATCGATTCAACGATATCGGGCACAATGTGGCTACCTTCATCCAAAATATCTGTATCGATACTCCAACGTTGTTGAATGTCGCCATCCACTGTCATAATTGCAAATTTAGCCGTTGTACCACCTAAGTCAACGCCGATTAACTTCTTGTCTGTCATTTAAACTTTTCCTCCAATAATTCATGATTGAATGTTTGTTTTTCTTCCAACCGATGTTCATGTACTAGCACCATCTTAGCATCGCGATACACTTTGCCATCGATTAAATCAGCATCGTAGACATGACGTAACTCGATACTCGTTAGTTCAATATCCCAAAGTCGCTTACCAACATGGACATAAACACCAAATTGTTTTAAAAGTTGTTGCACATCATAAAGTGTTCTCATCAACTTCACCTATCATATTATACCTAAATTTATTAACGATTAATACCCAAGTAGACAAATAAAATAAGGGTAATGACGTAAACTAACCCACTAACCACACGGTTTAGCGGGTTAATTTTTCCGATACGTGGTGCGCCAAGTGCCATACTACTTAAAAAGCCACCTAAAATACCGCCAACCATCCCATACATTGCATTGCGATTAACGACAAATTGTAATCCGGCTGTCAAAAATAGGAATAACCAATATTGGCGCGCAATTTGACCAAAAACGGGATTATCTTTGAACGCATCACCCAGCATTAAAAAACCACCAAAAATTCCTAGAACGGCTAAACCCGCTGTAATCGTTTGCGAACCGGTTCCTAGGAAAAGGCCTTTTGTGATCAAACTTGCTAAACTACTGAGCACATAGATTGCCAATAAGCGCCAATGACCAATTAAAGATTCTAATTGGCTGCCGACAAAATATAAAATAACACAATCCATTAAGAGGCTCAAAAAACTAATATGGTTAATGGAAGCCATTAAAAATGGGACCACCCCACCTGCTAATAAGCCTTGTACTGAAGTAATCCCTTGCGCCCAAAGCATTGGTGCAACGAACATTAACCCAAAATAAAGGACATTCATGATAATCAAAGCATAGGCGACAAATGGTATTGCCCGCCAATCTTTGTTGTGATTTACTTTCATCTCTTCTCCTTCTTAAGCCGTAATAATGTGCTTCAGTTTAACATCAAATTGATCAACTGACCAATTTGCTACCTTCACTTGTTGTGGCTTTAAAGCGAGCGCAACGGTCGTCATCTGATGGGCTGCCAGATAGCGGTCGTAATAGCCACCACCAAAACCGACCCGCCAACCATCAAGACTAAAGACAACCCCCGGTACAATCATTAAATCCGGTACAATTGCCTCGCCAGTTGCCTGCGGTTCTAGAACACCAAAGGCACTTCTTTCAAGAACCGTTGTTGGTGTCAACTCATAAAAGGCCATCTGACGCTTAGGTAAGGTTCTCGGCACCACAACCCGTTTACCCGCTACTTGTGCGGCTTCGATAATGGGCTGTGTTGCGACTTCAATCGGTTGATTAAGCGTCAGTCCTATCACAGTTGCCGATTGAAAAGCCGCACTATCAATTAATTTTTGCAATAAGATGGCTTCTTGCTGCTGTTTGTCAGCTGGTTGTTGGGACAAACTCGCTAAAGCTGCCAAACCTTGTTGTCGGACTTGTTGCTTAGTTTGCACGAAGACCCCTCCTAACAAAAAAAGCCCGGGCAAGCGCCCCGGCTTTTTTTATGCGTCACTATTTAGTTTCGCGGTGTAAAGTTACTTTGCGTTCGCGTGGGCAATATTTCTTTAATTCCAAGCGATCTGGATTGTTACGTTTATTTTTGTTTGATAAGTAACTACGTTCGTGACATTCTGTACATTCCATTGTAATGTGAACACGCATTGATATAGCCTCCAAGCTGTAAGTAAATTTCTAAAAAACTGTTTAATTCTTAGACTCTTAGTATCATACCATTTTTTCTAGTATCTGAAAAGGTTAATTCGCAATATTTCATTTTGAAATATTATTTAATTTATAGTAATCGGTAATCATTTCACGCGCCAACAAGGTATTGTAGTGCCCTTCATCGGATGTCAAGTTAGGGAAAACAATCGCGATGGCCACTTGTGGATCGTTATATGGGGCGAACCCAACCAGACTTGATGTGACGGTTTCTACTTGCTTGCTGGTTGAATCATTTGGATCTTCACGTGCAAATGATTGCGCGGTCCCGGTTTTAGCACCAAAGGTTGGTTTGATATCCTTCAAGGTATGCGCTGTTCCCCAGGCATTAGTCCCGTTGACAACGTTGTACATCCCTTCTTTAACCACGTTAAAGTACGATTTTGGTGCATTAATCGTATTCAAGACTGTTGGACTAGTCTTAGATTCAAGTTTGCCTAGATTTCCATCCGTCCCTGTTTGTTGAATGGAATCCACCAAATAAGGTTTCATCCGGTTACCGCCGTTAGCAATTGTTGAAATATATTGTGCCAATTGAATTAAGGTATAGGCATCGTAGTTACCGTAGGATAAATCCAGTGCGGAACCAGAAGCTGTATTACCCTCAGCCGTTAAAGTTGGCCCTTCAATCCCTTTTGCTTCGCCTGGTAAATCGATACCCGTTTTTTGGCCTAAACCAAATTGATTAAAGTAGCCGCGCATTTTCGTAAAGATATCCGGTGAAATTTGAATTTCTTGGTGTGGTACATACTTCGCTTTCCCTTCACGTAATGCTAGTTGCATCATATAAATATTGGAAGAAACTTCTAAGGCTGATTGTGCTGATAATGCCCCAAAGGTGCCAACTGGGTAGACAGATTTCTTAACTGGAGTCCCTGGTAAATAAATTGGCGTATCGGGCAAGGTATTATTACTTGGTGAAATAACACCGTCCATCATCCCGCCCATCACTGTGGCCCCTTTGACAGCAGACCCCATGACGAAGGTACGATTGATAACCCCTAGTGCATCATCGCTAGCTTGCTTAGTAGTACGGTCGTTTTGTTCACCAGCCATTGCTAAAATCGCCCCTGTTTTAGGGTTCATTGCAACCGCATAAGCACCATCAGAGTATGTCGTTGCGCCAGCAGCGACTGCTTTGGCGTAAATTTTCTTCAAGGCTGCTTCCACTTTTGTCTGGTAGGCTTGATCGATGGTTAAGTTTAAATTACTCCCTTTTTGGCCTTTGAAGAGCACTTTACTTGAGAGAATTTGGTTGTTATTACCAACTTCCACTTGGGTTTGTGATTTAGAGCCATGCAAAATACTTTCGTATTGCTTTTCTAAATAACTAGTCCCAACCCGGTCGTTTCGTGAATAACCTTGGGCTAGTAACGAGTTGATCCCATCTTCTGGCAACCCTTGTTCTTCTGTTGAAACATGCCCGATAATACTGCGCATTGAATCACCGTTAGGATATGAGCGTTCCCAATCGGTCCCGACATTAATCCCAGGTAAGCTGGTTAAATGTTCACTAATTTCAGCAATTTCTTTATCCGTGACATTGTCATTCTTGATGTAAACTGTTGAGAGTTGATAAGCACCACTCATGATTTTAAAAATCGCTGCGGCTTGTTTTTGCTTATCTGATAAGCCAGTAAATGACTTTTCAACAAGATCAATTGTTGATTGATAAACTGTCTTATCCGGAATCTTAGAACCATCGGCCGCTACTTTTTTAGATTTTGGTAAGCGGGCATTCCATTTTTTAAGATTCTTCGGATTGCTGAGGTAATAATCAATCTGATCACGTTCTGTCAACGTATCTAACTTATCGATGGTTAGATATTTCGTTAACTGATTGGCCTCAGCATACATTTTATCCGCCAAGACGTTCATATTCTTCGTATACGTAATGGCTGATTTAGCACTGTTGCCGACCAACACACGCCCCTTGGCATCCAAAACCATCCCACGGGGGACATTGCCGGTCACGATTTTTTTATCGGTACTATTGACCATCGCCTGATAACTCGCACCGTTTAAGACTTGCAAGCGTCCCAATTGAATAATTAAGGCTGCAAATAATACAAAAACGATAAAAAATAGGAAGTTAAGTCTGAATGGAATATGGGATCTCTCCCGATTTCTCTTGGTTTTTTTCTTCATAATTTTCACGGACAATCAGTTACTCCTTATTATTAGGCTTTTTGAAAAAGCCTTGCGATTCTTTATTTAAATCTTAATAAAATAAGATTGTTATGGACAGCATATACTTCATTGGTTAAGTTTAGCAAAATTATTCATAACAAGCTATGCCCAATCTCTAAATTTAAGTGAGATTATGGTATCCTAAAGAGGATTAACATTACTGTTATATTTTACAGCTTTTCCGCATTAAAAGCTGTTCATCAAACTAATTTTTAGATTTTTTTATTAATTGGAGGTTTCTCGTGACTCGATTATACACTTTTTTACGACGCCACTACGCGTTAGGCCTTAGCTTCTTGTTACCTTTTGCCATTATTTTTATTTATGGTTTAAGTCGTCATGTCTTTCCGTTTGGCGGTCAAACAATTATGACTGTCGATTTAGGACAGCAGTACATCGACTTTTTTGCCTATTTTAGAACGACACTACTCCAGCATCCCGACACCTTCTTTTATTCATTTGCCAAAGGGCTCGGCGGCGATATGTTGGGTGTTTGGGCCTACTATTTAATGAGCCCGTTTAACCTACTGGTCTTATTAACCCCTGGTAAATGGTTGAGCTTTGGTGTTTGGCTGATGGTATTGCTCAAATATGGTTTTAGTGGGTTGAGTTTTGCCTACTATCTCAAGAAAAGTCGCCTGCTAAATGGTTGGTGGCTCCCAACGCTCAGTTTGACCTATGCACTATCTGGCTTTGCAATCGCCAACCAATTTAACGTGATGTGGTTAGACGCCATGATTTGGCTACCATTAGTCGTTTTGGGCATCGAACAGCTCTTTGAGCGCCAGCGTTTTTGGTTGTACCCGCTTAGCTTAGCGGCTTTATTAATTATCAACTATTATATGGGTTACATGGTTTGTTTATTTGTAGTTGCCTATTTTTTCTGGGCGAGTGTCCATCATTTTAAAACTTGGCGCCAAACTTGCCTCGTCTACCTCAAATTCGCCGGTGGTTCACTTCTAGCTGGGCTATTAGCCGCTTGGTTATTATTACCAACCTTCTTCCAATTGACCCAGAGTAAGGGTCAATACACGATTCAAAAGATCCATTGGAAAATTGAGTATAACCCGCTTAAAATTCTCTCTAAATTAGTGGTTGGGAATTTTAATTTTGATCAAATGCCAAAAGGTGAACCCAATATTTTTGTGGGCAGTCTGATTTTAATTGGTTTTATCGCCTATTTTCTAACCCGCAAGATTCCGATTAAAGAACGCTTGGCTGCATTATTGGTAACTGGATTTCTTGGTCTATCACTGTGCTTTGAACCGCTCGATTTACTCTGGCATGGCATGCAATTCCCAGTTTGGTATCCTTATCGTTTCTCTTATGTCATCAGCTTCTGGCTAATCGTTTTAGCTATTCAGCGATTGCATTATCAACCACAGTTCAAGTGGTACAGCTTGCTCGCACCACTTCTACTACTGGCCGCATCGCTTGCTTATACTTTCAAACACGTCAAAACATTTTCAGCATTATCCGAACGACAAGTACTCCTTAGCCTTGGCTTTTTAATCGCTGTCAGTTTGATTTTAATGTTACCAGCTCGTTTCAAACGCTATACTGCTGTCTTTTTATTACTCGTTACTGGTGGTGAAATGACTGCCAATGCAGTTCTCAGTTTGAATCAAATTAGCTACGTTTCCCAAAAGGATTACGCTGATTACACCGAACAACTCCAATCAGCAGTCGCCGCTGTCCCGAATAAGGTGCCGTTCCAACGCATTGGTAAAACGTTCATGCGGACTAAAAATGATCCAATGCAAGCCAATTATTTCGGGGGTTCCCACTTTAATTCGATGTTGGAGCCGAGCTATCCCAAATTCATGGGCAGTATCGGTGAGCCAGCTGGTGACGGTTCCGTGGCCGATACTAACCAAACAATGTTCACCGATGCTTTACTAGGTTATCGCTATTACCTCAACAGTACCAGTGTTCAAGCAACCGTGCCGCGCAGTACCAACAAACCTGATTTAAGTGACTATCGCCAAATCAAGCAAAATGGCCAGATTGCCATTTATCAAAATGATAATGCATTACCACTGGGTTTTGCGGCTTCTGATAAAGTGCTTAAACATAAGGTCACGGCGGACTATCCAATTCTTGAACAGGGCAACATTGCAACCAAGCTAACGGCTAATCCAACACTTGGTAATCAATTATTCACCCTTCAATATTTCAACACCGTTGCTTACCAAAATACTAAACAAAAACCGAAGTTAAACGAAACCTTCCTCCGCATCAATTCTAAAAAAGATGCGCACGTGACTTATACCTTCACCCCAACAACCAATGATCCCTACTATTTAACGCTGGGATCAAGTCTCGAAAAGAACGCTGTACGTTTAACATTAAACGGTCAGCCGATTACGCAATACGATACCTTCAGAGATACCGTTGCGCTTAACTTAACTAACAAGGCCCTCGGGAAACCGCAAACGTTAGACATTGCCTTTTCAAAAGATGAGATTTGGCTTCAAAACATCAATCTCTATAGTCTTAACTTGGAAACCCTAAGCAAGATTACCACGCAATTAAAACAATCACCGTTGCATATTAAACATTTTTCAAATACAAATATCCGCGGTGATATCACGATCAAGCATAAAAACCAAGTCTTGATGACGACGATTCCTGATGCGCCTGGCTGGCAAGTAACCGTCGACAACCACCCCGTGAAGGCAGCCAAAGGACTCAAGAACTTCATTGCGGTGCCATTAAAAGCTGGCCATCATCAAATCCAACTAACTTACCGGCCTCCTTATTTCAGACTAGGCCTTCTAATCTCAGTTGTTTCGGCATTAATGGCAATCTTAATCGCGATTATAACGCGCTATTTTAGAAGAAGACGACTGTTTTAAAAAAGAAGAGTGTAGCATAAGTCGGGTATATTCTGAGGATTAACAGAGAGCGGCGGATAATTGCGTTAGCAATTATTCGTCGTTCGGCATTAACCACAGGAATATGACTTATAGAACACGTTTAGACAAATCATATTTAAACAACATAAAAAAGACGTTCAGACAAAATTAATTTTGCCTGAACGTCTTTTTTATTCCGTATCTGTGTCCGCTAAGATCAACGCGTTTTCAGCGTAGTTAATGTCCTTGCGCAACTCGTCCGCTAATTCCCATGAAATCTTATGCTGCTCCAATAATTCTTGAATTGCAAGTCGTTCACTGGTTAGCGCCTTAATTCGTAATTTTTGAAGTTGTTGTTCATAAATATCCGTCTTCGTATGGCCGATATTTTTCATATTTTCGATTTGATTCCGGTAACGAATGATAATTTGATAAATCACCTGGCGATTATAATGATGTTGCCGGTTTTCAGGTTGTTTCAAGAAATAAGACAATTGCTTGATCCCCGCTTTCGCCATTTCTCGTTCAGTCGTCCGCCATTCAATTAAGGCCGCTGAAGATTTCTGCGTTGTTTTTAACCGCAACAGCAACCGTTTAATAGTTGATATTCCCCGGTAAAACATTAATTGAACGTGCCGCCAACTAAAATTACTACCAATCACCGATAAGGCAATTTGTTTTTGCCGTAATTTACGTTTACCTCGACGGTAAGTTTTAGCAGTGATTTCACCATCTGAACGTAGCGTTTCTAATTTTTGCCGTTCGCCCTCAAATGCCACTTGCCGCAAAATTAACTCTTCTGCAATTAACGGTGGTAAATCATCACCTTCAGTTTGCTCGTTTTGTTGATTTTCAAGGCGGCGCATCATCAGTTGATATTCCGCAATCAAATCTAGGGCCGCTCGATTATTTTCAATATGGCGTTGTGCTTCAACTGCAGCAACTGCAACTCGGTACATATAAATTTTAGCATCAAACTCGCTTAATAATTGATCATCAACTGGTACAAGCGCCGCTTCATCACTGGCTTCTTCATGGGCAGTCCCTCGTAATTCAATCGGTGTTCTCACCTTAGTTAATAACGGGATGAAGATAATTGCCATTACTAAACTAACGATAATCACCCCAGCTGCGATAAATAGCATTAAGCCCCGCTCTGGAAACGGCGATCCATCAGCAAGCACAGTCGGTACAGAAAGCACCCCGGCCATCGTAATGGCGCCCCGCACACCTGAAAGCCCTGAAAGAACTGAAATTTTAAGGTTATCTTTTAATGGCTTCGGATTCGATTTATTGGTGTACAACAAGTAACTCAATGTCCAACAGGTTCGAATTAGAATTAGAATGCCCCAAACCGCTAATACCAAGAGAATTTCTTCTCCCGTATTAATCAGTGGACTATGCACCGTCCCTCTCATCGCAACCGGCAGTTCAATCCCTAAGATTAAAAAGACAAGGCCGTTTAATAAATAAACGCCAATCGACCATGTTTGTTCCGTCACCAATTTTAATTCCGGTAAATAATCTAAGTAGATATTGCGACTTGCATGACTAATAATCCCGGCCACAACCACGGCAATCACGCCGGAAGCATGGAGTAAATCTTCAACGACTAGATAAATCACAAAAGGCGTAATCAATTGTAAGACGGTGTGAAAAACAACATCTTCAATCCCTTGTTGCAACATAAAGAGCCGAATAAAATGGATGACATACATCAACACCATCCCGGCCAGTGCGCCGACAATACTGATATATAAGAAATCGCCCGCAGCTTGTTGTAGCGAGAAGTATCCGGTAACCGCGGCGGCAATCCCATACTTGAAACTAATCAAGCCACTGGCATCGTTAATCAAACTTTCACCACTAACCAAATGTAAAACACGTGGCGGTAAGTCAGCTTGTTCTGAAATCGACTGAACTGCCATCGGATCCGTTGGTGATAAAATAGCAGCTAACGCAAAACTCGCTGCCAATGGCATCTTAGGCACTAGCAAATGAATTGCTAAGCCCCCAACCAAGGTGGTGACAAATACTAAGAAAATCGCATTCCCAATAATCGGTCCTCGCAACGCCCATAGTTCCCGCTTAGGAAACCGACGGCCGTCGTTAAACAACAACGGCGCGACAAACACTAACATAAACCAATCTGTTTTTAATGGAATCTCAACTGAAAAAAGTAGCGCCACCAACAAGCCCAATCCAATTTCAATCAGGCTGACTGGCAGTCGTGGTACATAGTGACCGATGATATTAGCGACAATCAACAGCATCACTAACAAAATAACAGCTTCAATGATAGCCATCTAAATCCCTCACTTTCATGCAAAAATAGGGGTCGTACAATGACTGGCCCCCATTTTTACTATTCTGATTTTTTGCCGATAATCCGCACTTCCGGTTCAAGGCGAACTTCGAATTTATCCCAAATTTTTTCTTGAATATACGCAATGAGTGTTAAATAATCGGTAGCAGTTGCGCCCCCGCGATTAACAATAAAGCCTGCGTGCTTTTCTGAAACTTGCGCGCCCCCAATTTGATGGCCTTGAAGGCCTGCTTTTTGAATCAACGGCCCTACAAAATGGCCCACTGGGCGTTTAAAAACACTCCCGCATGACGGATATTCCAACGGTTGTTTAGCAGCGCGCAATGCGTTTAACTCATCCATTTTTTCACGGATGGTTGGGGCAACCCCTTTGGCCATTTCAAAGCGGGCTGACAAAACAATACTCCCATTTTCTTGGATCAAACTATGCCGGTACCTGAAATTTAATTCGGCGTTGGTTAACGTTTCAATTTCGTTATCCTGCGTTAAAATTTCGGCAGAAGTTAAGACGTCACTGATTTCACCACCGTAGGCCCCAGCATTCATGAAGACCGCACCCCCAACGCTTCCAGGAATACCAGCTGCAAATTCTAACCCCGTTAAACTGCCACTGTAAGCCGCTTCAGAGGTTTGAATAATCCCAGCACCAGCTTGTGCAACTACGGTTGTATCTTGCACATCGATTTGCTTCATAGCGGTCAGGATAATCACCAAGCCACTAATCCCAGCATCACGCACAATTAAATTACTAGCGTTACCAATCACCGTAATTGGTAATTCATTTTGCTTAGCGGCGACTAATAATTGGCGCACTTCAGGAACTGACGTTGGCAAGGCTAATAAGTCAGCTGGACCACCGGTTTTGGTAAAAGTATACTTACTTAAAGGTTCATTAGTTTTAACATTAATCGTTTGATTTGCTTCTAAAAATGCGTTGATTTGACTTAACACGGCTGTCGTTCCTCTCAAATAATCTTATTCTAGTTTAACAAAGTAGACCGTAATTGAACAGTCAACACTTCTTTTGCGTAATTATGCATAGACCGTTAAAATATAGGATAGAAACGAGGCGAAGCGCTATGAAATTTATCTCTTGGAATGTTAATGGCTTACGAGCCGTCTTAAAAAAAGATTTTATGACCATCTTTGAACAATTAGATGCTGATTTTTTCTGTCTACAAGAAACAAAAATGCAAGCTGGTCAAGTTGAACTTGATTTACCCGGCTATCATCAATATTTCAATTATGCTGAGAAAAAAGGTTATTCTGGTACAGCTATTTTTACGAAACATGAACCACTCAATGTCACTTATGGTATTGATCAACCCGAACATGACCAAGAAGGTCGTGTGATTACTTTAGAGTATCCTCAATTTTTCTTGGTCACTTGCTATACCCCTAACTCACAAAGCCAATTGAAACGGCTAGATTACCGCATGACTTGGGAGGAAGCATTTAGAGCCTATGTGCAACAACTTAACACGCAAAAACCGGTTATTTTCTGTGGCGATTTAAACGTGGCCCACAAAGCAATTGATTTAAAAAACGATCGAACTAATCACAAGAGTGCCGGCTTTTCTGATGAAGAACGGGCCCAAATGACGACGCTCCTTCAATCCGGCTTCACAGACACCTTCCGTTACTTCTATCCTGACCAAACTGATATTTATTCATGGTGGAGCTATCGATTCCATGCACGTGACAACAATGCCGGCTGGCGGATTGATTATTTCATCACTTCTGATGAGCTCCAACCAAAATTAATAGATGCCAAAATCCATACGGAAATTTACGGATCTGATCATTGTCCTGTGGAACTTGACACACAAGATTTATTCGCTTAAAATAAGCAAACTTCAAATAAAGCGAGGTAGAAACAGTGAATTTCGTTGCAATGGATTTTGAAACAGCGAATGGGCAACGCGACAGTGCTTGTTCAATCGCACTGACAGTTGTTCGTAATGACCAAATTGTCGATCAATTTTATACCCTCATTAAACCTGAGACTTATTTTAGTGCGCGTAATAGCCAGATTCATGGTATTTATGCAGAAGATGTCGCCCAAGCACCTAAGTTTAATCAAGTTTGGCCACACATCGCGCCCTTTTTCACACCGCAAAAACTAGTTGTGGCGCACAATGCCACCTTTGATATTGGTGTCCTTCGTAGTACGCTCCAACACTATGACATCCCAGAACCCCACTATTTAGCCCTCGACACATTGACAACCAGTCGTCGACTCTATCCCCAATTTGAAAATCACAAGTTAAATACGCTATGTACCAACCTAGAAATTCCACTCGAAAATCACCACAACGCACTAGCTGACAGTATCGCATGCGCCAAAATTCTGATTAAAGAAGCACAAGAATTTGGTACAGACCCACTAAAACAGGTCACAAAAATAATCGGCTAGCGTGCAGTTCAAAGCGGTTTAATCCTACCAACAAAAGAGGCTATCGGTAACTGAAATGGTTACTGATAGCCTCTTTATTAGCAATGGTGGATTAAAGCTCAATCAACATTAAGGTGTGTCATTAATACATTTAACCATTAGCAATCGCACTAATGATTAAATAGCTTTTTATCCACTAATAATTGTACCACATTTACTTTATTACGTTAACTTATTTTTTGCTGATTCCGCGGCGATTTCCAAAACTAAGGATGAAAACTGTGCTGATAACGAGCAAGCCGCCGAGGACTTCCCAATGATTAAAACTCGTTTTTAAAAATAACACCGTCCCGATTGTCGCAGCTAAGGGTTCAAAAGTATTCAATAAACCGGCCGTTGTGGGGGTAATGTAATTCAAACTCCCTAAAAAGCATAAATTAGCCAAAGCTGTCCCAAAAATGGCAATAAATAAGACACTAATAACGGTCGCCATCGTCAGCGGTGGTGTCTCCACCCAGAATGGATGAATTACATTAAATAACACACCACCAATCAACATTGCCCAGGCTACAATCACTAACGTATCGTACTTTTGAAATAGTTTCCCTGGAATTAACGTGTTTAACGCCCCGGAAAAGCCGAGGTACAACCCAAGTCCTAAAGCGGCCCCGGAAATCGATAATTGTGTCAATTGTCCCTTAGTGACCAATAACCAAGTCCCTAATAAAGCGACGATAACGGCGATTAGTTCGGACCGACTCGGCTGCTTATGATAAATCACCAAACTGATGATAATAATCATAACCGTCCCTAATTGCTGCAAAATCGTCGTGGTTGGCGCGTTGCTGGCTTGAATCGTTAAAAAATAAGCGTATTGAACAGCTGATAAGCCCAAGATGGCAAAGGCCAACAAACGCCCCGCATCCCGCGGCTGATGCCAGACTGCCGTCACGGACTTAGGTTGTTTTACGATGGCATAGCCTAACAAGAAAAGACCTGAAAGCCCCATCTTAACGCCCATCAGCCATTCCGGTGCAATCGATGTATCTGTGAATAACCATTGTGAAACCGGACCTTGAATCCCCCAAAAAATCGATCCTAAAATTGCTAAATAAATTCCTTTTATGCGTTGTTGTGCCACTATAAAATCTCCTACTCTATATTAATCAAGCGGACCATTTGTAATACTGGCAGCATGCCGACTGCCGGATCGTAATAGCCCGCTTTTAACTGGGCTTCGACTTGAAAACCCAATTGTTGGTAAAGTTGAATCGCACGTTGATTCCGTTCCTGGACCGTTAGCATGATCCGGCGTGGTTGCCCACTAGCACTGATTGCCTGTAATAATGCCGTTAATAACTGGGTGCCAATTTTTTGGCGCCACTGCGCTTTTAAAACAGCAACACTCAATTCGCCAATATGTTGCAAACCCGGTTCAGGTTCGCTCACTAGACGAGCAGCGCCCACAATTACAGGGCCGTCAACTGCTACCCATAAGGCATCATTTACGCTGTCAACAACTGACTGCAACATCAGTTCACAAAACGCTTCAGACATTGCTAGATTTTCGGTGGCAACTGGTAAGAACGGCGTTTCCTGCACGACTTGCTTTAAAAAACATAAATAAGCCCGTGCATCCGTCACCTGCACAGGCCGAATCACTAAAGATTTAGTTGTCAAAACTAGCCGCAATCAAGGCTGTGTAGCGCGCACCGTGCGGTTCAAAAACAAGCGTCCGCATTTGATCGTCATCGTCATTTTTATTGAAATGAATCGTCAAGTAATCACTGGGTAGTTCATCAGCAATAAATTGACTCCATTCGATGACCGAAACGCCATCGCCATCAAAGTATTCCTCTAAACCAAGATCACTGGCACCAGTTTCTTCTAACCGATAAACATCCATATGATAAAGCGGAATCCGGCCATCTGGATATTCTCGTATCAAGGTAAACGTAGGACTTTTGATATAGCGTTTAATATCCAAGCCTTCCGCTAATCCCTTCGTGAAAGTTGTTTTACCAGCACCTAAATCGCCATCGAGTAGTAAAACATCGCCCGCTTGTAATTGACGCCCTAATTTTTTAGCAATCGTAATCGTTTCTTCTGGTTGCGTTGTTTGAAATTCTAACATAATTCGCCTCATTCTATTGACTCTTTGTCTGCATTATACCGAAAAATAACACCGGTGGAAAGGATTGGTATTCAAAATGCGCATTAAAAAAAGACCAAGATAAATTATCTTGATCTTTAGGAATCACTTTCAAAGTCACTCTTATTGAAACGTGTCTTTGAAAGTAGATTCCTATGCTTTGCTACGTCCCGCAAATAATCGACTAAAGTCGCTTATTCACTGGACTAGGCAAATGCTCGGAATCTAACCACTTTCAAAGTCACTCTTAATTTTGTAGTGCTTGGGCTGCTGTGATGATGGCTAACTTGTAGACATCTTCTTCGTTGCTCCCACGTGATAAATCTGAGATTGGTTTATTTAAGCCTTGTAAGATGGGGCCGATTGCTTCGAAGTTACCGAAACGTTGGGCAATCTTGTAGCCAATGTTCCCTGATTGTAATTCTGGGAAAACAAAGACGTTCGCTTGACCTGCCACTTTTGAATCTGGGGCTTTTTGGTTAGCAACCACTGGGACATAAGCGGCATCGAATTGTAATTCACCGTCAATGTCTAAGTCAGGTGCTAATTCTTGAGCAATCTTGGTTGCTTCTTGGACCTTGGTCACTTCTTCGCCACGGGCAGAGCCCATTGTTGAAAAGCTCAAAAGCGCCACTTTAGGATCAATATCAAATAATTCAGCGGTGCGTGCTGAAGCCACCGCAATTTCTGCTAATTCTTGCGCATTTGGATTGATGTTGATGGCACAGTCTGAGAATAAATAACGTTCGTTGTCGCGGCCACGTTGCATGATGAACGCGCCACTTGTCCGTTGAATGCCAGGTTTGGTTTTGATAATTTGAAGGGCTGGACGGACTGTATCACCAGTTGAGTGAACAGCCCCTGAAACCATCCCATCGGCCAAATCAAGATAAACCATCATGGTGCCAAAATAATTAGGATCTTGTAAAATGGTTTGGGCTTGTTCTGTCGTTGCTTTGCCTTTACGACGTTCAACAAAAGCGGCTACCATTGTGTCAAAATCTGCTTGAGGATACGCTTTAGGATCAATAATTGTAATCCCTGTAAGATTAAACCCTTTGGCAGATGCAATGCTTTGAATATCGGCTGCATCCCCGATTAAAATTGGTTTTAAAATTCGGTCAGCATTCAAACGGGCTGCTGCACCAATAATTCTAGGTTCTGTTCCTTCAGGAAAAACAATCTTAAAATCATGACTCGTAATTTTTGCTTTCAAACTTTCAAATAAATCCAAAATAGTAACCTCCATAAAAGCGTTTTATTTATAATCTGATACAATCATACAACGTTTCTTATCGTCCGACAAGTCAATAATGAGAGCGTTTTATTTTTGTTCAGAAACGTCTTGTGGTAATTGCCAATTAATGGGCGTCATTGCCCACTGTTTTAACTGCTGATTTGTTTGTGAAAATGGTTTGGAACCAAAAAAGCCATGATAGGCTGCTAGCGGACTTGGATGAACAGCCGTTAACACCACATTTTGACTTTCATCAATTAAGGCCCGTTTTGCCTTGGCCGCATTGCCCCATAAAATAAAGACCACATGCCCGCGTTTTGATAAAGCCGCGATCGCCGCATCAGTTAGTTGTTCCCAACCTTGTTGGCGATGAGAATTAGCTTGACCAGCTCGGACAGTCAACACAGTATTCAATAGGAAAACACCTTGATCTGCCCAGGCCTTCAAATAGCCATGATTGACAGGGATAAATCCGACATCCGTTTGTAATTCCTTATAGATATTCTTCAATGACGGTGGCACTTTAACCCCTGGTAATACTGAAAAACTGCACCCGTGCGCTTGGTGGGGGCCGTGATAAGGGTCTTGGCCTAATATGACAACCTTCACCTGTTCAAATGGTGTCCACTCAAAAGCTTGAAAAATATGATGCATTTCCGGATAAACCACAGTCGTTGCGTATTCTTGTTTCAAGAATTGGTGCAACTGACCATAATAAGGTTTGGCAAATTCTGGTGCTAAGACAGTTTGCCAATCATTATGAATAATTGTTTTCATTTTTTCACCTCACCGATTAGTTTATCTTGTTTTAACACAAGTTGCTAGAAGAATGTGCCCGCCCATGCTAAGATATAATTAAGTCTTTAAAAATACGTTTTCAGGAGGAATTGATTTGATTTCACTTATCGCATCTGACATGGACGGTACCCTTTTAAATGATAAAATGCAGGTTTCTGACGGTAACATCAACGCCATCAAAGCAGCTCAAGACGCTGGGATTGAATTCATCGTCGCTACCGGGCGCAGTCGCAACGAAGCACTGCCACTAATGGCTGAAGGTGGTATCAAACCAGCCTTAATCACTATGAATGGCGCTCAAGTTTTCGATCAATTGGGCAACGAAGTCATCAACATTCCAATTGAACCGGCTACTGTCGTGGCAGTTACGGATGAATTACGCGCTAGTGGTTACTACTTTGAATTGATGACCACTGCTGGTAATTACTCTGACAGCCAAGTCAATCGGATCCAAAACGTGGCCGACTTATTAGTCGACCTTAATCCTGATACCAGTTATAAAATTGCCGTTGCCCTAGCTGCAGCGCGCCTAGAATTAATGAATATCAACTATGTCGATGATCATTATGCCGGCATTATTGCCGATCCAACCATCAAAATTGTTAAAATTATTGCCTTTAGTACCAAAGGCCTCGCTGATCTAGAACCCGTGAAGGTTTTCTGTGAAGAACGCGGTGATTTAATTGTCACCTCTTCTTCAAGCAATAACATCGAAATCAACCATATCAATGCACAAAAAGGGATTGCCCTTGCAGCCTATGCCAAAGAAAAAGGAATTCCAATGTCTGAAACAATGGCAATCGGTGATAATCTCAATGATTATTCCATGATCGAAGCAGCTGGCATCGGGGTGGCAATGGCTAATGCGGTCCCAACAATTACCGACTTAGCCAATTATCATACTGCTAAGAATACGCAGGATGGTGTTGCCCAAGCCATTTATCACGCGATTGATATTAACCAAGCATCTGAGAAGAAGTGATGGGTTATGCCTGATTTATACATTAAGCATCAAGCAAGCGCCTTAAAAGGGGTTTCAACGATTATGGATGACCACCAACGGCCCCTGTTCTTACTCGTTGGTAATCGTGGCTTACGTCAAGATGGTTTTTCACTGTACCAACTATCAGGTGAATTACTCGGTGAAATCAAACAAAAATCACTTGGCTTTTCACCCAGTTTTGAACTATTCCAAGATGGCCAATCAATTGGCAGCCTCCAAAAAATTTGGGGCGTTTGGCGCGAATTCGTCTATGTCAAAAATCTTAATTGGCTAATTATGGGGGATTTAATTCAAAATCAATATCGCATCATCTATCATACCCAGACCATTATGCAAACCAGCGTTATCTTGACCAGTGCCGGCCCAACTTTCAAATTAACGATTGCCAAAGAGGCTGATCAAGTCTCTTGTATCCTGATTGCGGCCGTTTTGAATCATTGGGTTTATACCCAACCAAAAGCCTTCATTCGTAAACTAGCCCCTAACACACTTCGCTTTAGTTAAGTACATGAGCCACCGTCAAAAGCGGTGGCTTTTTTGCTGCCCAACGTTAAATTCATAAAAATTTGCGTCTCCTTTTTATAATTGGTATAGTTGAATATGTTATTTTTAAAATTAAAGGGGTCTTTACAATGCCAACTGGCGTCATTATTAATTCATTATCCGTCTTATTCGGCGGTATTATCGGTGGTTTACTGGGTGATAAACTATCCGCTAGATTTAAAACAGAGATCACTTTAATCTTCGGTGTTTGTTCAATGGGGATGGGCATCAATGCCATTGTCGTGATGCAAAATATGCCAGCCGTTATCCTCGCCATTGTTTTAGGAACCGGCATTGGTTTAGCCGTTCACTTTGGTCACTGGATTGATCGCGGCGCCATTTTAATGGAAAAGCCAATCTCCAAATTATTCCCTGTTCGTAATACCACTTTAACCGATGCTGAATTTATTTCAGCCCTCGTCACCGTCATTGTTTTATTTTGTGCTGGCGGCACCGGTATCTATGGGACGCTTGATGCCGGTATGACCGGTAATAGCACCATCCTGATTTCCAAATCAGTGCTCGATTTCTTCACCGCTGCAATTTTTGCTTGCAACTTAGGCTACGTCGTTTCGGCGATTGCTATCCCACAATTTAT
This sequence comes from Latilactobacillus sakei, assembly GCA_002953655.1. Classification (NCBI taxonomy): domain Bacteria; kingdom Bacillati; phylum Bacillota; class Bacilli; order Lactobacillales; family Lactobacillaceae; genus Latilactobacillus; species Latilactobacillus sakei. The sequence continues at coordinate 1,491,034 of CP025839.1, forward strand.
TATCTTCTATATTATTTTCTTACTCGCTAAATTAATCTTCCCATTAACCAATCCCAGCATGATTGCTGATTTCAAAGCCTGTGGTGGCTTTTTAATGCTCGCAACTGGTTTCCGCATGGTTAAAATTAAAGAGTTCCCGATTGCGGATATGATTCCGGCGATGATCCTCGTCATGCCACTTAGCTGGCTATGGACCACAGTGATTATGCCGTTGTTATCGTAAAATTAAGATTCAGTCACCAAACTAAAAAAACGTTATTAGCATTCGTGCTAATAACGTTTTTTAGTTTAGTAGTCAATACGATACCGGATACTCGTACCGGCTTGGAATTAATTTATATGCTTCATTTGACTCATACAAATTACGAGACTGCTGGTTTTCTAACTCAATTTCATACAGACTACCCACTGGAAAATTCCGAATTATGTCTATGGGTAAATATTTCTGCATCATTGGTTCAGATAGTCCCTCATCGTCGGATTCAATCAAATCAGCGAGCATCCCCGTTGACATCTCTTTTACCGGAATATATTTTTTAATATAAAAATAAGTTCTACTATTCGTCTGTCGGCTTAGCCACTGGATTCTTTCTTTGAATGGTCTCGTTTTTAGCCACGGATAATGCTCCAAAAAACGACGCCAAAAAGCGAGTTCAGTTGAGTAAAAGCGAATCTCCCCGCCATTGGTCAAATCATTTATTTCTGTTCTATTGGCACTTCCCTCTAATAAACCACTCAGCATTTCAGAAACTGGTTGATTGAATTCTGAATATTCGTTGGACTTCTCCAAAAGCATTGTTTCATGTTTTGATAAGTCAACAATATTAGGGGTTGTCGAAGTGCCTCGAAATGAATACTCACTATTTCCTGACATTGATTTCATATATAGTCTGGTCAAAGCCTTTTTACGTTGCGCTTTCGTCAATTTAACGGTTACGTCAAAACCACCCGCTTCATCAGCAAACATTCGATCATGCGTTATCTTAGGCGTTATCCCCAGCACGGTTCGATAATAGCGATCACCTGCCGCCACATATGGTCCGTAGCTTGCTTTTGGTACATGACACATCGTTAAAATCAGTACACCAAATAACAGCATGACGGTTAGGCAGCCAATTGAACAGCCCGTTGCACAGCTCATCGTTTTTCGCTTCATTTCTAAATGATCCCCCCAATTTTACCGTTCTATAGTTAACGCATTAAACCGCTTTTCCATTAGTATATCATGATTAAAGCAAAAGGCTCGGACAAACGTAAATTTGTCCGAGCCTTTTGCTAAAATTTTAAATTAAATTGCTTTGACCATATGTTCATAACGGTGATCGCCAATCATTAGCTCACCTTTTTTTACAAAACCCATGCGCTCATATAATTTCTTAGCACCGGGATTTTGTAAATCGACGCTCAGACTAATCATCTTCTCGCCGCGTTGTTTCAAGTAATCAGGCAAGGCCTTCAAAAGAGCGGTCCCAACACCACGGCCTTGTGCGTGTTCAGCCACAGCTAGTGTGTCTAAATACCATTCACCAGGTTGGGCTTCTTTATCCGTGAAAAAGCGTGTTTCTTCAGGTAAGCCGATTTGTGGGAAAAGTGGTGCTAATGCATCATCAATGTGGGCTTCCTTTTCTTCCGGGAAACCGACGACAATCCCTAGTATTTCACCGTCTTCTTCATAAACAAGCGTATTAGCGTAACTATATCGGTATTCCGGCATTTTAAATGCTTGTTCTAAGATCTTAAATAAATTTTCGAGCGGTATCTCCTGAAAAAGTGGCATCTCCATTTCTTCAAAAACAATATTAATAATGGGTAAGACACTTTGTGCATCTTCAATTGTTGCTTGACGAATCATTCAAAAACCTCCTTCAATATCCTTTAAGCATACGGGGGAATTCGCAAATCGTCAACTTTCAACTAATCTAAATCTGCACGATAGTCGGCCATTTTCTTAGCAAACAACTCCCCATTAGTCGGTGGCGTATAGGTCAACGCATTGGCGCCGGCTTCAATCGTGGTTAAAATAGTGTCTTCATCATGACCACTGGTTGCAATAATTGGAATCTGGGGGTACTTTTGGCGAATCGCTTTAATAATCGTGGGTGTTTTCGCCGCACCGCTCACATTAAGAATTGAAACCCCAGCTTCAATCTGGGCTGCATAGTTCTGCCGTTCAGAAACAACCGTCCCAACGATCGGCACATCCACTACCTTATTAATCATCCTAATCGTCTCAACAGGGGTTGGCGCATTAACCACCACCCCCATCGAGCCAGCTGCTTCTGCCAATAAGCCCATGTACGCTGAGCGACTACCCGCTGTCAGCCCACCACCAATCCCGTTTAAAACCGGAATGGTCGCCACATTACTGATCGCATTCATGACTGCCGGATGCGGCGTAAACGGATAGACGGCTAATACAGCATCCGCATTCGTATTATTGACAATCGCCACATCAGTCGTGAAGATTAACGTTTTAATTTTCTGGCCTAAAATTTTGATGCCCCCGACTTGGCGGGCTATGGCCGGTGGTCCCACAACACTTGTTTTAAGCGGCGTATAAATTTCCGGTACGAATTTTTCAGTCATTAATTAACCCTCCTCATTTAAAAGTCGTTGTAAGCGCTGCGCCAATACCGTTAGTTGAGAAGCATTGAGCCGCGCAAAATTAATTCGAAATGCGGCCTGGTGTGCCCCAAATAACGTGCCTGGTGCCAATGCCACATGTGCTGCAATAAACGGCGCTAGTGCATACGGTTTAACTGCTCGGGTCCCCCAAATATAAAAGCCACCTTGCGCCACACTGAACTGCCAGTCAGGCAATGCGCGCGTCAAAACTTGTTGCGTCTGCAGCGCTCTTGTCTGTAGTTGTTGGCGCAATGCGACTAATTGTGTTTGAAAATGCGGCGCCTGAATTGCCAAGGTTGCCATCACTTGCGACATAATACTTGGGACTAAATCCATTTCCCGCTGCACACGGACCAATTGGTCGATGACTTGTGGCGTTGCGGCGACCCACCCGATTCGGGTACTGGCGCCCATAATCTTTGATAAAGAACTCATATAAATCACGTTTTCGGGATCAAGTTGCTTTAGCGTTGGCAAGGCTGGCGTCGTTTCAAAACGTAACCAGCCAAAAACATCATCTTCAACAATCGGCACTTGATAAGTCTGGCAAAGCCGAATAACTGCCTGCCGTCGTTCTAAACTCATGACTTGCCCGGTTGGATTTTGATAATTGGGATTGAGTATCACTAATTTAATGCGATGCTTTACAATCAATTGCTCCAACGCAGCCAATTGAATGCCTTCTGTATCAAGAGGTGCCCCAAACGAGCGAATCCCTGTTGCTTCAAATAACGTCGCTTCGTGGAAAAAGGATGGCGATTCAACCGCCACTGCATCCCCCGGTACCAATAAGCCCTGTAACACTAGAAAGAGTGATTGTTGCGCACCCGCTGTCAGTAAAAGCTGGCCTTCAGGTAACACTAATTTTTGGTTCTCCTGATTTAACCGATTAATCGCCGTTAACAATGGCGCGTACCCCAGTCGCGTTTCCGCTTCTTGGGCCCGGTTAAAATCTTGCCACGTTAACGGTGGAAATTGAAATTGGGGCATCAAATCAGCTGGTAAGTCACTCGAATAAACATCAATTAAATCGGCGGGTTGCTGTGCAATCAAGTGTTGGAGTGCTTGGCGCTTGGCTTGCCCGACTTGAAAAGGTTGCGACGTTAAATACGTATGCCAATTAACACGATGCTGCACCTGTTGTTCACCGACTTGTTGGCTAACAAAGGTCCCACTCCCCACGCGCCGCACCAATATGCCATCAGTCGTCAGCTCGTCAAATGCTCGCGTCACAGTCGAGCGATTCACCGCCAATTGTGTTGCTAACCACCGTTCTGCCGGTAATTGTTCGCCCGGCGATAATAACCCCTGCTCTAACAGGTTAATCACCATTTTTTTAATCGCTAAATATTTTGGTTTCTGTGCTGGTAAATAACGCGCCCAATCGATCAAGTCCTCACCTCTCTTTAAGTGTATAAATTGGCTGGTAAAAAAACAAGCCAATTGGCTCTTTTGTCCCATCACCCTATCCGTTAAGGTTAATATAACCAAAAGGAGGCGGCTTATGTCAAACATTCTAACTATTGCTGGTTCTGATACATTGGGTGGCGGGGGCTTACAGGCGGATTTAAAAACCTTCGAAGCCTTCGGTCACTTCGGCGTCAGTGCCATGACCTGCCTCGCAACGGTCATGCCGGATCAAACTTTTCAAATTCAGAATATCGAAACTAAAACGGTATTGGCCCAGATTGAAGCCATCTTACATTACGTCCCACTAACGACTGTCAAAATCGGCTTAATCAACGATGCCACCACCCTTGAAAAAATTGGTCGTCTTTTACAAAAACAACCGCATTTGCAAATCATCACGGATCCTGTTTTGGCCTTCAAAGAAACCACTAATCAATTACAACAACACTACCTAGCTAGTCTGCAGGCATTCTTATTACCGCAATCCCTAGTCGTGACCCCTAATCTGGTTGAAGCGCAATTACTAAGTGGCTTACCTCAGATTCAGACACGGGCAGAACTGGAACAAGCCGCAACGATTATCCAATCTCTCGGGCCACAACATGTCGTTATCAAGGGCGGACAACGATTCCCTGGTGATGACGCCATTGATTTGTTGCGCAGTGGTACAACTAACCACTACCTCAGCGCACCCCGCTTAACGAGCACAACTCGCAACGGTGCTGGCTGTACCTTATCGGCCGCTATTACCGCTGAAATTGCAAGCGGACGTGATGTGTATCCGGCGGTTAAAGTGGCTAAACAATTCGTCTATCACGGGATTCAAAACGGCATTCAACTGCGCCACGGCTTCGGTAATGTGCGCCAAGGAGGTTCATATGAATTTTAAACAGCGTCAAATACCCGTTATTGCGATTCTAACGGCCCTCACCGTTTCTTTATCTATGTTATTCATCATTCCCGTCCCAGCAACTAAAGGCTTTGTCACGCTCTGTGAAGTGGGTATTTACACCACAGCGATTATTTTGAAGAATCCCGGCGGTTTAGCAGTTGGTGCGTTAAGTGGTTTACTAATCGATTTATTATCAGGTTATCCTGAATGGTGCTTATTCTCTCTTATCATTCATGGTACCCAAGGCTTTGTTGTAGCGTACCTCACCCGCAATGATGAACGGCCCAGACGCTTATTCATGCCACTGTTCTGCGGGAGCGTCATCATGGTCGTTGGTTATTGTTTAGCCACGAGCTGGCTTTTCGGTTGGGCCGCAGGAATCGCCTCTATTTTGAGCAATATCGTCCAAAATGGCTTCGGTATTTTAGTCACAGTTCCCTTAGTCAAACAACTTTACCGGGTTCGTCCCCAACTTTTTAGTGAATAGGAGTTTTTTATATGTCAATTGATCTCAATCAAATTAAACAGGATTTAACCCAAATTACCAACGACGTCTTAACGGCCGCCAACTTACGCCGTGGCGATATCTTCGTGCTCGGTTGTTCAACGAGTGAAGTGGTTGGCGGCCACATTGGCAAAGCCTCTAGCCGCGAAGTCGGTGCAACGATTATCGAAACCCTTTTAGGGATTCTCAAGCCGCTCGATATCCAATTAGCCGTCCAAGGTTGCGAACACATCAATCGTAGTTTAGTAATGGAACGTTCCGTCGCTGAAGCACACAATTTCGAAATTGTCTCCGTTGTTCCCGCAATGCACGCTGGTGGGGCTTGTTCCGTCGCTGCCTTTGAACAATATAGCGATCCCGTTGAGGTGGAACATATCGTCGCCCATGCCGGCCTTGATATTGGGGATACGGCCATTGGCATGCACGTGAAGTTCGTGCAAGTTCCTGTGCGTCCTAGTCTCGATACACTAGGCGCCGCACACGTAACAGCCCTTCGTTCACGACCCAAATACGTCGGTGGCCCACGTGCTACTTATGTCATATAAGCACATCTAAAAAAAGGCATTCAGAAATTAATCTGAATGCCTTTTTAGATTTGCTACGTTATGTTAATGCTCAAAACCTGATTGAGTTTTAAAACCACTCTTACTTGAAACGTGCCTTTAAAGCTAGATTTCTGCGCTTAACGACGATTGTCAAATCAGCGATTTCATCGCTAATTCACCACTCTATGTTAATGCTCAAAATCTGATCAAGCTTTAAAACCACTCTTACTTTTGAAACGTGCTTTTGATACCAACTTTCTGTGCTTTGCTACACTTGTCAAACCGGCGAATCCTTCGCCAATTCGCCAAGTTAGGCAAATGCTCAAAAGTTACCCGGCAGCAAAACCACTCTTATTTTTGAAACGTGCTTTTAAAACTAGCTTCCTCCGTTTAGCTACGTTAGTCAAATAACCGATTACATCAATTATTCGCCTAACTAGGCTATACTCAGAAGCTGATCAAGTTTTAAAACCACTCTTATTCTACTGTGACACTTTTGGCTAGGTTTCTTGGTTGGTCAACGTCATAGCCTCTTTGAAGACTTGCATAATAAGCAATCAATTGTCCTGGGATAATCCCTAATAATGGTGCTAATAGTGGATTGACATTTGGTAACACGACTTGGTCGCCAGCTTGTGCGTGGTCTTCGCTGACAATCGTTAACGTCTTAGCGCCACGTGCGCGAACTTCTTGTAAGTTGCCGCGTGTGTGATCAATCGTCTTAGCATCCGTTAAGAAGGCCATCACTGGTGTCCCTTCTTCAATCAAGGCAATTGTCCCATGTTTCAATTCACCGGCAGCAAAACCTTCTGCTTGAATATATGAAATTTCTTTCAACTTCAAGGCGGCTTCTAAACTCAAAGCATAATCTTCGCCCCGACCGATGTAAAAGGCATTGCGCGTTGTCTTCAAGTACATCGTTGTATAATCTTCAATCGCTTGTTTTTCACTCAATAAGGTTTCCATCCCGGTTGCCACTAAAGCTAACTCATGGTTAACGTCAAAATCTTGAGCAGCCTTGATAGCGGTATGGCGACCTAGCGCCACTGCTAAGAATAATTCAACCGCGATTTGCGCGGTGTAAGCCTTCGTTGAAGCGACCGCAATTTCAGGACCTGCATGCAGCAATAATGTATAATCCGCTTCTCGTGAGAGGGTTGAGCCCTGACTATTAGTGATTGTTAAACTTGGATAGCCTAATCGGTTCGTTTGAACCAATACTTGGCGACTATCAGCTGTTTCACCACTTTGGGTTAAGAAAATGAAGAATGGTTTCTTCGATAGAATTGGCATGTGATAACCAAATTCACTGGCCACATGGACTTCCACTGGTTTTTCAGCTAACTTTTCAAATAATGATTGGCCAATTAAACCAGCATGGTAACTGGTACCGGCTGCCACAATATAAATCCGGTCTGCATCATCAATTGCCTTGAGAATCGCTGGGTCAATTTTCATTTGACCAGCATCATCCACGTATTCAGTTAACAAACGGCGCATGACTGCAGGTTGTTCGTCAACTTCTTTTAACATGTAATGCGGGTAAGCGCCTTTACCGGCTGCATTGGCATCCATGTCAACATGGTAACTATCACGATGAATGAAAGTCCCGTCTAAATCTTCAATGTCCACCTTGTCTTTTTTAAGGGTGACCATTTCGCGGTCGTGAATTTCAATAAAGTCTTTGGTTTCGTTTAACATTGCTAAAGCATCTGAACAAACAACGTTGAAATCAGCACCGACACCAATTAATAATGGTGATTTATTCTTAGCCACGTATAACGTCTCGGGATCGTTCCGATCAATCATGACAAAGGCGTATGACCCTTCAATCAACGTTAATGCCTTGCGGAAAGCTTCCTTAGCTGATAATTGTTCTGTCTTGGCTAAATAAGCGATTAATTGAACGGCCACTTCAGTATCTGTTTCACTTGCAAAGTTGACTTGGCTTAAATAAGTTGCCCGTAATTCAGCGTAGTTTGTTAAAACGCCGTTGTGAACCAAGTAGAAACGACCATCTTCTGAAACGTGTGGGTGCGCATTGGCTTGACTTGCAATACCATGCGTTGCCCAACGTGTATGACCAACACCAATTGTCCCCTGTACTTCAGGACCAACGGCGGCTTTTAAAACACTAATTTTACCCGGTTCTTTAACCAAATAATCGCGACCCGTTTGACTATTAACATAAATCCCTGCTGAGTCATAACCCCGATAAGCTAATTTTTCTAAACCATTTAATAAAATTTCAGTTGTATCTTCTTTACCAATCACACCGACAATTCCACACATATCAAATTCCTCTTTTTCTCTTTGGTTTTATTTTTAAATTTAATTGGTATAACACTTAAATATAATAACACCAACGTTTTTATTGTCAATATTTTTATCGGTATATATCAATACATATAATTGGTATAGTCCTGAATAAACCCCATTAAATTATGCTATACTAGACCTATTCGAAACTTAATCGGGAGTCTTGATCATGAAAAAAGCCATTCTAATGCTTCGCCTTATTTCGCTAATCGGGTTACTAGTCGGGTTGGGTTTCATCTTGGTTGCCCCGCAGACCGTCGCCTTACATATCACCGCTGATAACGTCGTTGATTCATCTGGTAGTCGCTTCATGTTGCTCCTCGAACCGCTCTTATTGATAATCGTCAATGAAGTCAGTATCTTCAGTATCAAACGCTATCGCCACAATTTTTCATTAACCGAAGCACCGATGATTCTTGTTAAAGAGTGGTATTACATCTCCGCTGCGATTGCCTTGTTGATTACTTTTAGTTTTGTGATGTATCAACAAATCAGTTGGCATTAAAATCATGGGCACAAAAAAAGAGCGTCGGACAAAATTAATTTTGTCTTACGCTCTTTTTGAATCGTCAAAATTTCATCGTTTAAACGTGCTTTTTTGTTGCAACAACTTCCGCTTAATCTAAAATTGCCAGTAATCCTAAAACCTTGGATTACTGGCAATTTGGTCTTAATGCTCAGTTGCTACCCGCAACTAAAAGCACTCTTGATTTAAACATGCTTGTTGAAACTGACTTCTGCGCTTAACGATATTTGCCAAATCAGCGATTTTATCGCTAATTCGTCAAATTAGGTTAATGCTCAAAGTCAAACCGTTTCAAACGCACTCTTTTTTAATTATTCACCAATTTCAGATTGAACGACTGCGGCAATTTGGTCCGCATATTGGTTAACCTTTTCTTCAGTAGCGGCTTCACACATGACACGTAATAGTGGTTCTGTCCCACTAGGACGGACCAAGACGCGGCCATCACCGTTCATTTCTTTTTCAACAGTATCAATGGCAGCTTGGATCTTATCATTTGTTAACCAAGCATCCTTGTCCTTAACTGTTAAGTTAACTAATTTTTGGGGGTAAGTTTGAACTGGGGCTGCCAATTCTGATAACTTCTTACCGGTTTGTTTCATGACATTCATCAATTGAATCCCAGTTAACATCCCGTCCCCAGTGTTATGGTAATCGAAGATAATGATATGGCCAGATTGTTCGCCACCTAAGTTAAAACCTTTTTCGCGCATTTCTTCAACAACGTGGCGATCACCAACGTCTGTTTGGGCCGATTTCATCCCGTTAGCTTCAATTGCTTTATACAAGCCGATGTTACTCATCACGGTTGTAACAATTGTATCTTGTTTCAAACGGCCTTTTTCAGAAAGATAGTGACCCAAAATAAACATGATCTTGTCGCCATCAATAATGTTCCCTAATTCATCAACTGCGATACACCGATCACCATCACCATCAAAAGCTAAGCCCATATCAGCGCCTGATTCTAAGACCTTTTTAACAAGGTTTTCAGGATGGGTTGAACCCACACCATCATTGATATTTAAGCCATTTGGATGGGTCGCAGTGGTTGTAAAATCAGTTTCTAAATCAGCAAAGACCCGGCTAATCAAACCGCTTGTTGAGCCGTTAGCGCCATCAACAGCCACTTTTAAGCCTTCTAAATCATCAGGAATTGTATGTTCCAAGAATTGTGTATATTTCAAAGCACCTTCTGGATATTCTTCAACAGTCCCAAGGCCTTCACCTTCTGGACGTGGTAATGTATCTTCTGGTGCATCTAAAATAGCTTCAATTTCTTCTTCCGTGGCATCAGGTAATTTATAACCATCAGCTCCGAAGAATTTAATCCCATTATAAATAGCAGGATTATGTGATGCCGAAATCATGATACCGGCACTTGCTTCTTGAACCTTAATTAAATAAGCAACTGCTGGGGTTGTGATGACGCCTAATGATAGGACTTCAATCCCGACTGACAATAAGCCAGAAATTAAAGATTGTTCCAACATTTGTCCTGAAATCCGTGTATCGCGAGCAACTAACACTTTAGGCCGTTGGTTTTTATCAGCGTGTTTGGTTAAAACGTAGCCGCCAGCGCGACCTAATTTAAATGCCATTTCTGGGCTTAATTCTAGATTAGCAACGCCACGTACACCGTCAGTTCCAAAATATTTTGTCATGTCTAATTATCTCCATTCCATCTTCTTAAACGTTTTATGATTCGTTCGTATTTGCTGTACTGCTTGAGCTATCACTACTGCTACTTGACTCACTGCTTTGCTCATTATCAGTCGTCTGGCTCTCGCTTGTCGTACTACTGCTACTACTTTGCACTTGGCTTTGACTCATTGAAGTCGTTGACTCTGATGAAGACTGCGTTGTTGTTTCCGTACGACTAGTCGTCATCCCAGTTGGTGCCGTCACCTTAATATTGACCTTCACCTGTTTAGGATGACTGTCATAGACCCCACTTGGGAGCGTCAAAGTCACCGTGCGTGTCGTATCTTTAGTGATGTCCGTCATATCGACCGTTAGTGGTAAGTCTGTTAAGGTTGCCAAAGTTTGCTTCTTCCCGTACACCGTTACCTGTTCTGTTTCTGAACTCAACGTGTACTGGTAGCCGCTCTTTTCACCTGTTTTTTGTAAACTCAGTGGGACCGTCTTTTTATTCATTTGAACGGCAATCTTAATATTAACCGTTTGAGGTGAAATTAAAACATTTACCGTCTTACCATTACGATCAACCGCTTGTAGAAGCGTTTCTTCGTTAATATCATTTTTGGTCCCTTTATCAGGATCAATTGTCGCTACCACTCGCGCCACTGAATTAACAGCTGCCTTGGCACCACTGACTTGCACGACATCTTGACTAATCTTAGGATTGCCAATACTATAGCCAGTCGCCAAATTTTCTTCCTTGACGTTAACTTGTACTGGGAATTCCTTAGTCAATTTATGCTCGATTTTAACCTTAATGGTAGCTGGTTCAATCTTCACTTTGATGTCTTTGTTAATCCCGGTTTGGGTTAATTTAACCGTATGCGTCCCAGCACCTAACTTCGTTAAATCGCCAATCACTCGGAAATTCAACGTATTGACAGCCGATGTAATCAACGCATTAGGACCTGACAAGGTTACTTTTACTTTTTGAGGGTAACCGGTAATAAAATATTTATCGGTATCCGCGTTAATTTGCAATGGGACCTTCACAGTTTCACTGCGGGTTGCTAGCATTTGTGTGTTGTTATTATTAATTTGGCGCGTGGTATTAATTTTATCAACATTAACGTAGCTAAAAAGGAGTAACGATAAGAAAAGCGCTAATATCCGGTACAACCAAGGCCCTTCTATAAAGTTTTTCATTATTTATGGCCTCCTTTTTTGAAGCCGTCAACGAATTCTTGCAATAGGCTCACCTTATCTTCTTCTTGCGTAATTAAGTGTGAGTTTAAGTATTTCAAGTAATCTTCCCGCGTTAAGTCGCGCATCAATTCGTTATTCTTGGTTAACGTGACCCCGCCGGTTTCTTCAGAAACAACGATCGTCAACGCGTCGGTTACTTCACTAATTCCGACAGCCGCACGATGCCGTGTCCCCAGTTCCTTAGGAATTAGGTTACTTTCTGACAGTGGTAAGTAAGCCGCCGCAACGGCAATCTTATCCTCGCGAATAATAACGGCCCCATCGTGCAGTGGCGTGTTGGGAATAAAGATATTAATCAGTAATTCCCCTGTCACATCAGCATCTAGATCAATCCCAGTTTCAATATAATCTTCTAAACCGGTATTCATCTGAATGGTAATCAATGCCCCAATGCGCCGCTTTGACATGTACTGAATCGCCTTGTCTAAGGCTTTAATCAAGTTGTTTTCTTTTTCAAGCTTAGGATTATTGCCCCGCATCAATAGCGAACCGCGCCCGATATGTTCCAAGCCACGACGAATTTCTGGTTGGAAGATGACGATTAACGCAATCACAATCCAACTGATAAATTGATCCATGATGTACGACACGGTTCTTAGGCCAAGGTACCAACTGACAATCTTGATGATGGCGATGACCATGATGCCTTTGAAAAGCTGCACAGCTTTCGTGCCCCGAATCAACATGATTAATTTATAAATAAAATACCAGACCACAATGATATCCAAAATATTGGCTAACATGCGCCAGGTTAACAATTGTGCCCAATCAACTGACATGGTGACCTCCATTCAAAAAATTTCTTTTTCCATTATACCATGAAGCCTTTTTGTTTGCTGATAGCTTCACAATTAATGTTGCATCTTAAATTCTAGGAATAAATCGTTGTATAGACCAACCATCTCAGGTGATAAGTCGCTATAAACTTGTAGTTTATTGAGCACTTTTTGACTTGGGTAATAGGCTGGATTATTCCGGATTGCTGCCGGCAATAATGCTTTAGCTGGCATGTTTGGTGTTGAATAGCCAATGTATTCCGCGTTTTGAGCCGCATTTTTAGGCGCTAACATGAAGTTTAAAAAGGCATAAGCTGCCTTAGTGTGTTTAGCCGTCTTGGGAATCACGAGGTTATCAAACCAAACGTTACTCCCTTCTTCTGGGATCACATAGTGCAGATGTTTATTGTTGGCTAACATTTCAGCTGCTTCACCGGACCAAGTCACGGCAACACTCGCTTCATTTTGAACCATGTACATCTTAATTTCATCGGCAACAATCGCCTTAACATTAGGTGCCATCTGATCAAGGCGGGCCTTAGCAGCTTTTAACGCCACTGGATTAGTACTATTGACAGATTGGCCGTTTTCAATTAAGCCCACCGCCATCATATCCCGCGCACTATCAACAACCATGATTTTACCGCGATATTTTGCCTGCCATAAATCAGACCAATGGGTTAAGGGCCGATCGGTCAATTGATCATTATAGATAATACCTAACGTGCCCCAGAAATAAGGGAGTGAGTATTTATTGCCCGGGTCAAATGGTTGATTCAAATAAGGTTTGCCGATATTTTGATAACCAGTTAAGCGTGAATGATCGATTGGTTTCAAAAGATTGGCCTTCCGCATTTTTTCAATCATGTATTCACTCGGAACCGCCAAATCGTAAGCCGTCCCACCTTGTTTAATCTTAGTGTACATCGCTTCATTGCTATCAAAAGTTTCAACTGAAACGTGATAACCGGTTTGCTTTTCAAATTTCTTAATCAATGATGGATCAATATAATCGCCCCAATTATAGAGGGTTAATGTATTATTTTTTGTGTAACCTTGCGATTTTTGTAGCTGAACCGTCCCGAACCAAAGGGCTGCACAGACGACGAGGATTGCTAACGTTAATCGTCCTAATTTATTCATTTAACTGGCGCCCCCATTTTCTGCTTCCGTTTTGCTTTATGCGCTTGATTGCGTTGGTTTAATAAGTAATAACCGCCCACTAATAATAGTGAGAAGACAAACATCAAGGCTGATAGCGCGTTAATTTCTAAACTAATCCCCTGTCGAGCCCGTGAATAGATTTCAACAGACAACGTTTCAAAGCCGTTGCCAGTAACGAAAAAGGTGACCGCAAAATCATCAAGTGAATAGGTAAAAGCCATGAAAAAGCCGGCAAAAATACCTGAGCTAATATACGGTAAAATCACCTTGCTGAGCACTTGCCAATCAGTCGCACCTAAATCACGCGCCGCATCAACTAATGCAGGTCGCATTTCGTTTAATTTAGGTAAAACCATCAAGACCACGATTGGAATTGAGAAGGCAATATGGCTCAGTAAGACTGACCCAAACCCTAATCCTAACCCCAAGAATGTGAAGAAAATCAAGAAGCTGGCCCCAATAATAACATCGGGGGAAACCATCAAAATATTATTTAAAGATAAAATAATATTTCTTAAACGACGTTGCTTGGTGGAATAAATTCCCAACGCCCCAAAGGTCCCGATAATCGTGGCACATAGTGATGATAAAATCGCGATTAATAGTGTTTCTAGGACAATTTCAATCATCCGTGTATCCGCAAATAAATCTTGGTAATTTTGCCAAGTGAACGATTTAAAGCCGTTCATATTGTCGCCGCTACTGAAGGAATAGAAAATCAGATAAAAAATCGGTGCGTACAACAAAATGAAGACGACAATTAACCAAACATGTTGCCATTTAATCTTAGCTTGTTTCATTTCATCGCCACCTTCTTCTTCGTCTTCTTTTCACCCGTTAACATCATGATAAGGCCCATTGCAACAATCAAGACAACCCCGATTGTCGAACCCATGCCCCAATTCATCGTCGTTAGGAAATGCTCTTCAATCGCGGTCCCCAAAGTAATCACTCGGTTGCCCCCGATTAAACGCGTCAACATGAATAATGATAGTGATGGGATAAAGATCGCTTGGACCCCCGCTTTAACACCGGCCATCGTTAAAGGTAAAACGACTTTTGTAAAGGTCTGCCAATTGCTAGCCCCTAAATCGCGACTCGCATTCACTAAAGAAGGGTTTAATTCTTCCAAACTATTGAAAATCGGTAAAATCATAAATGGAATTTCAATATAGGTTGCCACCACCAAGAAACTAAAGTTGGTGAATAAAATCTGTTGTGGCCCGATACCAAACCACCCTAAGAAATGGTTGATGGCGCCATCTTGACTGAAAATCCCGATAAAGGCGTATGCTTTTAACAAGAGATTAATCCAAGTCGGTAAAATAATGAGTAATAACCACAATTGCTTATGTTTAGTTTGATGGAGCCAATAAGCGGTTGGATAGCTGATTAACAACGTGATTAACGTAATCAAAAAAGCATACCAGAGCGAATTAAGCGTCATCTTTAAATAAGTACCCGATTCAAAATAAGTGACGTAGTTTTGGAGCGTCACATGGTTATTAATATCAAAGAAGGACTGATAAACGATTAAAGCGACCGGCGCTAGCACAAATAACAAAAGCCATAGCGCGTATGGTAAATAATAAATTAATTGTTTTTTCCGCATAAGCCGCCTTAATCCTCCTCTTCATAACTTTCAAGACGCGCGTCAAAATCTTCTTCAGATTCGCCAAAGCGCATGACGTGGACATCTTCTGGTTCGAAGAACAGGCCAACTTGTTGACCGTCTTTAGCTGGATTAGTCGAATGAATTAACCACCGGTTATGATCGTCATCATAGGCAGTAATTTCATAATAATCTCCCCGGAATAATTGCGTATCAACAGTCACAACTAATTGCCCTTGGTTGACGGCCACGATATCCAAATCTTCAGGGCGCAACACAATTTCAACGGCTTCATTAGGTTTCATCCCCGCATCAGCACATTCAAAAACTTTACCCACCATTTCGACTTGATAATCAGCAACCATTTTCCCGGGCAATATATTGCTTTCCCCAATAAAATCTGCGACAAAGTGGTTAATTGGTTCATCGTAAATATCAACGGGTGTCCCGCTTTGAAGGACTTTCCCCTCATTCATAACGAAGATTTCATCACTCATTGCAAGTGCTTCTTCTTGATCATGCGTCACAAACAAGAAGGTAATCCCTAAGCGTTGTTGGAGATCACGTAATTCATATTGCATTGCTTTTCTTAGTTTCATGTCTAACGCTGATAACGGTTCGTCTAACAGGAGGACTTTAGGCTCGTTGGCTAAAGCACGGGCAATTGCCACCCGTTGTTGTTGCCCACCTGACAGTTCACTAATTTCGCGGTGTTCATAGCCCCCTAAACGCACAAGTTTCAGTGCTTCAATCACCTTTTTTTCAACGTCGTTTTTGTTAACTTTACGTAAATTCAACCCAAAGGCAACATTATCAAAAACATTCAGATGGGGAAATAATGCGTAATCCTGAAAAACAGTGTTAACCTGTCGTTTATTAGCCGGCAAATCATTCATCCGTTTTCCTTCAAATAAAACATCCCCAGAAGAGGCGTTTGTAAAGCCGGCAATAATTCTCAGAATTGTTGTCTTACCACAGCCTGAGGGCCCCAATAAGGTATAAAACTTACCTTTTTCTAGTGCCATATCAATTCCTTTTAGGATTTGATTATCGTCATACTTCTTGATGACGTTTTTGAATTCCACCATTGGTTGCTGCATTTTCATAATCCCCTCTACATACTATTATAAATAATGGCTTGATAAGTTAATAAATATCCCTTCAATTATACCGTTTCCGACCTAGTATGCCAATTCAAACCTTGTTTTGTTGTATAATGAAGCTAACTAAACTATCGGAAATGAGGTTTTATATTATGGTCGCTTATCAAGCTTTGGTTCTAACGCACGACAATGAAACTGTTACTGCCCAGTATGCAACAAAATTGACACCTGATTTACCCAAAGAAGGCGTCTTGATCAAAGTTGCCTATTCAGACATCAATTATAAAGACCGCCTCACGATGAACGCTAAAAGTGGCGTTCTTAAAAACTATCCCGCAACACCCGGTGTTGATTTTGTTGGGACCGTAGTCACTTCAGACAATCCTTTTTTTGAAGCAGGAGAATGTGTCTTATGTACAGGCTACGGGACTGGTATTAGCATCGACGGCGGTTATGCCCAATATGTCAAGGTCCCTAGCGAATGGCTCTTGAAGTGTCCAATTGAACTGACACCCCAAGAAACAATGCAACTAGGCACGGCCGGATTTACAGCCGCCATTGCCCTCACTAAGATTCTTAAACAACCCTTTACAAGAGAGCACGACACACCGCTCCTGATCACAGGCGCAACTGGTGGTGTGGGTAGCTATGCGCTCACAATGTTAGCACAACTTGGTTTCACCAATATCACCGCTACGACTCGTGATCTCAGCCAAGCTGATTACTTAACCCAACTAGGTGCCAACCAAGTGATTGCAACCGATGACCTCTTAAACGCCCCGCTCAAACCATTGGCCCATCAATCCTATACTGGTGTAATCGACACACTCGGTGGTGATGTCTTAGCACATATTCTCCCTTACATGGCCCAAGGTGGCTTAGTCGCCGCTTGTGGCAATGCTGCAGGCTTTAAGCTAGCCACAACAGTCTTCCCGTTCATTCTACGGGGCGTGACCCTCGTTGGCATCGATTCAGTGAACTATCCTCGTAAGGATCGCAAGGAAATTTGGCAACTATTAGCGACTAATTTCAAGCCTCAAATATGGCCCCAAATTCGAACAATTGCTTTTTCAGAACTAGCAACCGAACTAGACACGCCAATTAAACAAACTGGACGCGTCGTGGTTAAAATCGATACTGAACATTAAAAAAAGTGATTCTACCATTCCATAACGGATGAGTAGAATCACTTTTTTAATTAGACTTATTTATCCATTTTTTCTTTCACATCATCGATAACATCGTTTGTCTTTTCAGCGACTTTATCTTTGGCTTCTGCTAATTTTTCTTTGGCTTTACCCATCATACCCTTAGCATTACCTTTAGCTTCAGTTTCTTTATCGCCTGTTGCCTTACCGGCTGTTTCTTGAACTTTACCAGTAACTTGATCCTTCATGCCGTCTAACTTCTCTTTATTTGTCATTTAAAACACTCCTTACTGATTTAGTATATCTTTATGGTAACGAATTACTCAACCATTCGTCAAAGTTTATGATTATCATTTGTCGGTTAACTGTCCATCGCGCATGATGTAGACTTGATCGGTATACGCCAAAACCCGTTCGTCATGGGAGACCATCACAATTGTCTGACCTGTTTTTTTAGTGATTGCCGATAACTGCTCTGCTACTTGAATCGCCCGTTTGCTATCTAAACTAGCAGTCGGTTCATCCGCAAAAATTAAATCGGGCTGTCCATAAAGGGCACGGGCAATCGCAACACGTTGACGTTGCCCCCCAGATAAACTAGCTGGATATTGACGCTGTTGCTCTAACACACCTAGTTCCTTCAAAAGGTCTTCTGCCTTATTCGGACTTGGCGTTTGTCGTAAACGATCGACCAATTCAAATTGTTCACTGACCGTTAAAAAGGAAACGAGGTTTGAACTTTGTAAGATAAAACCAAAATCGTTAAATCGTAAGGCCGACCGTTCCTTTTCTGTTAAGTGCCCAATTTCTCGATCCTTAAAATAAAGCTGCCCATCACTAGGGCTTTGCAGGCTCCCCATAATCGTTAATAAGGTCGTTTTCCCCGAACCCGAAGGCCCAGTCAATCCAATAAATTGGCCTTTTTCAATCGTTAAATCGATTTGATTGAGGGCCGTCATTTGCTGGTCACCGCTACCAAATCGTTTTGTAATTTTCTCTAAGCGCATTAAACTCATCATTAAGCCCCTCCAATCGCATCTAACGGATCAATTTTTAAAATCCGCCAAATTGAAAATAGTGCGCCGATGACTGTCATCACCAATAACACGGCTGAAAAGGCGCCAATTAACAAACTATTATTGGCATACGGCACACTAACCGGTAATACCAAGGTGGTTAGTAAGTTACCAATCAGGCCAGCGCCCACACCAATCAACCCTAGGAAGAGTGATTGCCATATCAAACTTGAAACTAACTGGCCACCGGATATCCCTTGGGTTCGCATCACACCATAAACCGTCGTTTTTTCAATGGTAATAATATACATAAAAATACCCACGATAAAAGCGACGATGATTAACAAGGCCCCAATCATCAGTGCGAATGTTTTTACTTGTGGGCCATAGCCTGGAATATTATCAATTAATTGTTTAATCGTTAAATTGGTTAGCTGGTCATCTTTTTTAATAGCTGCACCATCTCTTAAAACAACGGCATTAACCTGATCACTAGCAGCTGGGCCATAACGCATCTGTCTAAAATCTTTTAAACTTAAATATGTTACTGGTTGTGTATTATACCGATGATCAGTCGTCAATCCGACGACTTTATATTTTTCTGAACGCCCATTTAATTGAATTTCTTGATTGATTTTAATGTCTTGCAGACTATCATCTACCACTACTTCACGAGTTGCTTTAGGTAAGCGACCCTTTGTTAGCGTTGGTTTTAAAAAGGCATCAAAGTCAACACCAAAAACGCTCGTATTTTGCTTCTTTACTTTGGCGCTGCTAACAACCCCCATCATTTGCCCTAAATAAGCTCGATCCTTCTTAGCACCTTTAATCGTCGGTAAAGACTGCGCTTGTAACTCAGAAGCTGCCAAGTTTTTATTAGCATACTGGCTCATAACGATTCGCTCTGCATCCCAGTGGTCAATTGCTGAACGGTTATTGTTGGCTAAACCATAAGCCAAACCCGTTAAAAAATAAATCAGGTAAGCAATTAAAAAAATGGTAAAAATAATTAATGAATACCGTAATTTGGCGTGTTTCATTTCTTTAATAGCTAAATACAAATCACTCATCCTTTCTTAAAGCCTATTTCCAAAATACCACATTCGTCAAAAATCTAGTATTTATCTGCTTTCAATATAAAAAAGGGGTGGAACAAAATTAACTTTTGTCCCACCCCTTTTTAGGCTCCAAATATTGATAGCTTAAATCTGTTCTATAAGGCGTTGTCCCTTGCGTGCTTAGTGCTTGGGAAATGTATATTTAGGTTCATCTAATTGATCATCATAATCAATCTGTAAGTCATAATCAGCAAAAAACCAAGCATCAGAGTCACTGGCAAAATAAGTAATCCCGTCTTTTTCAACTTGACCAATTGGTTGACTAACTTCTGCGCGTTCCATCCCTAATGAGAACCCATCATGCACGGCCGTTTGACCATATACTTTACCGAAAAAGCGCACGGCTTCCCCTGGTTTTAAAGCGAGTTCTTCTTGAAACCAATGACTTGCTGCATCTGTAACTGTAATTTGCATCTTCATAACCTCCCAAATTTTTAAACTAATCCGCTAATTGGTGCTTAATGGCATAAATCGCGGCCTGCGTACGGTCGTCGACTTGTAACTTCGCTAAGATGTTAGAAACATGCGTCTTAACTGTTTTGAGTGTGATGAATAATTCATCAGCAATCTCTTGATTACTCCGGCCTTTGGCAATCAAGCCTAGGACTTCTCGTTCACGATTGGTTAAATCTTCGTACAACTTCGTTTCTGCCTGATGGGTCATACGGTTCATCATCTTATTTGTGACTTCAGGCTCTAAAACTGATTGGCCCGCAGTTGTCTTCCGAATCGTATTGGCAATTTCTTCAGCTGTTGACGTTTTTAATATGTAACTTGCTGCACCAGCCTCGATTGCTGGATAGACTTTTTCATCATCAATAAAGCTGGTTAGAATAATAATCTTGGCTTGGGGCCAAGCCTTCAAAATCGTTTTAGTCGCTTCAATCCCATCCATTTCGGGCATGACTAAATCCATTAAAATCGCATCTGGCCGTAACGCCAAGGCTTTTTCAACGCCTTCTTGGCCGTTAACGGCTTGATCGACCACTTCTAAATCGTCTTGCACCCCTAAATAGGTTGAAATGCCCAACCGAACCATCTCATGGTCATCTACAATCAATACTTTTATCACTTTAATTTCGCTCCTTCAAAAGTGGTACTCTAATTTCAACACTCGTGCCTTGATTAGGTAAACTAATAATCTTAGCCGTTCCGCCCACCGATTGGGCGCGCTCTGTAATATTATTCAAACCGTAACTGCCAGCCTTTTGAGCGACCTTTTGATCAAAACCTTGACCATCGTCCATCACTTTCAATAAGACACTGGGGCCGATTTTTTTCAGATAAACTTCAATCTCTTGAGCCTTAGCATGTCGCAAGGTGTTCGATAATAGTTCTTGGACAATTCTAAAAAGATTGTCCTCAATTCCACTTGGTAGAGTGACATTATCAATATCCCAAGTAATTTCCACTGCAATTTTAGTCTTCAATTCATTTAACAACTGAATAATCCCATCGCGTAAACTCTTACCCTCTAGCGTGACTGGCCGTAGATGTAACAATAAGGCCCGCATTTCTGACTGTGCATCATTCAAGACCCGCTCAACCGTCGTTAATGATTGTAGCAATTGTGGATTATCCGCCTGTTTTTGGGCTACTTCACTCAAAGCCGATAGCATCATCGTCGCTGCAAATAATTGCTGACTGACAGAATCGTGTAGCTCGCGAGCCAAGCGGTGCCGCTCTTGGGCCAAAATTTCTTCCTTTGTCTCACCCGCAATCACAGGTGGCCGATCACTATAACTTTGGATGTCCCTTTGTAAGCGTATCATTTTTTGCCGTAATTGTTCAACTGTTTGTTCGATTGTCATTGCAAAATGATCATTATCGGCATTAATTTGCTTAAAGACCGGCGATTCATACTGACCGGAAACTAAATATTGTAATTGACTCTCTGTATGTGACACTTGTTGTCTCAAAACGAGATAAAAAATACTGGTCACAACCGTCGCCACAATCAAAGCTGCCACAATAATATAGGCGATTAAGGGCACATAGAAAAAGCGAACGGTTGCCAGACTCAGTAACCACTGATCCTGTTGAATGCTATAGAAATACGCAAAAAATAACGCCACTGAAAACAGAAGCGTCAACAATCCAGTACTAATAAACACAAAACTGCGCGCAAGTTTACTCATACGAGAATCACCTCAAGGTCACCAACCACTACGTTTGTAATGATTTTCAGATGGCGACTTTCTTCATCATAATTGGTACTATACAACTGAAGTGACTCATTTTTCAAGTGATATTGTTGTTCATCAATTGTGACAGTGCCTAACATCGCCGAGTGGTCTAAATAAACCCCGGTGCCAACTGGCACTAAAATCCGCGTTTTACCAAATCCCTTACGAATAACGATATGGTTATCATCCTTTGGCAAAATCGTACTGCCCAAATCGATAATCGTATCACCGGCTAAAACAGCAAAATTAATGTCATCCCATTCAAAAATGTTCGTACCGATTGTTTGATGACCAAACCAATTATGCCGAGTCACGGTCGCTTGTTTTGGCTTGGGGGCAGTCGTGTTGATTGGCATGAAGTTCTTTTTGCGCCAAGGGGCATTTTCAAATAAGTTATTCAAATTACGATTATTAAAATGACTCGCATGACTATGATTAATCGCTAAAAAGACAATTGCAACAATCAACATCAGCCATAATGAAAAATTAATCAACAATGGGACTGCAAATGCGACACTACTCATCATCGTTAACAACGTCGTCCAAAAACCCCGTTTATTAGCCATTCGACGTTTATTGGCCCAGACTAACCCGAGAATCCCGAGAATGATAAACACTAAATAAGGCGGATACGTAATAATCTGCCAAATAAAGGTCCCAAAAATGATTGCTTCTACGATTAAAAAAATCCGCCAGAAAAACGGCATAATTTGGTCTCCTCTCAACTCTTTAAAATCATTATACTAGCTTAATCATTAAACGCCAATCAGTCTAGGGGCTGATTAACATAAAAAGAGTGCGTTGTCAGTGGTTAGCTTTTGAGCATTTGCAGAACTTAGCGAATTGGTGATGCAATCACCGGTTTGATAAGTTTAGCAAAGCACAGAAAGTTACTGACAAAAGCACGTTAAAAAAAGAGTGCGTTTGAAACGCTTTGACTATAAAAGTTCAGCTAACAAAAAAAGGACCAGGACAAATTAATTTTGTCCTGGTCCTTTTTACTAGTAGACTATTTTTGAAACGTGCTTAATGACGCACTCTACTATTATTTAACTTCCGTAATGGTTACGTGCATGTCGCCGCCTGGTGTTTGAACGACGACTTTGTCCCCCACATGTTTGCCAACTAGTGCTTGGGCAATTGGTGAGTCATTTGAAATCTTACCGTTAAATGGATCAGATTCTGCAGCACCGACGATTTGATAAGTTTCTTCTTCACCGTCTTCATCATCTGTGAAGCTCACTGTTTTACCAACTGCAATTTCATCAATAGCGATACTATCAACATCAATCACTTCAGCAAAACGAAGCATATTTTCAACTTCAACGATTCGTGTTTCAAGTGAGCTTTGTTCATCCTTAGCAGATTCGTATTCAGAGTTTTCTGATAAATCACCAAAACTACGTGCAATCTTAATCCGATCGATTACTTCTGGTCGTTTAACCATTTTTAAGTTTTCAAGTTCTTTAGCTAGGCTTTCTTTACCTTCTGCAGTCATTGGGAATTTTTTTTGTGCCATTGTAGTCACCTCATTATTTAATTATTAATCATTCATATTTAGAATGGATTGAATCTTCGTTACCAAGAGATCAATCGCAACCCGATTATTACCGCCTTCGGGTACGATTAAATCTGCATAGCGTTTTGTGGGTTCAATAAATTCATGGAACATAGGTTTAACTGTTTTGAGATATTGCATCACAATATCGTCAAATGAACGTCCCCGACTCTCCATATCACGACTCATTCGTCTCAATAAACGAATATCGTCATCTGTATCAACGTAAACTTTGATATCCATCAAATCGCGTAAACGGGCATCTGCTAATACCAAAATACCTTCCAAGATAATCACATCTTGTGGTTCCACATGGACAACTTCATCTGTCCGGTTATGGATTTTATAATCATAGACAGGTTGTTCAATTGATTGATGATTTTTCAACATCGTTGCTTGTTCAATCAACAAATCAGTATCAAATGCATCTGGATGATCATAGTTAGTTTCTTGGCGTTCTTCAAAAGAACCATCTTGATGTTTATAGTACGCATCCTGTGGTAATAACATCACCGAATGGTTTGCAAATTTTTGCGCGATTGCCTGGCTAACAGTGGTTTTGCCACTACCTGAACCACCAGTTACGCCGATAATTATGGGTGCTTTTTTTTGACTCGTCATTAGACGCTCCTTTTTCTCAACTTCTTTTTGGACAGACAGAAGTCGACCCCACTTGAGGTCGACTTCTATGATACATTACTAATCTTCGATCGAGCTCGTTGTGTCTGTATGTTGCTCGAAAGTCTTCGAGTAATAAACCTTACCCGTCTTCAAGTTAGCCACAAAGTAGAGATAACCTTGATCACGATCAGCTGGGTTTAAGACCGCCGTTATAGATTGTAAACTTGGCGAGTTAAATGGTCCTGGCCCATAACCTGAGTGAACATAGAGGTTATAAGGTGAGTCGACTTTAGTATCTTTATTATAGAGATGTGTCTTATGCGTATTCAATGCGTACATTACCGAAATATCTGATTGGATTGGCATATCAATGTCTAAACGGTTGAAGAAGACCCCCGCAATCTTTTGACGATCGCTTGCAGTAACCCCTTCACGTTCAACTAATGAGGCCAACGTTAATGTTTGTTGAACAGATAATTTCTTGTTCTTCATTGTTGCATAATATGGTTGTAAGTTTTGATCAGTTGTTTTCACCATTTCAGTAATCAATTCTTTCAACGTGCTATCTTTATAGACTTCATACGTTGCTGGGAAGAGATAACCTTCTAAGTGATAACGAACATCCTTCTTAGCCATCGTTGATGATAAAAGTTGTGGGTATTTCTTCTCGAGGCTTGCCAAGAACTTCTTATCTTGAACTTGCTTCATGAAAGCAGCTTTCGAGAATTTCGTCTCTTTGCCGACTGCGGTTGCAATCTGTTCGAGGGTAACCCCTTCTTTAACTAAGACCTTACCTTTAGCATCCCGTGGGCGCGTTGGGGTCCCTTCTTTTTGAAGGTTGGCAATAATCTTATCTAAGCTCATTGATTGTTTCAAAACATGATAACCTGCTTGGAAATCGGTAAAGTTATGCGTCTTCACATAATAATTAAAGACCGATGCGTTCCGAATGAGTCGCTTATCTTGTAAGATAGCGGCAATTTCCTTGTTGGTTGATCCGTTAGGAATTTGAACCGTAATTTCTTGTTTGGCATTTGTATTATAAGGTTTCAGCGATGATTGCACAAAGCGATACCCCATAAAACCAATAATAATGACTAAGGCTATCAGGATACTGATAATCCAATAGACAATTTTATTAGCCGCTTTTTTTTCAGCCCGTCGTTCAGCGTATTGCCGTTCTTCAGCCGTTTTTTGATTAACTGGCTCCTTTTGATCAGCATTCTTCAAAGGATGACCTCCTAATTGCTCTTTTAAATACAATCCTTAAAACATTATACCAAATTATTTAAAAATTGCATTAACGATTCGTAGATTAACGGACTTTCGCTTGGAAAGTTGCGACTAAGTGGGCCACAACTTTTTCAAAAGCGGCGTTAACTTCTTCTTCTGTTAAAGTAGCGTCCTCATTGAGATATGTCAATGTATAAGCCATTGATTTCTCACCGGCTTCAATATGACTACCCGCATAAACGTCGAATAATGATACTGAAACAAGGTAGCGGCCGCCTTTTTCTTTAATCGCGTTGACCAAATCAGCATTGGTGATTGCTTCAGGTACTTGCAAGGCAATATCCCGTGTCACTTCTGGGAACTTAGGCGCTGGTTTAGCAATGATTGTTTGCCGTTGTAATTCTAAAATTTTAGCCAAATCTAATTCAAAAATATAAGTTTCTTTTAAATGTGTGGCTTTCGCAATTTTAGGATGAATTTGGCCCACAATCCCGACGAAGGTTTCACCGACATAAATAGCGGCAGTCCGACCTGGATGCATTTCTGGATAAGCATCAGTTGCTTGGTAGGCCACTGCTGCTTGCAAGTTATAGCTAGCCATCAAGGTATCAACGACACCCTTGATGGTATAGAAATCAACGGGTGCTGCCGCTTCTTGCCATGATTTCACTTGACGATTACCGCTCATTAAACCAGCAACGTATTCGACTTCATTGGGACGCACTTGATCAGCGTGTTGTAAAAAGACCCGGCCTTGTTCGTACAATGCTAAGTCCGTTTGTTTCCGTGCCACGTTGTAGGCCGCATCATCAAGTAGGCCAGTAACGAGATTCATCCGTAAATAAGCATGATCTTGGGTCATTGGCCAATCAAGAACGGTTGCTGTTTGTTTAGCAGCCAAGGTAAATTGACCCGCTTTTTCTTCGGTTGTCAAAGCATAGCTAATCGCTTGCGTTAACCCAGCACCTTCAAGTGTATGCCGTGTTCGGCGAAGCGCCTTTTGTTCGGTTGTCAAAGCACCAGTTGTCATGTCACCAGTTGGCAAGGTACTTGGTAAATTATCGTAACCGTATAAACGCGCGATTTCTTCAATGACGTCTGCTTGGATTTCAATATCCCAACGACGGGCAGGAATTGTCACCGTCAATTGGTCAGCATTATTAGCCACTTCAAAACCAAACCGTTCAAGTAAATCAATCATCGTTTGAACACTCATGTCAGTGCCTAATACACGGTTGACCCGTGCTGAATCGAGTTGAATCACTTTAGGTTGTGGGGCCAAGTTTGTTGGGCTCACGACCCCCGCAGTCACTTGACCAGCACCTAATTCAGCCATCATAGCGGCAGCGGCATCTAAAGCCACTTGAACGTCAGCGACATTCACACCTTTTTCAAAACGTGATGAGGCATCTGAACGTAAGTTATGGCGTTGCGCCGTCTTGCGAACCGCGGTTGGGGCAAAAATAGCAGCTTCGATAATCACATTTTTAGTATTAGCCGTAATTTCTGAATTGAAACCACCCATGACCCCCGCTAATGCGATTGGTTGGTTACCATCTGTGATGACAATATCTTCATTGGTTAAATCATGTTCTGCTTCATCAAGGGTCGTTAATTTTTCACCTGTTTTAGCTAAACGAACTTCAATTTGCTTATGATCGCCAGTTAAAGTATCGGCATCAAAAGCGTGTAATGGTTGACCATACGTTAGCATCATGTAGTTTGTCACATCAACAAGGTTATTGATGGGGCGAATACCAGCATTCCAAAGACGAGTTTGTAACCACAATGGACTTGGTTGGACCGTCACGTTTTGTAACATCCGGAGGTGATAACTAGGCGCTAACTGTTCATCAGCCACTTGTGCACTGAGTTGATCTTTTGTTTGAACATCACTTTCTGAAATAGCTACGTCTTCAAAATGAGGTGTCAATGATTCAATCGCTGCTACTTCATGAGCCACCCCGTGAATTCCAAGCGCATCGGCTCGGTTAGCCGTTAAATCAAGATCGATAATGTAATCAGTCATCCCAAGTGCTTCATAAACGTCAGTCCCCGGTGCAATTGCTTCTGGGAAAACAAAGATCCCATCGACATATTCTTTAGGCACAACGCTATCGGCAAAACCAATTTCTTGTAGGCCACAGATCATGCCCATTGAAACAACGCCGCGCATCTTGCCTTTTTTAATCTTCACGTTATCTGCAATTCGTGAGTTAGGTAAGGCCACAATCACATATTGCCCAGCGGCCACATTAGGCGCACCACAGACAATTTGGAAGGGCTCTTCTTCACCAACATCAACTTCACAAACATGTAAATGATCTGAATCAGGATGTGGTTCGCAACTTAAAACGTGTCCCACAACAATTTTTTTCAAGCCCGCACTCATTTGCGCAACATCTGCGACTTCAATCCCTGTCCGGGTAATTTTTTCTGCGAGTGCTTCTGGCGCTGTTGTTAAATCTAAATAGTCTTTTAACCAGTTATAAGATACTTTCATTGCTTAAACCTCCTGTGTGAATTGATTTAAGAATCGGACATCGTTTAAATAGAAGTTCCGAATATCATCCACACCATATTTCAACATTGCAAACCGATCGATTCCAAGTCCAAAAGCAAAACCACCGTAAACTTCTGGATCAACACCGCCGGCTTTTAAAACGTTTGGATGCGTCATCCCTGCACCCAAGACTTCAATCCAACCAGTTTGTTTGCAGACACTGCAGCCTTCGCCATTACAACGGAAACATGAGATATCGACTTCGACAGAAGGTTCCGTGAATGGGAAGTAACTTGGCCGGAAACGTAAATCACGATCTTCACCAAAAATATGGTGGATTGTGTATTCTAAGGTCCCTTTTAAGTCAGCCATCGTAATGTTCTTATCAATCACTTGGCCTTCCATTTGGTAGAATTGATGTGAATGCGTGGCGTCATCGGTATCACGACGGTAAACACGACCGGGGCTAATCATCTTGATGGGGCCATTAGCAAAGTCGTGGCTTTCAAGATCGCGTGCTTCGTTAGGTGACATATGGGTCCGCATCAACGTGTCTTTTGTGATGTAGAAGGTATCTTGCATATCCCGTGCCGGATGATCAGCAGGCATGTTTAACATTTCAAAGTTGTGTTTTTCATCTTCCACTTCAAACCCGGCAACGACTTGATAGCCCATCCCGATGAATAAATCTTCTAAATCATCAATCACTTGGGTTAAAACATGCGGTGTGCCCTTTTTAACAGGTTGTCCTGGTAAAGTGACGTCGATTGTTTCGTGCGCTAATTGAGCAGCTTCTTTTTTAGCTTCTAATTCTGCTTTGCGCGCTTCAATTGCTTGGGCTAAATCACTCTTAATTTCGTTAGCAAAAGCCCCTACTTTAGGCCGTTCTTCGTTACTTAAGTCCCGCATACCACGCAAGACCTCCGTAATTGGCCCTTTCTTGCCAAGTACTTCTACTCGAATCTGATTCAATGCATCTAAATCAACAACTTTTTGGATATCTTGCAAACTCTTTTGTTGCAAGTGTTCCAACTGTTCCTTCAATGACATTTGATTTCCTCCTTATTTTTGCCAACAAAAAAAGCCCCGTCCTCAAAAGGGACGAAGCTTCGCGGTACCACCCTAGTTTATGACCTAGTCATACACTCAAGTTTGCATAACGGGCAATACCGGACTCAACGGTCAACTCTGAAAGTGAACTTCACCTAAACTCAACTGAATAACTTACAGTCTATGATTATTCTCCCTGAAAGTTGGTTGTTAGGTTACTCTTTTTCATCTTTGTCTATAAACTTTATTTTAGCGTAAATTCAATGATTAAGCAACTAGTCGTTCGTATCGCACCATTGGTCAGACCAATTATGGACCGCATCCATAACAGGTGCTAGCGATTCGCCTTTTTCAGTTAGTTGATATTCAATCAACGATGAATCAGCACTCGTTATGCGAGCAACGATGCCCGCTTGCTCTAATTCTTTCAAGCGTTCAACTAACACACGATCACTGCACTTGGGCACACTATGAACCAAATGCTTGAAGCGCTGTGCGCCCCCTTCTAATAATACATCAATGATCAGACCATTCCACTTCTTGCCTAAAATTGAGAATGTTTTTTCAAATTTAGGACAGAGTTGGAAGGTCTCTTGACAGTCAGAATTAGCATTTTCTTTTACAATACTCATCATTACTCACCTCACACTTATTATTAATAAGTGTACTCAAAAAGGTTGCAAAAAGCAACCTTGAGGATTGGGGCATCTTTTATTTGTTGGTTTGTGTGGCCGCTGATTGATGGCGTACTTTTTGTTTGAATTTTGACCACAGTGGCGAACAAAATTCAGTAATCGCACAATAATCATCAACTAATGAAACGATATAACTCTCACGATATTTAGGATGGCTGACAGTTGCGCCCCACATATGTTTAACAATAATATCTTTTTCCATTGGTGACAATTCAGTTAACTTCTCAGCGTTCCGAAGAGCAATCCGTGGGTGCACATAAGCATGGGTCCCCAGATCAAACTTCGTATCGCGCCAATCGTAATAGAACAAATCATGTAATAAGCCTGCGCGGGCAACTGAGCGGACGTTAAGATGCCATTTCTTGGCAAGCTCGTAGCTTCGATAAGAAACACTGAGTGAATGTTCTAAACGATCCGAATGATGATGCTGTGTGTAATTTGCTAATTTTTGAACTTCTTCTTTTTCTAACAAATCGGCGATCAGTGCCATATAATCTGCATCTTGATACCACTTAGCTGTTGCGTTCATTCAAAGACTCCTGACTGATTTAAATTCAAATTCAAATTCTGCCACAAGAATAACAGCTTTTTGATTAAAAAAGAAGTCATTTGCTTCAAAAAAAACGCTTCATTAAGAAAACTTAAGAATTAGCCTTCAATCAATTTAAACATTAAAATCCCGGCAGCAACTGCAACGTTTAATGATTCTGCATTCCCAGGAATTGGAATGTAAAGGTTTTGGGTCGTAGCTGCTAAGACATCTTTGGCAACACCGTTTCCTTCATTACCTAAAATCAAAGCCATATCGGCGGTCTTAGGCACATCTTGATAACTGATGGCTTCGGGGTTTAATTCTGTTCCATATACCGGTACGTCTTGTGAGTTGAATTTCTTCATCCAGTCCATTAAGTTACCTTGATAGATTGGTAAATGGAAGTGACTGCCTTGCATTGACCGCAATAATTTAGGATTGTATAGATCAACACTCCCATTCCCTAAAACCACACCGGCAAAGCCAGCAGCATCTGCAGTCCGAATCATCGTGCCGATATTACCAGGATCTTGAACGGCGTCTAATAATAAGTAACGACCCGTTAATTTTTCAGGCATTGGTGTTTCTGACATTTCAACAACGGCAAAAATCCCTTGTGGCGCTTTTGTTTCGCTAAGGTGTTGGGCTACTTCCGGTGCGATTTCAAAAGTATCATCATATAAACCACGTAAGGCGCGTTCATCAACGTATTTTTCGGTGGCAAAGACTTGGCGAATCACTGCTTTATTTTGGATGGCTTCTTGCACTAAATGCCAGCCTTCTAATAAATAAGTATTTTCTTTACGTTGGTTTTTCTTGACGGTTAATTTCTTAGCCGCTTTAATCTTAGTATTTTGGTTCGATTGAATGTATTCCATGTTGTGCTCCAGTCTATTTAGTACTTTCTATTATACGCGACTTGGCCTGTAAATTCTATGGGGCCAACGCCTTGCTTTTTAATCGCCAAATCACCGCCAAGCGATTACAATGGACTAGAGGTGATTAATATGCAAAAAGCAGTCCAATTAGATGTATTTGGCCGGGTTCAAGGTGTCGGCTTCCGCTGGACAACTAAACTGGTGGCCGATCGATTAGGGATTACTGGCACCGTCTCTAACCAACCCGATGGTTCTGTCAAAATTATCGCAATGGGCCCCGATGCCATTTTGGAACAGTTCATTGGCGCCGTTAAAGCGTCTCCGACCCCTAGTGGGCGCGTTGATCGTGTTGTTCAAACACCCTTGCAAGATGTGTCAGCGTGTCATAAATTTTCAGTTGTCGGTTGAAAAACGTTGCCCCTTACAGTATAGTTACACTTATTGAAACTTATCTTGAAAGGGCTAAATTTATGAAAAATTCAAAACGCTTCGCAACACTTGCGATGCTAGCAATGACCGTTACATTATTTCTATCCGGCTGTATGCCACAAAAAATGAGTAGCCATCCTAAAGTCCCAACTGGCTTCATCTATGGTTCATCCTATAAATACATCGCCGTCCCATTACAACATATTATGGAACGCATCGCTGATTTCTTCGGCGGCATCAATGGTTACGGCTGGGCGATCATCATCATCACCTTCGTGGTGCGGATGATTTTACTCCCATTAATGCTTAACCAATCAAATAAAATGACTGCGCAACAAGAAAAAACGCGTCGTTTGAAACCACAATTAGATATCGTTCAAGCACAACAAAAGGTTGCCACAACACCTGAAGAAAAAGCCGAATTAAGCCAATTAATGATGAAGGTTTATAAGGAAAATGATTCAAGTATGATGCCTAGCCTTGGCTGTTTAACCTTATTAATTCAATTACCAATCTTCTCTGGTTTATACCAAGCGATTCAATACTCACCCGAAATTTCAAGTAGTCATTTCTTCGGGATTGGCTTAGGTCAACCCAATATCATTATCACCATTATTGCGACCCTCTTTTACGTTGGTCAAAGCGCCCTCTCACTAGTTGGGATGCCCGCTGAACAAAAGAAACAAATGCAAACAACCGTCCTTATGAGTCCTGCGATTACATTCTTCATTTCGTTATTCGCACCAGCTGGGTTAGCACTTTACTTCCTTGCCGGCGGGATGATTATGATTATTCAACAAATGATCACAACCTTCATCATCATGCCCCGTGTTAAAAAACGTATTGATCAAGAAATCAAAGAAAAACCAATCGTCACAGTCGTCACAAAAGACATGTTCACCAAAAAAGCAGCTGCTAAAGCAACTGAAACACCTGTAACACCAGAAACCACGCACACCAATAAGGCAACGACGCCTTCTGAAACAGGCAAACGTAACTCAGGCAAACAACGCCACAAACCACAAGCATAATTAGAAATACTAAAAGAGGCTCAGACAAAATAATTTTGTCTGAGCCTCTTTTTGATATCCGAATATTGATGGTTTAAACGTGCTTTTGTCAGTAACTTTCTGTGCTTTGCTAAACTTATCAAACCGGTGATTTTATCACCAATTCGCCAAGTTCTGCAAGTGCTCAAAAGCTAACCACTGACAACACACTCTTTTTGTTAATCGTGCTTTTTCGGGCATATTGTTGCAGTTAGCTACAAAATAACCGCCTGAAACGCACTCTTTTTTTAATCAGTATCTTCTTCTGGTGCGGCCTTTGTTTCTCTAACGAGTGGTAATTCAATCCGGAAGACCGACCCATGTCCGACACTACTTTCAAGTGAGACATTACCATCGTAGCCTTCAACTAATTGTTGGGCAATGGCTAATCCTAACCCATTACCGCCTTTTTCCCGACTCCGAGCCTTATCAACCCGGTAGAACCGGTGGAAAACCTTTTTCTTATCTTCTTCCGAAATCCCTTCACCAAAATCTTGGACAGCAACTTGCGCATAACGTTCATCGTTAGCCACCGCGATATGAATTTCCTTGCGCGTCGTTGAATATTTAATCGCGTTATCCAATAGAATAATCATGATTTGCTCAAGGTGGTTCCGGTTAATATTGACTAAAGCTTGACCATGCAAATCATCATCTAAAATAAACGTAAATTCAGGATAGAGCATCTCAAAATTATGATAATTTTGTAAAACGACTTTCCCAACATCCGTCACCTCAGTAGTGCCTTGTGTCACCGCCTGATCAGCCCGCGTTAAATCTAACATCTCTTGAATCAAGTTCTTCATCCGTAAAATTTCTTGCAAAGAAGCTGCTAAAGATTCCGACAAGACTTCCGGATCATCTTTGCCCCACCGATTCAATAATTGGAGGTGACCTTCAATGATCGCAACCGGGGTCCGTAATTCATGCGAGACATCGCTCACAAATTGATCTTGTTGTTCAAAGTAATGCTGAATCCGATTTAACATTTCATTAAACGCAATGACCAGGTCCGAAAGTTCATCTTGACTCCGCCTAGTTTCCGGAATCCGCACATTCGAATTTGGTTCAACATTAATAGCTTCAATCGTCTGCTTCATTGCCTCAATCGGCTGCAAGAAACGATTGGCTAATAAGTAACCAATTACAGCACTAAACAACATTGCAAATAACACAACAACCACCAGAACGATCCGCAATTCCAGCATCGCATGATTATAATCCCTTAGATTATTAGTCACTTCAACATAACCGATGGTGCGATTCGTGTTAGCAGTCTTAATGGGGCGAATCCCGATTAAATGAATCTTCCCAAAAATATGCTCCCGCTTTAAGACATCGGTGTCTTGCTTTGGAAAAGAGGTGGCTCGACCACGTGAGGCGAATAACCCTTGCCGATTTTGATCGTAAACTTTAACCGTCGTATCCTGCTGTGCCAAACGCATTAAAACCGAATCTTGATAAATTGCTTTAGAATCTCTAGGGGCTGGATCTAATTGTTCAGCAACAAATTCTGATGTTAGCGTCTTTTCCGGGCGCCCCAAACGTTGTTGGATGACAGTCACTGTATCGTGAACATTATCGACTTCCTTATGCAATAAAATGTTCGAAATACTACTGAAAATCACAATTGAAAAAATCGCAAAGGTGATAAAAATGGCCAACCCAACTGCAGCTGCCCATTTCACCTTTAACGATATTTTACGACCCTTATTATTATTTTCACTGGGTGTCTCTAAGTCATTTGTTATCACGAGCGCATCACATATCCAGTTCCCCGAACGGTTTGAATATAGCTTTGTTCGCCCGTTCGATCGATTTTATTCCGCAAATAACGAATATAAACATCGACCACGTTTGTTTCAACGTCGGAATCATAACCCCAGACCTTGCTTAACAAGACATCCCGCGCTAAGACCACGTTAACGTTTTCCATTAAGGTTAATAGTAATTCGTATTCACGTTTCGTTAATTCAATAATATCATCGCCACGGCGAACGATACGATTTTCTTTTTCGACTGTTAAATCGCGATAAGTCACCGTTGTTTGTTTGGCAGCATTATGTTCACCCTCAATATCAATCCGGCGTAATAAAGCGCGTAGCCGGGCTAAAAGTTCTTCAATCGCAAATGGCTTAACGATATAATCGTCAGCACCATGATCAAGCCCTGATACCCGATCAATAACGGAATCGCGCGCTGTCATCATGATAATCGGTGTATTTTTAACTTGTCGAACCCGTCGGCAAACTTCTAACCCATTTAATTCAGGTAACATTAGATCCAATAAAATTGAATCCCAGTCTTCGTTTAAAGCAGCTTCTAAACCAGTACGCCCATTGAAATGTACTTCGGTCTCATAGCCTTCGTGCTTTAATTCAAGCTCAACAAACCGGGCTAAATTTTTCTCATCTTCAATAATTAATATGCGACTCATTTAGTCACTCCCTAAAAAAGAAATTTAATGTCCACGCTGAACGTTCTTCGTAGATAAGAATTCTCTAAGAATCAACTCGTCAGTAGTAGCCACTTACTCATTCATTTTAGCATAGTTCCTCATAAATAACTAACAAATCTCGCTGCAAAGCACGTCCCCCTGATTATTTAAGCACCACAATAACGCAATTGGTAACGCCTCAAAAAAATCCAGACGAAAATGAGGCTTTCGTCTGGATTCTTTAGATTCGATTAAAAATTATTGTTCTTTGTACCATGTATAATGGAAGATACCTTCGCGGTCTGTCCGTTCGTAAGTATGAGCACCAAAGTAATCGCGTTGTGCTTGGATTAAGTTAGCTGGCAATACTTCTGAACGATATGAATCAAAGTATGTGATAGCAGCGGTTAAACCAGGAGCAGGCACACCTTGTTGGATTGCCAATGCCGCAATATCCCGAACAGCACCTTGATACTTCTTCGTAATATCTAAGAAGTAATCATCCAATAATAAGTTATTTAAGTCAGCTTTCTTATCAAAAGCATCCGTAATCTTTTGTAAGAAACGGGCACGAATGATACAGCCGGCACGCCAGATTTTAGCGATTTCGCCGTAGTTTAATGACCAGTCATATTGATCTGAAGCCACCCGCATTTGTTCGAAACCTTGTGCGTAACTCATGATCTTACTGAAATAAAGTGCTTGACGAATTTTTTCGATCAATTCTTTCTTGTCTTCAGTTAACTTAGCAACTGTTGGGGCAGGTAAAATCTTGCTTGCAGCTACCCGTTCGTCCTTCATTGCTGAGATATAACGGGCGTAAACTGATTCTGTAATCAATGATTGTGGCACACCCAATTCAAGGGCGCTTTGTGAACTCCACTTACCAGTCCCTTTGTTACCAGCAGCATCTAAAATAACGTCTACGATTGGCTTGTCTGTGCCTAAATCGTCTTTACGGGTCAAGATGTCAGCTGTGATTTCCATCAAGTAACTGTCTAATTCGCCGTGGTTCCATTCTTTGAAGACATCAGCGATTTCTTCAACAGATAAACCAACAACGTTTCTTAACAAGTTATAACTTTCTGAGATTAACTCCATGTCGCCATATTCAATCCCATTGTGGACCATTTTGACATAGTGACCAGCACCGTTAGGGCCGATGTATGTGACACATGGTTGGCCGTCTTCAGCTTTAGCTGACATTTGTTCCAAAATAGGGGCCACTAAATCATAAGCTTCTTTTTGGCCACCTGGCATCATTGAAGGACCTTCTAAGGCACCTAATTCGCCACCGGAAACACCCATACCAATAAAGTTAATCCCTGATTTGTCTAATTCGGCATTGCGCCGAATTGTATCGCCGAAGAAGGTGTTCCCACCATCAATTAAAATATCACCTTTATCTAATAAAGGTAATAATTCGTTGATGACGGCATCTGTACCAGCACCAGCTTTAACCATCAAGATAATCCGACGTGGTTTTTCTAATGATTTAACGAAGTCTTCGATTGTGTAACTTGCGACTAATTTCTTTTCACTATGATCTTGCATCACAGCTTCTGTCTTAGCACCAGTCCGGTTATAAATGGCAACTGTATAACCGCGGCTTTCAATATTCAATGCTAAGTTCTTGCCCATAACTGCCATCCCGATAACACCGATTTGTGGTTGACTCATGTAAAAGGCCTCCTAATAAGTTCTAATTTAATGGTGTATTATCTTCTCAAATTGCTTAATACACTTACTCTGATTATGTTAGCAGAATTGTTCACTAAAGAAAAGCATTTTAATCCATTTGGGCCGGTCCATTTTATAAATAAGTGCAAAAAAAGACGCCCGTCTTAATCGGCGTCGTTTTCTTGTGCTTCTAACAATGCTTTGAGCTTAGCTAATTCTGGATTAGGTGCCTCGGCCTCTTCTGCTTGTTGCTTCGCGTATTCTTCTTCAGAGATTACTGACCAAGCTTGACCAGTTGGCATCACATCTTCATTTTCTTCTTCCGGTGTCAAAATATGACTGGGAATGTGCAATAGGATATGATCTTCAACCGCCACTTGCATATCTAACATTTCACCTTCTAATGGGAATAACATGTCCTCATCAGGGAAACGTGATAATTCTTCATCCGTTGGGTCCACATAAATTTCAGTGAACGTAAAATCAAGTGGGAGGGCCACTGGATTCAAGCTTCGGGTTGATGGCACCGTTAATTGCCCAACCACGTGTAAGTCAGCAATGATGGCCCGGCGATCAACGGTTAATTGACCACTGATGACAAACGGCGTGGCTGCCAAAACATCATTTTCTCTTTCGTGGAGTTGCTTTTCTAAATCAACTGTTTCTTCAAAAGCAAGCGGGTGTTCACGATGCTTTTGTAATGCTTGTACTGACCATTTTAACAATGCGCTTCATCCTTTCCATGATAAAAAATCGGTTGTCTGGCAAAGTTTTGCGACTGCCAGCCAAATTGTTCACGCAAGCGATCGACACGGACTTCTAAGCCCAATAAACCAGTTTCGGCCCCCATTTTGGCGGAAACCTTACTGATAATGGGAAGCTCAGTCGTCTTCTTCAACTGGTGTAAGTGTTGCTGCCCAATCTCGTTAAAGCCCAACAAACGAATATAGGGCCGTTGAAGTCCCTGTTGAATATCCGCTGGTTGAATGTTTAATAAAACATATAGGCAAACCCGTTGAAGTCGGGCATACGTGTATCGTTTTGTTTTTAGAGCTTGTAATAACTCGGTGTAACTATTGGCTTTATGAATCACCTTTTTGAAACGGTATTCCAAACCTTCTGACATCTGGTAGACCTGCCGTAATTGTGCCAGCGACAGACTCTCGATGCGGTATTTTAAGAGTGGCCATAGTTGGTCTTCTGTAAGAAGCGTACTATCCGCTAAGGCTGCTAGCGTTCCGGCTGGTACAACGTGTTGTAAGGCTGCTAAAGCGGTGCCTTGCGTCACAACCTGGCGAATCGCACTCGCACTTGCGTACGGTGCCGTTGAAATGGTCTGATCACCATGTTGTGCTTGTTCTCGCTTGATAGCCAATAAGTTTAATGGTTGCGCTAGCCGTGCATTAGCGACGGCGTAACTAATCCCTAATAGATGGTTTGGTTGATCAATCTGCAAGGATAACTGTTCCTGATAGAACTCGTTCAGCTGTGTTGCGTACGTTTTTTGATAGTCAACAAAAGCAGCAGATTGCTCAGGTAAGTCGATAATCTGCTGCCCCGCTTGTTGATAATCAAATGTCGGTTGTTCACTGCCAAAGGCAATCGTCTGACAGCCAAGCGCTGCTAGCAGTTGCACCGCCCCCGTGGCAAAACGATCTGCTGGTTGCACCGCACTCACAAATGGCAATTCGACCACCATATCCGCCCCATTTTGCAACGCTAATTCAGCCCGCGTCCACTTGTCCAAAAGCGCTGCTTGCCCGCGCTGAACGTAATTCCCGCTCATGCAGACAATCACTAAATCCGCTTGGGATTGCTGGCGCGCTTGTTGAAGTTGATAGATATGCCCATTATGTAGCGGATTGTACTCCGCAATAATTCCTGTAATTCTCATCCTAACCTCTATTTAACCGCGCTGAAGAACCAACGAACACTGTCATCTTGAACCGCTTCTTGGCCAAAATCAGCGCTGACTTTAATTTGTTTAAAGCCGACCGTTTCTAAAGCCGCTACAAAGTCGGCCATTGGATACGTCCGTTCATGATGTAATTCGTTTAATTCTTGGTAACCACCAAGTTGTTCGTCCCAAACGAAGAAGGTTAAATCATGTTCAACTGAATGCGGCACTTCGCCTTCATAACTCGTCCACATAAAGGCCGTCTCTTCGGTTCGGTCATTATACATGAAACCGGGGAATAAAACGTCCATTTGATAGAGTGAATGCGCATCAAATAGGAATTGACCGCCCTCTGCCAGTTGTTGATAAACCTGTTTAAAGACTTGTTGGACCTGATCCAAATCTTGCATGTAGCAGATTGAATCGTCAAAACAAGTGATCGCATCAAATGTGCCCACCTCGCTAAGGTCTAACATGTCGCCTTGCAATAATGGAAAACTCACGCCGGCTTCAGTCGCTTTTTCAGACGCAATAGTCAACATTTCGGTTGAAAGGTCCAAGCCAACAACGTCCAACCCGGCTTGTTTTAAAAGGATGGCTAAATCCCCAGCCCCACAAGCGAGCTCTAAAACGCGGTGTTGATTTTGCAACGTTTGTAATGTGTAATCGCGCCATTGGCCATATAATTCATGATCCATTAAGCGGTCATAGACCGTTGCGAAACTTTGGTAAATCATTCTTCTGTTAACCATTCTGAAACATCAACCATTGGTGCTTCATCCCATAGTTTTTCAAGGTTGTATAATGCACGTTCTTCTGGCATGAAGACGTTGATGACGAGGTCGCCAAAATCCATTAAGATCCAACGTGAACCTTTTTTACCTTCAATTTTCTTAACCATTAAACCAGCTTCTTCTTCAGCATCTTCAATAGCGTCCACAATGGCATCTAATTGACGTTCTGAAGAACCAGTCATCATCACGAAATAATCAGCTAATAAACTGATCCCTTCCATGTTTAATGCCACAATATCTTCTGCTCTTTTACCGTCTGCTGCTTTAACAGCAATTTTTAATAAGTCTAAACTTTTCACTAATGTTCTCCTTTAATGGGCTTGAGTTGGCACCCAAGCATTGTATGTGTCAATTGTTTTAGGATAAATCTTCTTTTGCCCTTCAATTAAAAAGGTCAACGTATTTAAAATTTCAAACCGTACGCCAGCCGCTAAATCAGCAAAGGCAGTTTCCCGCGCTTGCACTACACCTGGAAAATCACGGCCCGGTTCGATGAAGTCAGCGACAAATAAGATTTGGTCGATAACTGTCATCTCTGGAGCACCAATGGTGTGGCGACGCACCGCGTTTAAAATGGTTTCGTCGTGAATGCCTAAATCGCGTTCGATGAAGTAAGCACCAACAACACCGTGCCAAATTGCATTACCGTATTGTAACAATTCCGGATCAAAGCCAGCTTCATGAATCGCTTCAATAAAGACTTCATCTGGTAATTGCTTGGCATAATCATGCACCAAACCAGCAATCGCTGCCCGTTCAACATCGGCATGATTAAGCTCAGCGAGCTTAATCGCAGTCTCTTCAACGCGTAAACAATGTTGAAACCGGCTCTCAGATAGATTGGCAGCCACTTTTTGCGCTAGTTCTGCGCGTGTATACGGCACAATATTTTCTTGGTAAGTAAAATCACTCACGGTATAACCCTTCTTCCTCAATATAATCCGCTACTTTAGTCGGTACCAAGTAGCGAATTGAACAACCCTGTTGCACCTTATTGCGAATCTGAGTTGAACTAATATCGACAAGTGGTGCATCAACCCACAACACGGGATAAGGCGTCTGGCGACTGTAGCCTGTGCGTTGAATACCGACAAACTGCACAAGTTGCACTAAATCATCAATCCGGTGCCAAGTCGGTAAATAATCAACCATATCGCCACCAATGATAAAATAAAAATCCGTATTGGGGTATTGTTTCTTTAACGCTACAATCGTGTCATACGTATAACTGACACCACCGCGTTCGATTTCAACCATTGATAATTCAAAAAGTGGATTATCAGCAATCGCCCGTTTGACCATTTCAACACGATGTTTAGCGGGTAACGTTTTTTTGGTATCGACATGTGGCGGGGTCGCATCCGGCATGAATAAAACTTTATCCAACCCTAATTGCGTCCCCACTTGTTCAGCCATGATTAGATGACCTAAATGTGGTGGATTAAAGGTCCCCCCCATGATGCCGACTTGTTGTCGTTGTTTATCTTCGACAACTAAGACAGACGGTTTTGACTCTGATACACCGTGCACTTTTTTTAATGTTGCATTTTGCATCTCATCACCGCCTTATTAACGTCCGAGCTTGGTAACAATCGTTGAAATTTTTTGGTATTTTTCTTTACGTGATGCCTTATAAATGACTAATGTGCGGCCAATTTTTTGGGCAATTTCAATCCGATTATCGTGTTGCTTCAAGAAGTTGGCTAATTCATCAACCGTTACCTCTGTTGTTTGCAATAAATTAATCTTGATTAATTCTCGTTTTTCGATAGCTTCTTCGATTTGTTCAAAATAAGCTTCTGACAAACCATTCTTACCTAATTGGAATAATGGTTTTGTTGTTTGCGCTAATCCTCTAAGATAGTGCTTTTGTTTACCTGTTAACACGCGCGTTACTCCCTTCGCTAACCTAAATAAGTGCTTTTCTGATCATCACTGAAACGCCTTTTGGTGCATAACCGGCGACAACCACGTTTTCTGGTAATGTAATCCAGCCTAAACCGGCGAAGACTAAATCACTCTTTTCTTTTGTTGAAAATTCATAACGTTGTAAGTCTGGAAAATCTGCTAAGTCTTCTGGATGAGGTGGCTGTAATAAATCACCTAACTGTCTAACATAGAAATTATCCGCATTTTCTAATTTTGTTCTATGGATGTAAAGTTCATTATCAAAGTAACCAACAAAACCGTGGCGGGGCCCTTGAAGATAATCAAAACGTGCCAAGCCGCCTAAGAACAATGTTTGTTGTTCATTTAATTGATAAACTTTAGGCTTAATTTGCTTTTGAGGGGCAATTAAGCGCAGATCCTTATCGTGTAAGTAATGCGCCATTTGTTGCGCATGAATAATCCCTGGCGTGTCAATTAAAGCATGGTCATCTTCGTATAATGGAATATCGATCCGATCCAATGTTGTTCCTGGGAATTGTGACGTCGTAATCACATCGTTATCCAAAATTCCAGTCTGTTTGATGATGCGATTAATTAAGGTTGATTTACCAACGTTAGTTACCCCCACCACATAGACGTCGCGCCCTTTTCGTTCCCGTTCGATGACTGCTAGTAAGTCATCGACTGAGTTCCCTTTTTTAGCGCTGACCAACATCGTTTCAATTGGATGTAAGCCATGTTCCTTTGCTTCTTTTTGAATCCAATTGATAACGCGATTAGGATTGAGGGCAGTTGGTAAGATATCGACCTTATTACCGACTAAGATTACTGGGTTATCACCGATAAACCGGTGTAATCCAGGAATCAAGCTCCCGTTAAAGTCAAAGATATCCACAACGTTAACAATTAAAGCATCACTATCACCGATTTGGTTGAGTAATGCTAAAAAGTCATCATCGTTTAACTTGATATCACTGATTTCATTATAGTGGCGTAATCTGAAACAGCGTTGGCAATAAAGCTGCCCCGTTTCCAACCCTTTTTTTAGGGCTGAATTAGGAGTATAGCCTAGTGCTTCCTTATCAGTCGTTTGAATCTGAGCACCGCAACCAATACAAAATAGTGCTTCTTCAGTCTGTTGTTGTTCTTCAGTCATTTAAATCCTCCCGCCAAGTTAAATCTGCGTGTTTTTTTAGTAGTTGTTGCATAATATATTTTTCAAAAAAACGATTAATAGAAGTATTCCAAGCGTCACTATCAATAATCGGTTTCACTAGAATTGTCCGGACACCGGCAACGTTACCCGCGTGCATATCGGTAATCAATTGATCCCCAACCATGACCACTTCGTGACGTGATAGACCGAGTTGCTTCTTAGCTTTCACAATCCCCGTTGCCAATGGTTTATTGGCTCTGGCGATAAAAGGTAATTGTAATTCGGCCAATGCGCGTTGGACCCGTTGCTGATTATTATTTGAAACCACCATAACCGTAATCTCAGCGGCTTGCATTTGCGCTAACCATTCTTTGAGTTGCGGTGTGCCGTTCGGATTATTCCAAGCAATTAAGGTGTTATCAAGATCCGTTAAAACGGCTTTAATGCCTTGTGCCTTGAGTTGTTCTGGTGTTAAATCGTAGATTGCATTAACCATCCAAGTTGGCTTAAAATTCTTTAGCATGCATTTGTCTCCTTTAATCTAGTCACTGATTAATTATAGGTTATTTAGCAGTAAATTGCACCTTTACGAGGTTAATTATTTGTCCATTCTAATTACCCTTCGAATTTTTAATGATTTTCCTCACAATCTAAGTCAAACTAATCGACATTTAAGCGCTTTTCTGGTACGTTTAAAGAAATTGAAAGGATGTGTTGTTATGGAAAAATTTGGGTTTAATCATTTTGGCGGACCAGATGTTTTTGAAACATTGAACCAGTCACAGCCAGTGCCAAAGGCAAATCAAGTCCTGATCAAAGTACTTGCGTTTGGGCTTAACCCTTACGATGTTGCCCTTAGAACCGGTTCACAACAAACAGTACGTCCTTTACCAATGCCCATCGTCCCTGGGACAGATGTGGTTGGTGAAATTGTGATGCTTGGCGCAGAAGTCAGCGATTATCGCATTGGCGAACTGGTTATTAATCATCGCCCACTCGGCGGTTACAGCGAATTTGTCACAGCTTCAACCAGTAAAATTATCCGTAAACCAGCCAGTCTCAGCATTGCTGAAGCTGCTGGTCTCGCAAGTGCCGGTATTACCGCTTATAATACGTTAATGCACTTTACGAACTTTAAACATGGTGACACAATTGCTATCATGGGCGCTAGCGGTGCTGTTGGTAGTTTACTTACCCAACTCAGCTTAGCTGCTCATTTAAACGTCATTGCCATTGCCCACAGTTCAAACCTTGATTATTTACGATCATTCGGCGTTCAAGAAACAATCGCCTATGATCAACCAGGCGATTTAAGTCATTTTAAACAAACAGCCAAGATTGCTGTCAATCTCAGTCGCGATCCAAAATCGACTGAATTATTGAATGAACTTGTCCAACCGGATGGTTTCTTTACAAGTACAACTATCCTGCCAAGTGAAGCAGAACAAGTGGCTGGTGTCACTTATCAATCTGTCTATCCTCGCCGTGACTATCCTGATTTAACCGCGCTACAAGATTTAAGTGAGCTCGTTGATCAAGGGCTATTGCACGTCACAGTCCTTGAAGAATTACCATTCACACTTGAAGGGGTTATCGAAGGTCATCAACTATTAGAAAGTCACCATGCACCAGGTAAAATCATCGTTTCTCATTAAAAATAATGCAATTTATAAAGAAAGAGTCTCGAACAAAACGAAGTTTTGTCCCAGACTCTTTTTTGGTCTTATTAATTATTTGTTTAATGCAGCTTTAGCAGCTTCAACAACTGATGTGAATGCAGCAGCGTCGTTAACAGCTAAGTCAGCTAACATCTTACGGTTCATGTCGATTTCAGCGACTCTTAAACCGTGCATTAATTGGCTGTATGACATGTCGTTCATACGAGCAGCAGCGT
Source organism: Latilactobacillus sakei (assembly GCA_002953655.1). Taxonomy (NCBI): domain Bacteria; kingdom Bacillati; phylum Bacillota; class Bacilli; order Lactobacillales; family Lactobacillaceae; genus Latilactobacillus; species Latilactobacillus sakei. The sequence continues at coordinate 1,535,182 of CP025839.1, forward strand.
TAATACGAGCAATCCATAACTTACGGAAGTCACGTTTACGTTGACGACGATCACGGAATGCATAACGGTATGAAACCATTACTTGAGTATTTGCTGATTTGAATAATAAATGTTTAGCGCCGCGATAACCCTTGGCTAATTTTAAAATCTTTTTACGACGTTTGCGCGTCACTGTTCCACCTTTAACACGTGGCATAAGAATTTCCTCCTTGAATAACAAACAACGTCAAAGCGTTGTTGTAGTGATCTAATTTTTACTTGAATCCGAAAATGCTATGGCTTATTTAAGGCCTGATAACATTTGACGGATACGTCTCATATCGCTATTTGAAACCATTCCAGATTTTCTTAATTGACGACGTTGTTTCTTAGTCTTACCGTGGAAACGGTGACTTGTGTAGGCGTGGCTGCGTTTTAGGCCGCCATTACCTGTACGTTTAAAACGTTTTGCTGAAGCACGGTGTGTCTTAAATTTTGGCATGATATTTCCTCCTAATAAATCAGAAACAGATTTTTATTTTTGGTCCTTAAGCGGTTCTAACATTAAGAACATGCTACGGCCATCCATTTTAGGACGTGCTGTAACTTTAGCGATGTCCTCTGTTTCTTTAGCAAGTCTTTCTAATACACGTTGACCAATTTCTTTATGCGTAATTGCTCGACCTTTAAAACGAATAGAAGCTTTTACTTTATCGCCTTTGCTAAGGAATTTACGCGCATTGTTCAACTTTGTATTAAAGTCATTTTGTTCAATTGTGGGACTAAGACGAACCTCTTTGAGGCTAATGGTTTTCTGCTTCTTACGAGCATCACGTTGTTTCTTTTGAAGCTCGAAACGGTACTTACCATAGTCCATAATACGAGCAACGGGTGGTTTTGCGTTTGGTGAAACCAAGACAACATCCATATTAGCTTGTTCAGCTAAGGCAATTGCGTCCTGTGTACTCTTGATACCAAGTTGTTCGCCATCTTGAGCAATCAAACGTAATTCTCGTGCACGAATACCATCGTTAACCATCAAATCTTTTGCTATGACTCTTCACCTCCATGAAATTTAGAGAGAAAATGCAGCTAAGCACCAAAAAACGGCCCTTTCAACAGAAAGGCCCGCTATTCGATAACTTAATTCGTCCGAATTAGAAACTATCAGCCCAGAGACATCAAGTGTCTACTAAGGCGAGAAGCGGGAACTTCTGCTTTATTTCTCAACGAAAATAAGTATACTCGGTTTAAGTTTTAAAGTCAAGGTAATCCCAAGCGATTTTCAGAAATTAATTACCGTAGTGATTATCTACTAGCTGCGTTGCTTTCACTTCATCTATGTTATGCGTACCAGCAAGTTGCATCACTAATTCTAATTCCTTTTGTAAATATTCAAAGACGTTCTTAACACCGATACTACCACCTAATGCTAAACCATAGATTACAGGCCGGCCAATTGCAACAATGTCAGCCCCTTCTGCTAGAGCCTTAAAGACATGTTGACCACGGCGAACACCACTATCAAAGACAATTGGGACCCGTTTATTAACAGCTTTAGCAACCACATGTAATGAATCAAAAGCTGCTGGTCCACCATCTAATTGGCGTCCCCCATGATTTGAGACCCAAATACCTTTAGCACCGGCTTGAAGGGCAATTTCAACATCTTCAGCAGTTTGGATTCCTTTAACGAAGACTGGTAAATGTGTGTATTCGGAAATAAAGGCAACATCCTTAGGATTCAAACGTTGCTTAGCTGATTTGTAAACAGCATCCATTGTTTGACCCACACCTGTTTGATAGGCTTCAACAATTGGCAAACCAACTGGAAAAGTAAAATGATTGCGCTTATCTGTTTCACGATTACCACCAACTGTCGCATCAGCCGTTAAGACAATTGCTTTCACATTATGAGCCATTGCTTCGTCTAATATTTTGCGGTTGATATCATTATCTTTGCTCATATAGAGTTGGAACCATTGTGGTGCGCCATCAGCTGCGGTTGCCATATCATCGATACTTGCTGAGGCAAATGAACTCATCGTTAAAAGTGAGCCATATTCCGCCACCCCTTTAGCAGTTGCCACTTCGCCTTGCGTATTAACTAACTTATGTGCGGCAACGGGTGCCATGATGATTGGCGCTGTTAAATGATCCCCAAAAATTTCGGTTGATGTATCTGGATTTTCAATATCTTGTAAGACGCGTGGTGCGATATATTTATGATTAAATGCTGTGATATTTTCATTAATGGTATAGAGGTCACCTGCACCACTATAGATATAACCAAAACCGCCCTTAGGGACAACTTTACCAGCGGCTTCCTCTAATTCATAGAGATTGATAATATCCAATGCTTCTTCTGCAGAACCTGCCATATATTTTTCAGTTGCCATAATAAAACCCCCATTAATTGTTATTTATGAAATCGTTTACATTTATTATTATACCGCTTTTTTGATTGTGTACAACTAAAATACATAAAAAAAGCGCGTTAAATCAAAATAAATTTGATTTAACGCGCTTTTAGCATTTATCACCAATAACTGACCGGTATTACTGTACACAAATCTCAGAAGTTACCCGCTTTGAACGCACTCTTTTTTGAAACGTGCTTTTCAAAGCAACTTCCTGCGTTTAGCACTGTTAGCCAAATAATCGACCTGATCGATTATCCGTCTAACTATGCTAATCCTCAGAAGTTACCCGCTTTGAACGCACTCTTTTTTGAAACGTGCTTTTACAACTTGATTCCTGCGCTTTGCGTCACCTATCAAATAAGCGGTAAATACCGCTTATTCGCTAGGCTGTGCAAATGCTCAGAATCAACCAGTTGTAACGCACTCTTTATAGATTAATCTGCTTTGCGTGTTGTTTGCCATCTCGGCTGTAGTTACCGACTTCTGCAACAATTGCATTGATGAACATGTCTGAAGCTTCTTCGGCAGCATTTTCTTCGCCGTATTTACGGACAGAAACGGTTGCTTGTGCAAGTTCTTGATCCCCAACAACTAATGTGTATGGAATCTTGCTTGTTTGAGCTTCACGAATCTTATAACCCATTTTTTCGTTACGATCATCGATCCGAACCCGTAAACCGTGTTTAATCATTTCATCTTTAATGTTTTTAGCATAGTCATAGTGAAGATCATTCTTAACTGGAATGATCACAGCTTGTGTTGGTGCTAACCATGTTGGGAAAGCGCCTTTGTAAATTTCTGTTAAGTAAGCTGTGAAACGTTCCATTGTTGATACTAAACCACGGTGAATCATAACTGGCCGATGCATTTCGCCATCTTCACCAACATAATGTAGGTCAAAACGTTCTGGCAACATAAAGTCTAATTGGATTGTTGAAAGTGTTTCTTCATTCCCCATAGCCGTCTTTGTTTGAACGTCTAATTTAGGACCGTAGAAAGCAGCTTCACCTTCAGCTTCGACATAGTCTAGGCCAAGATCATCCATGGCACCCTTCAACATTGCTTGTGCCTTATTCCACATTTCATCATCATCGAAGTATTTTTCTGTGTTAGCAGGATCACGATAACTTAAACGGAATGTGTAATCATTGATGTTAAAGTCTGAGTAAACTTCGATCATCAATTTTAAGATTGATTTGAATTCATTTTGAATTTGATCTGGACGAACGAATGTGTGACCATCATTTAAAGTCATTTCACGCACCCGTTGTAACCCTGAAAGCGCACCTGATTTTTCATAACGGTGCATCATACCAAGTTCAGCTAAACGAATTGGTAATTCACGGTATGAACGTGGATGATGTTTGTAAACTTGGATATGTGATGGACAGTTCATTGGCCGTAATTCAAGCATTTCGCCATCGCCCATGTCCATTGGTGGGAACATGTCTTCACGATAGTGATCCCAGTGTCCTGATTGTTTGTACAAGTCTAAGTTCGCCAAGATTGGTGTGTAAACATGTTCGTAACCATTAGCAACTTCCTTGTCAATAATGTAACGTTCGATTGAACGACGAATTGTCGCACCATTTGGTAACCAGTAAGGAAGGCCAGCACCGACTTTAGGGTCAACGAAGAATAAGTCTAATTGATTACCAATAACACGGTGATCACGTTCCTTAGCTTCTTGACGACGTTTCAAATCAGCATCAAGTTCTTCTTGTTTAGGATAAGCTGTTCCGTAAATCCGTTGTAACATTTGGTTACTTGATTTACCTTGCCAATAAGCACCAGCAACTGATAATAATTCGAAGAATTTAACGTCACTAACTTTACCTAACATTGGTGCTAAGCTAAAGTCTGAGTAATCACCTAATTGGTAAACTAAAACGTGATCAGCTTCAACTTCGTCTAATAAAGCAAGTTTATAAGTTTGGCCGGCAAATAATTGCTTAGCGTCATCTTTTGAAACATTGACCCGTGAAATTGCTGCCCCTGATTGGATTAATTTAGCCATTTCTGATTTAATTTCTGGTAAATCTGTCACAGCAACTTGGCCAGCCTCGTTATCTGTATCATAGTAGAAACCATCTTCGGTTGCCATGACTTCACCAAATTGCATTTCTGGATAGTGTTGACTTAAAGTAGCAGCTAATACGAAGGCTGCAGTATGCCAAGTGGCAGTGAGGTTAACCGCTTGATCATCTTTAGTGATGATTTCGATTGCCCCGTCTTCCAAAAGTGGTTGTTGTAAATCAACCACTTCACCGTTAAATTTGCCGGCGATTGCCTTTTTTGCCAAGCTCGTACTGATTGATTTTGCAACATCTAGTAAACTGGTTGCTTGCTCAAATGTTTTTTGAGCACCATCTGGAAAAGTTAATTGAATTTCTGCCATGCTTGAACACTCCTTCTTATTTTTGTAATCAACAATAAAAAAAGTCCCTGAGACACATACAAATATGCACCTCAGGGACGAATTGATTTCGCGGTTCCACCCAGATTGAGAATCAGATGATGATTCTCCAACTTTAAGCGTCTTTAACGGAAACGACCCGACTAACTTAAGCCTCTAGAAAGTGGTCAATTAAATGTCCTTATGAAAAACTTTCAGTTATGTTTTTCTCCCTGATCAATCTCGCCATTTAAAAGGTATCTTTCATCGTTGATTGACTCTATTAAAACACTTAATCCGACTTTACGCAAGCCCTAATTTGATTGTAAGCGTCTATTTTGACCACTGACTTCAACCTCACGGGCTAAATAACGCACGCGTTGCATAATTCGGCCGGCCTTCACCGGCTCCTCATCGCCACGCTGGCTGGTTGTCAAATGTTTCTCCAGTTCGTTCATCGTAAAATTAGAACTGAAGAAAGTGGCTAATTGTTCTTGCATCCGGTATTGCAAAATAATGCCTAATACTTCATCCCGTACCCAAGCGCTCAGTGCATCCGCACCAATATCGTCAATCATTAGAATTGGTGCTTTTTTGATTTGGTTGACCTTTTCGAGGACGTTATTTTGACCAATCGCATTTTTCATCTCAACTGCAAAGGTTGGAAAATGGATTAACGTTGTTTCAAAGCCTTGCAGTGCTAACTCATTAGCGATTGCGCCTAGTAAATAAGTCTTACCAACACCAAACTGGCCGCTTAAATATAAGCCTTGATGAAAATCGGTGGGCGCTTGCCGATAAGCTTCAACAAACTTCAACGCTTCAATCAGCGGTACTTGGCGCTCACTCGCATCATAGTGCGCAAGGCTCGCTTCAACAATGTCTTTAGGCATGTTAATCGATTTTACACGCGCTTTTAATTCGGCTTGTGCGCGTTTTTGTACTAAGTCCGCTGTTGGTTCGTAACTGACATCGATAAAGTGGTTACTCAACACCAATTTAGGGGCGTAGCCAGGGGCCAACGTTGTTTCACCGTTTAAAATTTTCTTTTTTTCATTGACGTATTCATAGATCTTAGCGGCACTGCGCGCCACGGTTTCTTGTGATAGGGCGGCCTGATTAGCCTGAATAAAGGCCTGCACATCAGGATCTTGTAAGGCTTCTTCAACTAATTTATTAAAACGCTGATTCAGGCGTTGCCGGTTCATATAGTCGGTTAAATCTTTGCCCATATTTTCCATTATGATTCCCGCCCTTCACGGATTTTCTTGAGTAATTGATCGATCTCTTGCTGATCGGCCTTACTTGATGTGGTTGGTGGCGCTTGATAATCAGACTTAGCCCACTTCGGTACAGTCTCTTGTTTAGTCTTGGCTTGATAACGTGATTGTCGTTTAGTTTGCTTTGTTTCTTGTTTGGTTTGGAAATCACGAATTTGTAAAATGGCGTCAGCTGGGGTCTTAACACCTTGTTGCGCCCATTGGTTGGCAATCCGATCCAATAAGGCTTGTGTTAAGCCCTCATACTGGCTAATAATATAAACGACTAAAATATTTAAAACATCGTTGTTGAAAATATAACGATTTTGCAAATCCCGTAATGCGCGAATCTCATTTTTGGCCACAAAGCCATGATTTTTCTGCTTGAGATATTCTAAGTAATCAATTGGCAAATACTGCTGACTTTCAGTTAACCACTGCATCTCTTTTTCGTTAAAACCCGCTTTTTGCCATTCTTTTTGGAGGGTCTCGAGTGGCTTCTTAGCTGGTTGTTCGCTGTTATTTTGAACGTTATGCCGGCGCGTATAGTTATTCAAAACATTCTGTTCCAATGCATCCATATTAACCCGACTATCAGCCACATCCATGGTGAGGCCGATTAAGCGCCCTAATTCCATTTCGTCTAAGCCGTAGAAGTAGTGTAAATTAAATAACCGTTGCTCATTACGTAGAATTTCATCCGTATCAATTTGGTGCTGTGCAACCACTTCTTGTAATAAGGCCCAATCAAAGGTCCGCAACTCAACTGGCGTAAAACTTGGATTTTGCGCCTTTTTTTGTTGGTACGTACTTTGGGCTTCAGCAACTGCGGTAGGGGTCGTTGTTAAATGATCATTTTGCACGTGGAAGACCGTCAAAAAGTTCTTTGTGACCTCTTCGTATTCCTTAGAGCGCACTGGTTGTAATTTAAAGTGTTCTCTCAATTCAATAAAGCGCTTCTCACCGACTGACTCGTATAAAATGACACTTAACAAATCATCATTGAAGAAAATATGGGGCTGCATCGGTGCGTATAATTCATACACCAGATTACGACCCGTATTATTATTCTTCTGATAAGTCCGCATTAAGCCCAATGCTTCCAGTTTATTGCGTGCCTCATAGAAAGCCGGCAAATCAACCCCGAGTAAATTCAACAAAGTAGCATGGGTTTGGAAAGTCGTTTGGCTTTTAGCTTGTGTTGATTGGCTCCATAACAAAAGATAGAGACTGTACGCGACAGCCCCCATCAGTGGTTGATATAAATAGGTGACGACTGTTTGATCAAAATCGCTCAAATAGTTAGCTTTTGTCACCATAAACCCATCTTTAGGACTTAAATAATCAAATGCATCTGACATCCACTAACTCCTTTCGACTAATCTTGGTCTTTAGCCTTTTCTTTTTTCATCATTTCTTGTAATTCCGCCATGAAGACGTTCATGTCTTTAAATTGACGGTAGACACTAGCAAACCGAATATAAGCAATCTCGTCAACACCTGGTAAGACAGCCATGACGTATTCGCCGACAGCTTGTGACGACACTTCATTTTCGCCTAACGCGCGAATTTTATTTTCAACTTCATCAACAATTTCAGTCATTTGTTCCATCGTAACCGGCCGCTTTTCAGCAGCCCGAATTAAACCACGTAATAATTTATCGCGGTTAAACTCTTCACGCGTTCCATTTTTCTTAATGACTAATAACGGTGTTTGCTCCACTCTTTCAAAAGTTGTAAACCGGAATTGACAATTTTCGCATTCGCGACGCCGCCGAATAACGCGTCCTTCATCTGTTGGTCGACTATCAATTACCCGTGAACTATTTTGATGGCAATGTGGACATAGCATAAAGACACCTTCTTATCTTTTAATTTAAGGAATATTAATTATATTTTACTATTCTAAACAGACAGTATAACAATATTATAACATGACATGCAACAGAGTGGTCTACCAACTGGGTTGATTCTGAGGATTAGCAGGGTTAGGCGAATAACCGATGCAGTCGGTTGTTTGGCTAACATCGCTAACCGCAGAAATCAAGTTGGCAGAGCACGTTTCAGATTGATTTCGCACCGGGTTACTTTTGCGCATTTACGGAGTGGTGTGAATAGACCAAAAAAGGAGCTGGGACAAAAGTAATTTTGTCTTCAGCTCCTTTTCGATATCCGAATATTGATGGTATAAACGTGTTCTATAAGTCATATCCTTCCGGTTAACCTTGAATGGCAAACGATTGCTTGCAGCAATCATTCGCCATGCTGTGTTAATCCTCAGGACATCCCGACTTATGGCACACTCCTGCCAAAACTGCCTTTAATTGGGCTTCCAATTGAGCCAGTGAACCTTGGTTATCAATCACAAAATCTGCTCTGTCGCGTTTTTCAGTCAATGATGCTTGACTGTTAATCCGTTTCAAAGCATCTTCGCGACTTAATTGATTCCGCGCCATCAATCGCGCTAATTGCTTTTCAACTGGTAAATAAACGACCATCACTCCGTCGCAAACCGTTTCGTAGTGCTGTTCATACAACAACGGTAAATCCAAAATAACTAGCGGTTCTTGATGCGCTTTAGCTGCGGCCATCTCGGCCATAATCGTTTCCCGAATGACCGGTGCGGTAATCGCGTTGAGTTGCGCCAAGGCAGCTTGATTACCAAAGACCAACTTACCCAAAGCTGCTCGATCAACTTGGCCGTTTTGCACAAGTTGCTCGCCAAAAGTGGCTCGAATTTGTGCTTGCACCCTTTGATTATTCGCCAACACTTGGTGTGCGATTTGATCCCCGTCAATAATCGGCAAGCCTTGTTGGGCCATCATTTGCGCCACTGTTGTTTTTCCGGTAGCAATGCCACCCGTTAAGCCTAAGAAATAAGTCATTGTTTTGCATCCCTTTTAAGCTGACACTTTGGACAAAAATGCGTCCCCCGCTGTGCCACTTTAATCTTCTCGATTGGTGTGCCACACCGCTCACAAGGGACCCCTTTTTTGCCATAAACATGCAGCATTTCTTGGAAGGCACCCGCATGACCGGTCGCGTTCAAGAATGTGTTAACCGTCGTCCCACCATGATTAATCGCTAGTTCTAATTCGGCGATAATCTCATCATGAAGACGATCCGTTTCAGCACGCGTCAACACATTGGCTGGTGTTTCGGGATGAATCTGGCTCAACCACAGCGTTTCATCGACATAAATATTACCTAGACCGGTCACAACCTTTTGATCTAATAGCAATGGCTTAATGGCTTTGTGATGCTTTTGTAACCGTTGATAGAAGTCCGCCTTCAAAAAAGTCGTCGGTGTTGGTTCCGGCCCTAGGTCCTTCAACCCCGCTACCGTATTCTCCTGACCGGTTTCAATCAACTGCATTCGCCCAAACTTCCGCGTATCTAAGTAGCGCATTTGTTGCCCATCCGTGAATTCAAAAATCACGTGCGTATGTTTGGTAATTGGCACATTCTTAGCAACCACTTCATACTTACCTTCCATTCGCAGATGACTGACAACCGTCAGCTGTTCTCCGAAACGAATCAACAAATATTTACCCCGCCGATCAACAGCAGTAATTTTTTGGCCCACTAATCCGGCAGTAAAGACTTCATCTGGGTTAACAATGATTTTCGACCAGCGAATATCAATTGCTGCAACCGTTTTGCCAACCGCTAAGGTTTCAAGTCCCCGGCGGACATTTTCAACTTCTGGTAATTCAGGCATTTTCCGTCACCTTATTTCTTAATATCGTACCAAGTGGGGCCAAAACCACTTTCAACTTTCAATGGCACCGCTAATTTAACGGCTGAGTCCATCACACTTGGGACCAATTTTTGTAAGATTGGTATTTCTTCAGTTGGTGCTTCAAAAATCAATTCATCGTGTACTTGTAGTAACATTCTGGCTTGTAAGTTCGCCTTTTTCAATTCTTGTTGCATTAAAATCATCGCCACTTTAATAATATCCGCAGCACTACCTTGGATTGGCGTGTTCATCGCTGTCCGTTCTGCAAAAGAACGAAGGTTAAAGTTTTTAGCGTGAATATCTGGTAAATAACGACGCCGGTGGAAAAGCGTTTCGACATAGCCTTCTTCACGCGCTTTTTTTACAATATCCACCATGAATTGTTGGACACCTGGATATTGTTCGAAATAAGCGTCGATAAAGCGTTTGGCTTCTTGCCGCGAAATGCCGATATTTTGAGATAACCCATAATCGCTAATCCCGTAGACAATCCCAAAATTCGTAGCCTTGGCTTGGCGTCGCATATCGGGTGTCACTTCATCAGCACTGTCTAACCCAAAGATCTTCATCGCTGTATTCGCGTGAATATCCCGATCTTCCTTGAAAGCTTCTTGCATATTGGCATCTCCTGAAATATGTGCCAATACCCGTAATTCGATTTGTGAGTAATCAGAAGCAAACATTTGCCAATCTGGGTGACTTGGAACAAAAGCTTGGCGAATCTTGCGACCTTCTGCCAAACGAACTGGAATATTTTGTAGGTTAGGATCAACTGACGATAGACGACCGGTTTGCGTCAAGGTTTGTAAATAACGCGTATGGACTTTGTTATCTTGATGAATTGATTTCAATAGTCCTTCAACATAGGTTGATTGAATCTTGGCGATTTGGCGATAATCCAAAATGGTTTGAACAATCGGTGCATCCTGCCGTAATTGTTCAAGCACATCAACAGCGGTTGAATAGCCTGTCTTCGTTTTCTTAATGACTGGTAAGCCCATTTTTTCAAATAAAATGACCCCCAGTTGCTTAGGTGAGTTAATGTTGAAGGTTTCGCCAGCTTCCGCGTAAACTTTTTCTTCCAAAATCTTCAAGGTTTGGCTGAATTCTGAGCCCATTTGTTGGAGGCGACTGGCATCGACCCGAATCCCGGTTATTTCCATCTGTGCCAATACAAGGGCCAATGGTAATTCCATATCAGTAAAGAGATCGAATTGTTGATGTTCCTTCAATTGTTCTTCAAGTTGTGGTTGTAAATGATAAATGGCCGCCGCTTTTTGAACAAGATGTTGATACAACAAGGCGGGTTCAGTTGGGACAGCCCGTTTGGCACCTTTCCCATAAACGGCCTCGTCGGTTTGCACATTTTGATACTCGTGTAAATTAGCAACCGTTCCTAAATCATTACTATTATTCGTCGTCTTCAGTAAATAAGAAGCCAATAATAAATCAAAATCAACGCCCGCTAAATGCACCCCTAATCGATTAGCTGCCACTTGTGTCCGTTTGACATCAAAGACCGCTTTAGGATAGCTAGCATCTTCCAACCAATCCTTCAATACTGGTTCCGCTAGTAGCGCAACATCATCACTGACATACCAATGATCTGGTGCACCGATGTAAAAACCAATTAAATCGGCAGTATGGTAATTATCGGTTAACATTTCAACCCCGAAGGCAACCGGTGTTTTAATCGCTTGAACCGTTTCTAAATTATCCAACGTCAAAACGGTATATTGATAGTTTTCTGCCGGTTCAGCCACTTCGGGGGTCACGTTTAGCTGCTTTAAAAAGTTTTGAAAGTTCATCGCTTGGTAAAAAGCAATCAACATATCAATATTGGGGCCTTCATACGTGATGTCCGCTAACTGTGTTTCAATGGGGGCATCGCGTAAAATCGTCGCCAATTTTTTACTCATGAAGGCTTGATCACGATCTTCAATTAAATGTTCCTTCATCTTGCTCTTTTTCATTGCATCAACATTTTCGTAGACGCCTTCAATACTCCCAAATTCTGTTAAGAGTTTCAGGGCCGTCTTCTCGCCGACCTTTGTGACACCCGGATAATTATCGGAAGTGTCGCCCATCAAACCTTTTAAGTCTACGATTTGACTAGGTGCTAAGCCTAATTTTTCTTTGACGTGTGCTGGCGTGTAGGCTTCTGTATCGTTGACACCTTTGACCGTGATGTTGACAGTCGTTTTGTCCGTCGTTAACTGCGTTAAATCGCGATCTCCCGTTACAATATTGACGACAAAGCCGTCTTGTTCTGCTTGGCAGGCTAACGTCCCGATAATATCATCAGCTTCATAGTTCGCTAATTCAGCCGTCTGAATACCATAAGCGTGCAATAGTTCCTTGATATATGGAAACTGTTCTGTCAATTCTGGTGGTGTCTTAGAACGCCCACCCTTATAATCGGCAAATTGTGCCGTTCTAAAAGTTGTTTTGCCCGCATCAAAGGCCACTAAAACATGTGTTGGTTCAAATCGTTTCAAGATAATATCGAGCATATTTTTAAACGCATAAATGGCGTTGGTATGTAACCCATCTTGATTGGTAAAACTATCTAACACTTGGTGCATCGCGTAAAAAGCCCGGAATGCAACACTATTACCATCAATTAATAATAAACTTTTTTGAGAACCCATCGTGTTCCTCCTAAATTCGTAAAGTCGCTTCCTCTATTCTAACAAAGAAAAGCAAGAGCGGATACTGATTTGACCGTACAAAAAAAGGAATCTGGTAAAAAAGTTACCAAGATTCCTTTACTTTATTTTGCTTCTGGCCGATTAAGGTTCATTGACACCATTCGTTCAAAGATTTCTTTACTTTGACCGATAGTAGCATCAACTTTATCCTTGCCCACTTCGTTTTTAAGATCGTTGTATAGATCTAAATAGTAGTAAAGCAAGTGATTGTAAACTTGTAATCCTTTTTCAGTTAAATGTACCCGACGAATCCGTTGATCTTTTTCATCTGATTGTTCAGCGATAAAAGCCATCTTTCGTAATGAACGACATTGGCGTGAAATTGCAGAACGACTAACTTGCATCTTATCTGCTAAAGCACTATTAGTTGTTTCGTTATTGTTATTCTTAATCTCGTGCATCACTAAGAATTGATCAAATGATAATCCATATTTTTGACTTTCTCGGTTCATCGATTCGCTCAAATTATTGATGAGCCAACGATATAATCCTGCGAATTCCATAAAATCGGACCATGAATCACCGATTAGGTCGGACTTATTAGTTGCATCCATGTTTTTCCTCCTATATGTCACTGCCTCGCCACTCATCCATAACTAAGACGACTTACCACAATCTGTTCACTTACTTTAAATAAATAAAAATAAAGTAATCAAAACATAATTTATTCATCTTATACTATGAATTCAGTTGATTAAGCAACATTCCTTTAATTAAACTTCAACTCACTATGACTTAAAGCGTTATAAACAGTTTATAGTATTAAAAACTATATTTCAACCAACTTCCCTCAACTTAATAAAAAGATTAGTGTCGTTGACTATTTTGAACATTATTCACTTTAATATTTAGCAACAATATCAATATTTTTATAATTATTAATAATTGCGTCAAAAATTCATATCTGATTTGATATATTTTAAGCCAGTTCCTTGTTCAATAGCGGGTTAATAACCCATACTGGTTATCTTCTAACAACTAAATATAATATTAATATTTTTATTTTAACCATTAATAACTAACTAGACTTCATTAGGAAGCGTCACAGTAAAAGCAAGAACCTGATGGGTCAAATCCCACAAATTAACTGTAATCGATTGGGGGATAAGGCCATCAGTATCATAGTGACAGCTAGCTTCATATTTGAATTCGGTTTCAGCTTGCTTTTTACTCAAAATAATTCGTGTGGCTAATTGTTCAAAATCGTCTAACGAATAATGCGTCCCTACTGGTTCCCCTGGCACTTGAACATTATTTAGGACCAAGCGATAATGGTTATTTTGATAAATGCTATACAATTGATTTACCCGTGCTTGATTATTCATCATCAAGTAATTCATTTGGGGGCGATCACCATGATTCAAATGTGCTGTACCAGTAAATAATAACCCATCAATATTATCGCCTTCTGAAAGCGTAAAACGAAAAGGCAACAAATGTGTGCGATGATACAAATTAATTTTTTGTCCAGCTACCTTTACATAGTCGTGGCTCACTAAATCATAACCTGGCGTATAAGCCCGTTTACGCTGTTCATCACTGCGCTTAACGATACCGGTTTGAACCATTGCTTGCCGAGCCCTTAACATGCCGGTCGTCAGAAGCGCAATGGCCCCAATAGGTCGTCCTTGTGGCATTTCAGCGACCAATACATCACCAAGGACACCAGGTTTATCTAATTGATTCATGGTCTGTTCAAAATGAACTGCTGTTATGTAGCGATACTTGACTTGCGCGCTATCCAAAAGTGCTTGGTTCTGGCTAGTATCATCCACTTCATCCTGGCCACTGTGATGGCGTACAAATTGGTATAGTGCATAACCTAACCAAATGACGGCCGCAGCCTCCATTAAGGGTTGCTGCCACCATTTCCCAAGGTTATACAAAAGCAGCATTCCTAAATATTTTTTCATCAACTATCCTTTTAAACGAGATTATAAGCCTTAAAATAAATCATAATGAAGCATATACCAGTTTATAGTATTAAAGAACATGTTTCAACAGACATATTATTAAATTAAGTAAAATTTTGCTAAATAGACTATTAATGAGCTGAAATGCCCTTTTTTTACTAAAAAAACAGCCCTAACTAGGCTGCTTTAAATTTATTTAATAATCGTAATTGCAATATGACGCCGTCCCCAACTGACGCATTGGGCAACACTTGGGAAGTGAACATCAATAATGTGGCCCTTAATGGCACCACCCGTATCACCTGCAATTGCATAACCATAGCCCGGCACCAAAACAAGCGAATTTAACGGAATAACTTTTGGATCAACAGCAATACAATTAGGGTTTTTCACCAAATCAATGCCCGTTGCGCCGTAGCGACTTAAGCCTGGTTCTGCCGTTGAATAAGCCGTCGCTTGCACTTCAATTGTCTGTCCGGGCTTTCCTTTGGCAGCAGCAGCTAGCGCGGCTTGTTGTTGATTATTGACTGCTGATAATTTTTGGTTAGCAGCTTTAGCGGCAGCCTCATTTTTCGCCTTAGCAGCGGCTTTAGCTTGTTCTTCAGCTTCTCGTTTTTGTTCTTCAATCTTCTTTTTACTAATATCAGCAAGTTGTTTTTGACTCTGGCTCAAGTCTTTTTTCATCTGATCGACTTGCTTTTGTAAATCAGCCGTTTGCTGGTCTAAATCCTTTTTTTGTTTGTCTAAAGCGGCCTTACTTTCTTCTAAGTGTTTTTGAATCGTCACCATTTTCTGATAACTAGTTGCTAAATCAGTCATATTTTGATTATCCGCATCTTGTAGAATCGTCAAAGTGTAGACGCGACTAAATAGATCACTCAATGAATCAGCCGATAATAAAGTATTTAAGACATCCCGATTATCTTCTGATTTTTGTAATGCCTGCAAGTGGGCCTTGGCATAATCTTTTCGTTCCGCCAATTCCTTTTTTTGAGCCGCTAAAATCGTTTCGGCCTTATTAATATGTTCTTCATTTTCTGTAATTTTCGTTTTTAATTGATCAACTTCTTGATATTTAGTATTCACTTTGGTTAACGTACTTTGAATTTTACCGTTGATCGTATCGATACTTTTTTGTGTTTGATCTTCTTGTTGTTTTAATTCACTAAGACTGGCAGCGCCGACTGGTCCTGCTGTCGTCACAATAATCATCAGCCCTGTCAAAATCATTAAACCAATTTTCTTGAATTGCATCTTGCTTAAGCCCCCCTACGTTATCGCTATCCCAGATTAATTATACAGAATAACGATGGTTAATGCTATTACGTTTTAGTATTAACTATTACAAATTTCTCGTCAAGAAAATAAAGGTGTCTGTTTAGTTCACTTCAACCCCCTATAGTAATGATTACAGCGTAATCCTTCAAGTTTTTTTACAACACTAACTAAAAAAGAGGTCGGACAATATCGTCCGACCTCTTTTAATTAACGTTTTCGTAGTGCTCTTGCCATTTCACGATCTTGTTCCTTACGCTTGAGTGTTTCTCGTTTATCGTATTCCCGTTTCCCTTCACCAACGCCGATTAAGACCTTAGCAAAACCGTGTTTTAAATAAACCCGTAACGGAACAATTGTAATCCCTTTGTCCTTGGTCAAAGCACCAATTTTAGCAATTTCTTTCTTGTGTAACAATAATTTTCGGTTACGCAATGGATCATGGTTAAATTGGTTACCTTGTTCATAAGGACTGATGTGGACATTTTCCAGATAAGCTTCGCCCTTGCGAACGCGCGCAAACCCATCACGCAAACTAATTTTTCCCTTACGCACCGATTTAATCTCGGTCCCGGTTAAAACTAATCCTGCTTCAAATGTCTCCAGGATATTGTAATCATGCCCAGCTTTTTTGTTTTGAGCGATTAAGTTAGCTGGTTTTTGTGGATGTTTTTTTGCCATTCAATCACCTACTTTTTAAAAGTACGTTTTTGTGAGTCCTTTTTAGCCACTGGTCGTCTTGGATGACTGTTTTTCTTTTGGTCACCACGTCGTTGACCGCCTTTTTCATGGTCTCTTGGGCGAGTTGGGCGCTTAGGTCTTGCTTCTATCTTACTCAAAATTTCAGCAGAAGCCAAGGGAACTTCCTCGCTTGCTAATAATTCGAAGTCTACAGAATGTGCGTCTAAGTCAACATTAGCGACTTTAACCCGTACTGGTTGGCCAATTCGGAACATTTTATGGGTTCTTTCACCCACTAAAGCCAATTGACTTTCAACGAAGCTATAGTAATCATCTTTCATTTGAGAGATGTGTACAAGCCCTTCAACCGTACTTGGTAAGGCGATAAACATCCCGAAGCTTGTCACAGAACTAATAACAGCATCATATTCATTACCAACCTTATCAAGCATGTATTCAGCTTTCTTAAGGTCAACAACTTCACGTTCCGTATCAATTGAGCGTCGTTCTTCAAGTGATGTTTGTTCAGCGATGGGTTGTAACTTAGGTGCCCATTTTTCTTTTTCTTCAATCGTCATGCCATTTGTTGCATAACTATGAATTAAACGGTGAACCATTAAATCCGGGTAACGACGAATTGGTGATGTGAAATGCGTATAGAATTCAGCAGCCAAGCCAAAGTGACCCAGTGATTCATCTGAATAATGCGCTTGTTGCATACTTCTTAATAGCATTGTTGTAATAATAGGTTGTTCAGGTTGACCTTCAATTTGTGTCAAGACTTCTTGTAACATCATTGGCGTTACTTTTTTGCTTGAACCTTGAACTTGAATGCCATAAGCGGTGATAAATTCGAAAAAGTTCTTCATCTTATCAGCATCTGGTGTTTCATGAATCCGGTATAAGAAAGGTGCATTAGCCGTGCTGTAATGTTCGGCAACAGTTTCATTTGCAGCCAACATGAATGATTCGATCATGCGTTCTGAAAGACCGCGTTGCCGTAATTCGATATCGATTGCCTTACCGTTTTCATCAACGATGATTTTAGCTTCGTCTTCTTCAAAGTCGATTGCGCCACGATTATGACGTTTCTTCAAGAGGATTTCGTGTAATTCAGCCATTGTTTCAAACATTGGCACCAAACGTGCATATTGGTCACGTAAGTCAGCATCTTGGTCCGTCAAAATCTTATTAACATTGTTATAAGTCATTCGCGCAGTTGATTTGATAACACTTGGGAAAATGTTGTGATCGACCACGTTCCCATGTTCGTCAATTTCCATTTCACAAGTTAAGGCCAATCGTTCAACGTCTGGGTTCAATGAACAAATCCCGTTAGAAAGACGGAATGGTAACATTGGAATCACGCGATCAGTTAAGTAAGTACTTGTCCCCCGTTCGAGCGCTTCAGCATCTAATGGGGAACCTTCGGTAACATAATAACTAACGTCGGCAATATGCACGCCTAAGTAGAAGTGTCCATTGTCCAATTGACGGACATTAACAGCATCATCAAAATCTTTTGAATCGTCGCCATCGATGGTTACAACTGGTTGGTCGGTTAAATCTTTACGGCCAAACTTATCTGTTTCTAAAACAGTATCTGGAATGGCTTCTGATTGTAGTCGAACTTCTTCTGGGAAATCTGTTTTAATATCATGTTGGTAAACAATTGATAAAACATCAACCCCAGGATCGTTTTTATTCCCTAAGACTTGTTTGGCAATCCCACGCATTTGGCCAGGGGTATCGATACTTGGGTATGACGTAATATCGACTTGCACCATGTCCCCTTTTTGAGGGTGTAAACCGTTATCTGTTAAGTAAATTAAATAGCTGCTTAATTTTTTAGCATGGCTTTGAATGTAACCAATTAAGCCGGTTTTTTCTTTTTGGATATCTGAATAAGGCATGAATTCGCCGACGATTTCTTCAATCCCCCGCGTAATCACTTTAGCCACTTTTCCTTCAGGACCGCGGCGGCTGTTTTCTTCTGCTTCTTTGATGATGGCCACTTCAACAGTATCACCATTCATTGCGAAGTTTGTGTTTGGTGGGGCGATAAAAATATCGGGATCACTTGGTTCTTTATCAACCATTGAGACGAAACCAAAACCCCGATCGTTGGCGTGGAAAACCCCTTCGACTAAGCGTTGGCTAGCTGGTAATCTGAATTTACCGGCATCATCCATTAAAAGGTGCTTGTCCCCTTCTAATTCGGCTAATACTTTCACTAAATCCTTGAACCCTTGTGAGCCGGCCACACCGGTTCGTTCACTAATTTCTGATACGTTTAATTGTTGCGTTTCATCTGCTGCAAAAATGGCTAAGATGGCAGCTTTCATTTGGTCAACTTGTGTCAAATCAACACCTCTTCCTTATTTCTTATAACGTTTAATAAATACTTCAACATCTGCTTCTAATTGGTGGTGCGCCCGATCAACCGTAATCACGTGACCGGCATTGTCATACCAGTGATAATCAACTGGTGTTTGTTGTGCTTCTAAGCGTTGTTTTAATGCTGATGCACCGTTAGGATCAATCACTTGATCTTGACCACCTTGACCGATAAAGACTGGCTTATCACCAATCTGATCTAAATCGGCGGTGACTAACGCGCTAAAATCAGCGATTGCTTGTAGTTGTTGTGGTAATTGTTGCTTAATCTTAGCCAATTGAACGGCTTGATCAGCGGCCGTTTTTTCGGTCATCTGATAAAGGCGTTGCGCATAGCCCATAAATAGCGGTGCTAGTTTATCAGTTGGTCCTTCCAGTACTGGCGCGCTAAAAATACCGCCACCAATCACCGCTGGCATCGTTTCGATTGCGCGCATCGCGAACAATCCACCCAATGACAAACCAAACACAAATAGTGGTTTCTTGGCAGCAACTTGTAACTTCTGAATGGCAGCCGTTGTATCCGCCCACCAAGCTTGAACATTCCCTTTTTCTAAGATGTCGAGTGGTTCAAAAGTGGCGTGCCCTGTAAAGTGCGGTGCAAGCACACTGATTTGCTGTTTCTCTAAAAAACGGCCCATCATATGAACATCATTAGCGCTCCCTGTATAAGCGTGCAATAAGACTACGCCAACTGGGCCACTATCATAATAGTAAGGTTGTGGTAACCGATACTGCATTCAAACCCGCCTCCAGTACTTGACCGATTTAATTCATTTAAAAAGGTCTCCTGCTATTTGAACAGGAGACCGCATCAACGTTCTTATTAGAATTCGATCCGTCCTACTTGCTTTAGTGTGATGATAAATAAACTAATGCAATTGCAAAGACGAAAAATAAAGTTCCGAGGACCACTGTTACCTTCTGCATGAAGGCTTCAAATCCTCTAGCCTTTTGCTTACCAAATAAGTCACCAGATCCACCTGATAAAGCACTCAATGCATCTTGTTGTTTACTTGGTTGCATCATGACTGCTATCACAATCAAGATTGAATCGATTAATAATAAGTTCAGGATAAGATTTTCCAACCTAACTCCCTACCTTTCTATCTACACTGTCTTTTAATACTTTAGCATAAAAAGTAGTTAATCACCACTTTTTTATCAATTATTTCACGAGATTCTCATCCGCTTTTTTTAAGGTTTGAGCGGCGGCTTCAATCTGTCGGCGCACGGTTGCTCGCAAGTGATGATCGGTTAAAATCACCAGGGTATCGCCCGCGCGAATTAGTGTATCACCATGCGGAATCAATTCCGCTTCGCCACGGCGCACGGCAATTAACAAACAAGTCTCCGGCCAAGCAACATCGCGGACTTGATGATCTTCCAATGGTGCCCCCGCAAAAATTGGCACTTCTAGACGATCTTTAAATTGCGCCATATCCTGCTTAGGTTGACCGACCAGGCGTTGTAACAATGATGCGTAAATCGGTGCCCCGCCCATCAAATCAACCACGACATACGCGACTAACGATAAAATGGCCAGTGGCATCAGATGGGTGAGGGTCCCGACCATTTCGGTCACCAGTAAAATCGCCGTAAAAGGTGCTTTACCAATGCCGGCAAAGTAACCACCCATCGCAAAAATAATCAAGTTGGGCACATAAACCGGTGCTAACCAGCCCAGTTGAACCATTACCAAGCCATAGACGGCCCCAATTAATGCCCCTAACGATAAGATAGGCAAGAAAATGCCACCCGGCAAGCCAGAACCATACGAAATCATTGAGAAAACAAATCGCAAAACGAGTAACAATGCCACGGTTGCTAAAGTTGGCACTTGTTGCCCTAATTGTGTGATCAAACCGTTCCCCCCACCTAAGACTGTTGGCCACAGATAACCGATGGGCAATACAAGGACTAATGGCAATAAACCCCAATAATATTTAGGCACTGGCAAGCGCTTGTAAAACTGCGGTAGCCAAAGCAACGTTTTTTGATAAACATAGCCTAACAACCCAAGCACAATCCCTAAGAGAACCAAGTGCCAGTACTGATTAATCGGTAAGTTGTGCGTATACGTAATATGCAACGTCGGTGTTAACCCGAAGAAATTTAATGAAATGAAGTTCGCCCCAATTGCACTGGTCAATGCGGTTAACCAGACAAGTGGGGAAAAATTATGATAGATTTCCTCCAACACGAAAAAGGTCCCAGCAATTGGTGCATTAAAGGCAGCCGATAAACCAGCCGCCGCTCCACCGGCAATTAAAATGCGGCGGTCAGCACCATGATCATCTAAGCGGTCCGCAACGCCTTGACCGACTGCTGCCCCTAATTGAATTGAGGGGCCTTCCCGTCCTAGAAATAATCCTGGGGCAATACTTAAAATACCACCAACAAATTTCCGCCAAAGAATCGACCACCAAGCTAGTTCAAATTCACCTTCTAGCTGCCCTTCCACTTGGGGAATCCCCGAACCACTGATATTAGGTTCTTTTTTCAAAAATTGAGCGACTATTAAACCAATCACGATATTCGTGCCGATTAACCACAACCAGTTAAGCGGGTGGGTCTGCAAACTTTGATAAAGCCTAATCGTTAACGCTAATCCCTTTTCAATTGCTAGTCGAAAAAGACTGACTACTAAGCCTGTTACACCACCAACTAATAATCCCTTCAAAATAAAAATAAAGCGGGTTTTATTGAAGCGGCTGGCACGTCTAATTCGTCCGTTTTCCAATAGTGTTCATCCTCCTGTGACTTTTCTTTATCTTATTATAAGCTATAAATCCCGGAACTGCTTAAACGATTTTTTTCACAAATACCTTAATTTAGGATTGCCATTTGATTAAATTTCGATTATATTCAAAGTATACTCATAAAAGGAGGTTGCACATATGCAATCTAAATCGAAACAGCTCCGTTGGTATAATGTTGCACTTATTGCCTTTGTAGCGGTTTGGGGTCTTGGTAATGTGGTTAATAACTACGCACAACAAGGCCTCTCCGTTATTACGTCTTGGATTTTAATCATGCTCTTATATTTCGTTCCTTACGCATTAATCGTTGGTCAATTAGGTTCTACTTTTAAAGATGCTAACGGTGGTGTTTCTTCCTGGATCAAAGCGACAAGTACTAAGCGGCTTGCTTACTACGCCGCTTGGACTTACTGGGTGGTTCACATCCCTTATCTTGCGCAAAAGCCACAAGGGATTCTGATTGCGCTCAGTTGGCTTTTCAAGGGTAACGGGAACTTTGTCAACACGATTTCATCAATGGCCGTTTCGGTCATCTGTTTGGCCCTTTTCTTACTCTTCTTATGGTTATCATCGCGCGGAATCGCAACCTTGAACCGGATTGGGAGTATTGCCGGGACGGCCATGTTTGTCATGTCAATTCTCTTCATCATTCTCGCAGTTTCAGCGCCTTTTATGACAAAAGGCGCCCACATTGCCACACCAGACATGGGTAATATCAAAACGTACATTCCTAAGTTCGATGTTAACTATTTCACAACCATTTCAATGTTAGTATTCGCGGTTGGTGGTGCTGAAAAGATTTCACCTTACGTTAACAATACTAAAAATGCCGCTAAAGAATTCCCTAAAGGGATGTTAGTCTTAGCCGGCATGGTGGCCTTTTGTGCCATCCTAGGCTCATTTGGGATGGGTATGTTATTTGATTCAAACCATATCCCAACTGATTTAATGGCTAATGGTGCTTATGAAGCCTTCCGCCGTCTTGGTGTTTTCTACCACGTTGGGCCACTCTTCGTTATTCTTTATGCCTTAGCAAATACGCTCGCACAAGTGTCAGCTTTAGCCTTCTCAATTGATGCCCCACTCAAAATTTTATTGGGTGATGCCGATAGCAACTTCATTCCTAAAGGCCTTTCAAAACTCAACAAAAAAGGCACCCCAACTAAAGGTTATATGTTAACTGGGGTCCTCGTTGGTCTCTTGATTATCGTGCCTGCCTTAGGGATTGGTAACATGAACGAACTTTACAACTGGTTATTAAACTTAAACTCAGTTGTCATGCCACTTCGTTACCTCTGGGTATTCTTAGCTTATATCCTCTTAAATAAACAACTTAAAAAATTCACGTCAGAATATCACTTTACTAAGAACCCTAAAATCGGCTTAATCGTCGGTAGTTGGTGTTTCTTCTTCACCGCCTTTGCTTGTTTGATGGGCATGATTCCTAAGCTTTCATACGCTGCTAACCCTTCAACATGGTGGTTCCAATTAAGCTTAAACATCATCACACCAATCATCTTCATTGCGCTAGGTATGATCTTACCAGCAATCGCAAGAAGACAAAAAGCATAGAAGTGGTTTTCATAGCGTTTATACTCCGAGGATTAGCCTAACAAGGCGAATAATTGGTGCAACCAATTGTTTGACTTGTGTAGCTAAACGCAGGCGTATGCTATGAAAAGCACGTTACCATCTGAGTGCTATATAAAGCCGATTACGTTCCGAGCATTAGCCTAGTGTCGTGAATAAGCGACTTCAGTCGATTGTTTGCGATACGTAGCTAAGCACAGGAAGTTGCCTTTAAGCGCACGTTATCAACTCTAATCACAACCAAAAAAGGAGCTGAGACAAAAGTAATTTTGTCTTCAGCTTCTTTTTCGATATCCGAATATTGATGGTATAAACGTGTTCTATAAGTCATATCCTTCCGGTTAACCCTGAATGTCAAACGATTGCTTGCAGCAATCATTCGCCATTCTGTGTTAATCCTCAGGACATGCCCGACTTATGGCACACTCCCGTTTTTTATTAACTTAATCTTCTATTTTTAAATCGTTGCCATGGTCGCTCTGTATAAAGCCAACCGATAATCCCGATAATGACAATATTACGTAAGATGACCCACAGTAAGACTATTTTTTCATGGTTGGCTAATAGTTCATAAGGTTGGCGACTGAAAATACCATTCATCCCAAACAACCACGCCAAATATAATGTACCGATAACAACCAGCGGCTTTTTAAAACCAGCAATTTGGACCAGTTGGTTCTTATTTTCAAGTGATAAGCGTTTATAAATCCAAGCGCCACCCCATAACAATAGACAAGTTACTACGAACAAACCAATGATTAACCCAATTTGTTGTTGGTTACGATACAACCGGTATTGCCCATCACCCATTGTTAATAACTTAGTGAGTAACCCGCCATTACTATCAGGGTTAACACCATACTGTTCACTTCCTCGACTCATTACAAAACGTCGCGTGTCACTCATACTAGGAATAGCGAAAGAGAGTGAACAAATAAAACCAAAACTACCAATTAATAACGTTGGTAACTTACCAATTAGTAATCCAATTAAACAACCGATTGTAAAAATCCCTAACATTAAAACAAGGCTGCCAATCTCACGTTGGATTAGCGTTGGGATATTTAGCTGAACGTATGGCGCGCCAATTTTTAACTTCAGAATTGCATAGTAGATAACATCTCCTATCAACAGACTACTTAATAATGTTCCGATTCCATAGCCCAATTTCGTCCAGTATAGCCGTCGCCGCGAACTCTCTAAACTAAACAAGAACGTATCAAAATTAGTCCGTCGATCATTGGCAAATGTTAAGAGCCCTGCACCAAAAACAATCATTATTAGCACGATCATCGTTGGTGAATAAATCATAAATCCTGACTCGTAAGTCTGTTCAAAAACTGGATTAGCTTCTAATCTATAAGCCTCTAATGATTGTTTTTTGGGATGGCCTTTACGATCTTCTTGTAAATATGACTTTGGATGTTGCTTAAAATCTTTAATAAACTGTTCCGAATGATAGTATTGATCCGATGATTGCCATCTATCAACAACAGTCATACTTCTCATCCCTTGCAGCCCAACAATCATCACAAACAAACCGATCAAGTATTTCCAATAGCGTAATTGCATGATTTTCATTAACTGTTTTTGCATTTTTACTGCCTCCACTTCTAAACGAAGACTTGATAGTCTTGTTCGTTAATTAAGTTTGCTTCGAAAACATCTTCCAATGTAATCGGTAGTGCCTCGCATAAAACAGGGTCCAGTGCAGCCAACTCCTGTGCAAGTACATCTGTATAGTCTGGGAAATAAACAACCATCACGCGCCCTGAAACATTTAATAACCGCCCTTTTTCTTTTACTAGTGCTGGAATCTCGTTGGTTTTTAATACCAGTTGCAACTTCCGTGCTGTTTGGCGGAGTGTTTCTAAGCGATAATCGTGACTAATTGTCCGCTCCTTTAAAATCAGTGTCCGGTCAATCAAGGGTTCTAATTCTGCTAGATTATGTGATGTAATCAGCAGTGAAAATTGTTGTTCACCAACTTGATCGAGCAATAGCCGAATCACATTTTTACGAATAATGACGTCTAAGCCATCGAATGGTTCATCCAACAAAATGTACCGTGCATGACTACTGATAGCTAAAATAATATTGAATAAGCCCCGCATCCCTTTTGATAATTGCCGATAATTTTGTTTGAGTGGTAAGCGATACTGCGCTAATAAAGTAGTCAGCTGATTTTCATCAAACTGCGGGTAGGCTTGTTGGTAAAAGCGGCCAATCTGTAATAACGTCAAATTTTTGAAAAATAAGTGATCTTCGTCTAAATAAAAAATTTGGGTCCGCAAGCGACGATCTTCATCGATTGAAACTTGATCAATCAAAATCTGACCACCATCCAATAAATAATGACCGGCGATACTTTTTAGCAATGTCGACTTACCGGCACCGTTGCGGCCGACCAATCCCAAGATTTCCCCCGGTTCTTGTTCAAAACTAATCTCTTCTAGAATTGATTTTTGATCAATTCGTTTATGTAACTTGTTAATTGTCAGCATCTTTTGGACCCCTTTCAAATTGTGCGGTTAACCATTCACGCATCTCAGCCTCTGAAACGTTTAAATAAACAGCTTCTAAAACGAGTTCTTGTAATTGCGCCTTCAGTTGGGCGATTTTAACATTATCCCGGTCGGTCGCTTGGTGTTCAGCGATGTAAGTGCCCCGGCCTTTAACCGTCACTATAATGCCTTGCACTTCTAACAATTTATAGGCCTTGCTTACCGTGTTCGGGTTCATCATTAATTGCCGCGCCATTTCTCGAACCGATGGAATTTGTTCACCCGGTTTTAAAATTCCCTGAAGGACTTGTTCCTTAATCAATAAAATAATCTGTTCGTAGTACGGTTTAGCGCTTGTTTTATCAATCATCATCGCCTTGGCGCCTCCTTTAAATCAATCACTGTATTACAGTGTACTATTATACGTAGTACACTCTCGAAGTCAACCAAAAAAAAGACGCTCACCAAAATTATTCGTTTTGATGAGCGTCTTTTTGTTATTCAGATTTTATTTTTAAATGCGTTGCAAAAAAGTCGGTAATCGTCGTCATTAAGGCGGGTTGCACTAAATGGCGCTCTCCTTGCCCCGTCATAAACGTCACGTTTTGCGCATACGGTTGCCCTTTTATTTGTCGTTCAAAATCAGCCATTTGGTTGTAGGGGATCCGTTCATCCTCGGTACCATGCCAAAATAAAACGGGGCGATTCGCGAGTGCATTCGGTTGTTGCGTTAAATCATAGGCTGTTAGCCAACTCGTCAACAAGCCCAGATCAGCCGGTTGTTGTAAGCCGTGCTGCCGAACATTATCGCGGACCAAGCGTGCATAGGTCAAAGGGGCTGGCGAGCCCATAATACAAGCCGCTACTTTAATTTCTGGCTGTTTCGTCAATAAAGCCGCCGTGGTCATGCCACCCATGGAAACACCACCCACACCAATTAAATCGGCTTTAATCAGGTGCAGTTGCTGCCAATAATCGACGATTAAACTAAATTCCGCGAGATTAGTCTGAATGCTCTGCCAAAAAGTCCATGACGGAATTTCTGATACTGGCTGCAGCCGTTCACCATGATTAAGCGCGTCTGGTAATACGACGCGCATCCCAGCTTGCGCTAATTTACGCGCCTGTGTCAGGACTAGTTCCTTAGCTGAACGCCAACCATGATAATAAATGACTAACGGTAATGGCTGGTGGCGCATGGTTTCTTCAACAACTTCTAATACCGGAATCCCCTTAATCTGCCGCTTTAATACAAGTGCCATCCCAAAATCCCCCTTTTGAAAAGTTCACCATAACTATAGCGAATTATGAAGGAAAAGTCGCGTGTGGTGTATCCAAAAAGAGGGCCAGACAAAATTAATTTGTCTGGCCCTCTTTAATCACCAACACCCGGTTGCTGGTGATTTTGAAACGTGCTTTCATTAACAGCTTTTTGCGCTTTGCTACGTATCGCAAATAATCGGCTGAAGCCGCTCATTCACGACACTAGGCAAGTGCTCAAAAGCTACCCGTTAATGACGCACTTTACATTTCTTTTGGTGCTTGGACGCCTAATAGGTCTAGGGCTGTTTCTAAGACGATGCTGACACTCTTCACTAATGATAGACGAGCGTTTCTTTGGTCGTCGTCTGCCAAAATCTTAGAGTTAGCATAGTATTTGTTAAATGCTTTTGCTAAACGTAATGCGTATTTAGCGACGATTGATGGTTCATATTCTTTGCTTGCGCGTGCAATCACTGCTGGGAAGTTGCTTAACATCTTCAAGACGTCCCAAGCGTTATCGTCAGCAACCACTAATTGATCGTCGACAACGACTTCTTGGTTAGCTTTTCTCAAGATACTTTGCGCACGTGCATTTGTATATTGCACGTAAGGACCTGTTTCACCTTCAAAACGAACCACTTCTTCTAAGTCAAAGTCGAAGTTGTCTAAACGATCATTCTTCAAATCGTGGAAGATAACAGCGCCAATCCCAACTTGTTTAGCAACTTCTTCACGGTTAGGTAAATCTGGGTTCTTCGCTTCAATTTGAGCGCCAGCTAATTTAACAGCATCGTTTAAAACTTCTTCTAACAGAATCACACGACCACTACGAGTTGATAATTTCTTACCACCTTGTGTGATTAAACCAAATGGAATGTGATGGATTTCGTCTGACCAGTCGTTACCCATTTCTTTTAAAACAGCCTTCAATTGGTTGAAATGTTCCCGTTGTTCGCCACCCACGACGTACAATGATTGTACAAAGTTATAAGTGTCATGACGGTACATTGCAGCTGCCAAATCACGTGTCATATAAAGTGTGGCACCATCTGATTTTTTAATCAAAGCAGGGTTTAAGTTATAAGCTGTTAAGTCAACGATTTCAGCACCGCGACTTTCTTGTAGTAAGCCTTTTGATTCGATTGCTTCTACCACGGCATCCATCTTATCGTTATAGAAAGCTTCGCCGTTATATGAATCGAATTCGACACCCAACATGTCATAAATCTTTTGGAATTCCTTCAATGATTCACTTCTGAACCATGACCAGAGTTGTGTTGCTTCTTCATCCCCGGCTTCTAACTTCCGGAACCATGCACGCGCTTCGTCGTCTAGTTCTGGATGTTCAACGTCTTCTTGATGGAACTTAACGTAATATTTTAAAAGGTTTGTGATCGGGTCTTCTTTGACTTCTTCTTCACTCCCCCATTTTTTGTAGGCCACGATTAATTTACCGAATTGTGTGCCCCAGTCGCCCAAGTGATTGATTTTGATTGGGTTGAATCCAACTTTCGTCAAAATCTTAGCAATTGAGTTCCCGATAACAGTTGAACGTAAATGCCCCATTGAAATTGGTTTAGCGATGTTAGGTGATGACATATCGATTGGCACGTTACCACCATGACCTAAATCACTTTCACCGTATTTAGCAGCTTCTGTTAAAACGGTCTTCAAGATTTGGTCACTAAAAGCAGCTTTGTCTAAGAAGAAGTTGATGTAAGGGCCGTTGGCAACGACTTTTTCAAAGCCAGCAACGTCCATTTGATCGACTAAATCTTGGGCGATTTGTTGTGGTGCCTTCCGTAATGTTTTCGCTAAGATGAATGTTGGGAATGCATAATCACCCAAATCTGATGTCTTAGGTGTTTCGATGAGTTGTGCGACCTTGTCTGCTGGTAAACTGTCGCCTAAAACGCTAGTTAATGCTGTGACAACTTGTTGTTTAAAATCCATGTTAATAGCCTCCTTAAATTTTCGAACAAAAAAAGTCCCTTCCAAATAAATGAAAGAGACGAGAATTCCCGCGGTACCACTCTGATTGATCAATCGATCCACTCAATAGTATGCAATTGTTCAACCAAAAGTGCGCCGCATCAGCTTGATTATCCGGCTTCCACCAACCCCGGACTCGCTATTAATCGCTGCTAACACTATTCTTTTGACTGTTCTAACTTGACTCCTAGTATATAGAAGTCCCGTTGACATTTCAACCCCAATTATTCAGCTGCTAAGGCTTCGATTGGGTCTAATTTAGCGGCTTTGCGTGATGGGGCAAGTGCTGCGAGTAAACTAATCACCACACTAATGACAATCCCAAAAATCACATAACCACTGGTAATTGCCACAATCGGCATGTGCGTCAATGGTTGCGCAACCACGTTAACCAATGCTTGACCACCCCAGGCAATTAAAGCCCCTAGAACACTTGAGAAAAGACCGATTAAGAATGCTTCTGATACGAATAGGTGGCGAATATCCTTTTTACGTGCACCGATGGCCCGTAAAATACCGATTTCTTTCGTCCGTTCTGAAACACTGATGTAAAGGACGACGATAATCATGATTGCTGAAACTAATAATGAAATCCCTGCAATCCCAGCTAAGACGTAGAAGGCTAGCATGAGGTACGTATTGATTGAATCTAAGATTGCACCAACACCGGTAATTTGGTAATCTTTTTGCGTTTTACCATTTACCTTACTGTCGTAAGCTTTGATTTTATTTTGAACCGCTTTGACGTTTTGCGTCTTATTCACCGTAACAGCGGCAAAGTTAGGTGCTAAATCTAAGTTTTGGGCTTGATACATCTTCTCTAAAGTGCCATAAGTAATGGCTTCAGTCCCGGAATTGATAATCCCTGAAACCTTCACATCTTGACGCATTTGAACGGGGCGTTGATCCTTGCTAATCGCATTGACGTATATCGTTACTGTCCGACCAACCATCTTCTTGTAATTTTTCTTATCTAATTTTTTGGCAGTTGCTTTGGTTAAAAGAACTTCGTTGGTGCCTGGTTTTGTCCCAGTTTTAATATCTTGAATCCGTTCCGTCTTGTTAAAAGTTTGGAACAATTGGATTGTTTCACTCTTCTTTTGATAGTGAACTTGGACCCCATTGGTATAGTAGCCCTTTTCAACCTTTGTCACGTCTTTAATCTTGTCAAAGCGTTTAATATCTTTATTAGCTAAATTCCCTTGGTCGCCATTTTCGATTTGCTTTTGGCTCACGTTACGAGCCACTTGAATCGTATTGGGGTTCACTTGGGATGATACCTGATCATTGATGTAGCCGGTTACCCCTTGGCCTAAGCCCAACATTAAAATCACTGAGAAAATCCCGATGGAGGCACCAAAAATGATTAACAAGTTCCGTTTAATGTCATAGCGCATATGTTGCATCGCCATTTTAAAAGCTGACATGAAACTCAACGGACTATTTTTCTTAGGTGAGGATTCTGCTGGTGCTGGATAAGCATCCTTGAGGCGCTTATCATAATCAATTTGCCCATCAACCATGTGGACAACACGTGTCCCGTAATCCGCAACAGCCTGCGAATGCGTCACGGCAATAACGAGTTTCCCATCTTCGGCAATTTTTTGTAAAATCGCCAAGATTTCAGCAGTATTTTGACTATCCAAGGCACCGGTTGGTTCATCGGCAATGATCACATCAGGATCGGCAGCTAATGCACGCGCGATAGCGACCCGTTGTTTTTGGCCCCCCGATAGTTGGTTTGGATGCTTATTGATATGTTCCTTTAGGCCAACTTGTTCTAATAAGACGGTTGCCTTTGCAACCCGTTCTTTATGCGATAAAGCGGTCATTTCAAGTGGCACCATGACATTTTCTAAGTTGGTTAAGTGACTGATTAAATTAAAACTCTGGAAAATGAAGCCAATTGTCTGACTACGATAAGCATCGAACTTCTTTTCAGAAGCATTCTTCAGTGATTCGCCATCAACAATTAATTCACCTTCATATTGATGATCCAAACCACCAATAATGTTCAATAACGTCGATTTACCGCCACCAGATTCCCCTAGGATCGACACAAATTCGCCCCGATCAAATTTAAGATTGATGCCTTTTAAAACTTTAAACGCTTCTTTATTCACATGATAGGACTTATGAATATCTTTGATCTCTAATAATGTCAATTGACTACGCTCCTACTACTTATAGTACCCCCAGCATCATGCCGCGGGGCTTTGCTCATAAAACTACTTTACCAAACCGACCTTAACAAACAATCAGTCTAAAGTCTTAAAAATGACGCGCTGTCATTTTATAAAAATCAGCTCTTCAAGATTGCATTATTATATCATCTTGCAGTTTATTTGGACAAAAAAAGAAGCCAGACCATCTTGGTCTAACTTCTTCAATATTTATTCAACTGTTATCCATGAAGCGAGTGACGGGAATCGGACCCGCGACGCAAGCTTGGGAAGCTTGAGTTTTACCACTAAACTACACTCGCATTACTCATTTATTGTAGCATAATCTCCTAGATTTGTGAATATTTTTTTGAAAAAATGATGCAATGACTTAACAGGTACCCTATCAATACTGTATACTAAAGCTAACAACTCAAAGATTGGAGTCCTATTGATGAAAGATTCTCAAGAAACATCGCAAGAACTTTCGGAATCATCGGCTTTTCATTGTCCAGCGTGCCAAGCCTGTATTGATTACGGTATCAAACGCTGTCCGAGCTGTCAGACTGCCATCTTTTATCGTGATATGTCTGAAACTTTCTGGAATGATCGTAAGATTAAGATGTTCAAACAAAGTGACGCAATTCACCACAATCACTAACTTAACTATAAATTAAACCTAGACATCACGCAGAAACTATTTTGTGTGATGTCTTTTTTAGTGCTTATGATTTTTTTAATGTCTAAACGTGTTCTATCAGTCATATTCCTGCGTTTAACGCCGAGAGGTAAACGGTGACTTCCAGTCACCATTCACCTCCCTCTGTTAATCCTCAGAATATCCCCGACTGATGACACACTCTTCTTTTTTAGTGTTTAAAATTTAATACCAACTTTTTTTGTAACCGCCATCACACTATTAAGGACACTACTGGCGCCTATTTTCGTTGCTAAAATTCATTTGTATACCACTTTGATGGTTGCTATAATAGCACACCATACACAGGAGGTCTTTATGCTAGAAAAGAACAAAATGAGTTTATTCAGCTTAGTCATGTTAGGACTGAGCTCAATCATCGGTTCCGGGTGGCTATTTGGTGCTTGGGAAGCAACCACTGTCGCAGGACCGGCTGCCATTATTTCATGGATTGTCGGCGCGATTGTGATTGGGGCGATTGCCTTTAACTACGTCGAACTGGGGACCATGTTTCCTGAAAGTGGTGGCATGAGCCATTATGCGCAATACAGTCATGGCTCATTATTAGGTTTTATCGCGTCATGGTCCAACTGGGTGTCGTTAGTCACGATTATCCCCATTGAGGCTGTCGCCGCTGTTCAATACATGAGTTCGTGGCCCTGGTCTTGGGCCAACTGGACAAACCGTTTCATGCATCATAATGAGATTTCAACCCGCGGTTTATTAGTCGTTTTTGCTTTTATCATTGTCTTTACCCTTTTAAATTTCTGGTCAGTTAAATTCTTGACCCGTTTCACGAGTTTCATCGCCATTTTTAAATTAGCAATTCCATTACTGACAATTATTATGTTAGTTTCAACTGGGTTCCATGCTGAAAACTTCGGCCATTCGGTAGCAACCTTTATGCCGTATGGTTCCGCTAAAATTTTTGCGGCAACCTCGATTTCCGGGATTATTTTTTCCTACAATGCCTTCCAAACGGTCATTAATGTTGGGAGCGAAATTCGGGATTCTAAACGCAATATTGGTCGCGGGATCGCTATTTCACTTGGTATTAGTATCGTCATCTACTTATTACTTCAAATCACCTTTATCGGGGCTGTTTCTCCCGCTTTAATCGCTAAAACCGGCTGGCATGGTTTGAATTTCCAATCACCATTTGCCGATTTAGCAATTTTATTAGGGATTCACTGGCTCGCTGTCCTATTATACTTAGATGCTTTTATCTCGCCATTTGGGACCGGCGTTTCATTTGTTGCATCCTGTGCCCGCACACTGGCGGCCTTGAAGCAAAATAAACATATGCCACCGATTGTCGGTAAGATGAACCACCAATATAATATCCCCAGAGTCGCCATGGCGATCAACGCCGTAGTCAGCATGTTGTTAGTTTCCGTCTTCAGAAGCTGGGGCACGCTTGCCAGCGTTATTTCGACGGCGACTCTGATTGCTTACTTGACCGGTCCGGTAACCGTGATGTCACTTCGGAAAATGGCCCCGGATATGAATCGCCCCGTCCATTCACCATGGATGAAAGTGATGGCGCCGTTATCCTTTGTCCTCGCTAGTCTTGCGACTTACTGGGCAATGTGGCCCACCACAATCAAGGTCATCGGCGTGATTATGCTTGGCCTACCATTTTATTTCTACTATGAATATCGAATTCATTGGGAAAATACCTGGTCCCAATTCAAAGGCAGTCTCTGGTTAATTATTTATTTAGCCTTGTTATCATTAATTTCCTTCCTTGGTAGCCGTGAGTTCAATGGTATCAACGTGATTCCTTATCCACTTGATTTCGTCTTGATTAGCGCCTTAGCCCTCATCTTCTATTATTGGGGTATTATCAGTCGCTTCTATTCAAAATACTTCTCACGCGCTAAACGCATCAATCAGGACGTTCAACTTTAAAAGAGTGTGTCATCAGTCGGAGTTGTCCCGAGGATTAACCGCAAGGATATGACTGATAGAACACGTTTAAGCTAAAAGAATGTGTCATCATTAAAAAAGAGATTGAAACCAAAATTATTTTTGTTTCAATCTCTTTTTTTGCTATCATATCAGCGTTTCTGTTAAAATAAGCGATAAATGGAGGCGCTTAAACATGAAAAAATTTACCGTACAATCAACCGACCGTCAGCATCAACTCCATGTGGTTGCTTGGCTACCAACTCAAAAACCAATTGCAGTTGTCCAGCTTTTAACCGGCATGGCCGAATATATCGAACGCTATGATGCACTCGCTCAATTTTTAGCCGCTCGCGGCATCGTCGTGATTGGTCACGATCATGTGGGTCAAGGACACTCCGTTCAGACGACCGATGAACTCGGCTATTTTGGCCCCCATGGCTTACAGACACTCTTAAACGATTGTACTTTAATCGGGCGCATCGCCCATGAAGAATACCCCGAATGCCCGCTATTTGTGTTGGGCCATTCGATGGGGTCAATGCTTGCCACTCAATATGTCAAACAAACAACTGTCCCACTGGCTGGCGCAATTTTTATGGGCGTTATTGACGTCCCAGTCGTGCTCAAGCCTGTTTTACCACTTGTCAATTTAATCGGGGCTCTTGCGCCTAAACAACCCGGTAAGCTTTTGAATAACCTGGCTTTCGGGGTTTATCCTAAACGCTTTGACGCCAAACGGCCATTCTCGTGGCTTAGTTATAACCAGGACAATGTGGCAGCCTACGAAAAACATCCCCTTTGTGGCTACGTATTCAGTAATAACGGCTTTGCGATGTTATTGACACTGACAGAATTAACGCGCCACGCCGATTGGCAACTGGCCTTAAAAGAACGCCCAGTGCTAGTGCTGAGTGGTCAAGACGATCCTGCCGGCGGTTATGGCCGCCGCGCCCGCCATTTAACGACACAATTTAAAAAGCACACCGTCACTAACGCCACGGTGCGCATTTTGCCACATACAGCGCATGAAATTTTACAAGAAACAAATGCGGTTGAACAGCAACAAGCGATTTATGCTTGGTTGCTTACAGCAATTTCTCAATCTCCTGCAACACGCCATAATTCTCGTTAGTATCCGCGCGGTAGGTGGCATATTGCAACATATCATCATCCGCATTACCCATTAAATAACTGTATTTAACTGTTTGGAGCATTTCTTTATCATTATACGTATCCCCAAAGGCCATCATTTCAGCCGTTGAAATATTGAAATGATTAGCTAAAAAGCGCATCGCGTGGCCTTTATCAATCCCTTTGTTCATGATATCGACCCACTCCACACCAGCCACGGCCACTGAATAGTCAGCGCCAAATGTTGGCCCGTAAATTTGTTCGTAAAAATCGCGACTATTGGCTTCTGGGAAATAAACCGTAAATTTATCCGCTTCAACACTCACTTGCGTTAAATCGGGAACGTATTTGATTTCGGCATAGAATTGACGGAATGTCGCATCTAAAGCTTGGTATTGTTCTTCAATATAAACGGCATCCATTCCACAAATCATCCCGATTCCGGTTTGGCTCTCATTCACAAAAGCGACCATCCGTTGATAATCAGTCAATGGCAATAAGCTCTTGAAGATAATCTCACCTTGATAACTGATGACCCCGCCATTATCGCCCACGAGGCACATGTCATTTTCTAACTTAGCAAACATCTGCTTCAACGTATAGAGTGGCCGACCACTCGCCGCTGTGAAAATGATGCCTTTGGCCGTTAATTGTTTAACAACTTGTTCAAAATTCGGTGGCAACTGGCCACTTTCGTTTAATAAGGTATGATCCATATCTGATGCAATTAATTTAACTGTCATGCTTAACGCTCCCCTATCCTTAGTTACCTTAATAATATAACGGTTTCGGTCCGTCGTCGCAACCGTTTACATCTAACTCATTAAAAATAGCACTGACGCATTTAACGCGTCAGTGCTATTTTCGGTTTTATGCTAATTTTAATCGTTTTAGGCGTAGTGCATTTAATAACACTGACACTGAACTAAAACTCATCGCCGCCCCAGCAATCATTGGGTTTAAAAGTGGTCCCCAAAACAAGTGCAGGACCCCCATTGCGACTGGAATCCCGAGAATATTATAGGCAAAAGCCCAGAAAAGATTCTCTTTGATATTTTGCATCGTTTTTCGACTTAACTTGAAAGCCGTTGGAACGGCCATTAAATCATCGTGCATCAACACAATATCGGCTGATTCAATGGCCACATCTGTCCCTGAACCAATTGCTAAGCCAACATCGGCTTGCGCTAAAGCCGGCGCATCATTAATCCCGTCACCAACCATCGCCACTAATTGGCCGGTTGCTTGTAAGGTTTTAATTTGCGCTGCCTTTTGTTCTGGTAAAACATCACTAATCACTTGTTCGATTCCAACTTGGTGCGCAATTGCTTGAGCCGTCTTTTGGTTATCCCCGGTCAACATCACGACTTGAATCCCCATCTTTTGCAGGCGACTGATGGCCGCTTGACTCGTTGCTTTAACCGGATCAGCCACCGCAATTACCCCTTGTAATTGACCGTCTTGGGCCAAGTACATCGGTGTCTTGCCTTGTTCGGCTAATTGTTGCGCCGTTTTCAAACCGACTTCGATTACAACGCCATTTTCAGCCATCAATTGTTGATTTCCAAATAAAATTGTCTGGTTCGCAACTTGGGCGGATAGCCCGTAACCCGGAATGGCTGTGAAATCGGCCATTGCTGATAAGGTTAATTCACGTTCACTGGCCGCTTGGCTGATTGCACTCGCTAATGGGTGTTCCGAACCGACTTCTACGCTGGCCGCCAATTGTAACAAGTCATCTTCAGTGCCCTGATAAACAACCATATCAGTCACGATTGGTTGGCCAACGGTAATCGTCCCCGTTTTATCCAATACAACGGTTTGAATATGTTGTGCCGTTTCAAGTGCGTCACCGCTCTTAATCAAGACGCCATTTTCAGCCCCTTTACCAGTGCCCACCATAATGGCCGTGGGGGTTGCTAGCCCTAAGGCACATGGACACGCAATTACTAAAACTGAAATCGTAATCGTTAACGCAAAGAGCCACGATTCTTGCCCTAAAAAGAACCACGCTAATCCGGATAATACGGCCAACCCAATCACGATTGGGACAAAAACGCCTGCAATCTTATCCGCTAACCGAGCGATTGGAGCCTTAGTCCCTTGCGCCTGTTCGACCAATTGGACAATTTGCGCCAAGGCCGTATCTTTGCCAATCTTAGTGGCTTTAAATTGGAAATGACCGTTTTTATTTAAGCTCGCCCCAATGACAGCATCGCCAACTTGTTTTTCAACCGGTAAACTTTCACCGGTAATTAGCGATTCATCAACTGCGGAATGGCCCGCGATTACTTCCCCATCAACCGGCACTTTTTCGCCAGGACGGACCACAAGCACGTCGCCGACCACCACTTCAGCTACATCAATCGTCGTTTCGACACCCTCGCGTAAAACCGTCGCTTGTTTAGGCGCTAAATTCAACAATTTTTCGATTGCTGATGAGGTCTGCCCCTTAGAACGCGCTTCAAAATATTTACCCAACGTAATCAACGTCAAAATAACACTGGCTGATTCATAATAGAGGCTCATCACTAAATCGACATGTCCACTGATAATCGCTAAAGTGGCGATTAAGCTGTAACCCCAAGCAGCGCTAGTACCGAGCGCAACTAAGGAATCCATATTGGGATGCCCATTGAATAACGCCTTAAACCCGACAATGAAAAATTGCCGGCCCCAATATAACACTGGTAACGTCAATACTAGTTGGGTGACCGCAAAGTTAACCGGCGCTTGCATCGGTTGCCAAAACGTCGGTAGCGGTAAGCCAACCATATGCCCCATCGATAAATATAAAAGCGGCAACGTCACAAGAGCCGATAACCAAAAACGCCGCCAAAGCGCTTGTAAATGAGCCGTGCGTTTGGCCTGAATCGCCTGCGCTTCTTTTTCCGGATCAATCTGTTCTGTTGCGCCATAACCCGCTGCGCTCACCGCGTCTTCAATCGCGGTCACCGATAATTCGGAATCGTCATATTCGACCTGCATTTTTTCAGTGGCCAAATTGACCGCCGCTTTTTGCATGCCCGGTAATTTTTGCGTTGCCCCTTCAATCGTTTGTGCACAAGAAGCGCACACCATCCCATCAATGTTAAACGTTTTGGTTGTCATTTGCTGGTTGCTCCTTTCAATCCGGTAATCCTAGTCGACCGTGTAGTGTGTCCCTTCAAGTGCTGCTGCCAAGGTCGCATGATCAATTTCAGTAGCCGTTTGGAGCGTTGCTTGTTTTTGGTCTAAACTCACTTCAACCGATTGAACCCCTGCGATTTTTGAGAAGCGTTCCTGTACGTTTTGCGTACAACCATCACATTTCATCCCTGTAATTTTAACGATTTGTGTCATTGTTATATCCTCCAATATCTACATTTGTAAACTAATTGTTCAAAAAAATAACCGCCTCAGCGAAACGATCATTTATTCAATAAAGTTAGTTTACAACCGTAGACTTAAAAAGTCAACCTAATCATCCTAAGCAATAAAAAGAGACTAACTGAGTTGCTAAAAACAACTCGGTTAGCCTCTTATAAGCACTTCGTGATGCCCGTGGCAGGATTCGAACCTGTACTCGGTTACCCAAACAGCGACCTGAACGCTGCGCGTCTGCCAGTTCCGCCACACGGGCGATTTGCTACATGACTATTGTACCAGTGTTATGAAGCCCTGCCAATACCCTTTTAACACTATTTCGCTTATAATAGAGGCAACTAAAGGAGGTCATCAGATGCAAATTATCACAGACGAGTTAGCCCGCCAAGTAATTGTCGCTCGGCCCGCTATTAGTCACAAAGGCGATTTTGGCCGTATTTTAATCATCGGCGGTAGTCAGCAATATGGCGGTGCTGCTATTATGAGCGCCTCTGCTGCCGTTTATGCCGGGGCGGGGTTAGTTTCCGTGGCTAGCGATTTAAGCATTCTCGCTAGCCTGCACACCAGCTTACCCGAAGCCATATTTATTGATTACCGGCAACCCTTCGTCCAATGGGCACCCACTGTTCAAGCCGCCGATGTCATCGTGATTGGTCCAGGACTTGGACTAAGCGCCTTTGCATTGCTGCTTTTAAAACAAGTCTTGCAAGCTGTTCGTCCTGAACAGACGCTCTTAATCGATGGTTCTGCGCTTACCTTAATCGCCCGCGAAAAACTCGCCCTACCAGATGCGCAACTGATTTTAACACCCCACCAAATGGAATGGGCGCGTCTAAGCGGCCTATCGATTGCACAATAAACTGTCGCCAATAATCAAGCGGCACTGGCTGATTATCCAAAGGCCACGCTCGTACTAAAAAAACACCACACCGAAATTTATCACCAAACACAAGTCAGTCAACTCATGATTGGCGGACCCGCAATGGCGACCGGTGGTAGTGGTGATACTTTAACCGGGATTATCGCTGCTTTTTGTGGTCAATTCGGGACCAATTATCAAACTATTAGCGCTGCGGTCTATACGCACAGCGCCATTTCAGATCAACTCGCCCAAAAGCAATACGTCACTTTACCCACTCAAATGATTCAAGCTTTACCCCCATTTATGGCGCAAATGGCTCGTTAAACTTTAAAAACACAAAAATACTAGCCAATGACTGATATCAGTTATCGACTAGTATTTTTGTTAGCTAGTATAGCTTCAAATTTAATGACTCTTTCTTAGCTTCCGATAGAAACCAAGTACAACTGCACTAAGTGCTAATACCGTTCCCAGCACTGAAAGCAGTACTGGATTAGCAACCCCGGTTTTTGGTAATTGTTTCTTAACCGGTTGTGGTTGGGGCTTAATAGTTGTAATTTGCCCTTTTGAATGATCGTTAGGCTTTGTAACTTGGTGTTTATCATTATTGGGTTGGGTTTGTTGGTTTTGATTTGGCGTTTGATGATTAGTTGTTACTTTACGATAAACAAACTTAATGGTGATATCATCTTTCCCCAAAATACCAGCTGCATTCTTAGGCATCGCAATTAGTTGATAGCCTTTGATAGCTGCGGCACTCGCCTTGTAGTGATCGCCTTGTTGGCCAGTCTTAGTAATTGATTTAACTAATTCATGACCTTGTTCATCCACATAACGCGCCGTCATTTTAACATGAGTTGTTGGCACCGTCGTGGTTGTCTCTTTTTGATATTCATAAACAACGGTTTGTCCTGACGTTGTATATTGACCCTTGGCATTAGCCGGTGTCTTCACTAATCGATAACCCGTAATCATTTTCGCATTGGTTTGATAAGCGCTATTCAACTGACCAGTTAAAATATCCGATTTAGCAATTTCTTGACCGTCAGCATCCACATACCTAACCGTCACGGCTTTAGCTGTCGGTAACACTGCATCTTTGACATACGTGTAAATCACTGTTTGGTCCTTATCGGTAAAAGTTCCGTTAGCGTTGCTTGGTGTTTGACTTAAATGGTACCCCGCAACAGTTTTAGCGTTTGTTTTGTAAGATGAGCCTAATTCACCCGTCAGTGTTTCACTAGCTGCTAATTTTTGACCCTTTTCGTCAACGTAATTGACGGTTACAACTTTAGCCTCAGGTGCCACAGCGTCCTTAGCATACGTATAGGTGACTGTTTGCGCCTTATCAGTGAACATCCCTGTAGCATTGTTTGGTGTTTGTACGATGTGATACCCAGCGATGGTCTTAGCGGCGGTCTTATAGCTCGCACCAATTAGGCCCGTCAAGGTTTCACTATCAACCAATTTTTGTCCATTAGCATCGACATAATTAACCGTGACTGGTTGTGCCGTTGGTTTGATATCATCTTTTTTGAAATGTAAAACACCAGTCATCATTTTCCCTTGTTCATTAAGATATGAGAATGTGAAAGTTGTATCCTTCGTATTTGAGTAAGCAGGACTTGTGACTAGTCCGTCATGCTTATTAATCCCTTCGTAACTATAATTAGGGACATTTTCGCCTCGAATGATGATACTATACTGAACTTGATCAACATTAATTGTAGTATGGCGAGCAGTAGCTGCAACCTTCACATTAACCCCTGGCGCAACATCACGAATAATCGAATTTGAATCACCATTTAAAGCGGCTTTTTCAATTTCAGTCGTATCAAAAAAGAAATCTTTCGTCCCCGCCGTTTGGCGAGTATTAATGAACTTCATCTGTCTAAGATGCCATGTTGTGCCAATCTTTACAAAATATTGAATCGTCGTCCCCGCCTGAATATAACCAGAATCACCTAACAATAAACAATTATCATTCGTTGGTGAACCAGTTGGATCAAAGATGGCCCCTCTAAAACTAGCACCTTCTGTATTCAAACTAAAATGCCAACTAAAACCATCTGGTAATGGCGCTTGCTTTAAATCGCCATCCAATGCTGGGCTAAGATCAACGGTTGTCGTATTTTCGACAACATAACCGTGCGTACTAACCGGTTTAGCCATTGCAACTGGTTGTGCTACTCCAGTGGTAGTTGTTGGTGTGGTTGCAAATGTTGTCAGCGCTGGACTAATTGCTGGTAGTACCATGCCTGAAATTAACAAGCTTGTTGCTAGTTTTGATTTTAATGTTTTCATGAATTATTCTCCCAAAATAATTTACTGCTCCCTAAAACCTATGCTTCTTTTTGATGGTCTCTTAATTTGCGCATTAAAATCACAATGATAATAATTAAAATCAAGACGATGCCGGCCCCCGCAATAAGATAGAGGTTTGTGTGATTTTGTTCGATCGACACATCTTTCTTATTGTATTTGTTGGCTTCAGCGCTCTTGATTTCAAAGTCTTTTTGGAACCGCCAATGTTGCTGACCGCTCTTGGCCGTACCCTTGAAGGTATAGCGTCCTGGTTTAAAAGTCTTGCTATTCAAACTAATCCCAAAGTTAAAGTTTGAATTAGGGGCCATCCGTAATTTATCGCGCTTCGCTTGATAAAGCACTTTTGAATCGCCTTTTTCATATATTTTGCCTGAAATTGTCAAATCAGTTAAAATCGCGGCTTGATCATTTTGAATATTAGCATTGACCACATTCCGGTAGTTCACTTGACTTGGTTTCACCGATTTTAAATGTAAATCCGGTTTAACTTGCTTGTCAGTTTCCGTCAACTTAACCCCAATTACATAGGCGTAGCGGTTCACAATTTGACTCGATTCGCTACTCTTAGTCTTGGTGTCTGCCACCTTTTCGCTGAAGTAGATACCACCTAAAACGGTGCCATCAAACGATGCTTTAGGCATTTTAACCTTCACCTTAATCGGTTGGCTACTTTTTGCGGGTACCGTGACTTCTTTATTAGTGGTCGCGATATCTTTAAATGGTCTTTTTAAGGATTTGTCATTTTTCTTTTGTTCGTTATAGGCAACAATCCCGTTATCGTTAGTAGTGGCCGTATTGGGCAATACATTAACCGTGACCGGTTTGGCGGTATCATTACGCATATTAACCACTAAATCTTGTTCTTGTCCGGGTTGCATCTTCAAATCAAAGTAACTCTTAGTTTTATCAACCTGATTCTTCGGAATTTCAGCCTGGACTGAAAACTGCATTTCGGCTGCCGCGGCGGGCTTCACCGATAATACTAAGAATGCTAATCCCGCCAACAATAACCCTAAACCTTTTTTCTGCATGTTTAACGCTCACTTTCTTATGCTGGTGAATCGGTTAAAGTCCATGTTAATGTGGTCTTATATTCACCTTGTACTTTTTTAGTCTTACCCGGGACAAACATTGAGATGCTTTGTTTAGCCGCCGGATTATCCTTACCAAAACGATCTAACCAAGTCCCCGTTCCTTTATTAACAGTCGCATCAATCACGTCTGAGGCAGTGCCAGGTACTAAATTAATTTCGGTACTTGCAGTCGGTGCATCACCGTCATTAGGCGTTGAGAGCGTCCCATTTTTCATTGTGATTAAGGCACCATCTAACGTATCGTTACCGTTTTTAAATTGTGTATCCTGTGTGACTGATAAATGCCACCCAGCGTTACTCCCACGTTTATCCGTTACTTGAACGAAATCTGGTACTTCAACTTCTTTACCAGTACTATCAGTTACTTTGTCGAGACTTGCGTAGTAAGTCGCATCTGTCCCGGTTGTTTTTTGTTCCCCAAATTTAATATTCGAAACGTAATCGATACTCAATGGCCCAGCACTTGGATTTTCATGGCCAGGATCAGTTGGTGTCACTGGTTTGGTTAGATCTGGGTTAGTCGGATCAATTGGGGCCGTTGTACTATTATCGACAACGTACTTGATAGAACCGATTGAATGAGCGATACCGCCATCGGTTGCTACTGGCGCAGCCGCG
Source organism: Latilactobacillus sakei (assembly GCA_002953655.1). Lineage (NCBI taxonomy): Bacteria > Bacillati > Bacillota > Bacilli > Lactobacillales > Lactobacillaceae > Latilactobacillus > Latilactobacillus sakei. The sequence continues at coordinate 1,578,234 of CP025839.1, forward strand.
TGAACTGCATTGCTTTGCCCGGTTAAAAAGCCCACAGCTAATAAGCTGGCCATTGTCAATGTTGTGTATTTGATTGTCTTTTTCATAATTTAATAACTCCCCTATATTTAGATATCAGAATTAAGCAGGTGTATCCGCTAATGTCCAGATTAATGATGTTTCGTACACACTATCTTTTACTTTGGCAGTTGCCCCAGGAACTTTCAAATTAATACTTGTTGCGCCTGATTTATCATCACCAAAGTTAGCTTTCCAAGTCCCCATACCTTGATCTTGTTGGGCCACAGCAACATCAAATGCCGCACCCGGTGTCGCAGTTGTCCCTGGGACCAATGCAATCTTAGCCCCGCCAGTTGGTGCGCCAGCTTGATTATCTGCATCAGTTGTCATATTAATGTTATCTAATGTTATTTCGGCCCCCGATAATTCTTTGGCCGCGGCATCTGTTGACGTTAACTGCTTCCCTTGCGCCACTTGTAATTTCCAGCCCACATTAGTGCCTCGGATATCAGTCAATTGAACAGCATTGGCAACATCGTTAGTCCCATCATTGTCCATTTTTGCTGAATAGGTTTCTTCCTTAGCAGAAATACTTTGCGTACCAAAATGAATATCTGAAGCCTTATCAATCGTCAACGGCGTTGCGGATTGCGTAAAGTTAACGTCCCCTTTAGTGGTTGATTGAATTGGTGTCGCCGAAAATGCGGTGGTTGCTGGGCCAGTGACCCCAGCCAATAATAAACTACTTGTTAAAATAATGTGCTTAACCTTCATGATAAAATCTCCTTTTTTTGGTTATCAAGTAACCGATTATTAGTAAACTCCCCAAAACTTGTAACTGCCAGACTGAAGTGGCCCCCGTTTGTGGTAACCGTGGTGCAGGTTGTGTAACGGTTGACGGTACCTCATGTTGACCATCTTCAATCACAGGCGGATCGGTCGTTGGGATATATGTCCGATCAAACCCGATGTTCGCTTGACTCGTGGCAGTGGCCGCACGAACATCAACCGTACTAACACTGATGAAAAACAGCATTAATACCAACGGTATTAAAAAGCGACTCTTAGACACCTCAATTCCTCCCTACTAATTAGATTTAGACTACGCTGGTGCATCAACCAAGGTCCATTGCATCGTCCCAGTATAGCTTCCCAATTTAGCTAACCCGGGTGCGATACTTAAGGTAGGTCCTGCATCAGCAGCCCATTGCACATCTTGATAATCTGCAGTGCTAGACTTACCATCATAAACATCAACCGCATTAGTCGTATTAATGACTTGATTAGGTTGCCCAGTCTTCTTAAAGATGACGCTATCGCCAAGACTGTCACCATTGCTATTCTTTAATTCGGAAACAAGGTTAGCGGTAATATGCCAATCGGTCTTATTTAAACGCGTATCTTCAATCTGCATCTTCCAATCAGATAATTTGCGCTTAATCTCGGTCGTCATGTTTGCAATCTGACTATTAGCAAAACTCATGGTACCGGGAACAGAAGTAAATAATAGTTGGCCATTTTTAATGGTCATATCGTTATTCAATGCTGGTAGTTCCTGTGTATTACTCAATAACACTTGATGATTGAGAATCGCCGTATCAGTGAAAGCTTCTTTAGCAGTAACGCTATAGCGTAATTTAATTTTTTCAGTTGGTTTTAAATCAATATCTTTAACATTGACCTGGTAGCCATCTGCATTTTCTTGAACGTCGCTGCCCGGAATAGCTTCCCAACTACTTGTATTTGGTTTTTGCATTTCAAAAGTAGCTGGATCAATTGATACTTTATCCTTATCAACCGCTTTAATTTTTTCATTCATTTTGCCAATCTTAAAATCAACTGCATCATCATTTTGTAAGATACTAATCATCTTAAATGGCTTATTTTTGACGTATTTAATCTGATTACCAGCACCAACACTGGGATCTTCGGCTTGGAAAGACTGTGTTACTTTAGGCAATTTGGCTTCTATATCGAGTACAATTGTCGCAATTAATTGGTGCTTCTCATTCATATCATCTGTTAATGTTTCTTGAGTATGATCCATTCGAATTACATATTGCGTATCTTTGCTTGTCGGTGATAATGTAATGCTAGGATCCGCAGGACCATCATAAATAGTTTTCCCAGCAGTATCTATTATTTGATAGGTATGGCCTGATAATAGCGGTGTTGTATCACCGGTCGTTACTGTCCTTGATCCTAATCCTAAATTTAGAATATGCTTATCCGTCGTATCTAAGTTAGCATTTAAATTATCAAAAACCTTTATCTTTTGACTACCACTAATTAACGGTATTTCAACCCATCCATTGATATCCTTATAGACTGGGTTTATATAATTAATAAGTTGTTTTGTATTACTATCACTACTATTAACTTGCCTTTTTAAAAACACGTCACTGGACTCAATAATCCTAGACTGTGGATCTATAATTGTAAGTTGAGTCCCGGCTAGGTTGTATCGACGGATAGGAAAATTCGTTGCTACTTTTTCCGATATAATTCCCATCATTTTATGATTACCAGACAAAAAGAGACTAGACAAATCTAAATTATTGTTAGGTAAATTAGCATAAGAACTTGGAATATTCCCTTCTAAATCATTGTCTGAAAGATCCAATTCTTCTAGTGACTTACAATTTCCTATACTTTCTGGAATACTCCCTTTTATATTATTATTATTTAAAGTCAGTTTTTTTAAATTTTGTGCATTTCCTATATTTTCCGGAAGTTCTCCTGAAACATTAGTGTCTCCTAGCTCAATAGTATCTAATGTAGGTATATCGAATAACTCTTTTGGAAGTGGCTTCCCACCGCAAAAGTTTTTCACTCCATAAACCTTAAAATCCTTCAAGAATTTCAATTTTCCTATTTCGGCAGGGATGGTACCAGAAAGATTAATATTTCTAGGTTCTGCAGTATAAATTCCCATCTCAAAGACCTTAACATTAGGCAGATATTCTATTCCTCTAGGTATATACCCTTCCTTTACGTCTTCCTCCGATACATACCTTAAGTCAATTCGAGTAATTTTTTTTAAATCACCAAACGTAACATTTCCTTGGCTAATATCAAATCCATTTACTTTTATCACTGCTAATAACCATCTTTGATTATCAAAATCATCTGTGGTTACAATATCTGTATCCGCATGGTCCGGTAGGTCTTTTGTACTGTTCTTTTGTTGTTGCGTTGCTTCTTTTGTAGCTAAACTCTGACTACTTGTGGTATTTGGTTCTTGTAGCCCAGGCACCGCTACTTTTTCCGATAACGTTGCTTGATTATTACTTTGAATGCTACTTGTTGGGGTACTTTCCACCGGTGTAATTGTAACCGATGTAGGGGCAGTATTAACGGGTGTGTCATTCCGTGTCGTTTGCGCCTTGAAGACGTATGTCCCCGCCTGAGCTGCTTTAACCGTTAGATTCACTGTTTTGGGGTGCTTAGCTAACCAATCGATCACAATTTGGTGATTAACTTGATCGTAGGTTACCCCCGCATGGGGTTGTGTAGTGGGGGTGTAGCTAAGTTTGTCTGTCAGCGGTACGACCACTTTCGTATCCGCTTGATTCTGATCAGTGATGGTTAGTTGAATCGTTTGATCTTGATTATTAACCTGACTCTTCAACGTTAAGTCGGCGACTTGCGTATCACCGGCCAAAAATTTAGGCACTACTAGATAAATACCAACACTCAGGAATACGCCTAAACAGGTTATTAAAGCTGTTAAAACTAATCGCTTTTTGCGTTTCATTATGCTCATCTTTCCTCCTATAATCTGACTTTCCCGATAATATCGTCATAATCCACGAATCCAAAGGTTCGACTGTCGGTTGATTTTTGGCGATTATCGCCTAAGACAAACAACTTTTTATCCGGCACAATGCTTTGTCCCGTGCTTGTTAAGAGGCTGAACTTTGGTGTTGGCCCTTGTTTGTCAAAACGCTCAATGGGTTTATCGTTAATGTATAAAACTCCACCGCTGGCATAAACCGTATCCCCCGGTAAGCCGATAATCCGTTTAATAAACGTTTTATCGGCCATACTAGGAACGTTTAAGGCAATTACATCACCGCGTTTTAAGCGTGTCGGGTTCTTCATCACGACTACCATTTCGTTATTGCGAAAGGTGGGCTTCATTGATTGCCCATCGACGCTCGCAATTTCGAAAAATTGCGCGAGTGATAATACTAACGAAATGACAACTGCGAGACTTACGCCGCCTAAAATCAATTGCTTCTTCAGTAGAACTTGTCGTGATTTTACCGTTTCGTGATAGGTGCGATTTTTTTTTTAATTTTAGCCAATAACGTCCCGGCTGAATCAGTCGCTACCGGCACTTTAGAACTAGCTGCTGTACGATCCACTCGTTGCGGTTTGTGTCGCGCGGTTCTAATGGGCACCACTTTCGGCGCCATCGGGACCGTTTCAACTTCCGTTGTTTCAGTAGCCTCTTTATTCTCATAGAGCTTAGCCAGTAAATCTTCAATCTTAGCTTGAAGTTCGGCCTCTGGATCTGTTAATTCTGATGCTGAATTTTCTGTCATTTCATCTGCTTTTTTTTTCAAATTACTAACCTTCTTTGGAACGACAATTTCTTGTTGTGGTTTTTGGCGCATCACCGCTTGTTCAAAATCAAATAATTCGAAGAAAAGCGTCGCCATTTGTTGCTTGATACTTTCGTATAATTCATTTTGGCCATAACCCATTTCTGCGATGGCTGCCGTTAAAACTTGTTCGGCGTCGACTGAATCGCTATAGGACCAAGAAACCGGCACAAATTCTAAACGATACCGATCATCGGCGTGCTCGACAACCCGCGTCCAAATAAATTGGGGAAAGGCACTCTTCAACAAGCGAACAATCCGCCGAACCGGCACCCGGGCATGACCGGTAATATCAACTTCAAAGTAATAACGCATCTCTAAATATTGAACGTAGATCTTCGGACTTGGTAGTGTACTGGCATATTTCGTAATGATTTTTTTGTAAGTTTTAATGATTTGTTCCGGATCACTTTCGAACACCAACTGATCATTTTGTTCACTGGGGATCGCGCCGCGATATAGTTTAATCATTCTTCTTCACCCCATCTATTGGTGCGTTTGTTCATTTGGGCCTTGCGCAATCTCATCAATACGCGTCATCCAAGTTGATAAATCATTTTCGATTTGGGTTTTAACCTTCATTAAGTTGGCTTGGAAAACGTCTGCTTCAGCCTTAACCGTTTCAAGCGCTGCTTTTTTCGTTAATTCATAGTCACGTGCTTCTTTCTCGGCCTTTTTAACCATTTGATTGGCGGCGACTTTGGCCGCCACCATAATCTCAGAGATATCTTGACTATCAAGTTCCGAAATATGACTTTGACTTTGTGTTTTTAAGTGGCGGACTTCATGGGCTAATTGTTCCGCCTTATGGCGATATTGATTAGTTTCTTCGACTTTTTGGCGTAATTGATTATTTTCAGTCATCAAAACTTGATTCTTATCTTTTTCAGCTTGTAGGTCCGCGATAATGCGTTTGACTTCAGCATCTAGCGCTTCAATTTCTTCAATATTAATAGCTTCCATTTTTGATTCTCCTTATAAATTTCTAAGACTAGCCAAGTTGAATGGTATTAATTAGTGCGCGACTATCATCCAACTTATGAACCATCGCATCTTCTTCAGTCGCATTGATCAACTTTCCCAAAGCTTGGTTAACAGCTGCTAATTTATCCCGCCCGGCTGGTGTTAAACGGATAAAAACTAAGCGATAGTCAGCTTGTGTGCCAGTCGCTCTAAACCGTTCAACTAAGCGTTTATTCTCTAATTCTCGAGAAAGACGTGAAATCGCTGGCGTACTGATATTAAAAATCCCTGAAAGCTTAGTAGGGCTTGCTAGTTCCACGCTATCGATATAGGTCAGCAAGAAGAACTGCGTATCGGTATTTTCGAAACGGTCTAACTCCGACTTGTAAAATTGATCAATCTCTTTCTTTAATTCAAATAACTTACTAAAAAACTGCACTTTACCACCTCCAAAATACCTAACTGATTCATTCATAACTTGTGAGTTATGGTTATCAAGCAAAAAGTTTATAGTCGATAAATCTTCCACCTCAAAAGTATTTATAAGCTGAATGGCGTATCCGCTTAATTCCTTATAGCAATAGTATTTAAAAAAATTCCAAAATCAACTTGCGCAAAATTAAACAATGATATAAACTATGTTTATTGAGAAATTCACAACTCACGAGTTGCGGTTTAGCTTAATATCATTGACTTTTTAAATTTTATTTATCAATAAAAAAGTAACTTTTAATTAAATAATTATTATCATCGTGATTTTTTGCGCAAAAAAACGGCCTCATAACGTAGGTCGTTTTTTATTCGTACTTAATGAATTAAAAAATAGCAGTCCGCTAAAAGCGAACTGCTATTTTTGTGTTGCTCTTTGTAAAGCATCAATTTCGGTTGTTGTTAACGCCCGGTATTGTCCACGTTTTAAATCAGCCGGCAAGCTTAACGGCCCCATCTGAAGTCGCTCTAGTGTTAACACTTCTTTGCCAACCGCATGAAACATACGCTTAACTTGATGGAACTTACCTTCATGAATTTCAACTTCGATTAAGCTTTCTTGGCGCGCTGTATCAGTCCTTAAAATCGTCAATTGTGCTGGTTGGGCTTCAAAATCACGCAACTTTAGACCAGCCGCAAATTGTGCTTGGTCAGCCGCTGTTACCACTCCGGCAATTTTAGCGCGGTACGTTTTAGCCACGTGTTTTTTGGGACTCAATAAATCGTGGGCTAAGTCGCCATCATTGGTGATCAGCAATAGCCCCGTCGTATCCTTATCCAAGCGGCCCACTGGGAATAAGTCTTCCCGATAATCTGCTGATGCGAATAAATCCATGACCGTTTTTTGCGGATCGGTCGTGGCCGAAATCACACCCGCCGGTTTATTTAATAACCAATAAAAATTAGTTTGATAGCGAATCGGTTCGTCATCAACGTAAACCACCGTTTCTGGGGTCACTTGATATTTCGCTTCTTTGATAACTTTATCGGCCACTCGAACCCGCCCTGCCTTTAGTAATGGTTTGAGCGTTTTACGTGTACCGATATTCATATGACTTAAAAAACGATCAATTCTCATTTTAATTTCAACTTTCTTCTAAACCGGTCTAAGTTACTGCCCAAAACATAATCCGCTAATCGCGATTTCAACGCTAAAACAGCATAGACTAACCCACCAACTGCGACACTAATCACAAGGACGAGCACACTTTGAAGCCGACTTTGCGGATTAAATACTAATAATAATCCTTTAACCGTTAGTGATGTGATCAGATACATAATCACTGAGAAGCCAACGATTCCGATTAAACGGCGAATCGTTTGCCAGGCATCAAAATGATAATAGCGATGTAAGGCAGCTAACATCAAAATGGAACTCGTCGCAAAGGCTAAGCCGGTTGACACGAGCGGACCGTATACCCGGAAGAAATAAATGGCTGGGTACTGGGCCACAACTTTAACGATAAACCCAATCAATAGATAGAACAAGGCTAACCGGTTTTGGTATAACCCTTGTAAAATCGCACCTAAGACCGTGAAGAGGCCTAAGAGAATTGAAATATACGATGAAAATTGTAAGACACTAATCCCTAAGGCATCGTGTGAGTAGAACAAGGTATAAAGTGGTCCGGCCACGGCTGCCATCCCGAAAGCCGCTGGAATCATGACTAAATTAAAGAGTTGAATAGTACTGCCAATTTGTTGGCGTAATTCTTTTTGATTGCCACGCACATGAGCCGCAGACATCAATGGCACCGCCGTAACCGCCATTGCGGCCGCTAATGAAACGGTAATTGAAATCAGCTTATTCGCATTGGCGGCAAATAAGGCGTACAAATTATCAAGTTGGTGATTATTAGCAATCACGAAATCATGCATCATCGGATTAAAGGTGTATTGATCGATGATATAAACCAAGTTAACACTGGCATCGATAACGATAAATGGAATTGATTGGCGAATAATGCCCTTCAATAAATCGGTCGTCGATACTTCTAACTGATTATTACTACCGGCGATTAATTGAGAAATACGCCCGCGTTGTTTGATGTAATGGAAAATTAATAATAACAGCCCTGCAGCGGCCCCGATGAAGGCCGCAAACGTCGCTTGTGTGACAGCATCGACATAACTGCCCTTCATCACTTGCATGATCATGAAGGCCGAAACCGTCATGTAAAGCACTCGTGCGACTTGTTCGATAAACTGTGAAATCGCAGACGGTGCCATTTCGGAATACCCTTGGAAATAACCGCGCATGATACTCAAGAGCGGAATCACTAGCAACGGCCAACTTAATGAACGGAAAACCGGCACCATCCGTGGATCACCGGCTGCCAAGACTGGTGCTAGTGCATATAGCGCTAGCGCCGATAAGACACCCATCCCTAACATTAAGATCAGTGACTTTTTAAAAAGGCGTTGTCCCACGCCATATTCATTCATTTCATTATAACGCGCGATTTGTTTAGATAAGGCGCCTGGAATCCCAGCCGTTGAAATCACTAAGAAAACACTATAAATCTGATAACCCCGGGCGAACAGTGTATTGGCTTGTAAGAAATTTGAGCCAAACCAAATTGGCCATGGAATCACGTAGACAGCGCCTAAGATTCGCGAAAAAATACTGCCGGCAGTCATCCATGCGGAACCGCGTAACATCTGATTCTGTGAAGATTTATCCGTAGTCCCCGTTTTAGGTGAATTGGTCATTTCACATACTCCCTCTTTCAACATCAAAAAGCATCTTCCTACCATTTTAGATGATTGCCTGAAACCTTGCAATTCCTTTAACAAAACTTTACGAAAAAAGAGTGCTTCTAATGACGGTTAGCAACTGAGCATTAATTAAAAATAACCATTAATCTCGCTTTTAAGATTAATGGTTATTTTAGATTAAGCGGAAGTTGTTGTCATCAGAAGCACGTTTCAAATCAGAGTGCTTTAACAAGCGGTTAACTTCCGAGTATAGCATAGCTTGGTGAATGAGCCGCACAGCGGATCGTTTGCTAAGCGTCGCTAGACGGAAGAAGTTGCTCGTTAAAGCACGTTTCAGCCGATTATCTTGTGACGATTAGCCACAAAAAGAGCTGGGCCAAAAGTAAATTTTGTCCCAGCTCTTTTTTAATATTCGAATGCTAATCGTCTAAACGTGTTCCATAAGTCATATCCTTCCGGTTAACCCGACTTATGCCACACTCTGTTTATTTTGTTTTCGTTGTTTGTTTAATCAAGTACCATGTTAATAAGATACTGATGAACACCATGATGCTCCCAAAAATTGGTGTACTCCCCAATCCCCAAGCGGCAGAAGCTTGACCGCCGACCAATGAACCAATCGTAATCCCAATGTTAAAGGCTGAGATATTCAAAGCCGATGCCAAGGGAATATCGTTTGGTGTGAACTTTTCAGCCAGTTGGACAATGTAAAGTTGCAAACCAGGCACGTTCATGAAGGCGAAAAAGCCCATCAATAAGACGTTCATTAAACCAAACCAATGTGAATTCAATGTTAGCATGAACAACATGAGGGTCACTAGTAATCCAATAAACATTCTCAATAATGCTAACAAGGGTTTGTGGTTAGACCACTTACCACCCAATGTGTTCCCCAAGGCAACCATTAAGCCATAGATAACTAAGATAATAACCACCGCACTTGGTGACCAGCCCATCTTCGTTTGTAAAATGGGGGTCACGAAAGTATAAACGGTGAATGTGCCACCATAACCAAGGGCTGTAATTAATAAGGCAATCACGATTGCTTTATTTTTGAAGACCCGAATAATCCCACTAAATTGGCTTGGTTGACCCAATGGTAAGTCGTTTGGAACCAAAAACCAGTTAGCGATTAAGCCCAAGACACCAATGCCCGCAATGAAAATAAACGACATGTGCCAGGTTGAAATTTGACCGATGAAAGTGCCCAGCGGTACCCCAGTAACAGTTGCGACGGTTAAACCAGTGAACATCACGGCAATCGCACTTGCTCGGCGTTCTGGTTCAACAACATCCGCCGCAATCACTGATGCTATTGACATAAAGATCCCGTGTGATAACGCTGAAATAATCCGACCGATTAAAACAACTGAGAAAACTGGGGCAAAGGCCACCGTTAAGTTCCCAATGATAAAGACGATCATAATCCCCAACAATAAATTTTTCCGGGGCCAACGACTAGTTAAGATGGCCAAAATGGGCGCACCAATCGTAATCCCCAAGGCGTACATTGAAACGGTTAAGCCGGCTTGGCTCATTGTAATCCCAAAATCTTTAATCATCAACGGCATTAAGCCAACACTGATGAATTCTGTTGAACCAATCGCAAAGGCACTAATCGCCAATGCTAACAAAGTTAAGTTCGCACGTTGCTTTTTACTCATTTTCCCACACTCCTAATAGACTTTTTAACTGATGTACTATATTATTCAATAGAAGCGTCATTTTCACAATCACGCACTTTTTAGTCAGTAGGTTACTGAAAAGTAATAATTGAGTCTTATCACAATGAAAAGGTGAATCAAAATTAGAAATGAATGAGAAAACTTATAACATTGGTGTTGAAGCCACGATGGAAATCATCGGTGGTAAATGGAAACCGGTCATTTTATGCCACTTACGGAATCAACCACTCCGCTCAAGTGAACTCTTACAAAATATCCCTAAGATCTCTCAAAAAGTCTTAACGCAACAATTGCGCGAACTCGAAGCCGACGGGATTATCAATCGGAAGATCTATCAAGAAATTCCACCGCGGGTTGAATATAGCCTCTCTGAATACGGTCAATCACTCAATCAGATTTTGAACCTACTCTGCTTATGGGGTGAAGATAATATCGACCGCCGCCAATCAGCTGGCGAATCAATCAATGTCTTGCATCGTGATCAAATTAATCCAATCTACTAAAAAAGAGCGCTTTGGGTTGCGGGTAGCAACTGAGCATTAATACAAAATTGGCCGTAATCCAAGGTTTTAGGATTACGGCCAATTTTAGATTAAGCGGAAGTTGTTGCAACCAAAAAGCACGTCTAGACGATCGGAATCTGAATAGCAAAAAAGGCACCAGGACAAGTAATGCTTGTCTTGGCGCCTTCTTCACTATTTGAATATTGATAGTCTAACCGTGTTCTATAAGTCATATTCTGAACTTATGGCACACTCTTCTATGCTTTTTGACGCCCAAACTTTACGAAATAAATAATGATCATTAAAACTAAAAAGATTAGCCCGACAATTAATGAAATTCGTGTTTCTGGGTTAATGAACATGAAAACTAATGTTAAGCACAACATTGCCAACGTGATGTAGTTGGAATATGGTGACCATGGCATTTTAAACGGATGAGTCGCCATCTTTTCGGCGTGTTGTTTTCTAAAGGCAATTTGACTAATTAAGATGACAAACCAAGGCACCATCCCTGGCAAGACACTTGAACTATAAACAAGGACGAAGATATTGCCAGCTTTAGGATAAACTAATGGTAAAATGGCATTTAAAATCACACCGATTAAAATCCCTAATGAAATCGCCCCAACTGCGTAAAATGGCACGCCGTGGCGATTTAATTTTAAGAAACGTTTTGGTAATTGCCCATTATTAGCTAACGTAAACGTCATCCGGCTCGCACTATAAATCCCCGAGTTTGCGCCTGATAAAGCCGCTGTAATTACCACAAAATTGATAATTGACGCTGCGGCGGTGATGCCAATTTTAGCGAAGGTTTGGACAAATGGTGACCCCACTTGGCTGAGTTCATTCCAAGGATAAATACTTAAAATGACGAAAATAGCCCCGATGTAGAAAATGAGAATCCGAGCAACGGTTGATTGAATCGCCTTAACCAATGTTTCTTGGGGATTTTCAGCTTCTCCGGCCGTAATCCCAATCAATTCAATCCCTTGATAAGAAGCCAGGACAATCGCAAGGGCAAAGACAAAGCCTTTGAATCCACCGGTGAAGAAGCCGTGAGTCCATAAATTACTAATCCCAACTGGATGCATGTGATTCCCAATCCCAAAGATAATTAATCCAAGGCCAGCGACAATCATCAAAATAATCGTCACCACTTTAATTAGGGCAAACCAGAATTCTAATTCACCAAACATGCTGACCGATATGAGGTTCGCAGCACATAAGAACGTAATCGCGACTAACCCTGGGACCCACCCCGGTAAGTTCGGCCACCAGAATTCCAGATAACCGCCAATCGCAATCATCTCACTCATCCCGACAACGACAAATTGGAAAACGTTACTCCAAGCTGTCAAATAACCAAAAATGGGATGCATATATTCCGTTGCAAATTTCGCAAACGAACCTGTATCTGGATCAACATACAACATTTCCCCAAGAGCACGCATGATTAAATACAATAATAACCCGGCAATGCCATAGGCGATTAAGACAGAAGGTCCTGTCCATTTAATCGTCGTATTGGCCCCCATAAACAAGCCGACCCCGATTGTCCCACCTAATGCAATCATCTGCATCTGGCGGGCATTTAAATTTCGTTTCATTCTCCTCAAACCCTTCTACTTAGGTGTCCCAATTGTTGGTTAACCCGACAATCTAAATTTACTTATCATCGTATAATAAAAAAAGAAGAAAATCAATATTTTTCTCATCTTTTTATCATTTTAAAACGTTGATAAATAAGGCTTCTCAAGTTAATAGTATTTGTTAGGCTCCTAACTATTAACTTTAGATAAGAAAAAAGGACAGACAAAATTGAATTTGTCTGTCCTTTTTGAAACGTGCTCTTTCAGGTATATCGTTGCGGTTAGCTACAGCAGCCAAATCATCGACTTTGTCGGTAATTCGTCTGCTTAGGCTAATCCTCACGATATAACCACCTGAAACGCACTCTTGTTTGAAACATGCTCTTTGATTGTAACAACTTCCGCTTAATCTAAAATTTCAAATAATTCTAAAACCTGGATTATTTGAAATTTTTTATTAATGCTCAGTTGCTGACCGCAACCAAACACACTCTTGTTTGAAACGTGCTTTTCAAGCTAACTTTCGGCGCTTATCCCAGTGAATCAAACAATCGACTACGTCGCTTATTCGCTTCCCTCTGATAATGCTCAAAAGTTGACCGAGCTTGAACGCACTCTAATTTGCGACGATATTGACCAATTTGTTTGGAATGGCAATCACTTTGCGGACTGTCTTGTCGGCGATAAATTCGGCGACTTTTTCGTTGGCCTTAGCCATCGCTTCTAATTCTTCCTTCGGTGTGTCTTTGGCCACTGTTACTTTAGCCTTTAACTTACCGTTAACTTGGAAGATGACTTCCACTTCGTTAGCAACCAATGCTGCTGGGTCAAATGTTGGCCAATCCGCATAACTAATTGAGTCGTTATGACCAAGCATTGCCCATAATTCTTCCATCATATGTGGTGCGATTGGGGCTAATAACTTCACGAAGCCTTCAGCGTATTCACGTGGAAGTGTATCAGCCTTATAAGCATCATTGATGAAGACCATCAATTGTGAAATGGCCACGTTAAAGTGCATGCTTTCGAAGTCTTCGGTGACTTTCTTAACAGTTTCGTTGTAACTCTTCTTCAATTGGTCATTATTGTCAGCGACAATCTTGCTTGAAAGTTGGTCGTTTTCGTCGGTATCTTCTTCTGTGTATAGACGCCATACACGGTCCAAGAATTTACGAGCGCCGGCTAAGCCCTTTTCACTCCATGAAATGGAAGCATCTAATGGGCCCATGAACATTTCGTATAGCCGTAATGTATCAGCACCAAAGCGATCAACAACATCATCGGGGTTAACAACGTTCCCTTTTGATTTCGACATTTTTTCGTGGTTATCGCCTAAAATCATCCCTTGATTGTATAAGTGTTGGAATGGTTCCTTCGTTGGCACGACCCCGATATCATACAAGAACTTGTGCCAGAAACGAACATATAGTAAATGAAGCACGGCATGTTCTGCACCACCGATGTACATGTCAACTGGTAACCAGTCCTTCAACTTGTCAAAGTCAGCCAATTTATCGGGATTCTTAGGATCAATATAACGGAGATAATACCATGAGCTACCAGCCCATTGTGGCATTGTATTTGTTTCACGACGGCCTTTACGACCATTTTCGTCCGTCACGTTTAACCAGTCTGTTAAGTTCGCAAGTGGACTTTCACCAGTACCAGAAGGTTTGATATCGCTTGTTAATGGTAATTCAAGTGGTAATTGATCTTCTGGCACGACAGATGTTGTGCCATCTTCCCAATGAATAATTGGAATTGGTTCACCCCAGTAGCGTTGACGTGAGAATAACCAGTCACGTAATTTATAACTGATTTGTTCATGACCCACTTTGTGTTCAACCAACCATGGAATCATCTTGTCGATAGCAGCTTGTTTGTCTAAGCCATCTAAGAAATCTGAATTAATCATCACACCAGGTTCTGTGTGAACAGCTTCTTCAGGGTTACCACCAGCTACAACTGGTTTCAATGGTAAACCGAATTTCTTGGCAAATTCCCAATCGCGAGGGTCATGTGCCGGAACAGCCATCACGGCACCAGTCCCGTATGACGCTAAAACGTAATCTGAAATCCAGATTGGTAAACGTTCGCCGTTCACTGGATTGATGGCATAAGCACCCGTAAAGGCCCCTGTTTTGTCCTTCGCCAAATCAGTCCGTTCAAGGTCACTCTTGTGTTCGATTTCTTTTAAATAAGCATCAACAGCTGCTTTTTGTTCCGGCGTAGTGATATCAGCCACTAATTTGTGTTCTGGGGCCATTACGATGTAGCTGACACCAAACATTGTATCGGCACGCGTGGTGAAGACATCAATCTGAGCGTCGTGGTTTTCAACAGCAAATGAAACTTCAGCGCCTTTTGAACGGCCAATCCAGTTACGTTGCATATCCTTGACACTTTCAGGCCAATCAACTAGATCTAAGTCGTCGATTAAACGATCCGCATAAGCTGTAATCTTCAACATCCATTGACGCATTGGTTTCCGGTAAACAGGGTAGCCGCCCCGTTCTGTTTTGCCGTCGATGACTTCTTCGTTAGCCACAACTGTCCCTAAATCAGGGCTCCAGTTAACCGCAACTTCGGCTTCATAAGCCAAGCCTTTTTCGTACATTTTTTCAAAAATCCATTGGGTCCATTTGTAGAAATCGGGATCCGTTGTATTCACTTCGCGATCCCAATCATATGAGAAGCCTAATGAATTGATTTGACGTTTGAAAGTGTTGATATTGGTTTGCGTGAAATCAGCAGGGTTATTCCCCGTATCTAACGCATATTGTTCAGCAGGTAAGCCGAATGCATCCCAACCCATTGGGTGCAACACGTTGAAGCCTTGCATCCGTTTCATCCGGGCCAAGATATCAGTTGCCGTATAGCCTTCAGGATGGCCAACGTGCAACCCTTGTCCTGATGGGTATGGGAACATATCTAATGCGTAGAAATTTTTCTTATCTTTATCTTCTGTTGTTTTAAAAGATTTATGTGATTGCCAGTAGGCTTGCCACTTTTGTTCAACTGCGCGATGATCGTAAGTCATATCAAACACTCCTTATTTTTAGCGTACTTTCAAAAGTATAGACACTTTTGACGCACTCTTTTTTTAACATGCTTTCAAAAGCATACTGTTACGTTTAGCGACATCTGCCAAACAATCGACTTCGTCGCTTATTCGTCCGATGAGGCTAATCCTCACAGTATTGACGCTTTTGACGCACTCCTTTTTTAACGTCAAAAAAGTCCTATGGTATAAATACCATAGGACGAATTGACCGCGATGCCACCTAAGTTCTGCCCAGTTCAAACTGAGCAACTCTCTGGCCGTAACGTGGCTGACGTTTCTATCTACTTGATTTCAATAGAAAACTCAAAGGTGAGTTCGCTAAGTTCAACGACGTGTTCACACTAACCACACGCTCTCTGGACGCTTCTACTTAACTACTAATCCCTCTCAACGTTAAATAATTGTTCTTAGCATACCAAACTCTTACTTCAATTTCAAGACTTGGCCAACTAAGATTAAATCTGAGCGTAAATTATTGGCAGTCTTCAATTGGCTAATTGTCGTGCCATTTTTTTGAGCGATTGACCATAGGCTATCACCTGATTTAACGGTATAAGACTTCGTTTTATTAGGTGTTGTTTGGTTGTTATTGTTAGTTGTTGTTTTACCAGCACTGACTTTTAACACTTGACCTGGATAAATAAAATTATTTTTAATGTTATTTAAACGCACCAATTCAGCCATTGAGATTCCTGATTGTTGTGAAATCCGCCATACTGAATCACCAGCTTTAACCTTGTAGGTTTTAGCGGTTGTCGTTGTTGAGCCATTGTTATTATTGCTACTGCTATTGTTGTTATTTGTTGGTGGTGTTGTTTGGCCCGTTGATTTTTGACCAACAATTAATTTTTGACCAGGATAGATGAAGTTATTACGGATATTATTCCACTTCACTAAGTTTGCCATGGAAACACCATACCGTTTTGAAATCGCCCAAACAGAATCGCCAGACTTAACCGTATAGGTTTGATTATTAGTTGGCGTAGTTGGATTTGTCGGTTTAGTTGGGTTCGTTGGTGTTGTTGGGTTCGTTGTTTGTTTAGCGGAAACAATCAACACATCACCCGGGTGGATCATATTGTTTTTAATGTTATTCCAACTGATCAACGTGTTCATTGAGATCCCATAACGTTTAGCAATCCCGTAAACTGAATCGCCGGCTTTGACTGTGTATTTTTCACCATTTGCTGGTTTGGTTGGATTTGTAGGGTTGGTTGGTGTCGTCGGATTCGTTGGTGTCGTTGGCTTGTTCGCCGAAACAATTAAAACATCACCCGGGTGGATCATGTTGTTTTTAATGTTATTCCAACTGATCAACGTGTCCATTGAGATCCCATAACGTTTAGCAATCCCGTAAACTGAATCGCCGGCTTTAACCGTGTATTTTTCACCATTGGTTGGTTTAGTTGGTGTTGTTGGATTAACTGGTGGTGTTACCGTCCCGCCACCATTATTACCACTTGTGGCAGGTGTATCATATTGCGTTAAATTATATTGTTGGATAAGACGATTTAAACTTGCGGCATAATTAGTAGCGGTCGCATAACGTCCTTGGAGATAGCGTGTTGCATCTTGATAACTTGTCGTATGACTCTTGAAGGCGCCCTGGTAATAAGGTGTTGCGCCAAAAGAAGTATTTTTCAAAACATGCACATAATCTTGTAGTGATTGGTAGTATGAAGGATATTTACGGAAAGCCGCATTGATTTGGTAAAGATTACCATGACCATCGTCTTCGTTTGTTAACATGTAGACAGAACTACCATTATAACTACCCTTAACGCCAAATAGATTGTAGTTAGGCGCTTGGCCTAGAGCACTGTTCCCAAAACCTGATTCAAGAGAAGCTTGGGCAATCATTACTGAAGCGTACAAATCATTTTCACTTGCTAATTGACGGGCTGAGCTAGCAATTGAATTGATAAAAGTTGACGCACTGGTTGATGAATAAGCCATAATTGCTTTGGCTGTTGCCATATTAGCACCTGTATTTTGCGTCCCCACAACTGGTTGAGCTTGCGTTGGTTTAGGTTGTGCGGTAGCAGCTTTGTTGGCATCATTTTCAGTCACCTGAGGCTTCACAACTGGTTGAGATTGGCTTTGGCTACTACTTGTTGTTTGGCTTGATTGACTTTGACTGCTACTTGTTACTTGGCTCGTACTACTGGTTGTTGTGCTGTTAGCAACACTGCTTGTACTTGCTGTGGCTGTATTGAGGTTTGCTTCACTAGCGCTGACTGTGGCTACAGCCGCCTTAGCTTTACCGCTGACGAGACTAGGTGCAACTGCAGACCCCATCAAGAAACTAGCCCCTGCAAAAGTCGTCATATGCCGTACTTTCTTATTCCGTAGTTCCTTTTTTTGTCTGTGCAAAATTATTTTCTGCGTCGCAATTCTCTGTTTTCTAGTCTCTTTCAACGTAAAAACCTCCATATAATTTTTTCTAAAGTAATAGCTATCTTTATTAAGTTTACTTAAAATATATTATAATATTAATAATGCTATAAAACAATGTATATGTTACGTGTATCCAATACTGCTATCGACAGTAGTAAAAATAAAATTGGTAACCTTCATTGTAACAATAGACTTTGAAAGGAGTTCACTATGTCTCATCAAAAGCCACAATTCGCGTCAATGATAGTGGGCTTTTCACTATTTGTCATTATTTTAATCAGTCTGTTAAACCAAGCAACTTGGATTAACAGTGTCGACGTTGCCATCATCCACATCGTCCGCAGCATGGCATCGCCATTGACAACCACCCTCGCAATCGCGATCACAAGCATAGGTAATCCTTATAGTATGCTGGGATTAACAGTCGTAGCAACACTGACGCTCCTTTTTATCCGCCAGACAAATGCGGCCCTGTTTCTATTAGTTAACATGTCCGTTTTTAGTAGTTTAAACCATATCATTAAAGAATGGGTTGCTCGTCCGCGGCCTAGCGCTCATCACTTAGTCGTTGCCAACGGCTTTAGTTTTCCGAGTGGTCATTCTTCTGGCGCCTTATTATTTTTTGGCTCATTAAGCATTATTGCCATTTATCTGATTAAAAACCATTATTGGCGTAACCTAACAATTGGTGTGTGCGTAATACTCACATTACTGATTGGCATTAGTCGGATCTATGTTCAGGTTCACTATCCAACTGATGTCTTAGCCGGTTTCATGTTAGCCTTAACTGGATTAGGCCTTTCGTGGTATTATTTTGATAGTTACCACTTATTACAACAAAAATCGTAATTAAAGGGGATTTTTACCATGTTACTCGATCAGCCAAGTTCTTTTGCCCACTTTCTATTGGACCAAGCTATTCGGCCGGGCGATATTGTGATTGACGCCACCGTCGGTCATGGTGATGACACCTTATTTCTAGCGGAAAAAGTTGACGATTACGGTCATGTTTATGGTTTTGATATCCAAAAAGACGCTCTGGAAACGTGTCAGAAACGATTAACGACCGCCAACCTTAGCCAACAGGTCTCGCTCATCAACCAAGGTCATGAACGGATCATCACCGCTCTCCCCGCTGATTTAAAAGTACAAGCAGCTATCTTTAGTCTGGGATCTCTTTCACCAGAAACGCCGCAAGACGTCACACTTCCCAACACGACAATTTCGGCGTACCATCAGGTCTTATCGCGGCTTAATCGAGGCGGCTTATTGCTTTTCATTATCGATAATCGTTTCTTTAAATCAGAAGAAGAGATTCACTACTTAGTCGCAGATTTAACGCGACTTAACCCAGAACGCTATGCCGTTCGCCATTTCCAAGGCGTCAACCAAGATGTCGGTCAATTACTAACCGTTGTCAAAAAATAAAAAGGTTTCCGGATAAAAGTTATTTTTATCCGGAAACCTTTTTTGATTGCTCAATTTTTTAATTAACCAACAATTTTAGTGCCATGTGCTTCTGTCACGTTTAAGCGTTCAGTAATACCTACAACGTTTTTGGCTGTAATGCCACCGCCGGGTAAAATGCCTAAG
Organism: Latilactobacillus sakei; assembly: GCA_002953655.1. Lineage (NCBI taxonomy): Bacteria > Bacillati > Bacillota > Bacilli > Lactobacillales > Lactobacillaceae > Latilactobacillus > Latilactobacillus sakei. The sequence continues at coordinate 1,597,848 of CP025839.1, forward strand.
CGACCATCAGCTAAGCGCACAAGTTCTTGAAGCCGTTCTTCATTTAACGGTGCCGTTAATGGGCCACCATGTGTTAAAATCCGTTTAATATCATGTTCAACTAACCAGTCGATTGCCTCTGCTTGATCAGCTACTGCCAATTCATCAAAAGCCATGTGGAAAACAACTTGCATCCCGTTAGCAGCACCAATTAGCATTTCCATTGCTTCTTCATCAATCTTATTGTCAGGTGTTAAACACCCCACTACAATCCCGTCAGCGCCTAATTCTTGTGCTGAAAAAATATCGGCTTCCATAATTTTTAATTCTTGATCATTATAGACAAAGTTACCACCGCGAGGGCGAATCATGACCATCACTGGCACATCATGTTCATGTGCATAACGTACTGATTCAGCCATAACGCCCCGACTAACAGTAGTGCCACCAACCGCTAAGTTATCGTTTAATTCAATTCGCTTAGCACCATTACGAATGGCAGCCGGAATTTCAGTGAAATTTTCGACACAAACTTCTTTGATTAACATGGGAAAACCTCCAACTTTTATTTTAAACGTGCTTTTTGGATTGCAACAACTTCCGCTTAATCTAAAATTTCTATTAATACTCAGTTGCTAAACGCACCCAAACGCACTCGTATCCAAACATGCTTTTTAAAGCTGACTCCTGTGCCTAGTTACGCATCGCAACCGATCGACGCCGTCGCTCATTCACGATGCTAGACTAATGCTCAGAGTCAAACCGCTTTAAACGCACTTTGTACTCAAACGTGCTTTTTGAAACATATTCCTGCGCTTAACACTATTTGCCAAACTAGCGATTCCATCGCTAATTCGTCAAATCAGGTTAATGCTCTGAATATACCCGTTTCAAACGCACTCTTATAAGAACATTGCGCCTAATACCAATACCCCTAGGATAATTCGATACCAACCGAAGACCTTGAAGTCGTTTTTCTTGATGTAACCCATCAAGAACTTAATTGAGATAATTGAAATGATGAATGATACCACCATCCCGACCAACAAAATAATTGATTGGTCACCAGTAAAGGTATTACCTTGGTAGAAGAACTTACCAATCTTCAAAATGCTGACCCCAATCATGGTTGGAATTGCCATGAAGAATGAGAATTCAGCACCAACATACCGTGAGGTGCCAATTAAAATCGCCCCTAAAATCGTTGCCCCTGAACGGGATGTCCCTGGAATAATTGATAAGGCTTGGAAACAGCCAATCCAAAAGGCAGTCAACCAAGGTAACGTATTTAAATCTGCAAATTTTGGTGTTCGTTGTTTATTGCGATTTTCAATCACGATAAATAAAATACCATATAAAATTAACATACTTGCGACAACCCAGTTTTGCATTAGATGTTCATCCATCCAATCATTCAATGGGAAGCCAATAATCACTGACGGAATAACCGCCAAAATAACCTTAAACCATAAAGTCCACGTTTGCTTTTGTTCTAACTGGTTCTTTTGCGGTGAAAATGGGTTTAATTTATGGAAGTATAAGACGACAACGGCTAAAATTGCACCGAATTGAATGACGTAATTAAACATATCCATAAAGGCTTTTGATTCGCCCATTTTTAAAACACTACCGACTAAGACTAAATGGCCCGTTGAACTAATCGGTAACCATTCCGTAAAGCCTTCGACAATCCCTAAAATAATTGCCTTAATCACATTTAAAGTTAACACAATCTCCATCCCTCCATGAAACATAGTCGTTCTCTAGTATACTAATTTCAAATCTAGAATGCGACTTAATTTAGAAGTTTAAGGTTTTTTTATTAAAATTAAGCGCCAAAAAAGACCGCTAAATCACGGTCTTTTAACAGTTATTAAAGTGTGGTTTCATCAAAATCAAACTGGCGTTGCGCTAAAACGGCGCTAAAATCAGCGGGCACCGGACTCTTCACCGTAATTGTTCGTTCTTCAAATGGGTGATAGAACGTCAATTGGCGGCAATGGAGTGCTTGGCGCGGTAATAAATCATCAGATTCACCATAGAGGTTATCCCCGATTAACGAATGACCTAACGACGCAAAGTGAACCCGAATCTGGTGCGTCCGCCCTGTTAGTAACTTTAATTTAACGAGTGTGGCCCCGTCACCGTGAGCGGCTTGCCAATACTCGGTCAATGAGCGCTTACCACCCTCACCGACCACTCGCCGCATGTAAAACTCTTCCGAGCGTTTAATCGGACGATCAATCCACGCATGTTGCGGTAAATCTTTGCGCATATCGCCACTAGCAATTGCGATATACGTCTTTTGTAATTCTTTAGATTGTAATTGTCGATCTAACAAACTATGCGCAAAACCGTGTTTAGTGAACATCATCAAGCCACTCGTATCACGATCCAAACGCGTCACAACGTGCACCGCTAAACTTTCTGCTTGTTCATCAATCAAGTATTGCTTAACGAAATTCGCCATCGTATTGTTTGGATGATTGGGAGCCGGTAGCGAAGCGACAAAGGCTGGTTTATCAATAATCAGGAAATGATCATCTTCATAGGCAATCTTTAAATCACCCTTGACTGGGATGACGTGTTCCACCGCCACTTCTGGGGCAAGATAAACCGTCACCACATCATTTTGAACTAATCTGATGTTGGTATGCGCTTCTTGCCCATTCACCAAGATCTGGCCACCTGAAAATTTGATTTTCGATAGCTGACTTCGTGAGATAGCATGTCGTCTTAAAAAATTTCGTAAAATGCAGCCTTCGCTGTCTGTGTATTGCCACTCAAATTTCATGTTTTGACCCAATAAATGCATCTTCGACACGGTCCCAGAAGTGGGTGTGTCGATAACGTGCAAACTGTATTCTTTCTTTTGCAATTTTAAATTGCATTGATTCAATTGGTCGGTCCTTAAACGTAAACTGATCAATCGTCACAACGTAATCGCTGGTGCGTGAGGGTTTTAATAGTAACCACTCATCAGAAGGCAACACAATTGGTGCGGCCAGCGTCCGGTAAACCCGATTATTAATCGACGCAATTTCAGTCAATTGCATCGCTTCTAAGCGTGGATGTAAGACTGCACCACCAATTGATTTCCCATAAGCCGTTGAGCCGGTTGGTGTCGAAACACATAGCCCATCGCCACGGAAGCTTTCAAAAAAGTTCTCTTTGATATAAACATCAGTCCGCAAGGTTGCCGCGTAACGCCGCAACGTCACTTCATTCAATGCCAAGAAGTGTTGGACTTCGTTGGTATCAGCATAGGTAATCTTAACTTCGAGTAACGGATAACTAATACTCTGACCCAAATCTTCTTGTAAAGCGACCACTAAATCATCAACTTCAAAATCCCGCCAATCCGTATAAAAACCCAGGTGCCCTGTATGGACCCCGATAAAGCGGATTTGATCTAGCGCATCGGCATAGCGGTGAAAAGCAGACAATAACGTCCCATCACCACCCACTGAAATCACCACTTCTGGTGTTTGCGCGTCCATCGTAAAACCGTTGTTAATTAACTTATTGGTCAGTTTATCAGCCACTTGTCGAGAAGAGCTGCCGTCATTGCTATATACCGTTATTCTCAATCTGGGGCATCTCCTTCAGAATCATTTTCAGTTGCCTTTTCCAAAGCACTCTGCCACTTGCCATATGAAAAGAGTTGTTGTGCTTCTTGAATTTCTTCGCGAATTTCAGACATTTCTTTATCTAACATAAATGACGCTTCGGCTGCCCGTTTTAAACGTGCTTTCAAGGTTTCAGGGAATTCCCCTTGGTATTTATAATTGAGTGAATGTTCAATCGTTGCCCAGAAATTCATCGACATTGTCCGAATCTGAATTTCTGCCAAGATCAATTTTTCACCACTAATCAATTGCACGGGGTATTCCACCACAATGTGATATGAACGATAACCACTAGGTTTAACGTTTGAAACGTAGTCGCGTTCCTCGATAATCTTCATATCGGTTCGTTGGTGTAATAGACCCACAATTTCGTGGATATCCTCGACGAACTGACACATAATTCGTAACCCAGCAATATCTTGCATATCTTGTTCCAATAAATCTTCTGTGATATACCGCCGTTGCATTTTCTCCTTGATACTATCAATCGGTTTGACCCGGCCCGTTACAAATTCGATTGGGGCATGTTCATTATTTTGTTGATATTGTTTACGCATACCACGTAATTTTATTTTCAATTCACTAACGGCTTGTTCATAAGGCATCAGGAATTTTTTCCAATTTTCGACCATAATAACCCCTCATTCAATCTGTCACATACAGCATTATTTTAACATATATTGGAAAAGAATAGATAGCATTCCTCCCAAATCAAATACAATTACAAGTTTTCAAATTTATGCTAGGATAGTCTTATTCTCAAAAGGCAGGTTATTAAATGACTCAGACCATTGAACGTGAATTTAAAGTCAGTCTCACTGAACAACAATTTAAACAACTGCAAGCCGCTTATCCATGGCCGACACCTTTTACCCAGACTAATTATTACTACGAACTACCACAAAATGAGTTACAACGCCGACATATGGGGTTACGAACTCGTCTTTACCAAGATCATGCAGAACAGACACTGAAAGTCCCCCAAGCTGGTGCGACTCGTACCTTATTGGAGATTACAGATACAATGCCATTAGCCACCGCACAGCATTTGATTGACCAACAAACCATTCATCCCGATCAGCAAATTGCTAAGTATCTAGAAGCAATCGGGATTGATTGGTCAGCCCTTTTTATCTGGGGACAAGCCACTACTAAGCGGCAAGTTCTAACGCTTGCCAGTGGTCGTCTAACCTTGGATCAAACAACCTACCCTGATCAGGCCGCTGACTACGAATTAGAACTAGAATTTGACGACGTAGCACTCGCCAAAGCCTTCTTTCAAGATATCATTAAGCGCTTCAAACTAGCACAAACCGCGCCACTCAATAAGATTCAACGTGCTAGAAATCATCAAAGCTAATTAATTGCAAATCCAAAAAAATTTGTTAAAGTAATACAAGAGCTTTTCAATACGAGACTTAAGTTTGGGGGAACCATTTTGTTAGAAGTGTTTTTATATATTAACCCGATCGGCCAACGTTGCTTACAATCCGAAAAGGCACTTTTAAAAATCATTGATGAGGCTGATATGAATATCCATTTCAAGTTTATACCCGTCCTCAACCTACAAAACGTTGAACGTTATATGCAATTTCAAAATTTAAATCGACGTGACTTAGACCTAAGAAATCACGTTTTTAGTACAATTTATGAAGCGGTCTTAGCTTATAAGGCCGCAACCTTCCAAGGCAGCAAGAAGAGCCAAGCATTTTTGATGCAGCTCCAACAAGTTTTTCAAAAACCTGATACTAAACTTGATACAAAATTGGTCTTAGAGATTGCAGAAAAAGTTCACCTAGATACTGAAATGTTACTTGAAGACTGGCATAGCGATTTAACCAAACAAGTTTTTGATTCGGATCAACAACTTGCTTGCGAAATGAATATTAAAATGACACCATCAGCCGTTGCTTTTGACTATTCTAAAGATGACTCAGAAGCCGGTCTATTGATTGAAAATTGTGATTCTTACGACCTCTTGAAGGAGGTCTGTTCTCAGGGAGTGAGTCCTGAAGACACGTACCAAAAATTACAAAAACATAAGGCTAATGTGACTAAAATCGCCTTTCGCGTACTGTCATAATCAGCATGCCATAAGCGTCCAAGATGCTAAACAACCTTGGACGCTTATTTTTTAGCTCGTAAACCCTGTCGAAGTTGGCGCAACGGCCAATTTTGAAAAGCAGACTGTTCGATTAGTGGTTGCAATAATACGGGACAAAACTGTGAAAATGCGGCTAAAGGTTGATCAGCTAACCACCATTTTAAACGACTTTCAAATTGATTTCGTTGGTAAAGTGGCGGCACTGCAAATTGATAAAAACACCAATCCGGTGCGTTTTGTAGCAATTTTCCTTGCTGGTAACAAAGCTGCTGTAAGCGCACGAAGCGCTCATCCCGCAAATTTAGGCGTTGTGCCAGCCGCATTCGCTGCCAATCAAGTGACCTCTTCTGAATATTAATCGGTTTTAACAAACTATTTTCACTTAAAAATGCGACTAATTGATGAGGTTTAAAGTATTGCGTTCGCCACTGATACCCTTGAAATTCAAGCGCAACGACATGGTGTTGCAAGACCCAACAGTGCAATTGTGTGCTGTAACAAAAAAGATAAAACCCCCAAGCCGGACGATAATTTAAAAAGGCTAATTGCTGCCGACTAAGATGACGTGTTTTGAAACGGAACCGATCGCCAACTATCCAAGTAACTGCCAAGCCACTTGCATGATAGCCCTGCGTTCGCTTCGATAATTGCATCGGAGTCAGTGGACTACATTGATACTCAATCACTTGTGACTCACAATTGGCCTTTGTAAGATAAACATCGGCTCTCTGATCAGGATTAACCACTAGCTCAAAAGTCGCCTGCCACCCCATCACACTAGCAAGTGCTGCAATCGCGGCTTTACCAGCTTGATGCGCATCACTCTCGCCACCGCCGGCTTTAGTTTGATGCGCAAAATAAGGAACCGTCTGCTGACCACCTTTGAGTTGAACTGGTTTTTGACACTGCGGGCAAAAATACTGCCCACTCTCAAGTAAAAAAGCATCCCTAGCATGCACCAACTGACCAGCACGATTCAAAGCAACCTTCATCAAAACCACCCCAAGAAAAAGTACGAAAAAAGCCAGTTGATTATTCATCAACTGGCTTTTTTAACTAATCCTTAAAATAGTAACGCGTTAATTCCAATGCGCTATTTTCCATAACTTTTTGCCCGTATTCACTTAAGAAATCGGCTGTGTAATTTGTTTTATGACCAAATTCATTAGCAACTGCTAAATCATCTTGGACAAATGTTTCCGTTGTATTTTCTAAGAAGAACACTAATTGCGCGTAATATTGGTGTTTATAAACAAAGAGGTTCGAAACACCACTTTCGATGTGCAACTGTTGTGCTAAGGCAATCCAATCTTCAAATGTATCAAACCCCAAAACAACTTGTTTGGTTGGATTATCAGCTTGATTTAAATAAGATTCGATTTCATCTTCCTCTTCATCATCTTCAGCAGATGCTGTATCCCGCTTTAACAGTTGATCCTTAATATATTCCGTAATACCATCTTTACCCTGAACCATTTCTGATTGTGCTTTACTCAAATCAAGATTAGATAAATTTTTACTAATTAACAATTCTAATCCCTGTTCATTAGGTAAAACTTGGAAAGTAACCGCGTCATTATTGGCAAAGACGTGATCTTGATCAACTTCTTCTAGGATTGAGTAAAAGAAGCGCTCGATTTTTTTATGGTTGCTCAATAAATCGAGTCCAGTAATACCACGCTCTTCTAGATCATCATTCTCCAATAAAACACGAATTGTGTTTTCATCGATTTTTTCCATTCTCATGGGACAACGCCCCTTTCTCTTAGACTATTTAGTTAGTCCACACAGTATCCTACTCTTTGCTTTACCATACCAGTATCGGCCACAACATTCAAGTATCAAACCATTTCCATGCGAAAAAAGAGACGAATTTAGTTTGCTACTAAAAAAGTCGAGGTATCCACCTCGACTCTTCGTTAGAATCCTGCCATTAATTGTGCTTGTTGTAATTCTAGTGCCCGTACTTCGCGTGGTAAGAAACGGCGAATTTCATCTTCGTTATACCCGACTTGAAGTCGTTTTTCATCCAAGATAATTGGTCGTCTTAATAGACCAGGGTTTTCTTGAACAAGATCCAATAATTCATTAACAGATAAATCATCAATTTTAATATTCAATTGTTGGAAAATCTTAGAACGCGTTGAAATAATCTCTTCAGTGCCGTCCTCAGTCATTCGCAAAATGGTTTTAATTTCATTTTTATTGAGAGGCTCCGAAAAAATATTGCGTTCTTTAAATGGAATGTTATGTTCCTTTAACCACGCACGAGCTTTACGACAAGATGTACAACTTGGTGAAGTATATAATGTAACCATATGTCTCTCTCCTTTACCTTTTATGAGAACCGGGTTAAACAATCTCATCCCAGTCCCATTCTCTCTTACAAGAACTTATTATACGCGAAATCACTACTAAAAACTAGTTAATTTCCTTAATTTCTAATTAAATATTAATAATTTTTATTAGACTAATAGTTCTATAATGTATAATAAAAGCGTTTCAATCAACCTATATCACACTTTAAGCTTATTATTCTTTTTTTAAAATTATCTTTACCATTTAAAAAAAATTATATTTGCAAACTGTTCTCATGATATTTAACTTATTTTTTGTAAGCTAACAACATGACCTATTCTAACCTAGTCTATTTTAATTGTCAAACCCTGTTGGGCAATTGTCACTGGAATTGTTGTGATAACCGTTTTAGCCTGTGCCAATAAAGTCTCTGGCGAAACAGCTTGTGGTAAGTGGGTCAATAACAACTGTTTAACATCGCTGCTTTGTGCCAGGTTCGCTGATTGCGTTGTCGTCATGTGCGCCATCTTCCCTGTGCGTTCGGCCAAGAAGTTAGTATCAGTCATCAATAAATCCGCACCTTGGCAGAACTCAGCTAACCCTGGGAAATACGCCGTATCCGCGGTAAAGACTAAAACCTTACCGGTTGCTTCTTCTTCAATCCGCACCGCAAATGCGGGCACTGGATGTTCAGTCCGTTTGAAAGTGACTTTCAAAGGACCAAGTTGTAACGTTGTATCCTCCTGATAACCAAAGCCTTGCGTCACGTTTGGTAACGTTAAGCTACCAAAGTGCAATGGGTCTTGTAAATGCCCGTAAATTGGCAAGATAGGTTCTTTCTTTTGCCCCGCTTGTAGTTGCCAGTAATATTGTAAAACGCCGACATCTGCGATGTGATCGTGGTGATAATGCGTCAATAAAACAGCATCTAATTGTAGTGGATCAAATTCTTTTTCAAGTGCTAAGAGTGCGCCACTCCCGCAATCAAGTAATAAATGATAATCGCCACTTGTTAAGAGATAACTACTTGTACCGACACCGGCATATGGATAGCCACCATAATATCCTAAAACTGTTAATTGCATTTTAAATGAACCACCTTTCTATCTTCTTCTATAGTAGCTCACTGCACCCTCATAATGCACCCTTGATGATTAATTATGACCTTTTTTTAATATATAAAAAGGACTGGCCTATATGCCAGTCCTTCTTTTTATTGAATAATTTGAATCCGCTGTTGTTTGATATCTTGATAAAAGGCTGTCACACTGACAATCAAATAAGGATAGAACCAGATAAACCCGATGCCAGCCGTCAAGTAGACCAATAATTCCCAGCCAATAAACGATAAGCCTAATCCCAATAATTTTAGCCAGTGGCCTTTTAAGATAAGCACCGACAAGGATAGTAACATGCGCATTGAGACCTGTGGGAAATCAAACTTAATCAGTACTAGGATTTGATAATACATTAAAATTAATGGTTGCAAGAAGGTGATTGCTAGAATCACCAACAAGAATGCTAGCACAGCCGTATATTGTTTTGGATTCTGACTAATCTGCATAATATAAGGTGCCATTGACGTGATGCCATTATACGTGTAACGGAAAACCCGCTGCCAGCCGATTAACTGGTGAAACGGTGCTAGGCCAATCAGTGTTAAGGCCCAATTAAGTAACTGTTGAATGAAATTCAAAATCACTAGATGCGTATAAAACGGTGGTCGGAATAATACTAACGTATCGCTAAGCCGTGTTTCTTTTTTAATCGTTAATTTATAAGCCGCTAAAAAGACGGCGTTTAAAAAGATAAAATAGAATAAATAGTTGGCAAACGTGTTTAACATTTGATAACCAAATGAATTGGTCTCGAATAAGCCTTGTAACAATGCATCGGTTCCCATTTCGACTAATAGCCAGATAATGACTAAGGTGGCCATCATCTGCCAGTGGCCTTTTAATAGTTGCCGCGCAGTTGCACGATAAGTTCTCAATTGCAAAAAATTTTCCTCCGAGCTTAATATAGTGCATCGTCATTTAACGGTATGTTGACGATACGATTGTAGATTTCAGCAGTCACAAGATAGAATACAAAATAAATCATGATAAAAATGCCACACACAATATAGACTAATTGTAACCCAGGATTATCCAAAAACAAACTCAATAATCGAATTGCAAAAATAGCATGTAGCGTCCCTAAGATAATCGGCAACAAAAAGATTATCAGAATTTGGAAATAAATCGTCCGTTTAATTTCCGAATAAGTCATCCCAATGCGTTTTAAAGTCTTATATTGCAAAATTTCCTCTTGGGCCTCTGATAATTGTTTCAACATAATGATACTCCCAGTCGCCAACATAAACGTTAACGCGATAAATAAAGCAATATACATATAAAAACCAAAGTTAGCATTCGCGCGATCTTGATTGGGCTTGCGCAACAATAAATCGGTCCGCATGAATCCATTTTGGGTTGTTTTGGTGGTTACTCGATAACGTTTAAACCCATTTTCATTTCTAGTCTCTGTCAAATAGCTTTGTTTTTTGGTATTTTGCGATAGGTTAAAAAAAGCGCGCATTAATTTTTTATTTCGGCGTTGTTTAGGTGTTAAATCAAGCGCGTAAACGTGGTCAATTGTAGCCGACTTGATTTGATCGTAATATTGATCTGGGACAGCTACCATATTTAAATTGCCATAAAAATTAACCGACACACCATTAGGAAACAGCCGCCGAAGATGAATAATCCGCAATTGAGGTAGCTCCGGTTGTTTAATTTGGAGGGGAATCCCCGGTTGATCTGCCGGCGCTAGACGTTTATGATGTGGCATCTTAATCATCGTCATCGGTAAATCAATCATCGCAACAGCTTCGTTAGGCCTTAGCTGCGTCGCCGGTAACTTAAATTGTTGCGCCATCAACGCATTATACCGTGATATTGGCAAAACCCCCGTCGCACCTGCTCGTGTCATTGAATCACTCAATAAGGGCGTTGCTAACTCAAACTGCGCATCAACAATCTTATAAGTTGTTACGGTTGTGCGTTGCGGCGTTACCTTATGCGCCTGTAATATTCGCTCAACACCCTTTTTTTGATATTTAGAATAAATAACATCTGCTGGAATATTTTCACGTAACATTTTTTGACTAAACGTATACACCATCGCAGCACTCCCTAGCGCGGTGATGGTCACGGCACTTAAAATCGTAATCATCCACAAGGTTTTCGCATTTTTCTTAAAACGATAACTTAAGTTCGTCACGCTCAGTAAATGCGTCCCGTGATAGTAGAGCCGTTTCCAATGGCGTTCAATCCGTAACCAAACCTGGGTGTAAGCTTGAAAAAAGGCTAGTGTCCCAATAATCTCAAACCATAAAATAGCCCCTAAATAAACAATATCAATCCCATACCCATAACGTTTTTCCAGAGACGGCATCAGTACAAAAATATGTTCCGCTAAATAATACCCCCCAATAATTAGGACCACGCCGGTGAACCCCCAGATGGTCGTTAACCAATTAGGACGGCGCGTTTTACGACTAAACTCAGTTGGATGCAGTAAATCCACCAATTGATAGCGAAAAATTAAACTACTATTTAGTAGCCCCGTTAACAAGAAGAGTAAACCAAAAGTGAGCGTCGTCTGCTTAATCGCATCCCAAGAAATTAAAAACGGAATCGCGACACTGATGCCCATCATCCGTAACAACAGCATGCCAAATAATTTCGATAGAAAGATTCCGAAAAACAAACCAATCAAAAGCGCAATCGTCCCAATCACTAGGCTCTCGGCAAAAAATAGGCCACTGATTTGTAGTCGCGTAACACCCATCACACTAAGCATTCCTACCTCTCGACGCCGCTTTTTCATAAAGAATAAGTTAGCATACGCTAGAAAGAAGACCGTAAATAAAATGATAATAATGCTGGCAACTTGAATCGTCCCACCAAAAAACAAGCGTTCACCTGCCGACTTTAATTTCGACAATACCGGATCGGTTTTGATAGCGGTGAAACAAAAATAAACAACAATTGCCATAATACAGGCCATCAAATACGCCGCATAATCCCGGGCCCGATTAAGAGTACTTCTAACGAGGAGTCGCAACAGCATTGTAACGACCTCCCCCGCCAATTGTTGCTTGCATATCAATGATTTGATTAAAAAACTGTTGTCGATCACCACTGCGGACAATCTCGGAAAATAGCTGCCCATCCTTGATAAACAGAATTCGCCGGCAATAACTAGCCGTGAACGCGTCGTGCGTCACTAATAGAATCGTCGTTTTCTCTTGACGATTAATTTCTGTTAAATACCGTAGAAGCTCTGTCGCTGATTTTGAATCCAAACTCCCCGTCGGTTCATCAGCCAACAACAATGTTGGGTTGATAATCATTGCCCGACCACAGGCCACACGTTGCCGTTGCCCAATTGAAATTTCATCTGGATAGCGGTCTAATAAGCCGCCAATCCCGAGAACTTGTGTCACCTGTGCCAAACGCTTTTCAATTAAAGCAACGCTTAATTTATCCAACGCTAACGGTAACAAAATATTCTCCTTAACCGTCAATGAATCCAGTAAATTAAAGTCCTGAAAAATAAAGCCTAAATCATGGCGTCTAAAATTAGCTAATTTAGCCTCGCGCATTTTCGTCACAACTTGATTCTTGATCATTACTTGGCCGTGCGTGGGCCGATCAATCGTCGCAATCATATTTAAAAGCGTCGTCTTACCAGCCCCAGAAGGTCCCATAATTCCGACGAATTCTCCTTCTTCCACTTCAAACGAGATATTATTTAACGCATTCACTAGATTAAAGCGATGCCCGTAAACTTTAGAAACTTGTTGAACAGCTACCACTGTCATTTTGTCACACTCCCGAATTAACTTGCTTTACATTTTAGCAGAGTTTCACTAAAAAACCCATTTAATCAGACCTTAGTTGGTTGTCTTTTAACTTAAAAATCGGTACTATGAACATAATTATGTCTGAGGAGCGCTTATTATGTTTGAAATTATGATTGTTGAAGATGATCCTACAATTGCTAACTTGATTGCCGAAAACCTAGAGAAATGGCAGTTAAAAGCCATTATCCCTGATAATTTCGATACCATTTTTGACCGTTTTTTAACGGATAAACCCCACTTAGTCTTACTCGATATCAACCTCCCTGTTTATGACGGCTTCTATTGGTGTCGCAAGATTCGTGAAGTTTCTAAAGTCCCCATTATTTTCATCTCTAGCCGCAGCACCAACATGGATATGGTAATGTCGATGAATATGGGCGGTGATGATTTCGTTAACAAGCCCTTTTCAATGGAAGTGCTAATCGCCAAAATCAACGCCCTCTTACGCCGGACCTATAATTACGTTGATCAAAATACCGACGTGATTGAACATAACGGGCTACTCATTAATTTACAAAGTGGTGGGGCCCAAGTTGGTGACACTGTGGTTGACCTTTCTAAAAATGAATATAAATTACTTCAATTCTTAATGCGTCAACACGGTCAGATCGTCAGCCGTGAAAAACTCTTACGAGCATTATGGGACGATGAACGCTTTGTCGACGACAATACCTTAACCGTCAACATCAATCGCCTCCGTAAAAAAATCGAACAGGCCGGCTTGGAAGATTATATCCAAACCAAAATTGGCCAAGGCTACATCATCCCCTAAGGAGTAATTATGACCTTTAAAAAATTCATTCGCGATCACCTATTTCACATTGTATTCTTCTTTGGTGGCATGTTTGTCTTAGATATTGTCTTGTGGTTAGATCCTCACATGCGCCTTGCTAAAGAAACCTTAATGTACCTCGATTTATTATTAACCATTTTCTTTTGTGCGTTCTTAATTGGCCTTTATCTCTATCATCGTAAATGGTTTCGAACAATTCAGATCCGCCTTAACGCTAAAGAAGACGCCCTTAACTGGCCACTGACTGGTGCTACATCAGCTGAAAAACAATACTTCCAAAAATACGTTAATTCGCTATTGGACTATCACCAGCAAAGTATTGAACGTTTAATGCACGCCCAACAAGATCAAAAAGACTTTATTGACAGTTGGGTTCACGAAAGCAAAGTTCCTTTGGCCGCAACCCAACTACTAGTGGAATCGATTGAAGATCAAATCCCAGAGGAAAAATTTAATCAACTCACTGACGAACTCGTTCAAATCGAACACTATGTTGAACAAGTCCTCTACTATTCTCGACTCGATAGTTTCTCCAAAGACTACTTGGTACAAGAATATGCCTTGAAACCTCTCATCAACCAAACCATTCGCCAAAACCGGAACTATTTTATCCAAAATCGGATTCAATTTAAATTAACCGGTGAAGACCATACTGTTTTGACTGATGCGAAGTGGCTAGTCTTCATCTTAAATCAAATCGTCTCGAACGCTTTGAAGTACACCCCTCAAAATGGCCAAATCACAATTGATTTGATGCATGATGAACAAGGTGTTTGGCTCAGTATCAGCGATTCTGGTATCGGTATTCCCGCTGAAGATTTACCGCGCGTCTTTGATAAAGGCTTCACTGGTCAAAATGGGCGCCAATCCAATCAACGCTCAACTGGCCTAGGCCTCTACCTTGCTAAATCATTAAGCAACAAACTCGGTCACGAACTTTACGCCAGCTCAACACCTGGCAATGGTGCGACCTTCAAATTACTATTTCCCTTTTTAAGTTACTATAATGATCCCGATGGCAGCGCACTATTTGGTAGAAATCAGGAATAAAATTTAGTTAGAGTAAGCGGCTGGTATGAATTTATTTTCGTGCTAACCGCTATTTTTAAGCGCTAATTGTTATAATAAACGCATTACTAATTGAAATGGAGTACAACCATGCGCAAATCGAGCCTTTTACCAATCGTACTACTAGTACTAATAACGACCGGCTGTAGCACGCCTCAATCCAAATCCGAATCAACGGCCAGTTCTAAGCAGATAACCACTCAAAAGGTGCTGACCGACGATTCCAAAACCTGGACCCTCGTGCAAAAAGTCGTCTCAAACCAGACCGAAGATGGCCCTGACGACAATCTCAAAACAGCAACTCCTACTAGTCTTGATAAAACAACTAAATGGACGACCGCCAAAGGCCAATTAACGAGCGCTAACCACCAATACAAGCAGATTTCTTTAAAACAGTGGAAAAAGGAGCTTAAAAAAACGCAATTAAAACCACTTCAAAAGTATTATCATTTGATGACCGTCAATCAAGTGAACGCAACTTTAAAACAACTAGGTGCCAATTTTGAAATTAAACAACTTTCAGAGTTAATTTTCTTAAAAGGTCAAACCGACGCTACCGTCTTCCCACAGGCCTTGATTGCTAAAGGCCATCATTTGTACGCCATCAATATGCAATACATGACCAATGGCCTTTATACGACCCTTGATCGTGGTCAGGTTATGACTGATACTCCCCCAAAACCCAAAGCTAAACCAACCGCCCGCCCTCGTTTAAACGGGACTTGGGTAGCTGCTAAAACAACTACCAGCGCAAACGATAGTGGTCAATTACTAATCAAAGACGGTTATCTCTATCAAAAACGCTACGATAGTTACGAACGGTCGGCCATTCAATCGCTCGCCAACTATTCTAAAAAGACGCTTAAGCAAAATCCAATCTACCCCACGCAACAAGCCGCGGCAACTAAAGCTGGTTACCAGTTAACCGCAAAATCAATTGCCAGTGGTGATAGTGTCGGTTACCTCTATCTCTTCATCAATGATCAACAACTCGTCCGAATTGGCGAAGGTATCGCAACCCAGTATGACAAGACCAGTCCTCACGTCACCACCACTGATTTGCCCGAAACTAATATCACTATTTTTGAGCAGATGGATGCTCAAAATCCTGGTGAAGTCGCTTCAACAATTACCACGAAAGCAAGCGCTCCAATTGTTGGCCTGAGTGCTAGCATTAATTATTTGACCGACGCAACAGCCGGCCAAATCACTGACAATCGCGGTGTTGATATCGTAAACGGCGAAGTGGTCATGAATTAAAAAAGAGCGTTACCTTAAAATAGCTAAAAAAGACACCGCAACCAACGTCATTTTGGTTTGCGGTGTCTTTTTAGTACTCTAATGATTAGGCAGCTTCTTGTTGTTCACGGGCTGCTTCTTCTTTTAATGCCATTGATGTGGCGATTTTAATAAATGGTAAGTAGATAATCGTTGAAACGAGTAAGTTAACTGCGGCTAAAACCCCGCCTTGCCAACTAACAGTTGCCATAATCCCGCCGATAATTGGTGGTGTTACCCAAGGTGGCATGATGGTGGCTGCTGGTACTAAACCTGTGCTCGTTGCAAAATACGCAATTGTGACTAAAACCATTGGGGTTAAGATATAAGGAATAAATAAGATTGGATTTAACACAATTGGTAACCCGAAAGTTAAAGGTTCGTTGATATTGAAAACACCAGGTGCGGCACTTAAGTTACCAACAACCATGTATTGTTTATTCTTACGACCAACTAACCAGATTGCAAAAATCAAACCTAAGGTTGCGCCAGTTCCACCTAAGTTAACAAATGAATCAAAGAATGGCTTGTTAACGATGTAAGGCGCTACTTTGCCAGCTTTAATCGCTGTGATGTTAGCAGTAATAGCAGGTGCATTGATGGTTTGCATGAATGGTTCGATCATGTTGGCACCATGTAGGCCGAAGAACCATAAGAATGGTGTAATAAATGCTAATAATAAAGCTGAAGGATAGCTGTTTGCAAGCCCTTGGAATGGTTCTTGAACGGCTTTGTAGAAGGATGTCACGATATTTTCGATACCAAAACCTAATAAAATTGTTGCGAATAATGCAAAAATTGAAATGGTAATCATTGATGGTAATAAAGCAGCAAACGATTTAGCAACTGCCGGTGGTACCCCATCAGGCATTTTGATTACTAAGTGTTTGTTACCTAATAAACGTCTGAGGATTTCAGTTGAAATCATTGCGACAATTAAGGCCACGAATAAGCCCATTGAATCCATGCCAGCCAAGCCACCAACAGCAAAGAATGACCCTAATGCTGTGACACCTGATGCTAGCGGATTAACGTCGTAAGACTTACCTAAGTTATAGGCTACTAGGAAAACGATGAAGACCGACAAAATTGCAAAAGTCCCGCTCCAAGCGTTTCCCCCAAATTTAGTCCAAATATAAGCTTTGTCTGCGCCAGTACCAACTGTCTTTGAGAAAACACTATTCATAAAATTGGTATATGCCGGAATTGGCAAATTATTGAGTAAGGTCGCAAAAGCACCTAAAATCATCAACGGCATTGTTGTGACAAAGGCATCCCGAATGGCAATTAGGTGTCTTTGGTTCCCAACCTTAGCGGCAACTGGTAAGAATCGTTTCTCCATGAAACTAATAAATGAATCCATAAATCTCACTCCCTGTCCTGTTATTTAAAAGCCTATATAATTGCTATTACAATTATTATCATAACGGCTCATGTAAGCGTTGTCAAATAATAACCATACTAAAAAGCTTAAATTGGGAAGACTTTCACTAGTAACCAAAAGAAGCACCAACTCACTGTAATCTTGAGTTGGTGCTTCTTTTTTAATTTATACGGTATATACCATTTGCTTAAAATAAACCGGCATTTTTTTATTAGTAATCTATAGTTAACGGACTAACTTATCCCAAATAACGGGCTTCCCAGCGACCAATGATTTCGGCACATCAATAATACGTTGGTTGCTACTCCCTCTAAATTGTAAGGTTAAATCCATCTTATCTTGCATGAAACGACCATCAACTAAAATATCGATTTGTGATAACAATTCTAATTTATCGGGTGACTCGAGCATTAACTCTTCCCATGTATAACCCGTCCACGACCAAATATCCTTGGTTTGACCGTACGTCTCATGAATACGATCAACCAATGATAAACACGTTTTTGTATTTAAGAAAGGTTCGCCCCCCAGTAACGTCAACCCTTGAACATACGGTTGACCAAGATCGTCAATGATTTGATCTTCCAGTTCTTTGGTATAGGGCCGACCATATTTAAAATTCTGGGCAATTCGATTGTAACAACCGGGACAGGCAAATAAGCAGCCACTCACATACAAACTACAACGGACCCCTTCACCATCAACAAAATTAAATGGTTTGTAATCCGCAATATAATCCTGACTTAGTTCTTCAGATAACCATTCTTGTGGTGCTGGGTTCTTAGGCCCGCGTTTCGTATTTCCCATTAAACAAACTCCTTAACTCAAAATCGTTTATTGTCTTGCAACGTTATTATTATCATTACCAATCGTGATGTGCATATGTTTGACACGACTTGAAATTTCCTTATGCCGACCGTGAACCATTGGTCGTTGTTGGGGATTCCCTAAATAGCCGCAAGTCCGTTTAACAACGTCACACGTTGCTGGATCTGTGTTACCACATTGTGGACATTGGAAGCCCCGTTCAGTTGGTTTAAAGTCACCCTTGAAGCCACACTTGAAACATTGATCAATGGGTGTGTTAGTGCCTAAATAACCAACACGGTCATATGCATAATCCCAAACAGCTTCTAAAGCCTTAGGATTTTGACGTAGATTTGGGTATTCACAATAATGAATGAAGCCACCGGCACAATATTTAGGATAATCTTTTTCAAAATCTAACTTCTCAAATGGGGTTGGTGCCTTACGGACATCATAATGGAAACTATTTGTGTAGTATTCCTTATCCGTGATGTTTTCGACAATTCCAAACTTTTGCGTATCTTTTTGGCAGAAAGTATTCGTTAAACTTTCAGCAGGTGTGCTATAAACTGAGAAATGATACCCATATTCCTTTTCCCAATCAACACAGTGGTTATAGAGGTCCTTAACCACGTCTAAGGTGAATTGCTTAGCAGTTGCATCCTTTTCCCAATCTGGGCCAAAGAAGGCAGCACCGACTTCATAGAGGCCAATATAGCCCAATGAAACGGTTGCGCGTGAATTCTTGAAGACTTCATCAACACTATCCGTTTTCTTCAAGCGTTTGCCAAAAGCCCCGTAACGATAAAGAATTGGGGCGTTTTCAGGTTTAGCTTCCTTAGCACGTTCCACTTTGAAGACAAGGGCTTCCTTGCAGACCTTCAAGCGTTGTTCTAAAATTTCCCAGAACTTAGCTTGGTCGCTCGCCGCTTCAAGTGCAATTCGTGGCAAGTTAACTGTTACAACGCCCAAGTTCATACGGCCACTGTTGACCTCTTGGCCTTGTTCGTTCTTCCAGCCTTGTAAGAAACTCCGACAACCCATTGGCGCCTTAAATGAACCTGTTAATTCGACTAACTTGTCGTACATTAAAACATCCGGGTACATCCGCTTAGTTGCACATTCAACAGCTAGTTGTTTAATGTCATAGTTGGGATCAGTTGGGGCCAAGTTTAAACCACGTTTAACAGCAAAAACGAGTTTAGGGAAAATCGCCGTTCTCTTTTCCTTACCTAAACCTTCAATCCGAATTTCTAAGATTGCTTTTTGAATGGCACGTTCCATCCAACTTGTCCCTAAGCCAAAGCCAAGTGTCGTGAATGGTGTTTGGCCTTGTGATGAATATAAAGTATTGATTTCATATTCCAATGCTTGCATCGCATCATAAATATCTTTTTCAGTCTTGGTTTGAGCATAAGCTGTTTGTTTAGCTTCGCCATCAATCCAGTTTTTAGCATCCGCTAAATGCTTGTCGTAGTTCTTCTGGGCAAAAGGTGCCAATAATTCATCAACCCGATCAGCTGAACAGCCACCATATTGACTAGAAGCAACGTTGGCAATGATTTGTGACATTTGGGCCGTAGCCGTTTGAATTGAATGTGGCGCTTCAACTTCGGCATTCCCAATCTTAAAGCCATGATTCAACATTTCTTTAAAATCAATTAAACAACAGTTCGTCATGGGACTGTAGGGTTGATAATCCAAATCATGCCAGTGAATTTCACCTTTTAGATGTGCATTGGCAACCTTAGGTGGCAACATCTTAAGCCCCATTGCCTTAGCAACGGTGCCGGCCGTTAAGTCCCGTTGTGTATTAAACACTTGGCTATCCTTATTGGCATTTTCATTGACCACGGTTTGATCCTTAGCCAATAATTTTTGAATTGTAAAATTAATATCAGTTGCTTTGTTACGGGCGAAGTCCCGTTGTGTCCGGTAATTAATGTATTCCTGGGCGATGTCATATTGATGATGTTCTAATAATTTGTGTTCAACAATATTTTGAATTTCATAGATTTTAACGTCTTTATCAAACCGTGCCCCGACTTCACTCACGACATCGGTTGCCACTGAATTTAAAATTTGATAATCAAGGGGTTCTAATTCATCCTTAACGTTTTTGGCAGCCTTAATGACAGCTTGTTCAATTTTATCCGCTGAAAAAGGTAAAATACGCCCGTCTCGTTTGACGACTTTAATCTCTAAATCCATTTTTGGGTCTTGTTCTTCACGTATTTCCAACATTGCACCAGTCTCCTTTAAAAAATCACTATCCCCATCATAGACGAATTCAAGATGCCAATCAACTATATATAGTGTATTAGACATTAAAAAAGGCGTATACCAACTGTATGTTGTATACGCCAATTGTGCACAACTTTTTCTTTCCCGCGCCCTTATCAGGATTAGCCTGACCGGGTTAAAAAAAGGATTGACAAGTTTGCTTAATTTTTTAATTTTAATGTCATGGCGTTGATTGCCACGACAATTGTTGAAAGCGACATCAAGATGGCGCCAATGGCTGGACTTAAAATTAAGCCCCAAGCGGCAAATAATCCACCCGCCAATGGAATCGCTAAAATGTTGTAACCAGCTCCCCACCAAAGGTTTTGCGTCATCTTGCGACTAGTAGCATGTGCTAAATTCAAGAAATGCATGATATCATTGGGGTTACTCTTGACCAAGATGACATCTGCGGAATCAATTGCGACGTCCGTGCCCGCACCAATCGCAATCCCAATATCAGCTCGCGTCAAACTTGGCGCGTCGTTGACACCATCGCCAACCATTAGGACCACTTCGCCCTTTGCTTGATAATCTTTAACTAGTGCTTCCTTATCTTCGGGCTTCAAGTTTGCTTGAACCGTCATACCACCCAATTGTTGGGCTACCTTTTCGGCAACCTGTTGATTATCACCAGTTAACATCACTGGTTCAATATGGTGCTTTTTCAACGCCTTAATGAAAGTCAGCGCTTCTGGTTTCAACTGATCACCTTGAGCGACCAATCCTAAGACATTTTGGTCTTGAACTAAATAACTGATGGAATTCCCTTTGGCCGCCAATGTTTCAAAGGCTGCCGTATCAAATGCAATTTGTTTTTCTTGTAGATAATCAGCCGTAACGATTTGATAGTTTTGCCCTTCAATTTCGCCCGTCAGCCCGACGCCTTGAATCGTTTGTACGTTTTCAGCTTGGGGCATCGTAATTTTTTTAGCGTCATTATAAGCCAAAATCCCGGTGGCCAAAGGATGACTTGAGTGGCGTTCCAAAGCGCCCATATAAGCCATCAATTGAGTCTTTGTTATTGCGCCAGTTGGTTGAACCGCATTAACCTTAAAGGCCCCTTGCGTCAATGTCCCTGTTTTATCCATTAAAACCATCGTAATTTGATCCGCGACTTCAATGGCTTGGCGGTTACGGATTAATAAGCCGTTAGTGGCCGCAATCGCTGTACTCCGCGCTACGACTAATGGAATCGCCAAACCAAGCGCATGGGGACAAGCAATGATGAAGACCGTCACCATTCGTTCAAATGCAGTATTCAAATCTGCTAAGAAAAACCAACTGATAAAAGCAATAATTCCAGCCACTAACGCTGCGTAGAAAAGGTATTTAGCGACCTTATCGGCCAAACCTTCGACCTTTGACTTTTCTTGTTGTGCCTGTTTGATTAACTTCATCACTTGGGCTAAGTAGCCACTCTCACCAGTCCCAGTGACTTTAACGGTTAATGTCCCGTCGCCATTGACTGTCCCACCGATTACTTGGTCACCAGTCTTTTTAGCGACTGCTTTGGCTTCACCAGTCACCAATGATTCGTTGACCTGACTTTGACCATTCACCACAAGACCATCCGCCGGGACTTTTTCGCCCGCTGCCACCAAAACGGTTTGACCTTCTTGTAAATTCTTCAAATCAACGGCATGTTGCTGCCCATCTTGATCAAGGACTTGGGCTTGACCGGGTAATAAGGCAGCCATCTTCTCCATCGCACTGCCCGCGCTCATAACGGCATTCATTTCAATCCAGTGGCCTAACAACATGATAACGATTAACGTGGCCAACTCCCAGAAGAAATCCATCACGTGCGTTTGTGTTGCCAAGAAGTGATTAGCAATAAAGGCGTACAAACTATAACCGTACGATACCGTAATCCCCATCGCAATCAACGTCATCATTGCCGGATTTTTATCGGCTAATTCGCCCTTTGCACCTTTTAAGAAGGGGGCCCCGCCGTAAAAGAACAAGAAGGTGGCTAGCAAGAGCACCAACCAATCTGACCCAGGAAATGTGGTTTGAAATGGTAATTTAATCCCCATAAAAGGCGACAACACAATAATCGGAATTGTTGCGACTAATGAGACCCAGAATTTTTGTTTCAAATTCCCCATGTGCATCATATGCCCACCATGCATCATCATATCGCCATGGTCATGGTCCATATCATGCATATCGTGCATGTCCATTTTCCCCATCTCATGATCGTGCATCTTCATATCATCATGTTTCATCGTTATTCCTCCTTTTCACAGTCACATTTATTTGGCAAACAGTCGCAAGCCACTTTTTCTGGTGCAGTGGCTGCTTTAGCTGTTAGTCGTTGCTGTAATTGCAAAATATCCGCCTGACTCAAAGTCGTCTGATCAATCAAGGTGGCTAGCGTCTGGCCTTTTTTCATACCGCATAAGTGGTCAAAAAGATTTTGCGTTGCATTATCCATCGCTTCAATTTCAGGAACCGTTGCGGTGTAGTTAAACCGACGTCCTTCTTTTTCTGTTTTTAAGAAACCCTTTTTAACCAAGCGGCCAATCAATGTTTTAATGGTTGAATCTTGCCAGTCACGCTTTTGTTGCAGTAAATCAATTAAATCTCGACTGTTAACTTGGCCAAGTGACCAGACAATGCGCATGACTTCCCATTCAGAAGTCGTTATTTCATTTGTATTTTCTGCCATCTCGTTCACGCTCTTTCGTTTACATTTGTAATCATGAGTTCAGTTTACAATCAAGAAGCACTTCTGTCAATCATTAATACTTTTGGCCATCAAAAAAGGGTGTTAAGACAAAATTACTTTTGTCTTAACACCCTTTAAAAAGTTTAAGCCTAACGATCTTTCATAAAATCTTCGACTAATTTTTGATTTTCTTCGTTGCTTGTATTGACGTTAACAGCTGTTTCAACTAAATCAGCTAATTCGGCTGTGTCTAAACGTTTCATCAAACTACGAACTCGTAACACAGAAGTTGCACTCATTGAGAATTCATCTAAGCCCATCCCGACAAGGAGTGGTGCCATGATTGAATCGCCGGCAGCTTCCCCACACATACCAGTCCACTTACCTTCTTTATGAGAAGCGTCAATGACGTTCTTAATAAGGCGTAAGATAGCTGGATTATAAGGTTGGTAAAGATATGACACACGTTCGTTCATCCGATCAGCAGCCATTGTGTATTGAATCAAGTCGTTCGTCCCGATACTGAAGAAATCAACTTCTTTAGCAAATTGGTTAGCCAATACGGCACTGGCTGGAATTTCAACCATCATCCCAACTTGTAAATCGTCAGATACAGTTTGACCTGCAGCAATTAATTTTGCTTTTTCTTCTTCGAGAATCCCTTTAGCTTGACGGAATTCAGCAACAGTTGCAATCATTGGGAACATGATCCGTAACTTACCATAGTTAGAAGCACGTAATAAGGCACGCAATTGTGTTCTGAAAATATCATCACGATCTAAACTAATCCGAACTGCTCGGTAGCCTAAGAATGGATTCATTTCTTCTGGTAATGGTAAGTAAGGTAATTTCTTATCCCCACCAATATCCATTGTCCGCACAACAACTGGTTTGCCGTCCATACCTTCTAGAACTGTTTTATAAGCTTCAAACTGGTCATCTTCACTAGGTAACTCAGCTGAATCCATATATAAGAATTCTGTTCGGTATAAACCGATTGCTTCAGAGCCGTTTTCAAGAACACCAGCTAAATCTTTAGGTGTTCCGATATTAGCAGCAATCGTAAATGTTTTGCCGTCTTTAGTGACCGACTTTTCATTCTTTAGTTTTTCCCATTCTGCTTTTTGATCAGCAAAGGCTTGGGCCTTCACATCATATTCAGCAATGTCAGCATCTGTCGGATCTAAAACAACATCACCGTTAATCCCGTCGACAATTAATAAGTCGCCAGCTTTAACATCTTGTGTGACTGTTTCAGTCCCAACAATTGCAGGGATTTCTAAAGAACGTGCCATAATGGCAGAATGTGACGTCCGACCACCAACATCAGTTACAAAAGCCTTAACGAATTTACCGTTTAATTGGGCTGTGTCACTAGGTGTCAAGTCATGAGCAATCACAATTACTTCTTCATCGATTAATGCTGGGTTAGGCAATGTTACACCTAATAAATGACTGAGAACACGCTTGGTAACATCTTTGATGTCAGCAGCACGTTCTTGCATGTATGCGTTATCAGTCATCGCCTCAAAAGTGGCCACGAATAAATCCGCGACCTCTTTCAACGCTTGCTCAGCATTAACCTTGTCATCATTGATTTTACCTTCGATAGCGCCGGTAAATTCTGGGTCTGCTAAAATCATCATATGAGCGTCAAAAACTTGTGCTTCTTCTTCTCCCAATGATTCAGCAGCAATCTTCCGAATGGTCTCTAGATCACTCGTAGAATCTTGTAAGGCCTTATGCAAACGATTAATCTCTTTTTCTGAATCTGAAATAGTTGATTTCGAAAATGACAAATCGGGTTGCACTAACATGTAGGCTTTCGCAGTAGCGATACCATCACTGGCAGCAATCCCTCTTAGTTTAGTCATTATTCAGATAAACCTTCCTTTTTCATTGTTTCTTCAATTGCGTTGATTGCGTCTGCTTCATCAGCACCTTCAGCAGAAATTGTAACGTCTGCGCCTTGGCCAACACCAAGTGACATAACGCCCATGATTGATTTCAAGTTTACAGATTTACCTTTGTATTCTAAGTTGACATCTGAGTTAAATTTGCTTGCTGTTTGTACCAATAATGTAGCTGGACGTGCGTGGATACCTGTGTCTGCTACTACGTGAAAATCGCGTTTTTCCATGTTAATCGATCCCCTTTTATCTATTTATAGATTTATTTTGGCCGAAATAAGTAGTCACTGATGGTGTCTACCCTTTCGAATATTAAGATTACCATTTTTTGAAAAATACTACAACAGTTTCGCTAACAAAATTAATGGTAGTCTACACTATACCGCTTTCAGAACAGCGATAAATCACCTGCCCATTTCGTTGGGCAGCGCCTACAATTTCTTTTCGATGGTCATAATTGACCCATACTTTCTGAAAGTCTAAAAACTCATCATGCTCAACAACGATGGTTTCTTTTTCGTGATTTAACAAGGCATCCATCTCCGCTAAAAAATCTCTTGCCATCTGAATCACTCCCTTATCACGTCTTAATTATTATTTTCAGTGCCCCCATTTTCATCGCTTAAGTGGCGCCACTGCTTCCAATTGTACGCAATTTCGAACCACAAATAAAGTTTTATTTTCGAGTTCGATTACTTGCAACTTTTTTTAGAGATGATTATAATTTATTTAAGGTCAAAGATAGTCAAACAAAACTTTGACGTTACATTTAATAGGCGAAAGGTTGTGACAGATTAAATGCTTTGTCAAAATTGTCAAAAGAACCCAGCAACAATCCATCTCTACACTAGCGTCAATGGTCAAAACCAAGCCATTAACCTTTGTCAAAACTGTTATCAAGCACTAAAACAACAAGGAATGCGTGGTCAATACAACGATCCATTTGGTTTTAGTAATCTTGATGAACTTTTCAACGCCATCAATAATCCAAACGCTGAACGCCAATCAGCAGCTAACCAAGGCCCTCAAACACAAGGGGGACGCAATGGCGGTGGTAATAATGGTCAAAATGGTGAGAGTTTACTCAGTCAATTTGGGGTGAACTTAACCAACCTTGCTAAGGGCGGTCAAATTGATCCGGTAATCGGTCGTGATAAAGAAATTGCACGGGTTATCGAAATTCTCAATCGGCGTACCAAAAACAATCCAGTCTTAATTGGTGAAGCTGGTGTTGGTAAAACCGCCGTTGTCGAAGGCTTAGCACAAAAAATTGCCGATGGCGACGTTCCTGCTAAATTAAAGGACCGCCAAGTCATTCGTTTAGATGTCGTGTCATTAGTTCAAGGAACTGGTATTCGTGGTCAATTTGAAGAACGGATGCAACAGTTGATTACGGAACTTAAACAAAATAAACAAATTATTCTCTTTATTGATGAAATCCACGAAATCGTTGGCGCCGGCAACGCTGAAGGTGGTATGGACGCCGGTAACGTATTGAAGCCGGCTCTTGCACGCGGTGAATTACAACTAGTCGGTGCTACTACCAATAATGAATTCCGTCAGATTGAAAAAGACGCAGCCCTTGCACGTCGTCTTCAACCAGTGGCGGTCAACGAACCATCTGTTGACGAGACCGTTCTAATTTTGAAGGGGCTCCAAGAGAAATACGAAAGTTATCACCACGTTCACTATACAGATGATGCTTTAAACGCAGCCGCAGCGCTTTCTAGTCGCTATATTCAAGATCGTTACTTGCCTGATAAGGCAATTGATCTCTTGGATGAAGCAGGTTCTAAGAAAAACTTGACGATTACCTTAATGGATCCTAAGGCATTAGAAGCTGAGATTAAATCCGCAGAAACCCAAAAACAAGAAGCCCTCAAACAAGAAGATTACGAAAAAGCAGCTACCTATCGTGATCAAGTGACAAAACTATCTGAAATGAAGGCTAATAATTCAGTTGAAAAATCCCAAGAACCGACGATTACCGAAAAGGATATGGAAAAAATTGTCGAAGAAAAAACGCATATCCCAGTCGGTGAATTAAAGGCTCAAGAACAAGCACAACTTAAAAATTTAGCCCAAGATCTTGAATCTCGTGTCATTGGTCAAGATACCGCAGTTGATAAAGTAGCACGTTCAATTCGTCGTAGCCGGATTGGTTTTAATAAATCCGGTCGCCCAATTGGCTCCTTCCTCTTTGTCGGTCCAACCGGGGTTGGTAAAACGGAATTAGCCAAACAAATTGCTAAGGAACTTTTCGGTAGTACCGATGCAATGATTCGTTTTGACATGAGTGAATATATGGAGAAATTCAGTGTGTCAAAATTGATTGGTTCACCTCCTGGCTATGTTGGTTACGAAGAAGCCGGTCAATTAACGGAACAAGTTCGTCGTAACCCTTATAGCTTGATTCTTTTAGACGAAATTGAAAAAGCCCATCCTGACGTTATGCATATGTTCTTGCAAATTCTGGACGATGGTCGTCTGACCGATTCACAGGGCCGGACTGTCAGTTTCAAAGATACAATCATTATCATGACTTCTAACGCTGGCCAAACTGATGCTGAAGCTAATGTTGGTTTCGGTGCCGCTATTTCTGGGCAAACCCACTCGATCCTCAATCAATTATCAAACTACTTTAAACCAGAATTCTTAAATCGTTTCGACGATATTATTGAATTCCAACCATTAAGTAAAGATAATTTGTTGAAGATTGTCAGCTTGATGCTTGATCAAACTAACGCGATGATTGCCGACCAAGGCCTCCACATCGCCGTTACAGATGATGCTAAATCTAAATTAGTCGATTTGGGTTACAATCCTGAAATGGGGGCCCGCCCACTACGTCGTGTTATTCAAGAACAAATTGAAGACCGAGTTGCTGACTACTATTTAGATCATCCAGACCATAAGCAATTAAAAGCAGCGTTAATTGATGACCAGATTCAAATTGTGCAAGGCTAATAACATATATTAAGATTAATTATCATATTTTAAGATTAAATCCGTGTTATATAAACCGTTTTCAGTTATACTGATGTTAAGATTTAAATGATTAGGGAGTGATTAGTATGAGACTCATTAATATTACCAATTCTTATCACCGTTTAGTAACGCAACAACTCGCAACCACTAATGCCGACTATGTAAGTGTCTACTCACTTGGCAAAACCACTGTCCTTTTCACCCGCTCTTCTAAAAGCCGTGAAATTCTTCTAAAAAATGACAAACGACATATTCAACAAGCCGAAATTGATTTTGTGCTTAAGGAATTAGTCGACATTGATTCAACCGACGATGTTGAAATCCTAAACGATGGGCAATTAGTTGAAATTACCATTCCAACCCCTTCCACCACTGCTTCTTAAACGGTTAATGAAGCCCCCCCACGATAGAAATCGTGGGGGGCTTTTTGGCTGCAAGCAAAATAATAGTAATTCAATAGGGCATATCGTATAATACCCCTTAAGCTTATTGAGGGAGGATTTTACGATGCAAACTGTTCAAAAAGGACAACAAATTATTTGCCGCTTAGAAGTTGGCGATGAACTCATCACCGAATTGAAATATTTAGCCGCTACTTTACCAGATCAACTAGGTGCAATTACGGGAATTGGCGCCTGCAACGACGTCACTGTCAGCGTCTACTCACCAGACAGCGATAGCTATGTTAAAACCCGTCGCCAAGAACAAGTTGAACTCTTATCACTAAGTGGTAACGTTGAAAATGCAGATGGTAAAATTTCAATTCACTTACATGCCAGTTTTGCCCGCCTAGATACAAGCGTCTTTGGTGGTCATCTCGAACGGGCCGTTATTTCTAGAACTGGTGAACTAGTAATCTCCCTCGTTCCCGTTGCTGTTGGACGCATCTTGCATCAACCAACCCAATTGCAAGTGCTTGATTTATCATAAAAAACGACTAAAGAAGAGTCAGGCCAAAGCATATTTTGTCCCGGCTCTTTTTTTGTTAGCAAATATTGACCTGGTAACCATGTTCTAAGAGAACTATCCTTTTTATTTAAATTTCTAACTGAATTAGTGACGATTATAAACCACTCTTTTTATAATTTATGATAGACTAGTATTAAGTAAATAACGTTCCACAAGGAGTCCGTATGAATTTTATTAACCTGATTCAATCGTTATTTAGACGGCGGCCAAAACGCCCAACCATTCAACCAGAAACGCACTTTAATCAAGCTACTCCTGAACCAGAAAAGACCAAACAATTCTTCGAGACAGCTGATGCATTTGAAAAAGAACCCCACGCGCAACAAACTGAACCTTTTGTCGCCACACCCATCCAACCACGAAAAAGTTCAGTGACCATCCACTACCTCAACCAAAATCGAATACCGTTGCGGCCTTCGATTACCCTTTCTGGAGCGGTTGGCGCTACGCTTGATTTACCATGGCTAAAATTTCCCGGCTACTATTTAGCCGAAATTACGAATTTAAAACAACATTTCCATGAAGAACCCACTAACATTTGGCTTTTTTATAAACCCCAATTAGCGGCACCAGTCATGGTGATTCATCAGGATTTAGAAGGTGGTTTACTGATTAAACCACAATTTTTACTTGGTGCTTTGAATGAACATTATCAAGCCAACCCGTTAGAAGGCGGTGTGAACTTTATCTATCGCACTTCTAGTAATCAAACGGGACGCTTCAGTGCTGAAACGCAGCTAGTACGGTTCCAATATGATCCACTCAATCTAAAATACAGCGATGCCCCTAATAAACCGTTTATCGAATTAACCGCATCTGTTGATACTTACAAACGACCAACAGAAGAAGCACTAACAACCACGCGCTTACCCAAGCATGCCATTTGGAAGATTTATAGTTGTGCAACGGCGACTTCCGGCCAACAATGGTTCAACCTTGGTAGTTTCTGGATTTCACCTCAACACTATGAACTCCATGCAACAAATCCGAAAGCCACTGCTGACTATCAGGTGCCTAAGTTTACCAATCAATATACGGTGATTGAAACCACCCCACTCAATTTGGATGCGACTTTGAATAACACAACGGCAACCTTATGGGCTGCCCCTTATGAGAAGCCGGCTACCTATCGCCTTGCTTTGAAGACACGCGTACACGTTAAACAAGTCATTGCCCTTGATAATTTCAGTCGCTGGTGTGAACTTGAAGGTGGCCAATGGTTATTGGAATCATTACTAACTTTTGACTAAATAGCCATATTTCATAGCTATATAAAAAGAGGTCTTATGACAAAATTAATTTGTCATAAGACCTCTTTTTGATTGTTTAAACGTGCCACTGGTAACGCACGCGCTTATAATTTAGCTGTTAGTTTAACATCTGGGTACTTGTCTTGGAACCAACGTTCTGCAAATTTATTTTCAAATAAGAAGAGCGGTTCATCGTGGATATCTTTTACCAGTAAGTTCCGTGATGATGACATACTTTGATCTAATT
Source organism: Latilactobacillus sakei (assembly GCA_002953655.1). Lineage (NCBI taxonomy): Bacteria > Bacillati > Bacillota > Bacilli > Lactobacillales > Lactobacillaceae > Latilactobacillus > Latilactobacillus sakei. The sequence goes on from CP025839.1 coordinate 1,628,421, forward strand.
TTTCAGGATCAATCCAACGAGCTGTCCGTGAGCCAATTGGTTCCATGATGACTTCAGAATTATATTCATGTTGCATCCGATATTGGAAAACTTCAAATTGTAATTGACCAACAGCCCCTAAAATATAGTCGCTTGTTGTGTACGTCTTGTACAATTGGATGGCTCCTTCTTGAACCAATTGTTGAATCCCTTTATGGAATGACTTTTGCTTCATCACATTTTTAGCAGTGACGCGCATAAATAATTCTGGTGTAAATTGGGGGAGCTTTTCAAATGAAATAGCTTCTTTACCAGTATGAATTGTGTCCCCGATTTGGAAGTTCCCTGTATCGTATAGCCCAACAATATCTCCGGCAACCGCACTCGTCACTTGTTCACGAGCATCGGCCATAAATTCAGTTGAGTTATTCAAACGCATCTTCTTACCAGTCCGAGTTAACGTTACGTCAATCCCGCGTTGAAATTCACCAGAACAAACCCGTACAAAGGCGATTCGATCACGATGGGCTGGGTTCATGTTGGCTTGAATCTTGAAGATGAAACCTGAGAAATCTTCATTCGTTGGTTCAACTTGTGTTTCTTCTTGTGTTTGATGGGCTTCTGGTGCTGGCGCCATATCAACAAAGGCTTCTAAGAAAGTCTTAACCCCAAAGTTTGTTAAGGCTGAACCAAAGAAGATTGGTGTTTGATCACCAGTAGCAATTTTAGCAGGATCATAAGCATTACCTGCTTCACCAATTAATTCGATATCATCTAGTGCTTGCGTATAAACAGAATCTTCCTTCAACGGATTATCACCAGCAATCTCACCATTTTCATCTAAAGCAAGATAAGGATTGGCTTCATCTTCTGGCCGATACATTTCAATTCGTTTGTTAGCAATATCGTATAGGCCCCGTAAATCTTTACCCATCCCGATTGGCCAGTTCATAGCACAACCTTCGATATCCAATAGTTCTTCCAATTCAGCAATTAAATCGAGTGGTTCGCGACCATCACGATCTAATTTATTCATGAATGTAAAAATAGGAATACCACGCATTTTGCAGACTTTGAATAATTTCTTAGTTTGGGGTTCGATCCCTTTAGCGGAATCAATCACCATGACAGCAGCATCCACTGCCATCAATGTCCGGTAAGTATCTTCTGAGAAATCTTCATGCCCTGGCGTATCCAAGATGTTAATCCGTTTGCCAGCATAATCAAATTGCATCACAGAACTTGTAACGGAAATCCCCCGTTGCTTTTCAATATCCATCCAGTCAGATTTTGCAAACTGGCCACTCTTTTTTCCTTTAACAGTTCCGGCTTGACGAATGACGCCCCCGAATAATAAGAGTTGTTCAGTGATTGTTGTTTTCCCAGCATCCGGATGGGAAATGATTGCAAAAGTCCGCCGGCGTTCAACAGCCGTTTTTAATTCAGTTGGTGTCATTGTTAAATCCTCTCTTTAGTGCCAAAGTCATTAGACCTCAGACGAATCATCTTTTACGGTGATTGTCTTTGGTAATGTTAGTTTCAAATCTAATAAACGTGAACCGACTACCGAACCAGTCGTTAAAACCATTCCGTTCGGTAAATCAATAGATTCTGGATGACCACTGACAGGAATTGCACCAATTTCAGTAATCATAAACCCAGCAATCGTATCAACATCGGCGATTTGAATATCGGTCTGAAAGGCATCGTTAAATTCATTGATTGGCATTCGCCCCATTACTTTATAGTGGGTCTCGTCAATCTTCTGATACAACACGTCTGCCTTATCGGATTCATCTTCAATCTCGCCAACAATTTCTTCTAATAAATCTTCGATTGTCACTAGTCCGACAACGCCCCCATATTCATCTAACAGGATGGCCATCTGAAGTTGTGTGCGTTTCATTTCGAATAATAAGTCATCAATTACAATCGTTTCCGGCACAAACAGAGGTTCTTTCATGACCGTTTCCAATTGTGTGTTTGAAAAGCCCTTTTCTCGTGCTTCTCTTAGTAAGTTCTTGATATGGACAATCCCTACAATTTGATCTTTATCATCCCGGTAAACTGGGATTCGTGAAAATGGTTGTGCCAAGATGGCATCAATGTTCTGATCATTGTCCGCACAGATATCCACCATAAAGGCATCTGTTCTGGGAACCATGACCTCTCTGGCCATCTTCTTATTAAGGGTGATAATCCCTTCTAACATTTCGTACTCGTCAGTTTCCAAGACGCCCGCACTTTTGCCAGATTCAATCATATGAACCATTTCTTCACGGGTCACTTTGGGTTCTGACTCAGAAAAATCAATTGGTGTTAACTTCATCAAAACTGTCGTTGACGCTGATAGCAACCAAACAAACGGCCGCAATAAAACGCCAATGAAGCGAATCGGTTGAACTGCCGCCTTGGCAATCGCTTCTGAGCGATGCAAGGCAACTTGCTTAGGATATAATTCCCCAAAAACAAGTGAGATATAGGATAAGACAATCGTCACAATTAATACGGCTGCTTCCTTCGTCCAAGCCGCATTTCCTAAAAGGGGTGCTAATCTACCCGCAATGGTCGTGGCAGCACTCGCTGAAGATAAGAAACCAGCAAATGTAATGGCAACTTGAATTGTTGCTAAGAAATTATTGGAGTGATTTAAAACCTCCACTAATAAGCGGGCCTTCTTATCACCATTTTCTGCTTGGTTCTCCATCTTTGTGCGACTTAGTGATACTAGCGCAATTTCTGCCGCGGCAAAAAAAGCATTCACTAAGGTTAAAATTAAAATCAACAGTAACTGTCCCCACACCGGACTTCCAGGGTCAGGATTCATCGTCACATCCACTACCTTTCATCTTATAAATTATCGTATTGAGCCGATTAAGACCTACTATGCAGTATAGCATAGTCAAAAATGGAAATTCAACCCAGTAAGAGTCGTTAAAATCGCCTTCAAATCAGTCTTATGCGATTATAATTTAGTCGCTTTATCGACTTTGGTGCGTAAGGCTTGAATATCGTATAAATAAACGACAACCGTTTTGGTAACCGCGTAAAACGGAATTGCTAAAATCATCCCCAAAATACCATAGATATTCCCAGCAACTAGCAAAATAATGATAATCGTCAAGGGATGAATATCTAAGGAACGACCAATCACGTTAGGGTAAATCAAGTTGCCATCAATTTGTTGTACAATGATGACCACAACGATCACCATAATCGTCTTTGGAATTGAAATTGATAAACTAATAATTAGAGCAGGTGCAATCCCAATATAAGGCCCTAGGTATGGAATAATATTGGAAACACCAGCGATAAAGCCTAATAAATAAGCGTATGGCATCCCAATAATTAGATAACCGATAAAGGTGAAAACCCCAACGAATAAACATTCTAATGCTTGTCCACCAATGTATGCTGAAATGGTGGCACCCATTTTACGTAATAAATCAGCAACTTGATCGTTATAGCGATCTGGTAACATCTTTTGAATATTGGGAATGAGTCGGTGACCATCTTTTAACATATAAAAGAGCATAATTGGCACTGTAAAAACCCCGATTGTCACACTCGTAACAGCCCCAATCATGCTGCCAAAACCGCTGGTAAAGCTCTTCATGATATTTTCAGCAATCTTAGATGGTTTCAAATCTAATTGGTTAACATATTTATTAACATCAATATTCTTCAAATGCGGATTCGTTGAAAGCTTATCAACCATGGTCTGCAAACGATGCACGTAATCTGGTAGATTCGTGACCACTTGTGTTACTTGATGAACTAATTGCGGAATCGCTAAGGCCACAATGAAGACAATCCCCCCGAAAAAGACGATAAAAATAATCGCAATGGCCCATTTCCGCGAAATTTTTAACTTACCTAATAAGTTAATCAACGGATTAAATAAGTAGAACAATAACCCGGCCCCAATAATCGGACCAAATAGGGTTGAAATAAAGGTCCCTATCGGATCAAATAGGAAACTAATTTTAGTACAAACAAAAATCAAAACAGCCAAAATCAAAAGTTCGACTGACCAGAATAATAATTTTGATTGACGCAAACGCTCAAACATAAACATTCCTCCACTTGACTTCATCGAAAATAACACCTATTTGTGCTATTATAAACGCAAAGATTGTATTTATTGTACCAAATTTAACTGTAAAGCTACATAAATTCAAACGATTGGTGGTTTTTTCATGCAAATTAAGCAAACACGTGATTTAACAAGTCCTTACTATCAAGATGGTCTCGCTATTCGACAAGCCGTTTTTGTTGATGAACAAAAAGTCCCGGCTGAGTTAGAAATCGATGAATTTGAAGACCAAGCGCTTTACTTCACAGGTTATCTCGAACAACACCCCGTTACAACACTTCGTGTATTAACCGAAGGCGATTTTTACCATGTACAGCGTGTCGCTACAATGAAGGCTTACCGCCACCAGGGACTAGGCTTAGAACTCATGCAAGCTGCCGAAACCTCTGCAAAAGAGAATGGTCGAAAAGGCCTTATCTTAAACGCTCAAGTCACAGCCGTTCCCTTTTATGAGCGTCTCGGTTACCACGCCACTGACAAGCAACATTTCTTGGACGCTGGTATTTTACATCAAGAAATGATTAAGATCCTATAAACCGTTGGCATTCTGGCAATCTTTAACCTATAATAAATATTAAAGTCTGACCATGTTTGCAAAGAGAGGTTTATTATGTCTAAACAAAAAACATTTTTCGTTAATCTATTTTTCTTCGTTATCCCTTATTTGTTAGTCGTTACAATTGCTGCTATTGCTTATAATAGTTTGGTTGTCCATAGCGCTACTTGGGATCGCACAATTTTTGGTGGACTCGTTGGCGCCACATTAATTCTCTTTACAAAAGTCCCACTTGAACGCCCACTCACCATCATGGCCGAACAAACTAAGAATTCCGTTATGCACACGGTTTTGAGTTTTTTCATCATTAGTCGTTCAAATGCTTATAAAATTGGCAACTTCATTTTAGATTTCGTACTCTTTTGCCTCGCAACTTATTTACTAAGAAACTTCCTATCGGCATCGTTTATTGCTGGTAGCCTACTTGGTTGGTGCATAATTGCCATCTTAATCTCAATTAGTATTGCAACCGCTCTTGGTTTTAAGACATTAACAATCCAACAAGATACATCGGTAGAAAATGATTAGCATGCTTTGTCTTTGAGCATCTGCATAGTATTAAGCATGATTTTTTAGTCATCCTTTTCCTTAAGGATGGCTTTTTTTGTGGGCTAATCAACTAATTTTACAAGCCTTTTGGCAACTTGTTACACTTAACCATAAAGAGTGATGAAGGAGATGATGACCATCAACACAATTGCTATTATGGTAGCTGCTGATGAACAGTATGCCGATCAACTGCTACTGACGCTTAAATCAATTCGAGAACATTGTCCTCTAGAAACCGCTGTTGATTTATTTGTTTTGAGTAGTCACCTCTCCCCAACAACTAAATCCGCAGTTGCCCGTCTATTGGCGCTCCCTCATCATGTCTCATTTATCGCAATTAATCCTCGCCGTATTAAAAATTTCCCAGGAAATAATCATTTTGACCAGACCGCGTATTATCGAATCCTAGCACCTCAAATACTGCTCGCTAAACATATTGAACGTGTGCTCTATCTCGATCTTGACACGCTCATTCGTACCGATTTGACACCACTATACAATAGTGATTTAGAAAATAACATTATCGGTGCCGTTATTGATCCTGGTAAAGCGCTGACCTTAAAGAGGCTTGGGGTCCCTCAATCCCAAGCCAATAATATTTATTTTAATGCCGGCGTTTTGCTAATTGACACGGTACTTTGGGAAAGACACCATATCAGCCAGAAAATTCTTGCGATGATGGTTCCTTATCCTGGCCGCCGCGTTAATGATATTCAAGATACGCTGAACGTGGTTCTTGCAGGGCGCTCTAAATTATTAGCACCACAGTGGAACGTTCAAAATACCATTTTATTTAAAACATACGAACCGATTAATAATGAGTATCGTCAGCTTTTTAAACAGGCTATTAAAGCACCGAAAATTATTCACTTCACCACCGAAAAGAAACCGTGGGAGGTCTTCTTAAATCATCCCTATATGCCCGAATATCAAACTTATTTAGCACAACTGCCTGCTGACAAGCGTGATCAAATCAATATTGTTTCTGCAGCTAACTCTAATTTCGTTGAACCCCTCGCCATCTTATATGCTTCGATTCTTAATAATAACGATGATAACCGCCATTATGCCTTCTACGTTTTGAGCGATCAACTAACTGCTCGTGATCAAGCAACGTTACGCCAAATTACCGCCCGCTTCAATGCCGAGTTAACATTTATTGAAGTTGACGAAACACCACTAACGACCGTGATTCAAAACCAACAAATTCTAAAGACTGCCTACTATCGCTTATTAATTCCTAACCTATTACCCGAAATCGAACGCGTCCTCTATCTAGATTGTGACACACTTTGTCTTGCAAATCTGGCCCGTCTGTGGGATATCGAATTGGGAAACACGCCACTAGCAGCCGTTGAGGATGCTAGCTTTCAAAATCGCCTAGCCCAGATGTCAATTTCCTATAAGAGTATCCGGTATTTTAATGCCGGTGTCTTATTAATGAATTTGGCTGTCTGGCGTCAACAAAAACTGACAGAACAGATATTAGCTTTCATTAAAGAACATCCACAAAAACTTAAATTTCATGCTCAAGATGCTCTAAATGCCATCTTGCACGATCGTTGGATTCACTTACATCCTAAATGGAATGTTCAATCTAATATTTTGATGGACTTTATCATAGCCCCGACTGAACGAATCAATCGCCAATTTATGAGTGCTCAAAAAGACCCCGGACTTATTCATTTTTGCGGCTCCGAAAAGCCATGGGATAAAAGTTCAACCCATCCCTATACCCCCCAGTATCGTTTCTACAAAAGTCGCTTTTTAGAAAACAACGGGCCCGTCCCTTTTAAGCCTAACACGGGTTTTGGTGAACATCATTCTTAAAAAAAAGAAGGCCACACAATGTGTGGTCTTCTTTCGTTATTAAGACTAAATAGTGTTCTAACGGTGGTGAGCCAATTCTTGATATCGGTTATACCAAATATCAATATATTCCTTCGAAAATGGCCCTTTGCCATTGTTGATCCAATCTACCAAAACTTTGACATTGGCTTTCAATATCCGATCAGTTTCGGCAGAATAGTGCCACTTCGCACTATGCGCTTCATATTCATCAACGTCTAATAGGCGCTTCTCTCCGTTTGGAAAGACCTTTACGTCTAAATCATAGTCGATGTACTTCAACGCTTCTTGATCCATAACGTGTGGCGATGCCAAGTTGCAATAATATGAAACGCCACCTTCGCGAATCATGGCCACAACGTTAAACCAATACTTCTTATGGAAATAAATAAGTGCCGGCTCCCTCGTGACCCACTTTCTGCCGTCTGATTCTGTAACTAAGGTATGATCGTTACAACCAATGACTGCGTTCTCGCTGGTTTTCAAAACCATCGTATCGCGCCAAGTTCGGTGTAAACTCCCATCGTGTTTATAACTTTGAATCGCTATATAGTCGCCTTCTTTAGGTGCATTCATCGACCTACCTGGCTTTCCAAGGTTATTATTCATAATCACCTATCATTATAGCAAAGACTCTCAAAATTACCTAAAACTTTCTACCGCTAAAGTGAGTCAAATCGTTGCGCCATTTTCTTTTGAACCGTTGGCATCGCAATTTCTGCTAGCGCCGCTTTTGAATACCATTCACCTGGGAAAAAGGCCAAGTCACTGTCCGCCGCAATCGTTGCTGATAATAACGTAATTGTCCACTTCAAATGGGTGAAAACGTGCGTCACCGGTTTGACAGGAACCGGTTTTAAATGCGCTAACGTTAAACCGTACGCTTCTTTGAAGTAGGCTTCAATTCGAGTCATCTGCTCTTCTGGCGTTAATAACTCAGACTCATCATCCTGTAAATCTTCTGCCATCACCAAAGGATAGGTCGTTAAATTTGCTAGCAAACCCGTGCTGGGCCGTTTTTGAAATAAAAAACCTTTTTCGGATTCTATCACGACCGCAAAGAGCGCGACTGGTTTAGGTTTGGCCTTCTTCGTTTTAACCGGATAATCCAACAACGTGCCATCTTGATAACTTCTGAAAAATGGGGCTAATTCGGTGTCACCAACCGTTGGATTTTTAGCCGTACAAACTTGCGAGCCAAAATCCATCACAGCTTGGTTGAAATCACCAGGCCGATCTTTGGGGATCAACGGTAAAATGGCATCGTAAAAAATGCTACGATTTTTCGGATTCGCAATATCTGCATCGATTTTTAAGAGCCGGCTGAAGACCCGAAAAGCATTCCCGTCGATTGCGGGAACCACTTCACCAAAACAAATACTAGCGATCGCGCCCGCTGTATACGGGCCAATGCCGGCTAGTTTTTCTAACTCCGCAGATGTTTGCGGCCATTTACCTTGATAGTCGTCCACCACTTGCTTAGCCGCTTTTTGTAAATTACGCGCCCGTGAATAATAGCCCAGTCCTTCCCAAGTCTTCAAGAGCAACTCTTCTGGGGCCGCTGCTAATGCTTCGACCGTTGGGAAAGTTGCTAAAAAGCGTTCGTAATACGGAATCACTGTTTGGACTTGCGTTTGTTGGAGCATAATTTCAGATAACCAGACCCGGTAAGGTTCTTGATTTTGACGCCAAGGTAAATCGCGACGATGTTCGTCATACCATGCCATAAAGGCGGTCTGAAACGCCTTGCGTTCACTCGGTGTCATCTGATACTTCTTGGTCGTCGATGAAACGGTTGATTGCATCAATATTAAATCCTTTCCGGTAAAGTGCTTGTTGCATCTTCATCCGCCGCTCGCGCGGTTCTAGTAGCCGATAACGCCGCCATTTTTTCTCGCCGAGCGCGGTCAATGCGTCTGCTTCACTATCACTGTCTTCTTCAAGCGCTAATTCGTCAATAATTCGACTTAAATTATCACCACCAAAGCCCTTTTGCATCAAGCCTTGTTTAATCTTTTGTTGTTGTTCAAAAAACGAGCTGTGGCGGTACTTCTTCGCTAACTTTTGGGCAGTTGCTAAGCCGACAGTCACTTGTTCTTCATCTGTATATAGTGTCAACGCTTGGTCGATATGATCAGCACTAACCCCTTTTTGCATCAATTTTTGGCGCACCACTTTGGGCCCCTTATCTGAGGTATTGATTACCGTTCGGACGTAACTATCCGCGTAATCTTGGTCGTCCAAATAATGTAGTTCGCGCAACTTTGTCAAACTGGTTTCAATGCCCTCTGACGTAATCTCATGATCACGTAAGTATTGTGTTAATTCTTTTTCCGTTCGTAATTGGTGACTTAAATAATTCAAGGCCAGTTGATAGGCCTTGGCATTGTCGTCTTCTTTTTGAATGTCGCGTTGTAAGCGACTATCGATTTCGAGCCCTTTTGCAAGCCGAAACTTGATTAAGACACTTTCAGTCACCCCAAAGGCAAACTGCTCGTCGATAAAAATGTTATAGCGCCCTTTTTGTTTTTGTGAGGTAATTTTAGTAATCTGTGGCATCTTATTTTCTCCCGTTGCGTGTCGCTTTGACGTTCAGATAAATCTTAAAGCCAATCACGACCACCGCTAAAATTAGGGTGCCAATGATTAATGGCAAACTCTTCGCTTGAAAAGCGTAGATCCCAATTACAAGGACGACCACCATCGCAATTAAAAATTGATTTCGTTCCCAAAAGTTCATCGTTATTCGCTCCTTCATGGGGAGTTAGTACTAATCCCCGGCTACTGACATACTTCTTATTTAAATGCATTTCATCAATTATATCCTCAGGACATAACCGACTTGCATCACACTCTATAGAGTAGCATAAATCACTACACGCAACAAAAGCGAAGGCTGTTAGTTTCCGATTAGAATATCCGTTTTTTCTAACCGGCTTCTGTTATAATAGGGTACAGCAAATTTCGTGCTATTTATAATTTTAACAATATAGGAGTTAATTAAATGCCAGAACAAACAACTACTAATGAAGTCGAAGTCGGCCAACGTTTCCCATTAACTATCAAACGAATTGGGATTAACGGCGAAGGGATTGGTTATTACAAACGCAAAATTGTTTTCATCCCCGGTGCCCTGCCTGAAGAAGTCGTGATTGCCGAAGTCACAACTGTTGCCCCCCGCTTCATCGAAGCTAAGGTCCACAAGATTCGTCAAGAATCACCACAACGGGTCACCCCTAGAGATGCCACTTACGGTCAAGTTGGTGGGATCGAATTAGAACATCTCAGTTATCCTGGCCAGCTCGCCTTTAAAAAGGATATGATGATTCAAGCTTTAGAAAAATTCAAACCGCATGGTTATAATGCTTACAAAGTAACTGAAACCGTGGGGATGGAAAATCCATGGCACTACCGGAATAAAGCACAATTCCAAGTACGTCAATTAGGTGACCATTTGGGCGCTGGGTTATACGCTCCAAGCAGTCATACTTTGATTGACCTCCCAGAATTTGCAACCCAAACTGATTTAACAATGCGGATTATCCGGACTGTTTTAAAATTAGTTGAAGACCTCGGCATCCCCGTTTTTGATGAAGAAAAGAACGCCGGTATCTTAAAAACAATCGTCGTGCGTGAATCTTTCTCAACTGGTGAAGCCCAACTCACTTTCATCACCAACTCACCCAAACTACCAAAGAAATACGCGCTAATCACCGCCATTCAAGCTGAATTACCCGAAGTGGTCTCAATTATGCAAAACGTCAACAAAGGGAAAAACGTCTTGGTATGGGGCGACCAAACAATACACCTTGCCGGTCAAGAAACAATTATGGAAAATCTCAACGGCGTTCAATTTGAATTGACCGCCCGCGCCTTTTTCCAACTCAATCCGATTCAAACCGCTAAGATGTATAACTTGGTTAAAGAAGCGCTCGATTTAACCCCTGAAGATCGCTTAGTCGATGCTTACTGTGGTGTCGGCACTATCGGCTTAAGTCTTGCCAACCAAGTCGCTGAAGTGCGTGGTATGGATACAATTGCCGACTCAATCGAAGCCGCTAAACATAACGCAGAAATCAATGGCATCGACAATGTGGACTATGCCGTTGGCGCAGCCGAGGACCTCTTACCCGAATGGCTAGATAATGGCTTTGTCCCAACAGCCCTTGTCGTTGATCCACCACGGACTGGTCTTGATCCCAAATTAATCGACGCAATTCTCGACAGCCGGCCCCTTAAATTTGTTTACGTCTCATGTAACCCTTCAACACTCGCGCGGGATCTTAAGACATTGGTGCACACCTACCAAGTTGAAAAAATCCAACCACTAGACATGTTCCCACAAACGGCCAGAGTAGAAGCAATCGTCACAATGAGATTAAAAAGAAATCTATAAAAAATGAGTGCTATTCATAGCGGTTATACTCTGAGGACTAGCCTAATCAGGCGAATAACCGATGTAATCGGTTGTTTGACTGATGTCGCTAGCCACAAGAGTATGCTATGAATAGCACGTTATAATCTGAGTGTTTTTAAAGGTGGTTTACTACCGAGCACTAATCTAATAACAAAAAAACAAGCCATCCTTATTTAGCGGATGGCTTGTTTTAGTTTTCTTTCACTTTAGCTCTCAAAAAGAACGTCACAAGGGGATTATCACTGTCTGTTTCTAACTGATTTGTTTTTAATAATGCCGTAATCAATAACGCTAAGCCAATAACGGCTGAAATGAAGGCCCAACCGCGCGATTGTTGGCTATAACTGGATGCCAGCCCGTTTAAAACCCAAAGCGTAACGGCGCCTCGACCATTTAACCCCGCATCACGGTAACGACGAATACTAAGTGCAAGTGTGGGAATGAATATTCCCACAGCGATAATTGCAAAGATACCCAAATAAATCCAAGGATTAATACCGGCAACTTGGCCTTTAGTGATTAACAATTGCCCTAATAATATAAATAGAGGTATATAGAGGATTACTATGATAATCCCCATCACCCACCAATAACTTGCCCGCGTGCTCCGGCCCATAAAATCAAAATAACCTTTAAAGTAATCCCGAAACGCCGTTTTAATTGTCACTTTACCAGGTACTTCTTGAATTTCACGCATTCTTTTCCCTCCAGTTAACTGCTTATCCATTAATTGTACCGCATCTGGTCCTCAATTTGATACAATAGTTAAAACACATTGGAGGCTCATTATGAAAATTTATTTTGCAAATGCACTCTTCTCACAAGCTGATTTTGATTACAATACGCGTGTTGTTGCAGCGCTACGCCAAGCAATACCAACTTTAGATATCTATTTGCCCCAAGAAAACGCAGCAATCAATGATAAAGAAGCCTACGCTAATTCCGAAATGATTGCCCAAGCCGATACAGAACAACTGGTCGCTAGCGACCTGGTCATCGCAGTCTTAGACGGTCCAACAATTGATGTTGGTGTTGCCAGCGAAATTGGTGTCGCATATACCCGCAACATCCCAATTATCGGGCTTTACACAGACAGTCGGCAACAAGGCGCCACGAATTCACAAAAAGTGGCCGCTTTGCAAACGATTGCTGAAAATCAATTCCATTACCTCAATCTCTATACGGTGGGCTTAATTAAATTAAATGGCACAATCGTTAACTCCGTCGACACTTTAATCGAAACCGTTCAAAAATACTAAAAAATAGCGGCCACTAGTGCCGCTATTTTTGGGGGTTAAATTTCAAATGATTAATAAGATTATCAGTATTTCTGTTTGATGATGTATTATTTGTTATTTTTTTGCATAATCCAAGCCGTCGATAAGTCCATTGCTGCTCTTGTTGCATGAGTCTTGTCTAAGGCGTTAACCATTACAAAGTCATGAATCATACCTTGGAAGCGTACCTGCGTTACACCAACGCCTGCTTCTCGTAACTTGTTAGCATATGCTTCACCTTCGTCACGTAGAACGTCAGCTTCACCGTTTAATATCATTGCATCTGGAAGGTCTTTTAGATCATCTAGGCTTGCCCGTAATGGTGAAGCTGTGATTTGAGCACGTTCTTGCGGATCAGTTGTGTATTGGTCCCAGAACCATTGCATCCCTTCTTTTGTGAGGTAGTAGTTATCTGCAAACTGGTTATATGATGGTGTATCAAAGTTAGCATCTGTTACTGGATAGTAAAGTAATTGTTGATTGATATGGATGCCTTGACGTTGCTTGGTCATTAACGTCATTACGGTTGCCATGTTACCACCAACGGAATCTCCAGCAACAGTCAAACGATTAATATCAAAGTTCTCACTAGCCGCTAATTCCGGTAATTGTTGTAATGTTGCATAATTTTGTTCAATGGCAGTTGGATATTTAGCTTCAGGTGAAAGAGAGTATTCCGGAAAAACAACAACGGAATTTGTGCGTACAGCTAATTCTCGTACCAATTTATCATGGGTGTGGGCACTACCAAAAACCCAACCAGCACCATGAATATAAAAGATAACGGGTAATTTAGCATAATTACCTGCTGGCCGAATGATACGAACATTAATTTCTCCCCATTTTCCAGTATCAGTAATCTTATCTTTAATATCGACATTATATTTTTCAATTGATGAAGATTGAACCTTTTCCAATAAATCTCTTCCTTCAGATGGTTTTAATTCATAAATCCGAGGATGTGGTGCATTTGCTTCACTGAAATTTTTTGCTGCTGGTTCTAAAGTAATTTTATCTGACATACGAAACACTCCCATGTTTATGTTATAATTTAACAAGTAAATCGTGCACGTCTTACTTGTTGTGATTATTATATCGCGCACGATATTGTTGTCAACAATTAAACCTTATTTTTTTCAGAAAGGCTATGAGATTAATGTCAGCACAAAACATTCGTACTTTAGAAGACCATTTTTGTTTTTCAGTCTATGCTACGTCCCATGCTATTCAACGATTATATAAATCAGAACTGGTAAATCATGAGTTAACCTACCCTCAATATCTTGTCCTCGTTGTTTTATATGGACAAGAAGGTATGTCAGTAAAGAAAATTGGCCAACAATTAAACTTAGGGACCGGAACCATTACACCATTACTCAAGCGAATGGAAAAATTGGATTTAGTGATCAGAAAAAGAAATCCTGATGACGAACGTGGGACACTAGTTGCATTAACCTCAAAAGGAAACCAAGAACGGCTTGCGCTAGAAAAACTGCCCACTTTATTAGTTGATAACACGACACTAACAGACCAAGAATGGGAACAACTAACGACTTTGACAAATAAATTGATGAATGAACTTATTCCCCAAAATCAGGACTAATGAACTAATGACCAAAATCTTTATAGTCCGTTGAAGACGGTAGTGCGTTTTAAATCACAAATTTTACCCTGAATGACCGTTAACTGTCTAAATCTAAAGTTGAAACGGTCATTTTTTTGGTTTCAATTTTTAAATAAAGGCGTATGCTAGTCATCAAAAGGAGCTGATTTTATATGTATGATCAATCAACCAAAGAATATCGTTGCAATATTTGTCAACAAGCTATCACAGTCAACACCCCCTGTTGGACCAATATTCAGTTACCTCCCAGCCGTTTCATGAACGGCTATATGGACATTCGCGAAACCTTAAAAAATACGAATGCGTCGATTATTTGTCAAAGTTGTGCCCAACTGATCAATAAGTCAATCGATTTAGATCAGATTCGAGCTCAAGTCTTAGCGACTAAATCGTGACCATCAAAAAAGGATTCAAAGTTAGTTACTTTGAATCCCCTTATGTCGAGGTAGATAGCTTGGTTGATACTTGCTGATTCTGTTGTTTACTCTGGATAATGTTACACCTCAATACTATATTCAATTGTGATTAATCGTTTATTCTAACCCACTGCTTATCGTATTACTCGATCTAGTTTAGTCGTTTCTTGGTGATTGACTCTGCGTGCAGCTTCAGCGATAACGATTAAGGTTGCGTTTGTTACTGCTACGATATTCTTTAACAGACATCAGCCTCCGATATACTCGCACTTATACGCTTTGATCTTGCAATTAAGTTGTCATTGGACCCACTTCCTAGCAATCACTTAGTGTACTCTTACCAATCTTATCTTGCGATGTGTTGTTGTTATTTGGTTCTAAAGTTCTAATACGCTGTACTTCTTGAAACTTAGTACCTGACAAATACGGTGGTGCCTAACAAATGTGTTTCACTTGGTTTTGTTCTGCCAAGCTATCTTTCCTCACCATTAATATATCACCTTATGTAATCGGTTACAACTAAAACACCTCGAAATTTTGAATTAATTTTAAAAAGTTTTAAAACGTTGATATACCAGTATTTTAACCCAAAATAAAAAGGCGATTTTGATAAGATTAACTTATCGGAATCGTCTTTTTGAAACGTGCCTTATCAACCTGATTCTTGCGTTTAGCTACGTCAGTTAAATAATCGATCAACCCGATTATTTCCCTAACTAGGCTAATCCTCAGAATCATCCCGGTTGCTAAGCCACTCTATCTTGTCATATATATTCTTTCGTGGTCCTTCACGCCTTTTAGGATAATTGGCGCGTTGTCCATTGTCAGGTCAATTTCATATTCGCTACCGTCTTCTGGTAGTTCCGTTTGGAATTGGGTTTCGTATTCAACCATCGTCAGTTGACGACGCTTAGCTAATAAGTCGGCATGTTTTTGCTTTGCTAATTGTTTTTCGAAACCGGGTTGTAAAATCCCTGTGAAAAATTCGCTAACGGCCCCTGACCCGTAACTGAAAAGACCGATTCGATCGCCCGCTTCTAGATTAGTTGAATGTTCTAATAATGAAAGGAAGCCCAAATATAGTGCACCAGTATAGATATTCCCAATCTGACGACTGTACAAGGTACTTTCAGCATAACGTTCTAAAAGTTGTGCTTGTTGTTCTTCAGTACCTTCATCTAGAATTGTCCGCAAGGCTTTTAACCCCATCTTAGTATAAGGTAAGTGGAAAGCTAAAGCCTTGAAATCAGCAATGGTCCGCCCCGTTTTAGCACGGTAATCCGCCCATGTTTTTTGGAAGAACTCGATGTATTGTTCTGTCGAATATTTGCCTCGTGCAAAGGCTTCTTTAGAATAGTTTGGCCGCCAGAAATCTTGAATATCTGCACTGTGGACACTCGTTTCTGGTTCCAGAACCATCAAGCGTGGTTGGGCACTGACCAACATGGCAACGGCGCCGGCACCTTGTGTCACTTCGCCCGGTGTTTCTAAACCGTAGCGCGCAATATCAGAACCGATGACCAATGCCTTTTGATCTGGATGAGCCGCAACATAATCATAGGCTGTCATTAAACCAGCTGTTGCCCCGTAACAAGCTTCCTTAATTTCAAAAGTCCGTGCATTGCTGAGGCCTAATAAGCGTTGAATATAGATAGCACCCGCTTTAGATTGGTCAATGCCTGATTCAGTGCCTAAAATCAACAATGAAATATTGTCGCGTGATTCGCCTTCTAATAAATCCAAAGCAGCATTAGCGCCCATTGTGACACTGTCTTGGCTTAATGGTGCAATCGCCATTTGATCTTGGCCAATCCCAATTGTAAATTTATCAGGGTCAACACCGCGCGCATTTGCTAACATCATAAGATCTAAATAAGTATTTGGGGTAAAAAGACCCAATTTATCAATTCCAATTTGCATAATAAACTTCCAATCTATCTGTTTTCAGCACGGATTTGACTTAATAAAGTCGTCGCTGTTTCAGTATTTAAGTGTGGTGCTTTTAATAATTGCGGTAATAAAGTCGTTAATTCGCTGGCCGTTGCGCCAACTGCAATTGCGAGTGATTTAGCTTGGAGTGCCATATGACCTTTTTGAATCCCGTCTGAAACGAGAGCTTTCAAGGCCGCTAAATTCTGACCTAACCCGATGGCCGCAATCACGCCAGCTAATTCTTCAGCCGTTTCGATGGCCATTAAGCGTTGGGCAACTTGAACTGTCGGTAAAATCCCGATTGAACCGCCGACAATGCCGACTGGTAATGGGACGGCAATTTGACCGCACAGTTGATGATCAGCGGTCCACGACCAAGCCGTTAAGGGTTGATAATGCCCGGTACGCGCAGCATAACTGTGTGCACCAGCTTCAATCGCCCGCCAGTCATTACCAGTTGCCATAATCACAGCATCAATTCCGTTCATAATGCCCTTATTGTGCGTCGTAGCTCGAGCCACGTCAAACTGAGCAAACTGAGTCGCGTCAATCAGCCGTTGCGCCACTGCTTCACCCGTTAAGGTCGCCGTCGCTAAAGTCGCCGGATTAAGCGTCACTGATGCTTTAACAACCGACCCAAAGGCAGCGTTCGTCAAAACGCTCAGCAAGATAGTCCCACCTAAAGTCGCTTGAACAGCATGCGCAATCGCTTCACAAATGGTATTCACAATATTGGCGCCCATCGCGGCTTTGGTATCAATTTCAAGATTTAATTTCAGAAAACGATTTTCAACGATCGTCGTTGCAATTTTCTGCAAACCACCACCACGTTTAACAATTGACGGATGCGCTTTTTGGGCGACCGCTTGCAAAACAGTAAAGTGATTATCCACCCATTTTACAGCATCTGCTAGCTGAGGTAAATCAGTTAAAACAACTTCACCAAACATCACCCGTCGGCTGTTTTCAATTGTAACGCCGCCATTTAGGCGCATCATCTTCGCGGCATTATTAGCTGCGGCAATCACTGATGGCTCTTCGATGGCCATTGGTACCTGATAAACCTTACCACCTACCATAACATCTTGCACAATGCCTAATGGCAAGTGATATTGGCCGATATAATTTTCAATCATACTATCGGCTAATTCATCTGCTAACGGTTGGCTTTGTGCCAAAAATTGTGCATCCTTTTCTGAAAGTTGGCTGGCTTCAACCAAGCGGGCTAACCGTTCTGATTTTGACAGTTGATAAAACTTTGGACTAGTCATTTAGCCACGCCTCGTTTAGTTGGATTTCATAAGCAATCCCTAAGCCGCCACCAATACATAATGAGGCGACCCCAGTTGTTTGGTTGGTCCGTTTTAATTGGTGCAACAACGTGGTCATAATTCGTGTGCCTGAAGCGCCAATTGGATGCCCTAAAGCAACCGCACCACCAGCAACGTTCACTTTAGCAGTGTCTAACGCTAAGCCATTTTGAACTGCCACGCTGGAGGCCGCAAAAGCTTCATTGATTTCAAATAAATCAATATCAGCGAGGGTTTGAGCTTGCTTAGCCAATAATTGTTGAATAGCAGGTACTGGCGTGTAACCCATGTAATTAGGATCCATGCCGACTTCTTGATAACCAACTAATGTTGCTTGGTAAACAAGGCCGAGTGCTTCGGCTTTTTCTTTAGACATCACGATCATTGCCGATGCACCATCGTTAATCCCTGAAGCATTAGCCGCTGTAACGGTGCCGTCTGCTTGGAAAGCAGGTCGTAATTTTCCCATTGCTTCAAGTGTTGTATCAGGACGAATGCCTTCATCTTGACTCACTTCAAAAGTTGCCCGTCGTTGTTTCACAGTTACAGGGACGATTTCAGCATCAAACCACCCAGCTTGTGTCGCTTGAGCTGCCTTTTGATGTGATTCTAAGGCGAATGTATCTTGCATCAAACGTGTAATGCCGTATTTGGCAGCCACATTTTCAGCCGTAATTCCCATTGGTTTATTGGTGAAGGCATCATTTAAACCTTCACTACTGATACTATCGACAACGGTTTGATCACCAAACTTGCTACCAAAACGCATTCCGTTATTCAAATAAGGGGCTTGTGACATGCTTTCAGTCCCACCAACTAAAACAACATCGGCATCACCCATCACAATCGCACTTTGTGCAAGACGGATGGCCTTCAAACCAGAACCACAAACTTCATTCACAGTCATTGCAACGCTCGTTTGTGCTAAACCGCTGTTTAACGCGATCTGACGCGCCACGTTTTGCCCTGAACCAGCTTGTAAGACATTGCCAAAAATAGCTTGATCAATTTGGTCAGCTTCAATACCAGCTGCTTGAATGGCTGCTTTAGCCGCGATAGTCCCCAAATCGACTGCGGTTAAACTAGCTAATTGCCCGCCAAACTTCCCAATTGGTGTTCGTTTGGCACTCATAATGACTACTTCTTTCATAATATCCCTCTTCACTTATAAGTCTAATTATTACTATAACTAAAAATTTGGTAATTGTATGCCAAATTTACTTTTCTTTAACTAATTTTTAGGATTATTCTAAAAATGTTTACCATTTTAAGGTGGATTTGGTTTACTCATTAACGTAAGCGATTCACCGGTGGCCTTACAATAAAAACTTGGAGGTTTTCAATATGCAAACAACATGGTTAACATCAACAATTGCGTTCGAATTACAAAACGAGGCCTATGAAGACGATCATCTCATGCGGCGTTTAAGCGCAGTCAAAGAAAACGTACAAGCCGACGAAATTCAAGCAGTTGGCGAAGCCCTTGCCAGTCTGCATGACGACGATCAATTTATCATGGCCGAACTGACAACCAAATCAGTTTATAACACTAAGTAAAAAACATACCAATTCTTTAGGAGGAATTCAAGATGAAAGAACTTAATTTAGAATTTAAAACCAGTGTTAATAAGAACAAAACATTACGCCTACGCCAAGTCAACGAATCATTAACCCCTGAAGTGGTTAAAGCAGCAATGATTAAAATCGCCGACGCTAATCTCTTCGAAAAAGACGACGTCCAACTCTACAAAACACCAGTCGCAGCCAAATACGTTGAACGAATTGAAACACCAATCTTTTCAGATAAATAAGCGTCTGCATCAGTCAGGGATAGCCTGAGGATTAACAAAAGTTAGAATCCAAAAAACGCCCGGGACAAATTCAAATTTGTTCCGGGCGTTTTTTTGCCTTTATGGGTTCTTTAAATTTTAGCTTGTTCGCTTGTCACCATCCTTGACTTAGGTGTACGATGACCCTTATTAAGTTATTAAGGTAGGTTTAGTATGTCACTTTCAAATCCACTAACCATCGATTGGCAACAACTACTGCTTGCCATTATGCGCAACTGTACCCTGTTAATTTTGATGCCACTAGGCTTTGCCGCCTTGTTAACAGTGATTAATCGCTCAACGAAAACACGCTTAGCACGCTGGTGGCCCCGCTCACAGATTGTGATTGGTGGCCTCGGCACCATTATTCACGAATTGAGCCACGCATTATTTTGCTTCATCTTCAATCATCAAATTACTGACATGCAACTGCTCAATCGCAACTTGAACGATTCTAATGACCACTCGCTGGGACACGTCGAACACCGCTATCGTTCTGGGCGGCTGTGGCCCACCATTGGTAACTTCTGGATTGGCTTAGCACCTATTTTTGGTTGCTCCGCGGCAATCTTAGGCCTCACTTGGTTACTAGCCCGCAATACTTTTCAAACCTGGCTGACATTTGCCGAAGAACCAATTTGGCAATGGCAGGCAGTCAAACCATTATTCAGCCAGCTACTGACGACTACCAAACCCAGTTTACTACTCATTTGGCTGATTCTCTGTGGCATGATTGCTATTGGTGGTTTCGACTTATCGAAAGCTGATTATCGAGGGATGATTCCTGGGATTATCGCAACCTTGATCGTCATTATCGGGGGCACTTTCATCACTAGTTTATTCAATCAAACTACCGGCGGGACCAGTTGGCTACTAACTATTCTGACACCATTAATGGTCATTTTAACAATCGTCGTCTTACTCTCATTGATTAGTTGGCTGATTGTCGCTACACTACTTAAAATGCCACAAAGGAGTCGATATCATGCGCGTCATTGATTTATTACAGTTACTCGCCGATACGCCACGTAATGCACTCATTTTTTTCGAAGGCTCAGATCAAAATTGGCCGATTGCCGGTTTTGAACAAGATGTCCACAATGAACAACCACGTCTGTTATTACAGACGGTCGCCAAGAAGCCGCATCCCCTCAAGCAATGGGAATTCAGCCTCCTCTTAAATCACCGTGAATACTATCAACACTACGTTTACGTTAATCAGGATGACCAAGCTTACCCACTATTTGGTTTCCGCGTGGCCCAAAATAAAATTCTGCTCGGCTAATGTTGCAAGTCAGCCGCCAAAGCGGTTAAATACTGGTGACTCGTAACCATTTCCCGCGCATCATTTTGATCAGCCAACTGAACTTCATAGATATTGGTTGCTGCTGGATTTAAAACCGGCACAACCCGGCGCCAATCAATGCGGCCAGTTCCGAGTTCTAAGCCATCATGTTTAAGTCCTAACGAATCAACAAGATGATAATGGGCAATCGCTGGTTTTAGCGTCTGTAAGCTCTGAACTAACACGTCATT
The DNA here is from genome assembly GCA_002953655.1 of Latilactobacillus sakei. Lineage (NCBI taxonomy): Bacteria > Bacillati > Bacillota > Bacilli > Lactobacillales > Lactobacillaceae > Latilactobacillus > Latilactobacillus sakei. The sequence continues at coordinate 1,649,790 of CP025839.1, forward strand.
ATCGCCATGGTACTTAATGAAACAATGGCTCGTATCAAAAGCTAATCGATAGCCTTTTGCTAAAATAGCTTGATCTAAATCAGGATTACCGTAATAAAAAAGCGGTGAAATCGAATTTTCGAAGAATAGATGATCATGACCAATCTTGTTGAGATAGTCCATCCGCTTAAAAAGTACCTCAGCCGCTTCAGTGAGATTGCGATAACCAACTGTCAATTGCTCAACGGGTTCATCATATGAACCGTGGACTAATAATTGAACATCTTCTGCTTGAGCGAGTTGCAATAAGTCCAACGTTGACTGCCACAAAAAGCGATAGCGCGCTGGTGAACTGGCCTCACTCATCGATAATTCAAGATGGCCGCCTTCAAAATTCATCGGATGGTGTAAGATAATGTGCTGCACCCCTTGGTTACGGATAAATTGAATCTTATCGCGCAGCCTTTTTAAACCAGCACTTGCGACATCTTCTTCCGTCAGATGAAATTCAAATACGCTGGGATGATATTGTAAACGATCCTTAATTTGACGGTCATTCACACCCGCCTTTAACCCTAGTTGCATAGCCCGACCTACTTTCATAATTCAACGTTAGTTTCATTTTAACACTTAGCAAAAATGCTAATCAATTATCGGCTCAGCACCAACCTCAATTCGTTTTCAATGTTTATTCATGAGATTTTTGCTATGCTTAGGTTAGTTAATAAAGGAGGTCTTTTTATGGATCGTTATGCCGTTATTTATAATCCGCATTCTGGCCAAGATCATGGCGAGTCAGTTGGTAAAAAAATTGAACAAGCCCTCGTTAAAAACCAGCAGACGGTTGAATTGATGCCTACTAAAGGCCCTAAAGATGCGACACGCTTAGCAAAAAAAGCGGCGCAAGCGCAGTTCGATATCGTAGTCGCTGTCGGTGGTGATGGCACCATCAACGAAGTCGTTAGTGGCCTAGCTACTTTAGAGCAGCCACCTTATTTAGGAATTGTTCCCGCTGGTACCGTTAATAATTTGGCCCGCGTTTTACAAATTCCGTTAGATATTGACCAAGCGATTGAAAATCTACAGCAAGGCCATCTCCAACCACTAGATGTCGGTCAAATCAATGATGACTATCTAATCAGTACGATGACGCTTGGTATTTTAGCTGACGCTGCTTTGAATGTTACCCAGAGCGAGAAACAAAAATGGGGCCCTTTGGCTTTTTTAAACGAAGGTATTCGTGTATTAGCCAAGCATCAACATTACCCTTTAACAATTGAAACCCCTCATCGTCACTGGCAAAAAGACACGCAGTTCTTGCTCGTGACACTCACCAATTCCGTCGGTGGTTTTACAAAATTCAATCCCGAAGCGCAACCAGATGATGGCTATTTCCATGTATTTGTCGCTCCTAAAATGTCATTAATACGCTCTGCTATGTTTCTCCCCTATTTTCTAACAGGCAACTTTAAGAAAATTCCTGGAATGACCTACTTTAAAGCTGATAAAATAACAATTACCACTGACAATCAAGAAAGTGTGCAAACACGCATTGATGGCGATCCTAGTACCAAATCACCGTTAAAAATGCGGTTATTGCAACACAAATTACAAGTCATCACGCCTCACTAGGCTATTAAAAAAGACAAAGTCTTACGACTTTGTCTTTTTTCTATTTCGTTTCATTTTCTTGATAACGTTGATAAAGTGATTCTAAGAATTGAATTTCAGTTACATTTTGATAAGGGAGCACATAGAAATTAGCGAGACCATATGTCACACCAACCAATAATTGCCAGAAATAAAATGAATATTGCATGATTAAGAATTCTAATTTATAGCCATGCATGATTTTACGACTCATGTTAATCGCTTCGCTAGCAGTCATTTCAGGATTTTTTTCCAATAAGACATTAGTCATTGCGTATGAGGCCCCTTTGACAACCCCCGGAATGACAAATAATAATGACCAGCAGAATTGATAGAAGGTGGTTAAAACATTTGCTTTTAATACCCGGTTCTTTTGCGCTTTTACTAAGTAATTAAAAATTTTCAACCCATCGGCACGCTGACCTCGTAAAGTTACGATTGCGCACCACTGTAAAACGGGTTTACGTAAACAAGCAATTAAGAATAGCGCTATTAAGAGCATAATCACCACTACGAACCATAAGAAAGCCGTAAATCCGGTCGGACCTTGGTCAGAATAGAGGTTCCCCCAAATTGTCATTTCAATGGCCGTCATCATTCTGCCAAAACTCATTACCAGAAGAAATGTGACAACAATCATCCCCACCACCAACCACAAGATGGTCTTCATCCATTCGCCATAACGTCCGGATAATTTACGTTGCGCTTCCTTTTTGATGTCCGCCCGCGTCATATTTAACCCCTCGACTTGGTCTAATTGGAGTGCCATTTCTTCATCCGTTTTCAATTTTTCAAAACGGCTCTTCACACTGTCATTTGTTGCGTTTGGATTGGTCATTTGTTCGATGTTAAACCCACATTTGGGACAAAACTTAGCCCCCTCCTTGATCTCCGAACCACAATTTGGACAAAACTTCATGATTATCTTCCCCCACTACTTAATATTAATTAATCCTCTTTATGATACCATTAATTACTCCTTAATGGCGCACAATCAATTAAAAAACACCGCCTACACTAAGCGGTGTTCTCATAGATCTAACGATTAATGACATTAGCTAGTAAAGTCTCATAGTTATTAATCCTTGTTAAATCCAACGTCTTAAATTTTGCGTATAAATATGAAAATAACTGTGTGTATTCTGTTGAACGGCTATCAACAATAACAATCATGATTGCCGTAATACTCGTTTCTTCAATCTTCACTGGTTCGCTTAGTTTAAAATAAAATAATTTAAATGGCGTTTCAATTGGCGCTTTAATATGTGGTAAAGATAATTGTCCAACAACTAGCTGGTTCCCCGCTAACTCACGATTTTCAAGCGCCACTGCTTGTTGCTTAGTCAGCCGACCATCATCTGTTAGCTGAACTAACCCAGCAGCTAAGGTCTCTTTAAAGGTTGGCTGTGATGATAATGACATAAATTGCGTCGGTGTTAAAACTGTTTCAATTTCCTTTTTGATTAATGTTGTGTTAATAACATCTTGAATGGTTAATAAATCATCATCGTTGAGAATCCCGTTAAAGACATAATCAATCTGTGCTGCATGATTTTTTAGTACTTGGTTTCGATCGATAATTAAGATACTATTCGGATGTTGTTCTAATAACTCTTCTAGCTTATCCACCGAATGTGCGATTTCTAAATTAACGCGGTTCATTTTATTTTCAATTAAAACCTGATTAATATTTGAAATTGAATAACGTTCTTCATACATCACTAGATTAATTTTAGCCTCAGAAGCAGTCTGCGAATTGGTCATATATAATGCGATATATTGACTATCAATAAATAGCACATCTAGAAATGCTTGAATATTATCGGTAATCACTTGCGCAAATTCAAAAATAAAAGGATAAATCAACCGCAATTCTTCAAACTGAGCGCGCATATCACTTTCGAAATAGCTCGGAAATGACAAAGTTCTTTGAATATGTTGCACTAAAATTGTCGCACAAACTTCCGTATCAATCTGAACTTGATATTCTTCATTCATCCGCGCTAAAACTCGCCCAAGATTGAAGTCACTAATTTTTTGAATTTTGGCTAATTTTTGCGCTAAATAATCTGAAAAAGTAATGGTTGGGATAGCATTCTGACACAATTGATATGCTATTAGCTGAACGGCCAATTGCTGTTTTGTCTCAAAATTTAAAATGGACGATGTCATTTGATTGGCTTTGACAGTTGCCTTTTCAGACATACCATCTGGTAAATCAGCCATTAAATCCGTAAAAGAAAATAATAGACTCGCCAGTAAATTAATCCGTTCATAATTGGAGGCCGTTATATAAATGCCCTTACTTGTTTTTTTCTCAATCACAAACAGATATTGATAGTTCCTATTGAGCGCTTTAATCTCATCATCAATTTCTTTTTTGGTGAGCCACATTTGATCAGTTAAATCGTCAATCGTCACATATCGATTGATTAAAACAAGTGCTAATAGACGATACTTCTGTAACTGCAGTACTTGAAGTTTCTTTTGTAACTCAGTTTGGTCGTTAATTGTTAATGAATAGCGCTGCGAATTATCAATTGTTCCTAACTGATTAGTTGTTAACCAATAATCAATTAAAGCGACATCCCGAATCACCGTTCGTCTAGAAGTTTTTAAGTACGTTGCTAGTTCGCCTCCAGAATAAGAATTCTTCATCAAATATTGAAGTAGTACAATTTGTCTTTCATTCAGCATAATTATGAACGAAGAGCGACCTTCATTCGTCTCAACCCCTCAATCAGCTTTGACTTAGGACAGCCAATATTCATCCGAATATACCGACTGTCACCATAAACACTGCCGGCCATAATGCCAACGTGTCCAACATTAACTAGTTTAGCCTGTAACTCATCGCTACTCAAGTTTAATTTAGCGACGTTGATCCACGCTAGATAAGTCGCATCAGGTATTTTAAATTCGAGTTCCGGTAATTCTTGTGCAAAGAAATTTGCTAAAATCTGATAATTTTCTTTTAAATAACTATTTAGTTCTTTAACGTAATTAGCGCTGCCTGTATAGCTAGCAATTGTACTTTCAACGCCGAAGATACTTGCTGATGACAAGGCATCTTTTTGTTTCAATGTTTCCAAATATTGTTCGCGTAGTTGCTGATTGGGAATCATTGCATAAGCCCCAATCAAGCCAGGCGTATTAAAAGTCTTGGTGTTCGAACAACATAATGCAACGTTGTCGGTTGTAATCTTCGTAATCGGTACATATTGTTGCTCCCCGATGATAATATCACGATGAATATCATCCGAAATAATAAAAACGCGATGTTCCTGGCAAAGGGCTACAATCCGTTTTAATTCGGCTTCACTGAATAAATGACCCGTTGGATTATGCGGATTGGTTAGTAATAGAATCTTCGTTTTCTCATCCGCTAAAACTGAAGCCATTATTTCCCAGGAAATATCATTATCTTGATCCGCACCTTGAATTGGAATTGTTGCTAATTGGCGGTGATTGGCGGTAATCGTATTAAAAAAAGCGTCGTACATCGGTGTGAAAGTCGCCACTGCATCGTCTGGATTACTCATCAGTCGGATTAAAACCCCTATCGTATACACAACGCTTGGACTATAAACAAGCCAATCTTCAGCCACCGTTACCTCCGGATCACGTTCAAACCAGCTTTTAATGCTCCCTTTATAAGCTTGGTGATTCCAACGTGTATAGCCAAAAATCGGATGTGCCATCCGCTTCTTTAGCGCTGCTAGAATTTCATCCGAAACCGGAAAATCGGTATCCGAAATTGAAAATGGTAAAATATCATTCCGTCCAAAACGGTCTTCAATATAATCCCATTGTGTACTAAAAGTCTGATGACGGTCGATTTCTTGATCAAAATTATATTGCATCATCCTTGCCCCTTCTCAAAAAAGGATGCTATTGGCATCCTTTCATTCGTTATTGTGCTGCTTTTTTAGCTTCTCGCTTGAGCCATGCCCCTTTGAAAATAATAATGAAGGCGACATTGAGGACTAAACCAATCCCAACTGCTAGATAGAAGAAATACCAAGGCTTTTCTAAGCCAATTAAGGGATCAAAAATACCAATTCCGGGTGCAATTCTTTCAACATTAAACATAATTGACAATGCACCGGCTATCCCACCAGCTAATGTATTGGCAGCAATCATTGGAATTGGTGCAGCAAGTGCGTAAGGAATTGCGGGTTCTGTCGCAACAGTTGCCCCAACAATAAAGGCACTAATACTTGAACTCCGTTCTTGTTTTGTAAATAAATCAGGGCGAATCCAAGTTGAAATCGCAGCTGCCATCGGTGGTAACAAGGTTACCACACCGACAATCCCGTACCAGTTATAAATATGTGAGCTAAGTAATGAAAAGGCGAAGAACCAAGCAGTCTTATTAACGGGACCACCCATATCAAAAGCTAACATTGCGCCAATAATAAAGCCCGTTCCAATCTTCATACTGGTTGGGATCGTATTCAAGAAGTCTAACAAGCCACTCATTAACCATGACATTGCTGGGCCAATCAAGTAATACGTTAATAATCCAAAGACTAATAGCGTGATAAATGGAATTAACATCGACCCTAATAATGGCTGTAGTGCTTTGCCCAATTTAACTCTTCTGAAATACTTAACAAAATAACCAACTGATAAACCAATCACAACAGCACCCAAGAAACCAGCACCAGATTTTGTACCTAATAAATCAATATCATTTGCTAAGTATGTGACTAAGAATGCTGGCGCAAACGCTGGTTTATCACCGATTGCATTCGCAATATAAGCACCCATAATTGGAATCATGAAGGTGAAGCCTAGATTCCCAATTGACGTTAATACCCAGGCTAATGACGGGTGTGTCCCTTGAGCAAGTGCCGTGTTGGGCATCCCAAATTGGACCAACATACTGCCTAATGCAACGAGTAACCCGCCACCAATGACAAATGGCAATGCAGCTGAAACACCGGCCATTAAATAGCTCATGATACCTTCTTTAACCGCCGCCTGTTCATTGCCTAGTTTTACTTTTGAAGTATGGAGCACAACGGCTTTGCTATCAATATCATCAAACAAAGTATCAATATGTTTTAAAGCTTCAGAAACAGGTAGCTCAACCACTTTCTTACCATCAAATCTGATTCGATCTTCATCAGAAAGTCCCTTACCAAGTGCCAGTACCACATAATCGGCTTCTTTAATCTGAGCGTCTGTTAAACGATCTTCGACACCGCTAGCCCCCTGTGTTTCAACATGGACTTCGTAGCCTAATGATTCACACTTTTGTTGGATGGCTTCTGCCACCATGTAGGTATGGGCAATTCCCGCCGGACAATTTGTAATCCCTACGATTTTCATATTAATCACTCCTTAATCTGAAAGTACTTTGGTCAACATTGTCAAAATTTCTTCCTTCGTACCTGTTTTTAAAACATCTGTAAAATCTGCATGCATCATTTGCCGACTCAACTTAGCAAGCATCTTCAAATGTGTATCAGATTGATCATCTGGGACCAATAAATTAATGATTGTTTCAACCGGTTGGCCATCCAAAGAATCCCATTCAAGTGGTTCTTGATTTCTGACCATAATTACAGTTGGTTCTTTAACCGCACTATTTTTAGTATGCGGAATTGCAATGTGCTTACCAAAACCCGTTGTAGATTCTGCTTCTCGTTCGTTTAAGCCTTGTTCAATCGCCGCACTGTCTTTTGCACGGTCTTCTTGAAAGGCTAAGTCGGCTAAATAATGGAACATTTCTTTTTGAGTTGCGACATTTACTTCTAAGTTAATTAAATTTTTATCAATCATTGGCATTTGAAATACCCTCTTTCCTTATCAATGACTTAAGGATAATACAACCAGATGGAAACGTTAACACGCATTTTGTCACACTGCTTGTGACAAGTTAATCAAATACTTTAGATATATAAAAAGGACAGTCTTTAAGATAGACTGTCCTTAACTTGATTATTGTTTATTACGCGCGTATCTCGCTTCTACCTTAGCTTTATCCGCTTGCCACCATTCCTCATGGTGCCGATACCAATCGATTGTCTGCTGTAACCCAACTTTAAAATCGGTTAATTGCGGTTGCCATCCAAGTTCTTCACGAAGCTTGGTCGCGTCAATGGCGTACCGCAAATCATGCCCTGGTCGATCCTGAACTTGATCATATGCATCCTTGGGTTGCCCCATCAATGTTAAAATCATTTCCAAAACAGCTTGATTCGTGCGTTGCCCATCAGCACCAATCAAATAGGTCTCGCCAATTCGGCCACGTGTCAATATTGTCCAAACAGCGCTAGAGTGGTCATCCGTATGAATCCAATCACGAATATTTTGGCCAGTGCCATATAACTTAGGGCGCCTACCACTTAAAATATTGGTAATCTGACGCGGGATAAACTTTTCAACATGTTGATACGGCCCATAATTATTGGAACAATTGGAAATCGTTGCGCGTAGCCCAAATGAGCGCACCCACGCCCGTACTAACAAATCAGAACTCGCCTTGGAAGCGGAGTACGGACTACTAGGATTATAACGTGTTTCGGGTGTAAATTTTGCATCACCTACTAACGGTAAATCGCCGTAAACTTCATCTGTAGAAACGTGATGATACCGCACATGATATTGTCGACAGGCTTCAATTAGCGTATAGGAACCCATAATATTAGTTTGAATAAAAGGTGTTGGATCCTGCAACGAATTATCATTATGACTTTCAGCTGCATAATGTACCACCGCGTCCACCTTTTGGACTAACTGCTGAACCAATGGTGCATCACAAATATCACCGACTACCAACGTCACTCGTTCTGCTGGTAAGCCGGCTAAATTAGCCCGATTACCAGCGTACGTTAACTTATCCAAAACCGTTACATGGACTTCTGGCTGTTGTTCAACGACATAGCGAACAAAATTAGAACCGATAAAACCGGCACCACCGGTTACAAGAATATGACGTATCATTTAGCAAATCTCCCAACTACTTGTTATCACTTATCATAGCATGAACAATAAAAAAGAGTTACCAAGTAATTTAAACCTGACAACTCTTTAAATATCTCTTTCTAAACATTCAATACCTTATTCAAGAAGTCCTTTGTTCTGTCATTTTGTGGGTTGCCGAAGACTTCTTCGGGGGCGCCTTGTTCGACAATGTGCCCGTCTGCCATGAAGATGACGCGGTCGGCCACTTCTTTAGCGAAGCCCATTTCATGAGTGACAACAACCATTGTCATCCCTTCTTTGGCTAAGCGTTTCATTACTTCCAGGACATCGCCGACCATTTCTGGATCCAGTGCTGACGTTGGTTCATCGAATAATAGAATATCGGGTTTCATCGCCAAGGCGCGGGCAATAGCGACCCGTTGCTTTTGACCACCTGATAGCGAACCTGGTTTGGCATCGTATTTATCCGATAAGCCAACCGTTTCTAAAAGATGTTTGGCGGTTTCTTTGGCTTCTTCCGGCGTCATTTTGCCCAGTTCAACAGGTGCTAACATAATATTTTCTGCAACAGTGAGATTCTTAAAGAGGTTAAAGTGTTGGAAAACCATCCCAATCTTTTCCCGAATCTGATTTAAGTTACTGTTACGATCACTGAGATTATAGCCGTCGACGATGATTTCACCGCTCGTTGGTTCTTCCAAACGGTTCAAACAGCGGAGAAACGTACTCTTCCCAGAACCGGAGGGCCCAATCATCACAACCACTTCATTGTTACCAACGGTTAAATCCAAATCCTTCAAAACTTCATTACTGCCATAATTTTTAATGAGATGGGACACTTCAATTCTATTCATTAGTTATTCATTCTCCTCTCGATATACTTCGATAACCATGTCAATAACGTAATCACAATCAAGTAAATCAACGCGATCATCCCCCAGATTTTGAAGCCTTCTAGGTTTCTGGCGATGATAATCTTACCAGCTTGCGTTAATTCGACAATGCCGATAATTGATAAGATTGACGTATCCTTCAGCGTGATGATGAATTGGTTAATAAAAGATGGCACCATAATCCGAATCCCTTGCGGTAAGATAACGCGGCGCATTGCCTTGCCATATGGTAAGCCTAAACTCCGGGCTGCTTCCATTTGGCCAGCACTAACGGCACCAATCCCACCTTTCACAAAGGCGGCTGTATAGGCCCCTTCATTGAACATCAGCGTAATCACACCAGCGACCATTGCGGGAATCTTTTGCCCCGTCAAACTTGGAATCCCGGTGTAGATGAATAGAGCTAAAACTAACAATGGTAAGCCCCGGAAGATATAAATGACTGTATCCGAAACGCCCCGTGCAAATTTATTTGGTAATACACCGAGTAATCCGAAGAAGACACCAAAGATGGTGGCGAAGAAAATCGCGATGACTGTTAATAGTAATGTTTGGCCTAAGCCATCTAAGATCGCACCCTTATTTTCTTTTAATAAACCGAAGAAACTGTGATCAGCTTCTTTTTTACTAGTTGCTTTAGTGTTTAAATATTTTGCTTGAATTTTAGCATACTCACCACTAGCTTTTAACTTCTTCAAGCCCTTGTTAAATTTTGCAACTAATTCTGGGTTAGCACCCTTCTTAACGGCAAAACCATAATCGCCACCTTGTGCTGGTTTCGTGACAATCTTCAAGTTCAAGCCAGTCTTAATCCCATATTGCATCACTGGTTGATCTTCGAAACAGGCTACTGAATTACCATTGACAACATCATTGTACATATTGTCAGAATCATCAAAAGTGACTGTCGTAAAGCCATATTCCTTGGCTTTAGACTTTGCGTAATCACCCGCGGCCGTTCCGGTCTTAATTGCGACCCGTTGACCCTTTAAACCTTCTAAACCAGTAATCTTGCTGTCTTTTTTAACCGCCATGACAACCCCAGTATGATAGTAAGGATCCGCAAAATCAAACTTCGCTTTTCGTTCATCGGTAATCGTCATCCCAGCAATCACACCATCAATCTGTCCTGATTGGACCGCTTGAACGGCGGCATTAAAACCGAGTGGTTGAATATTCACCTTGAAGCCTTCTGACTTAGCGATGGCTTTCATGATATCAATATCAATCCCGACATACTTATTATCCTTGTTCGCAAATTCAAATGGTGGATAAGTGACATCGGTCCCGATTTCATAAGTCTTCTCAGCTGCTTGCACAGATTGGACCTGTTGATTACTGAATATAAATAAACCCAGTAATAACAAACTACTTAAAAATAACGTCATTTTCTTCATGTGAATCCTCCTCTATACCCTCTTACCGGTTGCTAAAATTAAAACTTAATAAGTTTAGTTATAATGATGTACTCATAATTATAATCAAAAACACATAATTTGTCGAATTTTTATTCACTTTGCGATCAAATCACGTCAAATCAACCGCGACTAACATCTAAAAAGGCCGGCACAAAATTATTTTGTCCCAGCCTTTTTATCTTCTACTCATATTCTGTCAAATTTACGCACTTCATTTTAAAATTTAACCTAGCTTAACAACATCTGCTAAAGCCTCATTAATTTTGTGGCAATAGTCTTTTTGGATTCGACGAATTTCTTGTATTTTTTCTAGAATTACCGAATCATCTTCGCTATCAATAATTAATAACATCTTTTCAACACTTTCAACATATCCTCTAAAAGCTTCTTTTAAACGTTGATTAGTGTCCGTAAAGTAACTTGGTGGATTAATACTTTCAACTAATTGGACAAAATGCATCAATTTAACTAAATTTTTCTGGAAATACTTTTTTAGAGAATGCAAATTTTCGTTAACGAGACATCTCCCTAATATAATATTACGACAAGTTTGTGTGTATTCGTTAAATACAGTGTCAAATACTAATAACTTTTCAATTATCTGATTACACCGCATGATATAAGTAACTGATGATAACGTTTCTGTTTGACTTAACATTTTATCCTTATTCCCCCTCTGTTAAAGAGATTAAAATCTTTTAAATTCTAATAGTTATCATCATATATAGTACACTTAATTTCTTGTTAGCAACGTTAATTTCTCTATCTTTTTATAATCAATAATAATATAGACCATTAAGGTCATTTATATGACCACTCAGTCTTTAAAGTTTGATAAAGCAACTAAAAAAGAGGCTCTACTAGTAATATTTTAGTAGACCTCTCTAATAATTATTTAGTTATCACTAATAATACCTTTAACTATTAAAGCTGTTTTTATAAATAAAATTGTATTATTGATTAACCAATTATGCGCGATAGCTATTCGCAAACCACTTTTAGCGCCGTGATTCTGTTATAATGAACTTATTAACTTTCGAGGAGTTTTTTGATGATTAAGCCAATTATGCGCGATACCAAATTTTTAAGCCAGGTGGCCTCACCTGCCACAACTGCGGATACAGCAGTTATCACTGATTTAATCGATACTTTACAGGCTAATACAGATCGTTGTGTTGGCATGGCGGCTAACATGATTGGCATTAATAAGCGGATTATTATCGTTCAAATGGGGATTTTACCCGTAATTATGGTCAATCCTGAGATTATTCGTCAGCATAGTCCCTATCAGACTGAAGAAGGTTGTCTTTCATTAATCGGTCAACGTTCAACAAAACGCTATGAAACCATTGAAGTGCGCTATCAAGACCGCCATTTTAAACAACAGCAACAGGCTTTTTCTGGCTGGGTGGCACAAATTATCCAACATGAAATAGATCATTGCGCGGGGATTCTCATTTAAAGGCCCCGCCCACAGCCACCAGTCTTAAATTATCTGGTGGCTTTTTATATTAATTAAAATTTTTTGGCTTTAATCTGAATAATTTACAAAAAAATTCGAGTCATTATACTATTTTTTTACTAAAAAAACACCTTGATTATCGTAATTATTTCAATTTATCACTAAAATAACCGTTACGTTATTAATAATAACCGTTCAGTTAATCAACGACCTCAACGACTAACTCATTATGCCCTATTAGTTACTCAAAAAGGCATAATACCGGCATTTTTTGTTAAAAAAGTGACAGGTTAAAGATGCTATTTTATTAAGAATAGTGATAGAATATTAAATAATCAAATGGTATAAGGAGCATTTTTGATGTTAAATATTGCATTTTGTGATGATAATCAGTGTTTTCTCAAAAAAATCACGCAAGAAATTGATCATTCATTAGCTATTAAAGCAACTTATCAGACTTTTACAAATGCAACTGACTTACTCGATAGCTTTAAACCTGGTGTATTTGATGCTTTATTTATCGATATTTATATGCCAAAAATCAATGGGAAAATGTTAGCTCATAAAATTCGCAATCTGGATAAGCGGGTTAAAATCATTTTTGTTACCCGTTATGAACAGGAAATTCTGAACACTTTGCAATACGATATCTATGATTTTCTGCCTAAGGATCATCTCAGCGAGCGAATTGATAACTTGCTGGCACGTCTAAGCCGTTCCGTTGCTTTTGAAAACAGCAAATACCTCAGACTGAAACTACGAGAAACGACTGGTGAGGAACTTTATAAGAAAGTCTACCTGGATGACATTGTCTACGTCCAATCGCTCAACCGGAAGGTCTATCTTCATCTAGCCGATCAAGCGCAATTTGAACTTATCGGTTATACCTTCCAAGAAATAACCGATTCATTAACTGAAAAAGGATTCCTGAGAACTCATCGAAAATTCACAGTCAATCCCATTTTTATTAATGAAATTAAAAACACCAGTATTCTAATGGATAACGGTGAAGAATTAGATTTAAGCCGACGACGGAAAAAAGAAGTTCAAGAAGCATTTATATGCGGTATACGGGGGATTCTCAGTGACTAATCTAATTATCTACGTCACACCGACTGTGATTGAAGTAGCCATCCTTTATGTCTTATTGATTTTATTTTTGAATACGCGTTTTACGCGCTATAGTCAGATAATCGGTACTTTATTAATTCTTATTATTCTTGGTACGGCTATTATTCTCGTAGTTGCTAACTACACTAGCATGGCCCATTCTCTATTGATGATTACCGGTATCAGCATTTCTGCCTTGTTATTATTTAAAGATAAATTTATCAAGATTTTTTATTTTGTCTCACTTGCTTACTACTTCATCTATTTCTCAGATATTTCTTCTGGTATCATTCTAGCAAATATCTTTCATGAACCAATTCCAGTTATTACAGATGTTGGTAGTGCTTATGGGATTTTATTTTATATCATTACTAAATTAACAATGTTACTTCTCATATACGGCTACTACAAACTTTTTCATAATATTAATTTAGATATCTCCAGACATTATTTAATCGTCATCAATTGCATTTTAATTATGGGGACGATGCTCATTACTAACTTTATGCACATGTTAAGCAATAATTTAAAAAATACACACGCTGAACAACTGTCGACTAAAATCCTGATGATGGTTATTCTATTAAATGCCACTATCTGCTTAACGATTTATCTATTTTCACAACTCAGCCTTTATTATCAAACACGTGAGTTTGAACTTAGTCTTCAAGCGGCTGCTACAGTCTTAAAAAATGAAATCAAAATTCAAAATAAAAAAGAACTTGAACTAAGTCATATGCGACATGACTTTAAAGAAAATATTATGTCGATTAAATATATGATTGAAAACGATCTTAACACTGAAGTCATTAATTACATCAATCAGATTACAGGTCAGTTGGAGAAAGTTAAAGCCCAGGTTTTGACCGGAAACGTTTATATCGATGCGGTTTTAAATAACAATATCCGATTGTGCGCTTCAAAAGATATCGAACTTTCGCTTAAGGTCGATCAAGTCCACACTGAGTCCTTGGAACCCGTTTCCCTCTCCAATATATTGATTAACTTATTGAAAAACGCCGTTGCTGCAACGGAAAAACTACCACCTGAAAAAAGGAAGATTAGCGTCAAAATTTTTGAATACAAACATAAATTGGTATTAATTGTTAATAACACCCACGCTGAGCCTCATCTAGAACATAAGATTAGTCTTTCTAATAAAAGTTGGTTTAAACATGAACCTAGTGGCCTAGGTATTAACATTATTAAAAAGAGTATTGGGCGATTACATGGTGATTATAAAATAGCTTATGACGAAACACACTTTGATATGCTGGTTTTATTACCGATCAACCAAGAATAATCTAGGAGGCGTTAGCTTGGAAAAACTTACAGAAATGATCACTAACATACTCGTTAGAAAAAAAGTAATTTCCGCAGAAGAACAAGTCTTCTATAATTACGGCGTCGAGCTGACAATTAATGAATTTTTGATTACTGCTTCCATCTTACTCTTTGGATTGATCACCCATCAATTTTGGTTAACGATTGGTTATGTGATTCTCTTTAGAATCATTCATACACAAACCGGTGGCTATCACTGCCGGACCTATTTAAATTGTTATCTGACATCTGTTTCTTTAGCGATTATCGCTATCTACTTCGCGCAGTGGCTATTGTCCAATAACACTATCGCGATTGCTTTCTCGCTTTTATCAGCACTTGTTTTCTGGTTTGGAACACCTCTTGTTGAAGATAAACGTGTTAAAAATGAAAAATTTAAACGTAATCGGATCACGATTCTAATTTTTTGTTTACTCTCAGTTTTATGTCTACTCTTCAATTTTTTAGCGGTACCGATTAGTGCCGCCACACTGGCAACTTTAATTTTAGTCACCACATCCCATTTAAAGGAGGTGATATATCATGAAAAAAGTCTTAAATTACATTAAAGAAGCCATCGTATTAAAGATGCGCTTAAACTCGTTAACAGTTTCATCAGCTTGGAGTTACGAAGTTAAAAAACCAGCTGAATTAGACAAATACCTTAAGAGTATTGACTAATTAACAACAAAAAAGATCCCGTCAATGACGAGATCTTTTTTTATGCTTAACGTTACCTCTCTAAACGTGCTTCCTATCGCAATAATTTCCGCTTAATCTAAAATTGCCATTAATCCTAAAACCTGGATTAATGGCAATTTTTAATTAATGCTCAATTACTAACCGCGATGGTCAGCACTCTTCACTTAAACGTGCTTCTCGAACTGCCTTTTCCGGTTAACCACAAAATGGGAATCATGGCTAAACCGCCATAATTCCCATTTTCTTGTTAATCCTCAAAGCCAACCCGTTCGAGTCAGCACTCTATTTATTTTCTTTCTTTTCGCTTTGTTTTAATTCTTCACCCAACTTGATGATGTATTTCTTTAAATCATCTTTAACTTCGGGGTGTTTTAAACCGTATTCGATACTTGTTTCTAAGTAACCGAACTTGTTACCAACATCGTAACGACGGCCCTTGAATTCGTGCGCGAAGACGCGTTGTGTCTTGTTCAATTCGTCGATCGCATCTGTTAATTGAATTTCGCCACCAAGGCCTGGTTTTTGATTTTCTAGGACATCAAAAATTTCCGGTGTTAATAAGTAACGACCGATAATGGCTAAATCACTAGGTGCCTTATCAACATCTGGCTTTTCAACGAAGTTCTTAACATTGTATAAATCATCTTTAACCTTGTTTTCAGGGTTAATGACACCATACTTGTCAACTTCGCTGTGTGGCACTTTCATAACAGCCAATTGTGAGGCATGTGTTTCTTCATATTCGTTAATTAATTGTTTGCTCAATGGCACTTCATCTTCCATCAAGTCATCACCTAACATGACCACGAAAGGTTCGTCAGCCACGAAAGACTTCGCAAGACGAACAGCATCCCCTAAACCATTAGGATGTGATTGGCGAATGAAATAAAGATTAACGCCCATGTCAGTGGTTTCATTAACCATCTTCAACATCTTCGTCTTGTTCTTAGCTTTTAAGTTTTGTTCCAGTTCAGGTGCTGAATCGAAGTGATCTTCGATTGGCCGTTTGCCCTTACCAGTAATAATTAAAATATCTTCGATACCTGAAGCTTTTGCTTCTTCAACGATAAATTGGATCGTTGGTTTATCAACAATTGGCAACATTTCTTTGGCCATTGCTTTAGTGGCTGGTAAGAAACGTGTTCCTAAACCGGCTGCTGGAATAACTGCTTTGCGTACTTTCATTTAAAGAATCCCCCATTAATCATAGTCTAATCATAGTATGCCATACTCAAGCCGATTTGTGACCCTTAGACGCTCAAAAATGAGAAAAATATTAATATCTTAACACTTGTTTGTTAACATAATCACATTAAATTTGTAAGCGCTTGTTAATATTTGCTATCCTCAATTGAATAGTTTATTAGGAGGTTTCTATGTTACTACTACATACGCGTACCATCCCGCTCCAACACACGGTTTGTCCAGATTGCCTGCCTTTAATCAAGACCGTCGATTATGATCTGCGCTTTCGTGAATCGATTAGTTGCCCGTACATCAACCATTATCACATTAATTCCGATACCATGTTGCTAGCGACTAATAAACATCGCAGTTTAATTATCAGTCGTAACAACGGTCTGCAAGCGACGCCCCTTTCAACCCGCAAATTAATGCGCCAGTATAACCGCCAACAACTCATTGATTTCTCACAAATGCGACACATCTATCATAACTTTGGCCGCCTACGGAAACTCCCCCAAATCAACGGTGAATACCAATTTCTACCGCTCAGTGGCACTGCCCATCAAAACGCGAGTTGGTTAGCGCTACACTACGTTAAATACTACGAACAAGCTGGTGATCATCTACGGATTACTTTCCTGAATGAAACAAGTTGCGAACTCCTCTACAAAGGACGTCAGTTAGAGGCCGAAATTCATCAATGTGCCGCAATCGGCCGGATTCTACGCACGAGTCTCGGGATTTGCGCAACTAACTTCGGCTATACCATCGAACTGCAATCTTGCTTTAACAGTAGTATTATCCACAGCTATGATTACTGTCATTGCCAATTATGTAGCATGGTACCGAATAACCCGCAACAATTGATTCGGCTCCTAGATGACTTAGAAATTCACAAATCAAATTATATCTACCAAGCGGCCATACAAGAATACAAGGAATATCCGCTTCACGAATTTGGCTGGTATTTACAAGGTGTCCCCGGCTTTATTCGAAAATTACGCGATTTATAAACCAACCGAAATATTGGTTTTTCAGCAGTTTTCAGCATTAAATAACACTCGTTTCAGAAAATGCAATTCGTAAAAGCTTATTAAACCAACCTTTTGTTGCGATTAAGGATTAAAAACGGTCGTTATTCTTTTGACCGCTAAGTCGTTATAGTGAACTTACCGGGAAAATTCACTGCGAGCTCGCGGCCTAAAGGATGAGATACAATGACCAAATCTAACCAAGCCGCTTTCAACCTCTTACTCCAAGATGACAACTTTATTTATGGTGCCCTTAAATCGCTCCATATTAACCGTTATCACGAGAATTTCGATGATCTCTACCAAGAAGCCCTCTTAACCTTTATCGATGCCTATCAGCGCTTCCCAGGCGATCCTGAGACCCAGGAGCACGAATTCATCGTCTACGCCTACCAAGCGATTAAATGGGCCACCATGCGGCACTTCAGACAAGAAAACGGTCGAAAGAAACAAATCGGCTTCGTTAACCGACTATCTGAAGACGATGCCCTAATGGACTACCTCGATCAGATCAGTGATCCCCACTGCGCCCCAGATAATGCCGTCATCTATAACGAACTCTTCGAAAAACTCTACCAGGTCTGCGACCCGCGTGAACGTCGCTTCCTAGTCCTACGCTACTTTGCCAACGCCAGCCTAAAAGAAATCGCCGCGGACTTAAACATCACACGGCGAACAGCTAATAATATTAAATTTAGGGTGCAGAAAAAGTTTAGTAATCTATTAGTAGATTAAAAAAATGCCTAGTCATTAGCAATAGACTAGGCATTTTTTTAATTTCCATTAGTTTTAAATCCTCTAACAAAATTGCGCATTAGTTTAAAAATATATACTCGAACGTATTCCATTAATAAAAATAAGGCAAACATTAGAATTGAAATTATAAAGAATATGATTAATCCATAAACTAGATTTAAACTTGTTAAACTTCGAAAAGCATCTTGTATTACGTAATTAAATATTATTGGATGAGTATCAATCAAATAGACAGCAAATGATAATGGCGAAATTACTATTAATATTTTTTTTATCTTATCATTTTTTATGTTTATTCTTGTTAGCAAAATAAATAGGCAAATAGAAGAAACTGTAACCATTGGAGATAGGTAACTTAACCAGCGTTCCTCTCCACCTATAAATTTAATTGACACATATTCTGCTCCCACAGATATTAGCGAACAGAGTAGATACAGAATCAGTAACCAAGTATTTTTTAATCTTTTAATTCGTGGACTTACTTTTATATAGGCCCCAATTAGATACAGAATCATTAGCCAAATACCAGAATAACCCTCTAGCTCAAATAAATGCCCAACAAAACCAATAGTTACAGAAAGTGCTACCAAACAAAAGACAATTTTTTCAAATACTAAAAAATCGATAACTTTTATTCCAGCGTTTAAAAATGGAATAAAGAGAACTAAAATTAAATAAGCATTGAAATACCAGTAACTATTCATGATGGTTGGAAAAAAAGAAGTTATTATATCATGCATTTTCAACGGATAACCCCAAAAATAAAATACAATAAATATAAATATTGACCAAAATATTACTATTTTCCAAAGTTCAATAACTCTTTTATATGAAAATCGTTTTCCTGTCATCAAATAACCTGTAACTATTGCAAATATATTCACTGCAATGATTGAGCAGTTTTCTATGAACCAATAGATCATACTCATTGGATTGCTATTAATATCTAAATTTCTTAAAATTCCACCATTTAATAGATTATGCAAAAAAACAACCATCAGCATAGCTAATATTCTAGCAATATCTATCCCAAAATTTCTCTCACTATTACTACTCATTACAAAATCTCCTCATATGAGGTTTTCAACCGACTATTACTAATTGTCTAAGAACTTTAATAATTCTCTCATACAATTATCAACTACCTCAGAGAATGGCTGAGTTGCATCAATCATTTTTATTCTGTCAGTATTGTTTCTCATCAAGTTTTGATAAGACTTTCTAACTTTCTTATGGAAGTCTAATTTTTCATGGTCTAATCTATCATATTGATTCTGTCTATTCTTTTGAATTCGTTCCAAACCAACTTCAGATGGAACATCAAGATATATAGTCAAATCAGGAGTTAATCCATCCGTTGCGAATAAATTCATATCGGAAATAAGTTTTTCTCCAATACTTCTTCCAGCACCTTGATACGCTATTGAACTATCAACGAATCTATCGCATATAACAATCGCTTTTCTATTTAATGCTGGTTGTATTCTTTCAACTATATGTTGACGTCTAGCGGCGGCATACAACAACGCTTCTGTTCTTGAATCCATTTCACTAT
This sequence comes from Latilactobacillus sakei, assembly GCA_002953655.1. NCBI lineage: Bacteria > Bacillati > Bacillota > Bacilli > Lactobacillales > Lactobacillaceae > Latilactobacillus > Latilactobacillus sakei. Next base: position 1,669,790 of record CP025839.1, read on the forward strand.
TATCAATGTCTAGAATCAAGTTTCTAATAGATTCTGAAATATTATTTCCACCAGGCTCACGAGTAACAACTATTTCTTGTTCTATAAGTGAGCTTATTTTAGGTACTATCGCTTCCAAAACACTAGTTTTTCCAGCTCCATCAGGTCCTTCAAACGTGATAAAATTTCCATCCATTATAAATACCTCACATTATTAGTCTTCTACACTACTAATGAATTTCTGTAATGCATCTTGCCATGTTGGTACTTCAAAACCGGTTGCTTTAATCTTCGTCAAGTCCATGATTGAATGTCTTGGACGGAAAGCTTTTTGTGGATATTCGTCTGACGTAACGGGGCTCACTTCTACATCCTTATCCTTCAAGATTTCGCTCGCAAATTCATACCAAGTACATGAATTATCATTTGAAAGTTGGTATAAACCATAAGGGACGTCGTTTTTAACGGAATATAACATGAATTCAGCCAATGTCCGGGTCCAAGTTGGCCGGCCAACTTGATCACTAACAACTGTTAAATGATCGTGTGTCTTAGAAAGGTTCAACATGGTGTAAACAAAATTCTTACCATATTCACCAAAGACCCATGATGTCCGGATGATGTAATATTTGCTCATCGTATTAGCAACAGCTTCTTCACCTGCTAATTTTGTCCGACCATATTCGTTTTTAGGTGCTGCTGGTGTTTCTTCTGTATACATTTGGTCATTAGTGCCATCGAATACATAATCTGTACTGATGTAAACTAATGTTGCTCCAACTGCTTCTGCAGCATTAGCAATATTTTGTGTCCCAACGACATTTACTTTGTAGTTGATTGACTTGCCCGGTTCTTCTTCGGCTGCATCAACGGCTGTATAAGCAGCACAGTGATAAACTAATTCTGGTTTGTTAGTTTCAAAATAAGCATTAACTACTTCTGCATTCGTGATATCCAATTCAGCAGCATCTGTTCCTATATATTCGATTTGATTTTCATCTAATAAATGACGTAATTCGGTTCCTAATTGACCATTGGCACCAGTAATTAAAATTTTCATTGTTAACTCTTCTCCTTAAAAAAAGTAGGCACTCGCCTACTTCCATTTAGTTATATTTATTGACCATTTTTAGCATAGTTGGCTTCAACTGCTGCTTTTTCTGCTTGCCACCAGTCTTCGTTATCACGATACCAATCGATGGTATGTTGTAAGCCTGATTTGAAATCAGTAAATTCTGGTTGCCAGCCTAATTCTTCGCGTAACTTGCTTGAGTCAATCGCATAACGTAAATCATGCCCAGGACGGTCTTTAACTTGATCATAAGCATCTTTAGGTTGGCCCATTAATTCTAAGAGTAATTCCAAGACATCTTTGTTGTTTTGCTCACCGTCAGCACCGATTAAATAAGTTTCACCGATTTTACCTTTAGTTAAGATGGCCCAAACAGCGCTTGAGTGGTCATTCGTATGAATCCAATCACGAACGTTTTGCCCTGAACCATAAAGTTTGGGACGAATACCACTTAACACGTTAGTAATTTGACGTGGAATAAATTTCTCAATGTGTTGATAAGGGCCATAGTTATTAGAACAATTTGAAATAGTGGCTTGTAGACCGAATGAACGGACCCAGGCACGCACTAATAAATCTGAACTAGCTTTTGATGATGAGTAAGGGCTACTTGGGTTATAACGTGTTTCAGGCGTGAATTTCTCGCCAGCACCTTCACCATGACCTGGTAAGTCTTCCCGCAATGGTAAATCACCATAAACTTCATCGGTTGAAACGTGATGATAACGCACGTTATATTTACGACAAGCTTCAATTAAAGTATATGAGCCAATAATATTAGTTTGAATGAAAGGTGATGGATCTTTTAAGGAGTTGTCGTTGTGACTTTCTGCAGCATAGTGCACAACCGCATCCGTCTTTTGAACCAACTTATCGACTAATTCAGCGTCACAAATGTCGCCAACCACTAATTCTACACGATCTGCTGGTAAACCAGCTAAGTTCGCACGATTCCCTGCATAAGTTAACTTATCCAAAACCGTTATGTGAACCTCTGGATGATTGTTAACAACATAGTGGACAAAATTAGAACCGATAAAACCGGCGCCGCCGGTAACAATAATATTTTTCATAAGTTAGAGTCTCCTTAAATTTCACCGTAAACAAATGGGTTGTCTTTTTCGAATTCTGTAAAGGTTGGTTGGTTCGCATCTTTTTCAGATGTAATCGCTTGGTCAAAATCGATTGGCCAGTCAATATTTAATTCTGGGGTCTTAAATGAAATCCCACCATCAGCTGCTGCATCGTAATAGCCATCACATTTGTATAAGAAGTTAACGTTATCGGTTAACGTCACAAAACCGTGGGCGAACCCCTTTGGTACTAATAATTGACGATGGTTACTTGCTGAAAGAATATAGCCTTCCCATTTCTTGTAAGTTGGTGAACCGGCACGCACATCCACGATGACGTCTAAAACAGCACCTGTCACAACTCGGATTAGTTTTGTTTGAGCAGCTTTGCCACGTTGGAAATGTAAGCCACGTAAGACACCAGCTTGAGTTGATAATGAATGGTTGTCTTGAATAAAATCGATATCAATTCCAGCTTCTTTAAAATCACGGTCTGAATATGATTCTGTAAAGAAACCACGGTGATCACCAAAAACAGCTGGTTCAATAATTTTAACATCTTGTAATTTAGTTGTTGTTACTTTTAATTTTCCCATAATTGCTTACCCCTAATCTTCTTTTACTAATCTCAATAAATATTGGCCATAATCATTTTTCTTAAGCGGTTGCGCCAATTCAATCACTTTTGCCTTATCGATATAGTTCATTCGGTAAGCAATTTCTTCTAAACAAGCAACCTTTAAGTTTTGCCGCTTTTGAACGGTTGCAATAAAACTGCTGGCCTCATGTAATGAATCGTGAGTCCCAGTATCTAACCAAGCAAAGCCCCGGCCCATTAGTTCAACATCTAACTGCCCCTTTTCAAGGTAAGCCTTGTTAATATCGGTAATTTCAAGTTCACCACGTGGTGATGGTTTGATATTTTTAGCAATCTCAACAACTTGATTGTCGTAGAAGTACAAGCCTGTCACCGCGTAATTACTGGCTGGATGTTCTGGTTTTTCGATAATTGATTTCGCATGCATGTTTTCATCAAAATCAACGACCCCAAAACGTTCTGGATCATTAACATGATAACCAAAGACCGTCGCACCGACTTCTTTTTGGGCTGTTCTTTGTAGCATTTCTGATAGTCCACCACCATAATAGATGTTATCACCTAAAATTAAGCAAACTGAATCATCACCGATAAAATCGGCCCCAATAATAAATGCTTCAGCTAAACCGTTTGGTTTATCCTGAACCGCATATTCAATGTTTAAACCTAGATCATGTCCATCACCAAATAATTCTTCGAAACGTGGCGTATCAGTTGGTGTGGAAATAATCATGATATCCTGAATGCCAGCTAACATTAAAGCTGACATTGGATAATAAATCATCGGTTTATCATAAACCGGGATAAGTTGCTTTGAAACTGCTTTTGTAATTGGATATAAACGTGTTCCTGATCCACCTGCTAGAATGATACCTTTCATCTTGAAGCTCCCCCTTTATATATCCTTTTCGGTATTTGAATTTTAATACCTAAGATCCAAATAACAGAAACTATTACGCCGATAGAAATAATAATTGCTACGCTCGTAAATAGTACTGCAAATAATATATTACTAATTTGATACCCAATAAACAATACCCCTTCTAGAACTAATCCACCAGTTATAATTAATACATAATATTGGAACAAAAACCTAGTAACCTTTTGTTGGAATCCATATTTAAACACAACGTACGGTTCCCACCAAAGATTAACTAAAATATTACTTGCTATTGTTCCTATTAAAACGGCCGATAATCCTAAACCAGTATACTTAATTAGGATTATAGAAACTAATAGGTTAAGCACTGATTCAAATATTGGCTTATATCTTTGTTGCCAGTAAAGCCCATAGGAATTAGCATAGGTAATTACAGATTGTCTAACAGCTTGTATAAAAAAGTTCAGCGAAATTAAGAAAACCGTTAGACGGGATAGCACATACCCCTCACCAATCCATAATGTTACAAATGCCGTTGAAAATGCGGCTATTCCTACAGCCATTATCAAACTAACAATTATTGTGATCGAAAAATATTGATTAAATACTCGGACTTCTTTCTCTTTACTATCATTTTTAGAGACTGCTAAATTACCAACTGAAGCAGATACCGCAGACACTGCCTGTGTCAGTATTGCGGTAAGTCCTGTTGTTATCAAAGTATAATTTGCATATTTACCAACGGTAGCTAACCCCAAGAAAAACGAAATCACCAAATTATCAGTACCATTTACAACAACTCCACCTAATTTAGCAGAAATCATTCCAGTTACATTCTTTTTAAAATATTTTAAAACATCTTTATCAACAGAAATATTAAAATCTTTCAAATATGGATATTTTTTATCAACTAATCTTGAGATATTAATATTTGAAAAAAGATTTGCCAACAACTGAATAATCAAATAAATATAAAAATTAGGATATACAATTAAAAATACAATTTGAATAATCTGTTGTCCAACGCTAAATCCCACTGTATTAATGGTATTAATATAACCTTCCTGGTTTGCAATTAATAACGTCCTTTTATAGCTTAATAGGTATGTTGAAATCGTCCCCATCAACGCTAGGAAGAAAAACAACCACAATTGCATATCGCTAAATACCGGCTTATGAATTAGATTAGGGATAAATGGCATAAGAACTACGCCACCTAATAAAACGATGATAGCGATCATTCTATACCATTTTTTTAATAATCTCATGATTGCAGATACTTGTGCCTTATTATTATCAGCTAAAGGCTTAAATAACGAAAACGTTATCGCGTTTCCAACGCCCAGTTCTGCTAAATTTAACATGCTTAATAAATTTACAAAAAGTCCATTTAATCCTAGATATTCGCTACCCAAAGTTTTTATAAAAATTGTTCTTGATACAAATTGTGCCAATATTAATACCACTTGCGCTATAGTTGCTACCGATGAATTAACTAATGCAGCCTTGCTTCTCGATTTATTCATCATTGCCTCCACCTAATACACTTATAAATTTATCTCCTGATTTAGTTAAAGAAAATTTATTAGCGACATCTATTCCATTATTAACAAGCAACTGTCTATATTTTTTATCTTCTAATAGTTTTATAATACCTTGATACATTGCTTCTTTATTATTCTCAACGATAACAGCAGACTGTCCATTTGTAGCGTATTCTGTAATACCACCATTATTCACCGATACTACTGCTGCTCCATGATACATAGCCTCTAGGCCTGTCAATCCCCAACCTTCACTACTACTTGGCATAAAATAAATAGCAGACTTCCCATAAATATTATTTGATAAGCATTCTGAATCTGCATTTAAGTAACTCTCAGAAATTATACTTTCGCCTGAATTTGCAGCTCCAAATTCAATAATTTTCAAATCAGGAAATACATCTTTAACCTTTTTTAATACTTCTAATCCAATCGAAGATTGCTTGTCTGGATTAGTATGCCATAAAAAAGATACTATATTTTCTCTTTGATTATTAGGTAGTAAATTAGTTATATTAAATTCATTATGATCAATGAAATTAGTTATTAAAGTTGCTTTAACATCTAATTCTCTTGCTTTTTTTTGTAACCATTTTGAAATTACAATATTATTTAGCCCTAGTCTCCATGTATCTTCAATATCTTTTTTAGTTGCTGAGGGGTCAAACGACTCAAACGCCTGGATAAAATAGAATTTGTGTTTTTCTTTAACGTTAGATGCCAATACCAAGCGGGCAGTTGACCAATGGGTTGCTATTACAGTTCCATGATTTATATTCCTAATAGTATTACTGGAAACATCAAAATGCACATGAATATTGCTCCGTAAATTAAACCACGAAATGTGTCTATAAATATTTTGTTTTAGAACTAATCCACTAATTTTTGCGCGCCATAGATTTAGACTATTAAATTTAGCATTAATCACAAAGTAAATATGTACATCATGTCCTTTATCACTAAAATAATTAGCATATTGAAACACTACTTTATATCCTCCCATAGGAGTATTAGTAGATCTAGGCAACACAAAATTAATTCTCATTTTTAGTTCTCCTGTTATTCAGGCTTTGTCTAAATTCCTTGAATTTTATATCATCCTCTGGTCGATACTTAATCCCGTCTACAATGCCCTTCCAGGCCGATATCAATTTCTTAACTCTAGGTCCTGAATACACTAAAATTCTTCTAGACTGAATCATACTAACAATTACCTGATACTTGTGACGTCTAAATTCCGGATATCGCTTAGAATATATAATAGTATTACGTTGAATATAATATTCCCGAAATGCGGAATGGTCTGAAAAAATAGCTTTTTTAGGAAATAACAAAAGCCTTGATAACATAGGTTTTTGAATAACATCCCCAACCGCATGATCCATAACTACATTATTAACCTGCCAAATTTTGTAACCTGCTAACAATAGTTTAGCATTAAAATCAAAATCAACTTGATCAATAAACATCCATTCATCATAGCCTTGTACAGCTCTCCATGCTTTAATATTGACTAAATTTCCAGAGGCGATTACCATTTTTTTCTGCACAACTTGGTCATATCGTTCATCTAATTTGTTTTTTCTTTGTTCTTCTGTCCACTTGGAATCATTATATTGCGCTGCTAATATTCCAGTATCTTTGTCTTCATATTGACTAGTTGCTTTTAGTTTTTGAATAGATTTCTCTGCCATTTCAGAGTCTTGATCAAGTGTAACTACCCAATTAAATCCTAAATCATCTAAACTTGAAATCGCTCTATTCTGTGCAGCTGCAATACCTAAATTTTGTCCAAGATCAATTATATCTACATTCATTTTCAATACTTGTAACAATTCTTTTATATCATCTAAATTATTCGATCCATTATCTACAATTACAACTCTATCAACCTGATTATAAATCGCATTAATATTTCTTTTTAATCCATTTATATCTGGATTAAAAGTAACTATAATTGCGCCAACTTCATTACTCAATTTTTTATCCCCTAATAATAATATTTTGATTAATAATTCTCATTATATACGGTAATTGATCGCCAATTTTATAAATACCAAAAACTTGAATGACCATTATTACAATACCTATAATTGACGCTGATGCAACATTAAAATATCGAGTAGTCACGGAAATTTTTTCGTTATTAAAAATAATTACAGTCCAAATAAAATAAAATAAACTAACATTTCTAATTAATCTAATATAATCAACTGTTACAGTCATCAATAGAATAGATAATGCAGCTAAAATTAACATCCATAATAGCGGACGATATTCAACTCTTAAGATTTCATTTTCTACAATCGATTTCTTATTAAAAACTGGGAAAAGAGATATGATAATCGCTAATACTAACATTGCAATCCAAACTTTATTAACAGCTGAGTTGGAATAGACATTAGTTAAATTATTAGCTAGTGATTCTCTTCCACTAAATAATTTTGTTATCAATACAGATAAAGAGATTAATATTCCCTTCCCAAATGCTACAAATATTATACTCAAGCCATAAATAATTAATGAAGCATATTTATAATAAGTAAATTCCCTATTTCTAAATAAATAAGTAAATATTGGAATGACAATAAATATCAATCCCAAACTATGGAATAGTGATGATATCCAGACAATTATAATTGCAACAAAGTATCGCCAATTGTCATCTTTTTTCAAAACTACAACCATCCATGTAATTATAGCAATCATTAATGTGTTTCTTACTTGGATAGACTCTAGCGGATACATTGAAATACCATATAGAAAAGATACTAAGGCAACATTTTCAGTCAACTTAACAATGCCCATGAATAGAATGAAATACGTAATTAAACAGAACGCTAATCTAAAATTCTCATAAGTAACACCGTAATTCTTAGCCGTCTGGGCAAAGTACGTGTATCCCTGTTCAAAATTACTCCATTTCATATCGAAACTCGCCAAATATAATTTATAGTCAGCATTATGTCTAATATCTGCTATCCCACTGTAAAACCCAAGTGTCATAAAAGTTAGCAAACCACTTGTCCTCTGAAATTTTTTTAAAAGTCCAAAGATTAAACTCTGTGCTAATATCAATATAATAATCATTCTATAATCCTTTAATTATTAGATTTTAAAATATAGTGTCTGGCGCTAAATGCTTCTTCTTCAGATAACTCTCTAAAACCACCATAAACAGTCTTTATATAGCATTCCGTATCTTCTGGTCCATTTACTTCTATTCCTCTAAATGGATACTTCTTTAGTGATCCCCAAATTTCCGTCGGAATCATTTCTTTATCTTTATACGCTCCCATGTAAGTTCCTGCAAATAAACTATTTTCAATTGAATATTTTGAAAGGTTATTATCAATTTTATACTTAATAGTCTGTGGATTTAGTTTACTTCCGAATGGCTTTGACAGCTTCAATACTTTAATAAGGAATTTTTGACCAATACTTCGTTGCTTTAACATATTTATAGAGCTAGCATAATGCCATGATAAAAGACTTCTGTAAAAAAGAAGTTTATAAAAAAAGACTTTTCTTAAAAAAGGATTATTAGGTGTTCCATCCAATGGTGCTATATCAATTGACGGATGAGAAATTTTTTGTTCTGGATCACTAACTTCCACAATATCGATTGATGTATTCTCAACTCTAATAATTGTATACTTAAACTCTTCGTCTAAAGTATAGTGTTTCACTCTATATTCTGCTGGCATTTCCGTATATATGCTATTCAAAAATCTAGTGTAATCTTCTCTAGGCATACTCAAGTCAATATCGTCATCATATGGGATGAAGTCTTTATAATAGTTAGCTCCAAGAACGGTTCCACCCGTTATAGTATAATTTAAATTGTTCTTTTCAAATACTTTCAATAATTCAATTAATACTTCATATTCTTTATCTTGAATATCTTTTAAACCTACTCTACGACTATCAGAATTACAGTCCATTTTCCCCTCCTAATTTTTCCCTTTACGTGTTCCTGACTTATACCCTAAATACTTAACGCCTGTTCTCATAATTGAATAGGGAATTTTAAGTGGTTTATTATTTCTAATTAAATATTTCCATTCTGAAAAAACAGATTTTAAACCTTCTTTCTCGTTTGTACCAAATTCTTCTTGTATCCATTTATTTTGTCCATGGAACTCACCTATACTTTGGTACCTTCTAAACTGATCTTTGAGCGTATAGCTATGTGAATGTATTACAATTGCTTTAGAGCAATATCCAACTGTATAACCAGCCTTCACGACTTTCGCTGCCATATACATATCTTCTGAAAAATTTAATTTTTCTGGAAAATTATTTACTTCTAATAAAACAGCTCTTCTATAGATTGCAAAAGCATCAGATGAAAAAACAGTTTTGATTCCAAGCTGCTCTTTATCGGCATAAGATTTTTCCATATCATAATCAGGATAATTGAAGCTTCTATCTTTTTTTTCAAAAATATCGGTTTTATTCATATCAACAGACTGTTTTCCATACGCAATAGCCATAATAGGATGTTCCGCTATATATTTCACTAAATTCTCTAATGCCGTAGGTTCAACATAAACATCTTGAGTCATATAAATAATATAATCACAATCAGATAATATCTCAGATATTTTTTTTCTAACTAACCCATGCGTAAATGTTTTCTGCTGTATACTGTATATTTCAAAGTTTTTATCTTTTGCAATTGCGACTGTCTGATCCTTGGATTCAGAATCAACAATTATTTTTCTGTCAATATTTATACTTGATTTAACTATCTTTTCTAATACATCATTCAAATTTGTTCCTGCATTATAAGTAGGAATTGCTAATCCAATTTTCATTTCTATTCTCTCCAACTCAGTACGCATCATTTGGCATAATCATAATTTTGACTGTTCTGAAGAGAATACCCAAATCATAAACCAAACTACTTTTTCTAATATATTTTAAATCCAATTCAACCATCTCATGGAACCCAATACTATTACGACCACTTACCTGCCACAACCCGGTACAACCAGGCTTAACCATTAATCGTTGCCAGTCATAATCGGTATATTCTTTAATTTCTCGTTCCAATGGAGGTCGTGGTCCAACAAGTGTCATATCACCAACTAAGACGTTCCACAATTGTGGCAATTCGTCAATACTATATTTACGAATAAAATGCCCAACTTTCGTAATCCTGGGATCTTCTTTCATCTTAAACATAGCACCTTCAACCTCATTATATTTAAGAAGGTCTTTTAATTTTTGATCAGCATCGCTGCACATTGATCTAAACTTATACATTTTAAATTTCTTTTGTTTTAAACCCAACCGAGTCTGTGAGTAGAAAACACCACCAGCTGGATCATCAACTTTGATCCAAATCGCAAGTACCAAAAATAGCGGGCTTAATATAATTAACCCCGCCAAACTGGCAACAATATCGAATAAACGTTTTAGGCCGCGATAAATATATCGCTGATCTAAAACAGCCTGATTAAAAAGCATTACTTGGCGCGTATTTTCAATCGACGCCCGACTAGTATCCTGCTTTTGCATCTCCATGCTCTATTTCCCCCAATTTAAACTATTTCTTAGACTCTTCGGCACCATAGTAACCACCATAATAGCCACCGTAATAACCGCCTGTATTTTCTGGTTTCACGCGATTCATGATTGTCCCCAAAATCCGTGCGTGAACCACATCTAATAATTCTTTAGACTTAATAACAGAACGTTTATCAGCAATACCCTGTGGCGCCACTAAAATCGTGCCATCCACTTTGCTTGCTAAGATTTGTGCATCGGTTACTGAAATAACGGGTGGTGCATCGAAAATGACAAGATCAAAATGTTTCGTTAACTCAATAATTAACTTATCCATCTTCTTCGTATTTAACAATTCTGATGGATTCGGTGGTACGACGCCACAAGGTAACACGAATAGATGTTCAACCGGCGTTTTTTGAATCGTTGTATTGAAATCAAATTCATCTTCAGTCAATAACGAGGTTAATCCTTTTTTGTTAGGGACTTGGAAGGTTTGATGTACTGTGGGACGACGCATATCTGCATCCACCAATAATACATTTACCCCTTGATCAGCCCAAGTAACCGCGACGTTCGCGCTGATTGTTGATTTACCTTGTGAAGGACCTGATGAGGTAAAAACCAGGCTTCTTAATTTTTGATCAATTGATGAGAATTGGATATTCGTCCGGATCGTCCGGAATTGTTCGGCAATCACTGAAGTAGGTGAGGTTAAAGTAATTAACCCCACTCCTTCTTTCATACTATCTTGATCTAATTTCTTTTCTTTTCTAAATAATCCCATGGTTGCTTACCCTCTTCTCGATAATGTACTTGTCCGCATAATTGCTTTTTTGATTAAGTCCTTAGGCGCAATATTATTAACAACCCCTAGGCTAGTTAAACCGAGTTCTTCTGTTAAGAAACTTTCATCTTTAACCGTTTTATCCATTAACTCCCGAATAAAGGCAATCCCAATACCAATTAATAGCCCTAAGATTAATCCAATTAGAACATTTAATTTATTCTTAGGAGAAACTGGTGTCAAATTAGGTTTCGCCTTTGAAATAATCGAGACATTATCGGTCCCACTCATAATTTTAGGGGCTTTCTTTTGGAAAGTTGTCGCTGTCATATTTGCAATGTCAGCCGCTGTATACGCATTATCTGCTTTAGCTGTTACTGAGAAAACCTGTGAATTTTGATTGTTTGAAATACTAATCATTGATGCAATTTGGTCATCACTTAGTTTACCTGATTTACCGTCATTAAGCTTCTTTGCAACCGGGCTCATAATCACAGGTTTTGTAATCAAATCTTTATACGTATTGATCATTTGAACATCTGTTTGAACTTGATTGTATTGAACATTGGCATCCGTATTCTGTTTACGATTGACCAACAATTCTGTCGATGCACTATATTGTGGTGTAATCACAAAAAACGTTAAGATGCCTGCTAGTACTGTAAAAATCACTGTTGATAAGACGATAAGCCGACTATATTTCCGTAAAATACCAAAAATCTGTTCAATATTAATTGTTTGTTCCATAATATCCTCCAAGGGTTGATTACCGCTGTGATACTCGACCACATACGAAAAGAAGTTAATCATTACTGATTAGCTCCCTGCTAGTATTACTTCAAATCTAATTGATTTCTAAGTAGCGTTGACATGTTTGAAACTTCGTTATCTGACATGACTTGGAAAGATTGGCCATCAATCATCTGACCAGTTCCCTTCAACTGTTTTGTCTTGAAGTTCATTGCATCCCCATAATTGTGTTGAATGTTCAAGACATCCTTTAGGGTCATATTGGTCTGCATGTTATTCTCTAGAATCTGTAAGAACTTATTATATTGGGTTACTAAGTTCAATGAGGTGGCCTTCTTCAAGACCGCTTGAATAATTGCTTGTTGCCGCAGTTGGCGACCAAAATCACCACGTGGATCATCGTAACGCATCCGTGAGAATTTCAACGCTGTCTCACCATCTAATGTCACTGGACCCTTTTCGAAATGGTGACCTTCATAAGTGAAGTCCAAGTCATTATCGACCGTGACCCCCCCGACTGCATCAACCAATTGTTCTAAGCCCTTCATATTCATTAAGACATAATAATCAACCGGTACATTCAAAAATGATTGCACGGTATTAATGGCCATTGGAATCCCACCATATGAATAAGCGGCATTAATTTTCGCCTTTTGTCCGTACCCAGTAATGGTGACCCGTGAATCACGCGCAATACTTAGCATATTGGTCTGTTTCGTCTGCGGATTGACGGTTGCTAGAATCATCGTATCCGTCCGCCCTTTTTCTGTGCGACCTAACTCACCAGTATCTGTTCCTAATAATAAAATTGAAAATGGCGTTTTTTTGTTGAGTTTAACCGCTTGATTGGCTTTACGTTTATTCTGTGTTTTACCTTTAGCCTTGTAAACCGTCTTCGCTGTTTGATCGACATCATAGTAGACCTTCGCAGCAAAAGCACCGCCCGCCAAAACCAAGATACCTAAGACCAGTAGAATGATTTTCCATGGGGTCCATGTTTTCTTATGGTGTTTATGGTGATGATGACGATGTAGTTCTGGTTCATCTGAATTCATGTCTAACTTTCCTCCTCAAGGTGTACGATACGAGAATAATAATTACATTATAGGTTAATCAATGTTAAAAAGAAATCACTTTTTTGTTACCGTCCTGTTACAACACTACTTGCGGACCTAATTATTAACAGTATTTATGACTCATTTTGCTCCTTACGGCGTTCGATGAAATCGTGGACTTTTCCCTGACTAACGTCGACTTGGCCGGATCCCGCTTCTTCAATTGCCACGTTGACAACAGCGCCAAACATTAAAACCATTGCCGAATAATTAAGCCACAATAATAGAATTATAAAAGCCCCAATTGTCCCATAGCTATTCCAAGAAGTCCCAAAATACCGCATGTATAATGAGAAGGCTTGCGCTAATATTAACCAGCCGACTGTGGTTAAGAAGGCCCCTGGTAATACGCTGCGCAGTTGCATCTTAACATTGGGGACAAAGAAATAAACAAAAATCAGAATTACGAATAAGACAATGCTGGTAATCGGCCATTTTAATTGTCCGAAAACATTAATGTAATCTTCCGGTATTTTGAAGATTGGTGTTATAAATTCTAGAAATTGTTGTCCGAATGTAAAAACGACGATCAAACTGACTAATAATAGTAGTAAGACTAATGTGGTTCCTAGAGAGATGAGGCGTTTTAAAATAAAATTCTGAATTTTATCGACTCGATACGCCCGATTAATACTAATTTTCAAGGCGTTGATGCCCTTACTAGCTGCCCACAAGGTTCCTAAAATCCCGACGGATAGCAAACCGCTATTTCGTTTGTTCAATAGCGATTGTAGTATCGGCATAATCCGATTGAAAATCGTCGGGGGCACAGCCGATTTTACATAATCAGCCACACTGAGCACATCTAATTGAAAATACGGCAAGATATTCCCGATAACAATTAACAGCGGAAAGAATGATAACAGTGCGTAATAGGCAATTATCTTGGCGTTATCGCTGATATTGGCCTCTGATGATCGCCGAATCATCAGTTTAATGAAGGCAATCAATTTCTGCTTTCCGGAAATATCCCGTTTAAAAACCGGTAATTGATTTTGTTCGTCTGATTTCATATTTTTCCTCATAAATTCTTAGTATACGCGCTCATGCCGGGTTTCAACAAGAGCATCAAATGTTAAAAAAGTAACCATCTGTGTATATTATACATGATTAAGTGCTAGCCTTATAGTTTTCTGAAAACAAAAAAAGAAGCCTTCTCATTTTTTTAAGAAGGCTTCTTGGTTTGGTGCTTGTTTTAGACGTACACTGTTTTGAAACGTGCTTTTATATTTTACAATAAATATTTTGCATCCATTTCTGGGTCTTGTGATGTTAAGATTTTGGGGCCGTCTTTTGTGATGGCAATTGTGTGTTCGTATTGCGCACAGGCTGTACCGTCTGCTGAGACGTAGTATTCCCAGTCATCACCGGGAACCGTCTTAGACTTGATATGCCAGGTACCACCTAAGATGACCATTGGTTCGATGGTGATGGTCATCCCTTCTTTAAGACGCAATCCCTTACCTGCTTCACCGTACGAAGGGACGTTAGGTTGTTCGTGCATTGTTGGTTGGATACCATGTCCGATTAATTCGCGAACATCACCGTAGTTATTTTCAACTTCAGTGTATTGTTGAATCGCGTGACCGATATCGCCTAAACGATTGCCAACGACTGCTTGATCAATCCCAAGGTATAGGGCCTTACGGGTATCATCCATTAATTTTTGTAATTCTGGTGCAATTTCGCCAACCGCATAAGTCCAGCAAGAATCACTTTCGTAACCGTCTAAGTTAACAGTCATATCGACAGTGACAATATCGCCTTCTTTTAAGATTAGGTTTTTGCGGGGGATTGCATGTGCGACTTCGTCGTTAACACAGACACAAGTGGCATACTTATAACCTTCAAAACCTTTTTCCGATGCCTTAGCACCTTGTTTTTCGATATAGTCATTTGCAAATTCTTCAATGACCCAGCTTGAAATACCAGGTTTGATAATATCGCGTAAACCGCGGTGAACACCGGCGATGACAGCACCCGAAGCCGCCATGCCTTTAATTTCTCGTTCAGATTTTAATGTGATCAAAATGAAACCTCCAATAATTGTTACCAATTCACTATTCGTTGAAACGGTAAATCAACAGCGTGACTTGCTGTCTATCTTCAATCTCATATTATACGCTATCTGATTAAAAATTGTACGGCCGACTGCTTTTTAATTAAGATTAAACACAACGCCTTTTCTTAGTTCTAGGCATTTGCTATAATCCTTATAGCAGAACCTTTATTTTGGCCCCGGTAATTGTGGGCCATTATCTCATTGCACACGTGAAAGGATGTTCCTAATAATGGCAACAGCAAAAGTAGTTTACGCAAGTATGACCGGTAATAACGAGGAAATTGCCGATATCGTTGAAGAAGCCCTCGAAAACTTAGACGTCTCGGTTGAAACGTCAGAAATCTCCCAAGCAGATCCTTCTGATTTTGAAGACACAGACATCTGCATCGTCTGCAGCTACACTTATGGCGATGATGGTGATTTACCAGATGAAGCAGTTGACTTCTATGAAGATTTGAAGGAAATGGATTTAACCGGTAAGGTTTACGGCGTCTGTGGTTCAGGCGATACCTTCTATGATGAATTCTGTAAAGTAGTCGACGACTTTGCCGGCGTCTTCGAACAAACCGGTGCCACCAAAGGCTCAGACGTGGTTAAAGTTGATCTCGCACCAGAAGCAGAAGACATTGAACACTTAGAAAAATTCGTAGCAGAAATAGTAGCAAAACAGAGTGCTCTCTAAAACGGGTTGATTCTGAGCACTAGCATAACTTGGCGAATTAGCGACACAATCGCTAGTTTGACAAGTGTTGCTAAGCACAGGAGTCAGCTTTAGAAAGCACGTTTCAAATCAGAGTGTTTTGACTGGCGTTTAACTTCTGAGTATAGACTCGATTGCCGAATGAACCATGTAATGGTTTGTTTGGCAATCGTAGCTAAACGGAAGAAGTTGCCAGACAAAACACGTTTCCACCAATTCAACATTTTCCCACTGGGTCTAGGGCAATTCCCTTTTGCTTTGGTCCCAGTTTTCTTGTTTTATAAAGAACAACCCGTTTTACATTCTATCATTAATTTAGGGGCTCTTTTTATGGCTTTTATTAAGCGGCTATTATTCAAATACCGAGATTTATTGACCTACACCTTTTTTGGTTTCTTAGCATCCCTCGTCAATATCTTCACTTACTGGATCTTTCGCCATACCATCATTTGGCCATACTTATTGGCGAATACGATTGCTTGGTTGTTGGCCAACCTATTCGGCTTTTTTACCAATAAATCCTTAGTGTTCCAATCTAAATACACAACCTTCAAGGCGCTCTTTGGCGAAGTGCTCTCTTTTTTCTTCTTCCGCGGCGTTTCTTTTTTCTTAGATAACGGCTTGATGATTGTCGCTATTTCATTTTTAGGTTGGCAAAGCATGACAGCCAAGATTGTCGATCAATTAATCGTCGGTATCGTCAATTACATTACGACGAGCTATACTTTCAAAAAAAGCGAACGGCAAATGGCCTTACGCGGGCGGATTTTACGCCATTATCATACTATTTTAAAACGAGGCGATCATCATTAAAACAATTCAAAAACTGATCCACCAATATTGGGAACAATTAATGTACCTGGTTTTTGGCGTCTTAACCACTGCCGTCAACATGGTGGTTTTCTATCTTTTAGACCGTTACACTGGTATGTATTATTTACTCAGCAATACGATTGCTTGGTTCCTATCAGTATTATTTGCCTTTTTTACTAACAAAACATGGGTTTTTCAATCAAAATATACAACTTTTAGAGATTTTTCACGTGAAATAGCTAGTTTCTTCTTTTTCCGTGGTATATCCTATATAATGGATACTGGTATTATGTTTGTCGGGATTTCAATGCTTCACGGTCCTAACATGTTGGTTAAGATTGTCGATCAAATTGTGATTATCCTGGCAAATTATATTTTCAGTAAATGGATTTTTAATAAGTCAACGGAGGCTTAACATGAGCAAAACGATTTCAATTATTGTCCCCTGTTTTAACGAACAAGAATCAGTTCCACTATTTTATGCAGCAGTTGAAAAAGTTGCGGCTCAACTACCAAATCATACTATCGAATACTTATTTATTAATGACGGTTCTGCTGATCAAACCTTACCAGCAATGCGGGCCCTACAAGCACAAGATCCTGAACACGTGCATTACATTTCATTTTCAAGAAACTTCGGTAAAGAAGCGGCGCTCTATGCCGGCTTACAAGCTGCAACAGGTGATTACGTCGCTGTTATGGATGTTGATCTGCAAGACCCCCCTGCTTTATTACCGGAAATGATTCAAGGTATCGAAGTCGAAGGTTATGATTGTGTTGGTACTCGCCGCACAACCCGCGCTGGTGAACCACCTGTGCGCTCATTCTTCGCTAAAAAGTTCTATCAGATTATTAATCATATCTCACAAACTAAAATTGTCGATGGTGCCCGTGATTACCGTCTAATGACGCGTCAAATGGTCGATGCGATTCTTGAAATGACCGAATACAACCGTTTTTCAAAAGGCATCTTCAGTTGGGTTGGTTTTGACACTAAATATCTTGAATATCAAAATCAAGATCGCGTTGCCGGCACAACCAGTTGGTCTTTCTGGGGCCTTTTCAAATACTCACTTGATGGAATTGTGACCTTCTCAGAAACACCACTGGCTATTGCCTCATTTATCGGTTTCTTCTCGTTTATTATTGCCTCAATCGCCTTAGTCTTCATCGTTATTCGCGCCATTATCTTCGGTGATCCAACGAGCGGTTGGCCATCTCTCATCTCAGTTGTTTTGATGGTGGGTGGCTTACAACTCCTTTGTTTAGGGATTGTCGGTAAATACATCGGTAAGATCTATCTAGAAGTTAAAAATCGCCCAGTCTACATTGTTAAAGAAAAGAAATAATCAAAAAAGGAGTTGCGACAAAATTTGTCGCAACTCCTTTTTTAGTTTATAACGTGCTTTAAACAGACCTCTTTTATTTAAAATTCTTCTGGTCGTTGCTTCGTTTGCTCAAAATGATATGCAATCGCGTCTAAAATCCGTTTTGAAGCAAAGCCGTCACCATATGGGTTTTTAGCTTGTGCCATGGCTTCATAGACTTGTTGGTTGTCTAATAGCTCGACCATCGTATCGTGAACCATTTCAGGTTGTGTACCGACTAACTTCAAGGTCCCAGCTTCAACGCCTTCTGGTCGTTCAGTTGTATCTCTGAGTACCAAGACTGGTTTCCCAAGTGATGGTGCTTCTTCTTGCACACCGCCTGAATCAGACATGATGAAGAAACTTCTAGCCGCTAAGTTATGGAAGTCAACGACATCTAGCGGATCAATCAAATGAATCCGTGGATGGTTACCTAATATGCTTTGCGCTGCTTCTTGGACAACTGGGTTAAGATGAACTGGGTAGACGATTTCAACATCATCATGACTCTCAACCACTTGGCGCATAACTTTGAAGACCCGTTTCATCGGTTCGCCTTGGTTTTCACGACGATGCATGGTTACTAGAATCATTCGTTTATCAGCATCAACCACATCTAAAATATCATGATTATAATCGCTTTGAACTGTTTGTTTAAGCGCATCAATCGCAGTATTCCCAGTAATGAAGATATTATCTTCATTGTGGTTTTCTTGCAATAAGTTAGCTTTACTTTGACTCGTTGGTGCAAAATAAAGATCACTTAAAACATCCGTTAATTGACGATTCATTTCTTCTGGGAATGGTGAATACTTATCCCAAGTTCTAAGGCCCGCTTCAACGTGCCCAATGGCCGTTTGATTATAGAAGGCACTGATACTTGCTGCAAAAGTGGTGGTGGTATCACCATGCACTAAGACAATATCAGGTTTTTCAGTGGCAATCACATGATCAAGATTCATTAAAACGTTACTTGTGATTTCACTCAAGGTTTGACGCTGTTTCATGACATCTAAATCATAATCTGGTTTAATTTTAAAAATTTCAAGCACTTGATCAAGCATCTGACGATGTTGCGCAGTGACAACAGTGACCGCTTCAAACTCTGTATCGCGCTTTTTAAGTTCCAATACGAGTGGCGCCATCTTAATGGCTTCTGGTCGGGTACCAAAAACGGTCATTACTTTAATTTTAGACACAAATAGACCTCCTACTACTTACTATTGCTATCCCTTACTATGCTACACGTTTGGCGCACGATTGACAATTATTATTATCGTTTCTTAACGACTTCTTTAGACCCGTTCCAATTCAAAACAGCGCATTAACATCACACCGATTTGCGTTGAGGCGGATTCTTCATCAAATTGTATCAAGTGTGCATTGATTAACGTGGCAAAGCCCGTCATGGTAATCCAAATTTCGTTAATGACTTGTTGTTGCTGTTCTTTTGTCAACCGTTGAAGTGGCTGATAGTCGTGGAGGCGAATATCGGTTACTTGGTTAACAAAAGCGCGTGTCTCGGTAGCGCCAAAATGGTTATCAATAAATAACGCCCGATAAAGTTCTGGTTCAACCGTCGCAAAGCGAATATAGCCTACACCCAAATTAACAAGGGCATCATCGTGATGCTGTTCTTCACTAACATACCAAATTAACCGGGCCTTAGCTTGCTCTAAAACGGCCTGTTTCAACTCAGCCATGCTCCCGAATTCAAGATAAATCGGTTGTGTTGAGCAATTCAAAGCTGTCGCTAATTTACGCGCAGTAATTGACTTCAAGCCCTCTGTTAAAACAAGTTCATATGCTTTGTCGAGAATTTGTTCCGCTTTTATTCTTTTTTTACGTGCCATTTTAACAGCACCTCCCACCTCAATATTGACTCAAAACAGATTCATTAATGTCACTCTAACACAAAATTAAATAACATGAAAACGTTTTTATTACTAAGACAAGTTTTTTTAATCATCCTATGCTATGATATTGGTATCAAATAGGCCTTAAGGAGGATTTTTTATGACAACTTTCCAACATAATCTTGAAAAATACGCGGCATTAATCGCTAAAACGGGGATCAACGTCCAAGACGGTGACACCGTTGTCCTTCAAATCGCAGTTAGTCAAGCGGAATTCGCCCGCGACATTACGGCAGCTTGCTATGATTTAGGCGCGGCCGAAGTCATTATCAAATGGCAAGACGACGCTATCGACCGCATTAACATGCAACACAAAGCCCAAGAACGCTTAGCTGATGTGCCAGACTTTCAAAAACAAGAATATGATTACTGGTTAGCTAATAATGCTAAACGAATTTCAGTGATGTCAAGTGACCCTGATAACTTGAAAGGTTTAGATAGCGATCGGGTCGCTGCTGCCCAACTTGCCAATGGCAAAGCAATGTTGAAAGTTCGCCAAGCGACACAAGCCAATAAGAATAGTTGGATTGTTGTAGCCGCTGCTAGTCCTGCTTGGGCCCACAAAGTCTTTCCTGATTTAGCAGTGCAAGAAGCGACAGACAAATTATGGACTGAAATCTTCAAAACAACCCGCGTTGATCAACCAGATCCCATCTTAGCTTGGGAAGCACATGGTAAAAAATTACACGCTAAGGCTGCTGAACTGAACGCTGCTCAATTTAAAGCACTCCACTATACCGCCCCAGGCACTGACTTAACAATTGGCCTTCCTAAGCATCATATCTGGATGGGCGGTCCACACAATAGTAGTGATGGCCGGCCTTTTATCGCTAATATGCCAACTGAAGAAGTTTTCTCAGCAGCTGATGCCAACCACATTGATGGTTATATCTCATCAACCAAGCCATTGAGTTATGCTGGTAACACTCTGAATAACATGCAATTCACCTTCGAAAATGGCCGGGTCGTTAAAGCGACTGCTGAAGAAGGCAATGATGTCCTCCAAAAATTATTACAAACAGACGAAGGCGTTAAGAGCTTAGGCGAAGTTGCCTTGGTCCCAGACCCTTCACCAATTTCACAATCAAAGATCACCTTCTACAATACGTTATTCGACGAAAATGCGTCAAATCATTTGGCTTTAGGCTCAGCCTACGCCTTTTCAATTGAAGGTGGTACTGAAATGACGCAAGAAGAATTAAAAGCAGCCGGCTTAAATCGTAGTCAAGCACATGTTGATTTCATGGTCGGTTCAAGTGACATGAACATCGATGGCTTAACATATGATGGCCAAATCGTACCAGTCTTCAGAAACGGCGACTGGGCTGACTAATGTTGACACTTTGGCTCATGCTGTTAGGAATTTCGATTTGCCTAACCACCTTTTTTGTCGGGTTAACCGGCTACTATTATTTTCAAAAACAAGCCACTAAGTTATTAGTGGTAATTTCGTTAATTGGGATTGTCTGTACAATTGTCACCTATTACTACTTTCACCAAGCCCTATTAACACCAGCTTTATAATTAATCAAGGATTGGCCCCCAATTTAGCTTTGGCGCCAATCCTTTTTTGTATCGTTCTTATTAATACTTGTACTTAATAACCATTCAAATCTACCCTAATAATTGATTTGACACGATTCTTTCGTTGTGAAGGATTTCCCAAAAGCCATTGATAATCTTTCTCAATTAGCTATAATGAGGGTAAATCAGTCAATCCTAAGGAGATCGTACTCATGAAAGCTATCACGACTACCCCTGCTAAACCACTAGAACATCACTTTCATTTATCAGAACGGCTCAACATCATTCGAGCCGGTGTTTTAGGAGCCAATGACGGCATTATTTCGGTTGCTGGGATTGTGGTTGGCGTGGCAAGTGCGCACCAAAGCCAGTACACCCTCTTCTTAGCCGGGATTTCTGGCATGTTAGCGGGCGCTTTTTCGATGGGCGGCGGTGAATACGTTTCGGTCAGCACACAACGTGATACGCAAAAATCAATGATGCGCCTTCAAAAAGAAGCGATTCAAAACGAATACGATGCCGAAGTGGCCAGTTTACAACGGACCTACGAGTCAAAAGGCTTACCGACACCCCTGGCTAACCAAGTTGCGACAGCGTTCATGCAAAAGGACAGTCTGGATATTACGCTCCGCGAAAAATACAATATTGAATTACACCACTATTTTAACCCTTGGCATGCGGCCTTTTCATCCTTCTTCTCATTCATTCTAGGTTCGCTCTTGCCAATCCTCACGATCCTCGCAATTCCTTACCCTTACAAGGTCAGTGGAACAGTGGCGTCCATTGTCGTCGCTTTAATTATCACCGGCTACACAAGTGCCACGTTAGGTCATGCCAACCGCTTCAAAGGCGTTTTACGCAACGTCTTAACTGGGGTCTTAACAATGGTCGTCACTTACTTAATCGGTGGTTCGATCGGTTAGGCTTTTCTTTGGTAACCAAATTTGCTATGATAGGTTTAATTTAATCGCTGCCACCGGGCAGTTAATCACTTCTATAGGTCTTAGAAGAAGTGATTGACTGCCCTTTTTTGTGGCGCGACAATCTTAGGGGGCTTTATATTATGGCATGGTTTGATTTATTAATCGCAGGATTAGCAGAAGTTTTGTGGGCAACTACCATGAAAATGAGCGGGGGCTTTACCAAGCTCAATTATACGTTATTAACAATTATCGGGATGGTGGTTAGCTTTGGCTTTTTGATTCGCGCCACCAAAGGATTACCGCTCAGCATCGCTTACCCCGTTTGGACCGGGATTGGTGCCGTGGGGGCAATTTTAGTCGGTATCATTTTATTCAATGAACACCTTAGTCTGTTAACGTGGTTATTCGTGATTTTACTCGTGATTGGCATTATCGGAATTAAAGTGACAAGCGGTCACTAAAAATTACCCACAAAAAAAGCCCAACCGAAGTTGGGCTTTTTAATACGCAATAATTATTTAACAGCTGGTGTACCGAACCATTCGATACGTGATTCAACAGTGTCTTTGATTGCTTTTGTACCAGGTGCAAGAACTTTACGAGGATCGAAGCCTTTTTCAGCTTGATCTTTGTTTTCTGCATAGTATTCTTTAACAGCGTTTGACCATGCAATTTGTTGTTCTGTATTAACGTTAACTTTTGAGATACCCATTTCGATTGCTTTAAGGATTTGTTCCTTAGGAATACCTGAACCACCATGTAATACAAGTGGTAAGTCAATAGCGTCAGCTAATTCTTGTAAACGGTCAAAGCTTAAACCTTGCCAGTTTTCAGGGTATACACCATGAATGTTACCAATACCAACAGCTAAGTAGTCAGGACCAGCAGCTGCTAATTGTTTAGCTTCTTCAACGTCAGCTAATTCGCCAGCACCGATAATGCCGTCTTCTTCGCCACCAATTGAACCAACTTCGGCTTCAACTGAGATACCTTTAGCATGTGCTAAAGCAACGATTTCTTTTGTCTTTGCTAAGTTTTCTTCGAATGGTAAATCATGACCATCGAACATAACTGAGTTGTAACCAACTTCGATACATTCTTTAGCAGCTTCGTAGTTACCATGATCTAAATGCATGATAACAGGAACTGTGATGTTCATTGACTTGATTGTTTGTTCAACCAAGTTCTTGCATAATTCGTAACCACCCATATATTTAGCAGCACCCATTGATGTTTGGATCAAGATTGGTGTGTTAGTTTCTTGAGCAGCACCTAAGATAGCACGTGTCCATTCAAGGTTGTTTGTGTTGAAAGCACCAACAGCGTAATGACCTTCACGAGCAGCTTTAAAGATTTCTGTACCATTAACTAATGACATGAAAAAGCCTCCAGATTAATTGCAACTTTTTAGTTGCGATTTTTGAATACGAGTCTATTTTACCATATTTTTACTGAATATGAATCACCTTTGCTAACTTTCTGAAAATGAAAACGAATTCAATATTTCAACCCAATTCCGGCCGGCTTTTCGCTTATTTCTCAGCCGAAAAAATAAATAATGGCAATAATAAAACCCCACAATATCACTGATATTGGAAGCCCATAAACTAGCCCTTTAAACAATAATTTGCCCTCTTAACGTCCGTATTTACGCAAAAAGAAGAAAATATAGCGTCATTATCGCTAAACTTTCTTCTTCTTGTTGTTACTATTTATTTAGGATGCCCCCGGCGAGAATCGAACTCGCAACCTATCGCTTAGGAGGCGATTGCTCTATCCAGTTGAGCCACGAGAGCCTATAACTCTCATTATCGCACCTCGTGAATTAACTGTAAAGTTGATTTAGCAATATTCAGTCGACATCTGTCATTTTTTGATGCATCGTTTCAACTCCGAATAAAAGGACGGCCCCGGCCGCCATTAAAATCGCAATCGTGAAGATCGTAAAAATCACTGTGATTGAGACTTTTTGATTGATGAGATAACCAACTAAAAACGGCCCAACAATTCCACCAATCCGCCCCACTGCAGCTGCTAACCCACTACCGCTACCACGAATAATGGCTGGATATTGTTCCGGTGTGTAGGCATAAAGCGCGCCCCACGCACCCAAGTTGAAAAAGGATAACAAGGCGCCGGCACTAATTAATAGGGCGACGGACTGAGCGGTACCAAAGAAATAGGCGCTGATTGCCGTTCCGATTAAGAAACTGCCAAGAACCCATTTACGACCCCATTTTTCGATTAACCAAGCGGCCGAAAAATAGCCGGGTAGCTGCGCCAAGGTCATGATTAAGACGTAACCAAAACTGTTGACCAAGCTAAAACCTTTGAGCACCATGACGCTTGGTAACCAGAGGAACATTCCATAATACGAAAAGACGACCAAAAACCAGACAAACCACAATAAGGCCGTTTTTTGGCGGTAAGCTGGTTGCCACAATTTCGTGACGCGCTGCCTAAAGGGCAATGGCTTTTGAATCGTAGCTGGTTCGTGGCTATCCTTGACGTGTTCCCGCAGAACCAACGTATAAATAGCGGGTAGTGACGTGATTAATAGAACAACGCGCCAGCCCCAATTAGGAATCACAAAATATGCCAGTAAACTAGCGGCTAACCAACCGGCCGCCCAGAAACTTTCTAATAAGACGACTGCCCGCCCGCGTGTTGCATCCGGTGTATTCTCTGAAATTAACGTCGAAGCAACTGGTAACTCGCCACCTAACCCAATTCCCACTAATAACCGTAAGGCCATGAAGACGATTAATGATGGGCTAAGCGCTGATAAGCCATTCCCAATTGAAAAAAGTAATAGCGAGAAGAGTAAACTATTCCGTCGCCCAATTCTATCGGCCAAAGCACCGAAGAAGACAGCCCCAATCGCCATCCCGATTGAGCCAACACTGCCAATTAACCCCATTTGGCCACTGTTGAGGTGCCATTCTTTAGCAAGGGCTGCAATGACAAACGACAACAATCCGACATCCATCGCGTCAAATAGCCAGGCGCCGCCAGCTGCCCATAATAGTTTGTGCTGTTCTTTGGTCATCTCAAATCCGCCTCCAAAGTTGATAATAATTGTGTTTATCATACTTCTTAGCTTTACAGGTGTCAAGACACCCTAATTGTTGACGTAGAGAATATCAAGTGCTGACAAGGCCGCTTTAATCCGTTCAAAATCCTGTTCAGAAGCGCATTCAATGGTATGTAGGTGAATCCCCCCAGTGAGCGTTGAGAGTAGTTTTTGTTCGGGGTATTTTTTAATTTTTTGCATAAAGCCTTTGACATCTGTCAAATTATTGATGCCTAATTGTCCCGTTATTTCACCGTAAACTTGATGATCGACTGTGACATCAATCACTCGGCCGCCGTTTTGAACAATGGCGGTTAATTCAGCACGGGTTTTGGCTTGAGTATGCTGGCACACCAATTGTGCACGATAACCGGTAATTTGTTGCGTTGTCGTTTGGTAATAATAGCCACTGACCGTCGCAATAATATTGACACCCTGCGCGCGAATGAGCGCAATATCGCCCACGATTGTCTGGCGACTCACGTGATAGGTTTGGGCTAGTTGCTTGGCGCTAATCGGTTGGTCACTGTCTTTAATCGCCGCCAAAATAGCGTCTCTTCTTTGTTGGGTTGTCATTACCACACCTCACTTTTTCTAATACAGCTATTTTAAGCGCAATCGCACAAAAAAGGAAGTGCGTTCGAAACGGGTTGGCTTCGAGCATTAGCGCCGCTCGTCGAATAACTGCTGCAAGCAGTTGTTTGACGAGTGACGCTAAGCACAGAAAGCTACTGACAAAAAACGGTAAAACCATCCATATCTGAATATCAAAAAAGACCTAGGACAAAAATCACTTTTGTCCTAGGTCTTCATTTTTTTAATTTAATTGTTGTCCGTTACTTCGAATGACGCGTTGGTACCAATAAAAGCTGTCCTTAGGATAGCGATTAAGTTCCTTTTCGTCGGTTTCATCTCGATCAACATAGACAAAACCGTAGCGCTTTTGATAACCATTCGTCCAACTCAATAAATCCGTGAAACTCCAGGTTGTGTAACCAATAACAGTCACGCCATCTGTAATAGCTTCTTGAATTGCTTGAATGTGGGCCTTTAAAAAGGCAATTCGATACTCATCATGCACTTGACCGGCCCCTTCTAAGCGGTCATAAGCGCCTAAACCGTTTTCGGTAATTAAGACCGGTAAGTTATAACGACTCTCAATGCGCCGTAATGCCATTCTAAGCCCTTCTGGGTCAATATTCCAATCCCAATCGGTTTGTTGCATATACGGGTTATCAGCCGTCTTAAAAAGACCGGGCACGCCACTTGCTTGGCTCGTCCCTTTTTTCCCAGAGGTATTTTGCTTGGTTAACCCGACACCCCCAACCAATGGATTAGCCGTCACGGTTGTCGTTTGATAATAGTTAAGTCCCATGAAATCAGGCCGGGCCAATGGGTCTTGTAGTAATGCTTGGTCTGCTGCCGTGATATCTGGCAACAAGCCTTCACGGGCCCAATAATTCAAAATCAACTTTGGATAGCGGCCCCAAGCATAAATATCGAGCCATAAATTAGCATTTAATTGCTCCGCATCATCGGCCGCAATCTGGTTCACTGGATCAGCATCTAAGGCATAGGTGGGACTATAGGCAAAACTAGGGCCAATCCCACCTTGATACCCTTTTTCATGGAACAACTTAATGACACTGGCATTGGCTAAGTTGGCCATATGATTAGCTTGATAAGTCCGTTTAGCATCCATCACTGCTGGTGGGTGTTCTGCGGTTAAATAGCCGTGCGTGATGAAGATGTTTTGTTCGTTCAAGGTGACCCAGTGACGCACGCGATCGCCAAAACGTTCGAATAATAAGGCTGCATAAGCTGTAAAATCCGGAATAATCTGCCGCGATTCCCAACCACCATATTCATCTTGCAAGGCTTGCGGTAAGTCCCAATGATAAATCGTAACAATCGGTTCAATCTGATTAGCAATTAATTCATCAATTAAGCGATCATAAAAAGCTAAGCCGTCTTCATTCACCGTGCCGCGCCCTGCAGGTAATACTCGGGGCCACGAAATTGAAAAACGATAGGCTTTTAAACCCGCCCGGGCCATTAACGCAACGTCTTCTTGATAGCGGTGATAGTGATCAACCGCGACATCCCCGTTGGTGGCCTTAAAGGTCTTCCCAGGAATCCGGACAAACTGGTCCCAGACAGACTGACCCTTACCCGCTTCTTGATAAGCCCCTTCAATTTGATAAGCAGCCGAAGCTGAACCCCATAGAAAATCTTGTGGGAATGGCGCCAATTGTTGATATTCCATAATCAAACTCTCTCCTTATCCCGCTAGATATGATTTTTCGATTTGTTTTAACATCTTTTTGAAGCCCCGTTTTCTCATAAAGCCTAAAACGGCACCCATCAATAAATCATTCGTTTGTTGTAATTTACTGTTTGCCTTGGCTTGTTCCCGGTAAATCACTTGGATGGCTTGCGGCCCATTGGCAAAAATATCATAACTTGATTGGTAAGTCCCTCGTGAGGAGCTTGTTTCGTAATGATAGCTCTGATCCTTGATCAACTGAGTAACCTTCAACGTTGCTTGACCACGGTTACCAAACGATTTTTGATACGAATAATTAGCAAGTTGCGCTTCGGTAATTTTTTCGCCAGTTTGTTGTTTGATATCAAATAACACAGACGTCACAATCTTCTGATAGAAATCACTCGCGGGCATACTCAAATTTTGTTTAATTTCCATAACGCAATCACGCTCTTTTCCTAAATTTAATACGTTTCAACAGGTAAGCCAGCCATCTTCCGGTAGACATCGACCACTTCGCCGGCAAGGTCTCTGAACGTAATGGCGTTCATTAAATGATCTTGAGAATGAACGGTTAATAAAGTGACATCAATATGGTCGCCACTGGCTTCCTTAGTTAACATCCCGGTTTGGACATTATGTGCTTCTGATAATGCAGCATCTGATTCCTCTAATTTAGCAGTAGCTTGGTCAAAATCGCCCTTCTTAGCGGCCTGAATTGCTTCCATTGCACTACTCTTGGCGTTCCCACCATTAATAATCAGTCCCATGATTGTTTCTAAGTTTTGTTCATCTGCCATTGTCGGCACCTCCTAAAATTTAGCTCGTCACTGACTTTCGGGCTTGCCCTTCGTGGTAACAAGGCCATTAGGGATAACTTAAGTCTAACGTGGTCTTGTCCAATTTAGATAAAAGGCTTACAAATTAAAAGTCAATTTCCAGCGAGTCCGTTCGCTCAAGTGTCCGTCAAACGAAATAAAACCCTTACTTACATTGTAAACGCTTAACCGGAATTGTCAATTAATAGCTTGCCCACTCTCTCACAATTGCGATCAAATAAAAAAGAAACCTTAACTAAATTAAGGTTTCTTTTCCGTTTGGGCTAGACCGTTAAATCTTTATTTTTCTTGTGGTAGCCCTTATTCTTTTGATCGCGTTTACGATTTTTCTTACGTTTTGGTTTCAAAGGTTCAGCCGGTTGGCGTGTTGGCACTGGTTTCTTAGCCCCTTTTGCCTTACTTCGTTCACCCATTGGTTTGTCATCAGCAACCGGTGTTTTCGTTGGTTGTTGCGTTGGTGTGGCAGCGGCTTTTTGAACCGGTGCGGCTTCCTTCACAACTGCTGGTTTGGTTTCTTCCAAATGATCGCCGACCAAATAACGGGTCACTAAATCATATTCTGGTGCTAACAATTTCCGCAAGTTACGGCCATCATGTTGGTTACCCAACGTTAATACCGTTCCTTCGCGACCCATCCGACCAGTCCGACCAGCCCGATGAATATAGGTAATCTTAGCGTTAGGCACGTCAAAGTTAATGACGTATGGTAAGTCAGTAATATCTAAGCCCCGTCCAGCAACATCCGTCGCTAAAAGCAGTTGAATCTTACCTTCACGGAAGTCTTTTAACGCCTTTTGACGTTCTGTTTGGCGTCCCTGGCCAGATAAAGCAGCATACGTTACCTTTTGGTGTTTCAAGGTTTGAGCCGCTTGTAGTAATTGAGCAGACTGGTTAAAGATCACCAAACCTCTAAAGTTCTTTTGATGCGCTAAATGCCGTAAGACATTGACTTTTTGCGCATTACCAGTTGGAATAAAGGCGTGTAGGACATCCCCACCAGTCTTATCGATTGACCGGACATCAATTGTTTCAATTGGGACCCCAAACCAAGTTTCTAAATCGGTTAGTGTGTCCGTTGAAGTTGCTGAGAAGAAGCCCAATTGCACATCAGCTGGTGATTCTTGCACAATGTGGCGGGTTTCTGATAAGCCACTGTCCGTTAATAATTCATCCGCTTCATCCATGATAATGGCTTGTAGCGTATGGAATTTTATCTTGCGTTGTTCGCTGAGTTCCAATAAACGGCCAGTGGTTGCAACGATAATTTCTGGTTTCGCCTTTAATCGTTCAATTTGGCGCTTAACATTGGCTTTCCCAGTAATCGCTTGGACGTTACAGTCAATCGCCTTGGCATAAGGTTGAATGACATCTCGTGTTTGAATGACGAGTTCTTGTGAAGGGGCCAAGATTAAGACTTGGAGACCTTCACCGGGCATAATCTTTTCTAATAAGGGGAGCGAAAATGCAAGTGTCTTCCCTGAACCGGTTGGGGCTAAGCCCAAAATTGATTTATCCTGTTTTAAAGGTTGGTAAACTGCTTCTTGAATTGGGGAAAGGTCCTTAAACCCTTGTTCATCCCATAGTGCTTGAAATAATGGTGAAACGCTCATGTATTGCCTCCGTTAATGTTGATCTGCATCAAACTGGATCCCGGCCGATTGTCTTAATTGATATAAAACGGCATTGACCGATTGACTTAGTTGTAATAATTCATGATACCGTTTTGTGTCGTGATTAGCAATAATCGTTGCAAAAGTTGCCGCTTCAGCCATCATCGGATTAGCAAGTGATTGTTCGCCGAGGGATGTTATTTTTTGACCACCATCTTCGTATAAATCGACTTGACCAATTGTGCCCGCATTATCTAAGACAATTGTGCTTTGGCCGCCATAAATTTCTGATGTTAAATATGAATCCACTGTCTTGCCAAAGATTAAAGTCACATCGTAATCTGGGTAATGAAGGGTTGCGACCCCTTTACCATCCACCTTAGTTGGTAGCATTTCAGCTTGGTAATCAACCGTGATGGGTTGTCCAAACCAGCTGAGTGCATCGTAAACAACGTAAACGCCTAAATCTTGTAAGGCCCCACCTGAAAAATGAGGTGAGAAAATATTAGGTTCTTCACCTGCTAAAACGGCATCATAGCGAGATGAGTATTTCATATACGACAAGGTTGCCCCGTTGATACTTGGTAATTTGGCAATCGCGTCTTGCACAATTTTGAAATTAGCTTCATGAATTTGGCGAGCGGCCTCAAATAAGAACTGATCGGGATGATCCGCTAATAAAGCAATCATATCTGCCATTTCATCCGGATTACTGAAAGCCGGCTTTTCGACAATCACATTTTTACCGGCTTCAATTGCTTGTTTAGCTTGTTTAAAATGTAAACTGTTGGGGGATGCAATATAAACGGTTTCAAAATCCCGGCTTCCAAAAAAGCCAGTGAGGGTTGTATACGTATTTGCTTCAGGGGCAGTATAGTCTGTTTTAAATTGCTCTGCCTTTTCTTCAGTTCTTGAATAAACCGCTGTCAATTCGAACGCTTCTGCCTCACGTGCAGCATTCACAAATTGTCCTGTAATCCAGTTTGTACCAATAATGCCTAATTTTTGCATGTCAGTCAACTCCTTCAATTAATAGTTTTAGTATACGGGTTTTCGTTAGAAAAACCTATTAAAATCAACTACTAGTTAGTGACCTCAATTAAGTATTTTAATAAATAATCGCGTTCTTTAATAATTCTTAATAAAATCCGCCTTAAGACCGATAATTAATTGCACGCAAGGCACGTAATTCGTGCTAAAATAGAGAGTAATTGAGGTGTGACTATGCGAATTTTTGAATTTAAAAAACCACGAGAATTATTTGATCAAACGATTCATCAATATCAACAAAAGGCCCGGGCCACCCAAGCTAGTAAAATAGCGACTTTTTACGCAGGCCATTGGACTTTTGATGATGAAAAAACGCATAAACGACATACGCTTGAAATCACGCCAAACTTACTCATCCAGATTGATCACAAACCACTAACTGGCAAAGTAATTTTGTTAAGTGAAACCGAGCTTATTTTTCTCGACCATTTTGGTTACCAACTCAAAATTACATGTGAAAACCACCAACCGGTTTCAATCTACGACGAAGCAGAAGACACGGAATACCCAATCAAATAAAGAGTGCTCTTTTCAAGTGCCCCGTTTTTGAGCATTAGCATAGTGTTGTGAATTAGCGACGCAGTCGGTTGTTTGCAATACGACGCTAAGCGCAGAAAGCGACTTGAAAAGACACGTTTCAAATCTGAGTGCTTTTATTCACGTTTTGGCACTGAGTTAAGCACAGGAATCAGG
The DNA here is from genome assembly GCA_002953655.1 of Latilactobacillus sakei. Classification (NCBI taxonomy): domain Bacteria; kingdom Bacillati; phylum Bacillota; class Bacilli; order Lactobacillales; family Lactobacillaceae; genus Latilactobacillus; species Latilactobacillus sakei. The sequence goes on from CP025839.1 coordinate 1,701,938, forward strand.
TTGAAAAAGCCAATCTATCCACAAAGAAGCCGCCCGAAATTCGGGTGGCTTCTTTTTTTGCCTATTTTATTGTTTAGCCAATGCCTTGGCAGCGGCTTTGGGTAGGTCCGCTTTATCCACCTTTTGCCACGACATCACGCCTTTGCGGTCGTTAACTTTCAACTCAAGGTAGGCTTGTTTTTGTAATCGTGTCTGCTTGGCGCTGTTAAAGCTCACCTTTTTTTGATGACCGTCTTGATCGTAAGCTGGTTGATCATATTGATAAGAAACATACGACTTGCCTTCCGTATCCTTATCAACTTGCTTCGTGCCATCAGTTGTAATTTGTGTATAGTAAGTTTTACCACCGTAATAATATTCCTTAATCCCCCAACTACCGCCAATAAAGAAAATCACGATAATGATTAATAACAACCAACCTTTGCGTTTAAACATGTTTGTACTCCATTTCTATTTGAGTTTTTGCCATTGTTGCGGTGTCCCTGTGAAAACTGCCAATTGATACTCGGAATCATCGCGGCCACCCGGTATTTTACTAGCAGTGGTATACTGCCAAAAACCATTCTTAGTCCCAACTGTTGGCCGTTGTTGCGTTGTTTGCCACAATGGATAAGTCCCTTTTGTTGGTACATAACGCTTCAATAATGCTGGTGCACCGCCGATAATACAATCTTGATGATAATACTGATTGATAAGTGTTACAAATCGCGCAAGCGCCCGCTGTGTCTTGGCTTTGGCCGGCGGTTTTTGTGCATAATCGTTGTAATAAGAAAGATAAACCATGATTGGCAATTGCCCGGTATCTTGCCCGACTGATTTAATAAATTGTTGGGCCTGATCTTCAGGCGAGCTATCAAAACTGAAAAAATGATAAACCCCAACTGATAGTCCTGAACCCTCTGCCCGACTATAATTACTATCGAAATTATCATCTTTATAGGAAGCCCCTTCGGTCGCTTTTAAATAAACGAATTTCAGACCTTCTTTTTTTAAAATTTGATAATCCTGGTAGCCATCTTCTTGACTAATTTGAGCTCCTAAAACGGGATATTGTTGCTCATTAGGTCGATCAGTGCGATTTTGGAGCCACCACCAAATACCAGTGATCACCGCAATCGCTAGGAGACTTAGCAAAACTATTCGGCGCCAATAGCGCTTTTGAAAACTATCTTGAAAAATCGGCGTCATTCGACGTTTCATCGTTTCACCCCAACTTAAGCTTAGTACGCTTAGTTTACTATTTTCATTAACCGCAAACAAGCGACCTAACAATTTTGTTCGTCGTTGTCACTTTTGTTTGCCTTTTCACTTGAATGGTCTACAATATGTTCAAAGGAGGCGGATTATGCTAGATGAGCGTTTACTGGGGTTAACATTCCAGCTACCCGATGCACAATCGGCGGGCGTGATTTCTTTTTTCGGCGTCTTATATCATTACCGTGTTACCGGACCAGCGGAAACTGGTCTACTGGTTGTCGTCACTGATGTATCACCATTATACTTAACAGTTACGGCCCAACACAATATTTTAGAATACTGAGTTTACTTTGGAGAGGAAGTTTTTAATATGGGGATTTTTCTAACGATTTTATTAATTGTCATTTTGGTGCTAATTGCCATCACTTTATTTTCATCTTTTGCCTTGATTCATACTGGTGAAGTGGGGATTTTAGAACGACTTGGGGTTTACGTGAAGACCTTGGAACCTGGTTTCCACCTTGTCTTCCCCTTTTTATACCACATCACTGAAGTGGTTAATATGAAACAAATTCCGTTGAAAGTAGCGGAACAAGAAGTCATCACCAAGGATAATGTTGTGGTCATGATTTCAGAAACACTTAAATACCACATCACAGATGTTAATTCATATGTTTACAAGAATAAGGATTCTGTTTTGAGTATGGTACAAGATACTCGGGCCCAACTGCGTGGGATTATCGGGAATATGGATTTAAACGATGTTTTAAACGGGACAGAACAAATTAATCACACCCTTTTTGAACAATTGAGTGCTGTGACCGCCGGCTACGGTTTAAATGTTGATCGGGTCAATATCGATTCCATCCAAGTTGCACATGATATTCAAGAATCAATGAATAAGTTACTCCGTGCTTCCCGTGAAAAAGAAGCTAACATTATGGAAGCTGAAGGACTAAAAGCTGCTGCCATCCGCAAGGCTGAAGGGGTTAAGGAAGCAAATATTCTAGAAGCTGAAGCCAACAAGCAAACCCAAATCTTGGAAGCTGAGGGGAAAGCCCAAAGTCAAAGAACGGTTGCTGAAGCAGTTAAGGATCAAATTAACTTAATCAACTCTAGTTTGGTGAATAATGGCGAACTTTACTTGCAATTCAAAAATATCGAAGCCATGGAACACGTTGCGGACGGTCAAAATAACACCATCGTACTCCCCAATAAAGCAATCGATAGCTTAGGTAGCTTACCAGCTGTTGGCGAATTATTAGCGAATAAGGACAAACATCTATAATATTCAAAAGGCGCGCCGGACAATCATTTGTCCAGCGCGCCTTTTTTAGTGCTCTTGTTCGTCTTCTGAATCAGCCCCCGCTTTTGGCGGCTGATTCATGCGGTTACCTGGTTTATTAAGAATATATTGCTCGAGTAGATTGATAATCTGCTGATTCTGCGGTAAATCGGAATGTTGTGCTTGATCTCCGGTAACCGTAATTTCGGTATAGTGCTTAACCTGACCCTGGTAAATATACTTCCCCGCCTCGACACTGCGCGCCGGCACAATCCCATCGTTTTCAAAGTTCTCAGTCCCCGCGATAGAATACATCGATAAGTTCGAGGGAATCTTCTTCCGATTGGCGATAAAATCCGTTAACATTTGCGATTTATGGGCCAACGAGGTTTCTTCAAAATTATACGGTGAGCCGATCGTCATTAATTTTTTAACGGTAATGTCGTCCCGATTAAAATAATTCTCTAAAAAGGCTGTGTAAATCAAACCACCGTTCGAATGCCCGACCGCTTTAAAATTATTAAACTGGTATTTTTGGGCCAATGCCGTGAACGCGATTGAGAACCACTTAGCCTGTTTCTTAATATTACTGTAGCCATCTTTGTTATTTTCAAAGCCAACCACGATAAAAGGTTCGTTATCCCGCGGCTTAATTTCGCCAGAATAACTGATATGATTATTGGTATCGACAGTCAATTTCAATAAACTATGCTTATTGCCCCGCTTTTTATTCAGTTTGGTGACCAACTCATCAAAGCGATTCTGAGTCGCACTACTACCTGGAACAAAGATCACCGGTGACATTTTAGAATCATGCCGTTTGGTTAAAGTCGCCACGTTTTGGCGCGTCCATTGGGCAGCGGGCCACACCAGCGCACCTAAAAATAAGAAACTCAAACCAAGCAGGATTAAACTTTTTCGTTGTAATTTAGTCATCCTGGTCAACCCCTTCCTGCAAGCGATTAGCAAGTTGGATAAATGGTTTATAAATCAAAACCCCGACCAGTACGTTTAGCAAACTAATGACCAATGCCATCCAGTTACCATTAGTCCCAATAAATGCCTGTAGCAATCCCGGGGTTCCTAACGGTACGTTGTAGACCACTGCTGGCATCAAATTGAGTGCAATCGCCAGGGCCGCAATCCCCATATTGACCAGTGGCGTTAACAGAAACGGAATAATATATAACCCGTTCCCTAAAACTGGCAATCCCGTTAAAACAGCACTATTGAAATTAAAGAGTACCGGTATTAATGACCACCGGCCAATCAAATGTTGGTCACGTTGGCGACTGAACAGGAAAATAGCAATCACTAAGGCCAATGTACCACCCGTCCCGCCAATGGCGCCAAATGGCCCGTAAAGCGTTCCTAACGTAAACGGATACGGCACATGCCATGGGGTATGGTGCAAGAAGGCATAATTTAAGTTAGCCGTTGCGGCAAACCCATCACGGCCAAACTGTTCAAGCGTTGGCATACTGGTTAGCCCGAAGAATGTCAGAATCGTAACGAGGACCCCGATCCCAAGTGAAAAAATCAAACTGGTTTGGTTCGCTTTTAAATTTTGTAATTTCAAGATAACCTGATCTGGTAAAATCGAAAATTCCAGCCAGTTGAGTAATAGTCCGACTAAAACGGCAGCCAGAATAATCAAGGTAATCGGTACTAACGAAGCCAACGACCGCCCCACAATTGAGCCATTATTGGGGTTAGCGACCTGTTGGGGTTTACCTAACCATTTGAAGACGAGTCCCACCAAATAACCGATAAACAAACCGAAAAAGAGCGCCCCCATCCCCAGCAAATTTGCATTAAACGTCAATTCACCATTGGGCGTATAGCGCAAAGCTAATAAAAGATAGGCGACTAAGCCCGTGATGCTCGCCAGTTGTTCATCCCGCCGGTAATATTTGGCGGTGTAACGCGCCGTTGCAAAAGCCGCGATTGCTGCCACAATCCCCAAGGTCAAGCTCGTTAAACTATTAAACGGCACCTGCATATACTTGTGCTTCGTTAGCCAAGCTGAAAGGTGAAATATACTTGCGATAAAACTATGGCGATTAAACAATGTCAGTTGAATTAATTGGCTTAAACTACCAATTAACACAAACGGAAATAATAGCGTTAAACTCCGTTGAATAATTTGATACAACGGGTGATTAGTTTGAATCCGTGTGATCCACTGTCCAAATAACATCAATCTAGATTGAACAATTACTTTCATCTGTTAACCCTCTTATCATTTCTCTTATTGGCTTTATTCTAGCCGAAACGTTGCTATTTTGCACGATTTTCTTCCTAGCCAATTAAAAAAAGCCGTCTAATCCCCATAAGGAGGATTAAACGGTCTTTTAAACGTGCTCTGTAAGTCATACTCCTCCGGTTAACTCTGAGTCACAAACAATCGCTTCGCAATTATTCGCGACTCTGTGTTAATCCTCAGAGTATCCCGACTGACGACACACTCTTGTTTTTAAACGTGCTTTCATTAACTACTTTCTGCGCTTTGCTACGTATCGCAAATAATCGGTTGCACCGATTATTCACAATACTAGGCAAATGCTCAAAAGTACCCGTTAATGACGCACTCTTGTTCTTAAACGTGCTCCGTCAGCCATATCATTCCGGTTAGCGACAGCAGTCAAACAACCGACTTTATCGGTTATTCGCCTGCCTCTGCTAATCCTCATGATATCCCCGGCTGATGTCACACTCTATTTTAATACTAATTTGGTTACTGATTCGACGTGCAATGTTTGTGGGAACATGTCCACTGGTTGTGTGCCTTCTGCTTGGTAACCTTGTGCGGCTAACAAGTCTAAATCACGGGCCAATGTTGCTGGGTTACAGCTGACATAGACCATCTTAGCCGGTTTCAATTGACCAACGGCTTCGATAAAGCTTGGTTCCAAGCCTTTACGTGGTGGGTCAACGATTAAAGCATCGACTTGAAGGCCGTCTGTTTGCCATTGGGCCATCACATCTTCAGCTTTGCCAAGTGTGAATTCAACGTTATCAATCGCATTGATTTTAGCATTGTGACGTGCATCCATGACAGCTGATTCAACGACTTCAACGCCATAAACTTGCTTAGCATGTTTAGCCACTGCCAATGAAATTGTCCCGATACCTGAATAAGCATCGATTACTGTTTCATTACCGGTTAATTCAGCTGCTTCAATTGCCTTTTGGTAAAGGACTTCTGTTTGCACTGGGTTCACTTGGTAGAATGATTGTGCTGAAATTTCAAATTTCAAGCCCATTAATTCGTCACGAATAAAATCACGGCCAGCGATTAATTTTGTTTGATCACCGAAAATGACATTGGTTTGAGCCGCATTGACGTTTTGCATGATGCTGACTACTTCTGGAAGAGCCTTCTTGATTTCGATGGCAATTTCACGAGCAGCAGGTAATTTCTTACTCCGTGTAATGAAGACAATCATCATTTCGTGACTATAATAACCGCGACGGACCATGATCGTTCTCAAGACACCCTTATGCGTATCTTCATTGTATGGATCAATGTAGAAACGACGTAAGATATCGCGAACGACTTTGATTGCTTCATCAATCTTAGGATCTTGGATATAGAAATCTTCCATTGGCATCACTTGGTGACTGTGTTTCCGGTAGAAACCAGTCATTAAGGCCCCATCGATAAACCGAACAGGTACTTGAGCCTTGTTCCGGTAACCAGTTGGGTCAGTCATCCCCAGTGTTGGTTGGACTGGAATATCTAAATGCGCTTTTTGGAAAACATTTAAGATTTGATTGCGTTTAAACGTTAATTGGGCTGGGTATGCCAAGTGTTGTAGTGGGGCAATCCCAGTTTGTGAGTAGATATTCGCTTTTGATTCAACACGATCTGGGCTTTTCTTTAATAAGTTAACCAAACGTGCGAAACCGTATTGTTTGTTGACCTTTGTAACTTCTACTTCGGCTTGTTCATCAGGCAAGACACCTTCGATGAATAATGGGTAGTTGTCAACTTTGGCAACGCCCATGCCTTCATAGGTCAAATCCATAATATCAACCGTTAACTTTTCATTTTTTCTTACTGGTGCTTGAATTTTCATAGTAACCTCTTTTTTGTTGTTTAAAAAGAGTCTGAAACAAAACTAGGTTTTGCGCCGGACTCTTTTCGCTTAATAGTTTAGTTTAACCTATTTTACCGTCACCGTCGATATCTTCTTTCGATATTTCTTCGACTTCTTTAACGAATTGATTTTCTGCTGCGAGCTCTTCTGGTGTCTCCGTTGTGATCGCGTGATCCGGAATCGCTTCTTTATTAACGTACATTTCAATGTGCTGTTGTAAGTTAATAAATGTCATTGGCGCATCGCCACCGTATTCACCATCTAGATTAATCATCATCTTATCGTTTTTATCAGCTGGTCGCGCCACTAACTTAGACGTCTTCGTATAAATAATCCGTGGGTCATTGACATGCTTTCCACCCTTAATGACAAGCGCCATCAAATGAACTAATTCGGCCATATTAGCCGTCTTGACCACGATTAATGAGAAATTACCGTCATCCAATTGTGCGTCAGGCGCAATTTGTTCGAACCCGCCGACCGAATTCGTCAACCCTAATAGGAATAATGATGCTTGGCCGTCATAAGTCCCCTCATCATATTCAAGGTGCATCTGAATCGGCTTAATCTGAGGCAACATTTCTGCGCCTTTGACAATATACGCTAAATAACCAAAGATTGATTTGAAATCAGAAGGGACTTCATACGTCAACTCTGTCAACAAACCGCCCCCGGCGATATTCATGAAATAATTATCGTTTGCTTGACCGATATCCATTTTGAGCGTTTGATTTTTTAAAATCACCTTCGCTGCATCCACTGGATTGTCACGCGGAATTTTCAAAGCACGCGCATAATCATTAGTTGTCCCGGCAGGAATAATCGCCATTTTAGGGCGTTTTGTTAGTCCTGCAATCCCGTTGACTACTTCATTGATTGTGCCATCACCACCGGCGGCAACCACTAAATCAAAGTTATCCTTGGCAGCACGTGTCGCTTCTTTTTGCGCTGATGCTGGTTCAGGTGTTGTTTGATAAGCGCTCGCTTCATAACCCGCTTGTTCTAAAATATCCAGAATATCAGCAACACTGCGCTTCATTACTTCATGTCCTGAAGTTGGATTATAAATTAACCGTGCACGTTTTTGCATATGAATCTCCTAATTCTCGATTATCGTTTATTTAATTCAGCCATCAATAAGTCATTAACCACTTTCGGATTGGCTTGACCACGTGTTTCCTTCATAATCTTACCAACTAAGAAGCCAACTGCCCGGTCTTTACCGTTCTTGAAATCGTCAATTGATTGTTGATTATCGTCAAGGATGCCTGTGATAATTGGTGTTAATTTAGCAGGATCTGATAATTGCACCATGCCTTTAGCTTCAACCCATGCTTTTGGATCTGTATCATTTTGGATAATTTCTTGGAAAACCTTTTTAGCAATCTTCGATGAAATAATCCCGTCTTTGATCAAATTGATCATTTGGGCCAAATGTTCTGGGGTGAGTGCTGTTTCTTGAAGGTCAATTTGCTTGTCGTTCAAGTAAGCATTCACTTCGCCCATCAACCAGTTAGAAACTTGCTTAGGTGCAGCACCATTGGCAACAGCTGCTTCAAAGAAGTCAGACATTTCCTTCGTGTTCGTTAAGACACCCGCATCGTATTCTGGTAAACCTAATTCATCAACGTAACGTGTCCGGCGTTTAGCAGGCATTTCAGGCATATTGTCTTGCACTTCTTTCAACCAGTCATCGCCAATGTGCATTGGTGGTAGATCTGGTTCTGGGAAGTAACGGTAATCATCGGCACCAGATTTAACCCGCATTAAGTAGGTTTCGCCTGATTTTTCATCAAAACGACGTGTTTCTGGGCGAATTGTTTCACCAGCAATTAAGAGTTGTGATTGACGCTTGATTTCATAAGCCAAACCTAAACGAACATGATTAAACGAGTTCAAGTTTTTCAATTCTGATTTAACACCATATTGCTTAGCGCCAATTGGTCGCACAGAAATATTGGTATCCACCCGCATTGAACCTTCTTCCATCTTAACGTCAGATGCGCCCGTAAATTGAACGATTTGCCGTAAAGTTTCAAGGTAAGCATAGGCTTCTTCAGGTGTTGACATGTCAGGTTTTGAGACGATTTCGATCAAGGCCGTTCCTTGGCGGTTTAAATCGACGTATGAATAGCCGTCTGAACCATGGGTATTCTTGCCGGCATCTTCTTCGACATGCAATTCAGCAATCCCGATTTGTTTCTTGTGACCATCAACATCAACTTCGATATAGCCGTCTTTACCAAGTGGTTGTTCGTATTGTGTGATTTGATAAGCCTTGGGATTATCTGGGTAGAAATAGTTTTTTCGATCAAAATGAGTATCGCGCGCAATATCAGCATGTAACGCTGTTGCAACCATCATCCCCAGTGTATAAGCCCCCTTATTCAAAGTAGGCAATGTCCCAGGATAACCCCAGTCGATAACATTCGTATTGGTATTAGGTTCTGCACCATAATTAACAGGAGATGGACTGTACATTTTTGAGTTGGTTTTTAATTCAATATGCACTTCAAGTCCGATTGTTGTTTCGAAATTCATTAGGCTTGTCCTCCTTTAAAGCTTGGTACGTTTTTGTTAAATTCTGTGGCTTGTTCAAAGGCATAACCGGCACGATAAACTGATTCTTCGTCGAAGGCTTTCCCAATAATTTGTAACCCAACTGGCATGCCATCAACAAGACCAGCAGGTACTGACATTGCTGGTAAGCCAGCCATGTTAGCAGGAATCGTTAAGATATCATTCATATACATTGTGACCGGATCTGTGACCTTGTCACCTAGTTTGAAGGCAGTTGTTGGGGTTGTAGGACCCACAACTAAATCGTAATCTTCAAAGACTTTTTCAAAATCTTGAATGATTAACGTCCGCATTTGACCTGCTTTTTTGAAGTAAGCATCGTAGAAACCTGATGATAACGCAAATGTCCCAAGCATAATCCGCCGTTTCACTTCATCGCCAAAGCCTTCGGAACGTGATTTAACGTAAACATCTTCAAGTGTCTTAGCTTCAGGTGAACGGTAACCATAACGAATGCCATCAAAACGTGACAAGTTAGATGAGGCTTCACTTGAAGCGATGATGTAGTAAGTTTGAACCGCATATTGAGAATGTGGCAAGCTAACTTCTTCAACTGTTGCACCCAATGACTTAAAGGTTTCAATAGCAGCTTCGATTTGGGCCTTAACAGCTGGTTCAACACCTTCTGCCATGTATTCTTTGGCCACGGCAATCTTCATGCCCTTGATGTCGCCGTTTAAAACAGCCCGGAAATCAGGCACTTCGTAGTCAGCACTGGTACTATCTTTTTCATCATGACCACTAATGGCTTGTAAAACAGTTGCATTGTCAGCAACCGTTCGGCTAAAGACCCCGACTTGATCAAGACTTGAAGCAAAAGCAATGGCACCCCAACGTGACACACGGCCATAAGTTGGTTTGATACCGACAATCCCGTTAAAAGCAGCGGGTTGGCGAATTGAACCACCAGTATCTGTCCCTAAAGCAGCCACCACTTCACCAGCGGCAACAGCAGCCGCTGAGCCACCTGAAGAACCACCAGGCACTTTATCCAGGTCCCAAGGGTTTTTAGTCTTCTTGAAAGCAGACGTTTCCGTTGAAGAACCCATGGCAAATTCATCTAAGTTAGTTTTACCAATCATGATGGCCTTTTTAGCCTTTAATTTTTCAACAACAGTCGCATCAAAAACAGGTTTGAAGTTAGCAAGCATCTTGCTAGCAGCCGTTGTCGTCACACCGTCTGTCAATAAGTTATCTTTAATCCCAATTGGCATCCCGGCTAATAAGTTATCAGCATCGATTGGTTGGGCATCAATTTTAGCAGCCGCTTCTTGAGCGCCTTTTTCATCAATTGTTAAGAAAGCATCAACTTGTTGTTCTTTGGTTTTAATCGTTTCTAATGTATCCGTTACTAATTGACTAGCCGTTAAGTCACCAGCAACTAGTTTGTCATGAACACTTTGTAAATCTTCGTTTAAATAATCCACGGTTAGGCTTCCTCCTTGTCCATGATAGCAGGCACTTTCAATAAGCCATCTGCTGAATCTGGTGCATTCTTCATTAAAATTTCACGATCTGTCCCTGGTTGGGCAACATCTTCGCGAACAATGTTCTTGAGGCCATTTACATGAGTCGTTACGGGAACACCTGTGGTATCCACTTCGTTTAATTCATCAGTCATTTTCATGATGTCGGCAAGTTGTTCAGTGAATTGTTCTAATTGTTCATCACTGAAAGCTAATTTGGAAAGTTCTGCGACATGCTGAACTTGTTTTTTATCAATCATGAGTAAACCCCTTTTCTAATTCAGTCACTATTTATCCATTCTGATTAATTTTACCATATATTACCTTAGATGAAAGTGACATCACCCGGAATTTGGTCGTTTTCTATAACTTATTCTTGTAATCGTTATCATTAGTTGCTAATTAAAACTTTTTACCCTAATTAGTTTTATCATTACTGCCAACAATATATCTTATACAACTGATTAGGACTCGATATTATTCATAACAATGAATGATAGACAACCATACGATTAAAGTTATATAATTGTCTAGACAAATACGTTATAAGAAATAATCATTTAATCATTATTTCAAGGAGGAACTTATTATGACCATTACATCATTTACTCGTTTTTTAGCCGTTGCTAGCCTTAGCTTATTCGCAGGACTAACAATTCAACAACAATCCGTTTCAGCTGCTACTTCTACTGTCGGTGTTACTTTCTCAGGCATCACCCCAGAAATGCAAGCAAAAGCCGCCGAAGAACGGGCGGCTGAAGAAGAAGTGAATGATGCTTGGTTAGAAATGGACTTCAATGATGATTCTCCTGTTGAAGTTGAAGAAACTATCAACGGTCAAACACAACACTATTGGGAATATGCGGATGGCACAACGAGCCAAACTGCACCTGCTGAAACTGGTGATACTGAAGACGTTGCAACAACAACCCAAACGACCGCTCAACCGGTTGCAGAAGCTGCACCTGCCGTTAGCGAACAACAAACACCAGCAACTACTGCTACTAAACAACCAGCACCTGTTAAAAAAGCACAACCTAAAAAAGAAAAATTCAAACCAATGCCAAGTGTTGCAACCATTAAACAACTCACATTTGACTGGGCTTCAGCACAAGTGATGCAGCCCCTAGAAAAAGTGATTGCACATGCCATTAAAGCCCTCTAATTAAAAAAAGCCCCCGCTAATCACCTATTAAGGTGATTAGCGGGGGCTTTTTGAATACTTTATTTAATATTAATAACTGCCAAAGACATGTGTCGTAAAGCCCTTGCTCCCTGATGCACGTCCAACATAGGCTTGCATCCCTTCCGCCGATGTAATTGAGATATCCAGCGGAATATTACGTGGTAAATACTTATCCGCGGCTGTCGCAATATACTGTGTAAAACTCATAATTTCCGTTTCACTGTAGAATTGCGTATTAACCGTGATATTCATACCTGCTAAGACGCCTTCTTCATAATGCGTCTGAGCGGTCACACCACTTAAGTTCGGGAAGAACGTTTCAACTTGTGTTTTAAAACTGTTAAAAGCTGTCGCGTCGTCTTGATTAATTGCTTTTTCATCATTTACCACTGGTAGTACCTGATTTTCCTGATTCAATTCGTGCCATGAATCAATCGTCGTGCTGCCTTTTTTGCTGACCCCATAAGCGAAGAATGTGCCACCAACTAAACTATCCTTAGGGGCTTGTTTATAAAGCCCGATGACAATTGTCGTATCGCTGAGGCCCTTCTTTTGACGCATCCGGCTTAAAACCTTGTTAGCCATTTGTTTGCCTTGTTGGGTCATCATTGCTTTTGAAATCTTCGTTTCAAACGTTGCACCGTATTGTTCCTTGGTATAATAATCAACTTGATTCATCCCTAGGCCAATACTCATGCCCTTCATACTGCCATCTTCGCCTAAATAATCTTGTTCCAATATCTGTTGAAGGTAAATTGGATTCCGTTTATTTGGATCTTTTTGACCATTATCCTCGGGGTTTAAGCCCTCTGTATTTGTTTTTGATTTACGTGCTAACCATTTTTGCGCTTGAGCGGTCTTTAAACTTTGCCCTTCTTGGAAAACATATTTTGAAGTTGGAAATTGTTCTTTGGATAGTTTAAGAAGCCCACTCTCAAGACTCTTAACATCAAAAGAGGTATTACTCTGTTGCGTTGTTAATCCTCGAGTCTGACTAGTTTTATACTGACCATTATCAATTACGCCTTCATACATACTATCGGTCACTTTACCCGTTGTTTGTAATTTTTTAGTCGCTTTACTACTTGAACTCGATGAAGTGCCTGGAAGACTTGTGCAACCTGCTAACAATAAAAGAGTTGCTGCTGCAACGACCCATATTTTATACTTTGCCACTGAGAATGGTGCCTCCTTAATTCCGATTAAAGCGCGTTAAGTAAATTAAACGCGCGCTCTTGGTTATTATACCGAACTTTACCTACTGCGCCAAATAATTATCTAAATCGGCTTCATTAATAATGGGGATTGCCAACGACTGTGCTTTTTCAAGCTTGCTACCAGCATCTTGACCCGCAATTAACGCATCCGTCTTCTTAGAAACAGAACCTGTGACCTTCGCGCCGTTATCTTCAAGCAATTGCTTCAATTCACCACGTGTATACTGCTCTAATTTACCTGTTAAAACAACCGTCTTACCGTTAAAATAGCTGTCACTAGTTGCTGCTTGGGCTTTAGTAACACCGGTATAAGTTAAATTAACGCCGACTGCTTCTAATTCTGCCATCAAGGTTTGGACTTGGCTATCCGCAAAATAAGTCACCAGGCTGTCGGCAATAATCGTGCCAATCGTATCAACCGTAATGATGGTTTCTTGATCACTCGCCATCAAGGCTGCTAAGGTTTGGAAATGTTCAGCCAATAAACGGGCAGCTTTAGCACCCACATGGCGAATCCCTAACCCAAATAATAACCTTTCTAGCGAATTCTGGCGACTAGCATCGATGGCATTTAATAAATTATTAATAGATTTTTCTTTAAATTTATCCAATTGGGCTAAATCATCCGCTGTTAACCGGTATAAATCGGCCACATCGTGGATCAACTCTTTTTCCAACAATTGGGTAATAATCCGTGGCCCTAAGCCATCGATATTCATCGCGTTCCGAGAAGCAAAATGGGTAAGTTGTTCCTTCATTTGAGCCGGACACATTGGATTAATGCAGCGTAATGCGACTTCTTCATCCAGATGCACTAAATCGTGACCACACGATGGACAAGTCGTTGGTATGCCGTAGGCTTGGCTATCGCTAGGGCGTTTGGCTAAAACAACTTGCGAAATTTCAGGGATAATATCCCCTGCTTTATGCAGAAGTACTGTATCAAGCAAGCGGACATCTTTGTCACGCAACATATCCGCATTGTGTAACGATGCCCGCGCAACGGTCGTTCCCGCTAGTTGAACCGGATCCATCACCGCTGTTGGTGTCACAACTCCCGTTCGGCCAACAGTCCATTCGATTTCACGAACAACAGTGGCCGCTTCTTCAGGTGGAAATTTATAGGCAATTTCCCAACGGGGCACTTTGACTGTATTACCTAATTGACGTTGGAGCGCGAGGTCGTTTACTTTTAACACAACCCCATCGATGCCGTACGCCAAATCGTTCCGTGTTCCTTGGTATTGTTCGATAAATGCCTGTACTTCAGCCATATTTTGACAAACAACAGACGTTGGATTCACGTTAAAGCCTAATTCCGCTAAAACATGGAGGGCCTCACTTTGCGTTGTCACTTGCACATCATCAAACGTGACAATCGTATAAATAAAGGCGCTCAATTGACGAGCGGCTGCCACCTTAGCATCCAATTGGCGTAAACTACCAGCCGCCGCGTTCCGGGGATTAGCAAATGGCGCTTGGCCTTCTGCTTCTCGTTTTTGATTCAAATCCGCAAAAGCCGCTTTGGGCATGTAACATTCGCCACGGACCTCGATTGAAACAGGGCGCGTTAGTTTTTGTGGAATCGCTTTGATGGTCTTTAAATTCTGAGTAATATCTTCGCCAATTGTCCCGTTCCCCCGCGTGGCACCGCGAACAAAGCGACCTTTTTCATAAATTAAATCAATCGCTAAGCCATCGATTTTTAACTCAACATTATAATCAATCTCTGTTTCGGTATTTTTCCGTAACCGTTGGTCAAACGCCGCCAACTCGGCTTCAGAAAAGACATCCCCCATCGATAACATCGGAATCTCATGCGTGACTTTTTTAAAACCTGGTAAGACCTGTCCACCGACTTTTTGGGTTGGTGAATCATTAGTAACGATGACCGGAAAAGCGGCTTCGAGCTGTTCTAAATCGCGATATAGTTCATCATACACATGATCTTCCACTAAGGGCGCATCCTGTGTATAGTACGCCTGACTGTAGTCGGCTAATTGATCACGCAATTGTTGCGCAAGTGAAGCCGCCTCACTCTGGGTATAATCTTCAACTGGTTTGGCTAAACCCATATTGGACACTCCTTTGTTGGATTAAAACGTGCTTTTTGTGGTAACAACTTCCGCTTAATCTTAAAACCTTGATTAAGTGCTATTTTGTATTAAGGCTCAGTTGCTAAACACAACAAAAAGACACTCTGATTTTAAACGTGTTCCAGCAGGCATATTTCTGTGCTTAACAAAATTTGCCAAATCGTCGATTACATCGTCAATTCGTCAAATCCAGTTAATGCTCAAAATATAGGCGCCTACCGTCGCACTCTGATTTTAAACGTGCTCCGGCAGACATACGCTTCCGGTTAGTTACATACCGCAAACCACCGGCTTTGCCGGTTATTCACGATATGCCACTAATCCTCAATGCATAAACGCCTGTCGTCGCACTCTGATTTTGAAACGTGCTTTTTCCGACATCTTCTTCCGGTTAGCGTCATCAGTCAGCTCACCGACGTTGTCGGTAATCCGCCTGATGATGCTAATCCTCAGAAGATAACCGTCGGCAACGCACTTTATTCTACTTTTTCGATTGGTGCGAAGCTTGCTAGTAGTCTCTTAACACCTTGTTCCTTGAAGGCGATGTCTAGTTCTTGATCGCCGCCTGTGCCGTTAACCTTGACGACTGTGCCAATGCCCCACTTCTTATGTTGGACTTTTTGGCCTGCTTGCCAACTACCACTCTTATCGCCACCGGTTGTGTCAGCGATTTTATGGCTAGTCGTGGTTTTAGGGCCATTATACGTCGTAGCAGTTGCTCTGGCGTAGCTATTTGACTTGCCAAATGGTAATTTACGTTCGGGAATACTACCGGCATTACCGTTTGCATAATCCAATAACTGATCGTCAATTTCGCCGACAAATCGGGAGGCCTGATTACTTTGTTGACGACCGTACAACATCCGTGAGTATGCATTCGTTAAATAAAGCTTACTTTCAGCACGGGTAATCCCAACATACGCCAAACGTCGTTCCTCTTCTAACTCGTCTTCTTCTAATAACGCCCGTGATAGTGGAAAAATACCTTCTTCCATCCCCATTAAAAAGACCACTGGGAACTCAAGGCCTTTAGCCGCATGCAAGGTCATCATGGTGACTTCACTAGCTTCTTCTTCAACAGAATCCAAATCAGAAACCAATGATAATTCCGCTAAGAAGTCCACAAATAAATCACTATCTTCTTCTTCGAGTTCATAATGTTCATCAAATTGCTTAGTAACTGAGAGTAATTCTTCAATATTTTCTAGACGGGTTTGCGCTTCTAATGTATTTTCAACTTCGAGTGCCTTCTTGTAGCCGGTCTTATCCAATAATTGTTCGGTCAAGTCCGTCACGTTTAAGAATTCACGCATCTTCGCCAAATCGCCAATGACATTCCCAAAGTCGATTAAAGTATTGCGACTTCTAGCAGGAATCGTTGATAATTCAGCATTTTGTGCCGCTTCTAATAATGACCATTGGTGATCATCAGCAAACTGGCCTAATTTTTCAAGCGTGCCCGGGCCAATCCCCCGTTTAGGGCTGTTGACGATTCGTTCAAAACTCATTGAATCGGCCGCATTAACCACTAAACGTAAATAAGCGAGGATATCCTTAATTTCTTTCCGGTCGTAGAATTTATGTCCGCCGACCATTTTATAAGGCATGTTAGCTTTAACAAACGCTTCTTCAATTGTCCGAGATTGCGCATTAGTCCGATATAGCACTGCAAAGTCGCCATACTTGCGGTGATTTTTTTGCATTTCTTCTTGGATCTTCGTAATGACAAATAAAGATTCGTCGCGTTCACTCTGGCCTCGATAATACGTAATCGGTTGGCCTTCTTCATTTTGGGTCCACAATTCCTTGGGTTTCCGGAAAGTATTGCGATTAATGACCCCATTCGCGGCTTCCAAAATGGTCTTGGTTGACCGATAATTTTGTTCCAACATGACTGATTTAGCGTCTGGGTAATCATGTTCGAAGTTCATGATATTGCTGATATCAGCACCCCGCCAACCATAAATACTTTGATCGGCATCCCCCACAACACAGAGATTTTGGTACTTCTCAGCTAACATATTCACCAATGTGTATTGTGCTTCATTGGTATCTTGATATTCATCAACGTGAATATATTGGAATTTTTCTTGATAATGCGCCAAAGTTTCCTTATTTTCTCTAAATAAGCGAATTGTTTGCATGATTAAATCATCAAAATCAAGCGCTTGGTTTTGATGGAGTCGTTTTTGATATTCTGTATAGCATTTGGCCGCCATCTTTTCAAACGGCCCATTCGCTAAACCTTGATAGTCAGCTGGTGTTTGAAGCGCATTTTTCGCTTTACTAATGGTCCCTAAAATTGCTTTGGGTTCATATTTTTTAGTATCAATATCTAAATCCCGACAAACATGACGCATCAACGTCAATTGTTCAGAAGGATCCGCAATCGTGAAGGCCCGGTTGTAGCCGATTTGTTCAATTTCCCGCCGTAAAATCCGCACACAAAGGGCATGGAAGGTTGAAACCCAAACATCTTGAGCGCCTTCGCCTAGTAAATTGCCCACCCGTTCACGCATTTCGCGCGCTGCTTTATTGGTAAAAGTGATGGCTAAAATGCGCCATGGCAATACATGTTTTTCTTCAATTAAATACGCAACACGGTGCGTTAATACCCGCGTTTTACCACTGCCGGCACCCGCCATAATTAACAGTGGTCCTTCAGTTGTTAGCACCGCCTCAGCTTGTTCGGGATTCATTCCTTTTAAGAGCTCTTGTTCAGACAAATATAGTCATCCTTCCGTAATTGCAATTAGTCTTTATTATAACAAACTAGATAGGTAGAAAAAAGCGAACACGCCTTAGTAAACGGATTACAATTCTAGTCAATCTTATGCCTTGACCTGGGACGCGTTTCATAAATTATACTCACATTAATCCAAGAAAGGTGGCATTCATTATGATTAAATATATTTTTTCTGACTTAGACGGCACATTGTTAAACCAAGCGGGGCAACTTTCCGAAAAAGATATCGCAACGGTCAAAACAAGCCCGCTACCAATCTCATTAGTGTCAGCCCGTTCGCCACAAGAAATGCAAGCGACGGTTGCACAACTCGAACTGACAACCCCCCAAGTCGCTTTTAATGGCGGGCTCATCTACAAACCCACCGATTTATTTCCCATGGTCCTCGCCGAATATCCACTTATGACAACGACCGTCGCCCAACTAGTCGCTGCATTACAAACCGAATTTAGCGACATCAGTTTAAGCGCCTATGATTTACAACATTGGTACACACAAAAAATCGATGCCGGAATTGAAACTGAGGCCCAACTCACCGGACTCTTACCGACCATCATTAATTTTGACGAACAGTTGAAAAACCCATTCATCAAAATTTTTAAGGTCATGTTGATGCTCCCAGATGACGAACAACGGACAGCCGTTTTGCAATTTATTAACCAACTTCACTTACCTAGTATTTCCGTGCAACAATCAGGTACAATGTACGTAGAAATCACCAGTCAACAAGCGACTAAAGCGCAAGCTCTAACAACAATTCTCAAAAATGCCGACTTGACCCCCGCCGACTGTGCTGCTTTTGGTGCCGGTCAAAATGATTTATCAATGTTAAGTATCGTCGGGCACCCCATTGTGATGGGCAATGCCAGTGATCAGATTCAAGCTGCCGGTCAATTTATTACTAAAACCAATCATCATAGCGGCTTTAGCTACGGGATTAAAAAATACATTACAAAAGTTAATCAAAAAGTAGGTTAAAATCATGCCAACCATTCGTGATATTGCTAGAAAAAGCGGCTATTCGGTTTCGACCGTCTCCCGCGTTTTAAATCAACAAAAATACGTGTCTGATACTGCCAAAGAAGCGATTGAAGCGGTCATCAAGCAACTGGATTACGTCCCCAATAGTTTGGCGCGTGATTTAAGTTTTGGCCAAAATAAAAATATCGGGGTCGTCCTACCACACAATGATCATCCCTATTTCAATCAACTCTTAAACGGGATCATGGACGCCGCTTTTTCGAGTGGCTATCACATCGTATTACTGCCTTCTGAATATAACCGGAGCGTTGAGCGCGATTACCTCGAGCAATTGAAGCGGAAGAATTTTACGGCGTTGATTTTTACCTCGCACGAACTGCCACTAGCGGTTTTAGAAGACTATACACGCTACGGTCAGATTGTTTGCTGTGAAAATCCCGGGCAGCATCATATTTCAGCGGTGTATTCCAACCGTGAACCGGCCTATTTAGCCGCCTTTGACTACCTTAAATCACTTAAAGTTCAACAAATCGGGCTGCTCTTAAGCCGTAACTTAGCTAAAAGTCCCACTTGGGTGGCCGTCACAGGGGCTTATCAACAAGTTTTCCACCAAAAACCGGACCAGCAATTGATGATTGGTGGCATGCGCTCTTTTGAAGATGGCTACCGCGCTGCCGAACAACTGATTGCCCGCCAACCGGCTCTTAATTGCTATTTTACTAACGGTGATGATATCGCGGCTGGCGTACGGCAATATCATTGGGACCACCAACTTCCTGTCCCCATTTTAATTGGGCAGGAAAAACAACTCTCGAGTTTCCTCCTAAAAATGCCCACCATTGACCACCATTTCTTCACATTGGGGCAAAAAGCCTTTGAACTCGCCCTCAGCAATCAACACCATCAATGTGCATTTGAATCGGAATTTATTTGGCGCTAAAAAACGAAAGTGTGCCATCAGTCGGGTATCTCCTGAGGATTAACAGAGAGTAGCGAATGATGGCGTTAGCAATCGTTTGCCATTCGGCGTTAACACTGGTAGAACACGTTTAAACTATCAAAATTTGAATACAAAAAACGGCGCTAAAGACAAAATTAATTTTGTCCCAGCGCCGTTTTTTTGATGTTTGAGTAGTGCTCAGAGCCTACCCCGTTGGCAAAACCACTCTTATTTGAAACGTGCTTTTTCCAACAGCCCCTTGTGCCTAGCTTTGCATCGTAAATAATCGATTTCATCGCTTATTCACGACGCTTTGCTAGTGCTCAGAACCTACCCCATTGGCAAAACCACTCTTATTTTGAAACGTGCTTTTGTCAGCAACTTCTTGCGTTTAGTCCTTCAGTCAAATAACCGACTTTGTCGGTTATTTGACTGATTAGCCTAATCCTCAGAAGTTACCCACTAACAAAACCACTCTTATTTGAAACGTGCTTTTCCCAACAGCCTCTTGTGCCTAGCTTTGCATCGTAAATAATCGATTCCATCGCTTATTCACGACACTTTGCTAGTGCTCAGAGCCTACCCCGTTGGCAAAACCACTCTTATTTTGAAACGTGCTTTTGTCAGCAACTTCTTGCGTTTAGTCCTTCAGTCAAACAACCGACTTTGTCGGTTATTCGCCTGATTAGCCTAATCCTCAGAAGTTACCCACTAACAAAACCACTCTTATTTAAATACTCTGTCAAAGATTGTTTGGACTTGGCTGAGGTGCCAGTGGTAATCGAAGGCGTCGTCCATTTCTGCTGGTGTTAATTGCGCCATAACCTTTGGATCTGCTTCTAGTAATTGACGGAAATCTTTTTGTTCATCCCATGCAAGGGCTGTTTTAGGTTGCACCAAATCATAAGCTGCTTCCCGGCTTAAACCAGAATCAACTAACTTCAATAGGACCCGTTGGCTGTAAATCAAGCCGTGCGTTAAATTCATGTCAGCTTTCATTTTTTCTGGGAAAACCGTTAGTTTTTCAATAATGCGTGTGAAGCGATTTAGGATATAGTCTAATAAAATCGTCGTGTCAGGTAAGATAATTCGTTCTGCTGAACTATGTGAAATATCCCGTTCATGCCATAATGAAACATCTTCCATCCCCGTAACGACGTGGCCACGAATGACGCGGGCTAAGCCACTAACGTTTTCAGAACTGATTGGATTACGTTTATGTGGCATTGCTGAAGAACCCTTTTGACCTTTAGCAAAGAATTCTTCCACTTCGCGAACTTCGGTACGTTGTAAATGACGAATTTCAGTGGCAAAATGTTCAATTGATGTTGCGACAACTGCCATCGTATTGATATAGTCAGCATGCAAATCACGTGGCAAGACTTGTGTTGAAATATCTTGGGCGCGAATGCCGAGGTGTTCCGTCACGTACGCTTCGATTTCTGGTGAGATGTTTGCAAAAGTACCAACTGCCCCACTGATTTTACCGGCTTCAACGCCTGCTGCAGCCCGTTCAAAACGTGCTTGATTCCGTTTCATTTCAGCATACCAAGTCGCTAACTTCAAACCAAACGTTGTTGGTTCAGCGTGCACACCGTGTGTCCGGCCAATCATCACCGTATTTTGATATTCGTAAGCTTTTTGCTTCAAAACCGCCATGAATCGTTCGATATCGGCCCGAATTAAGTCGTTGGCTTGTTTTAAAATATAACCTTGGGCGGTATCAACAACATCTGTAGACGTTAAACCGTAGTGCACCCATTTCTTTTCGGCACCCAATGATTCGGAAACCGCGCGGGTAAAAGCGACCACATCATGGTGTGTAATTGTTTCTAAGCGATTGATTTCTTCAACGTCAAAGCTCGCGTTAGCACGCACTTTAGCAGCGTCTTCCGCTGGAATGTCGCCTAACTTAGCCCAGGCTTCCACGGCTAAAATTTCAACTTCGAGCCAAGCTCGGTAACGATTTTCAGTAGTCCAGATGGCACCCATTTCTGGGCGTGTATAACGTTCTAACATGTTTCTTCCTCCAAGTACGTTCAGTTGAAAGCATCAACTAACGGTCGATTTCTTTTTAAATTAATTCGGCTGCTTCGAAATTATCTAATAGTGGTTGAATATTATGCCCGACGGCCGTGATATAGCCACTTTCTTGCGTCCCAATTGTCTGGCAACGGTTGAAATACCAATCCGGCTTAATCTTCATTTGTGTTTGAACCAATGGCCATTGTTCAGGTGTTGTTCTTAAACAAACCCCTGCGTTATTTAAGCGTGAAGGCCCGATTGCTAACTGGCAAATTGCCTTTAAGTGGTATTCATATTGTGAGAAGTTCAAAATACGATTAAGCACATCCCCAGTTTCATGAGGTGCGGTAATGATTCGTTTGATATAGATATTCATATCTGCGGTCAAGAAGAACTCAATCCCAAAAATCCCGATATAGTCTAAATTCTGACCAATCACAGTCGCTAAGCGTTCAATTTCTTCTGCGACATCCTGATCAATGCGGGCTGGTGTAATCGATAATTGTAAATCCTGATCTTGCATTTGATTTTCAATAATCGGTAACGTGACCACTTGGCCTTCATAATCCTTGGCAACCATCACGGCCAATTCTTGTTGTTTAGGGACCCACGATTCCAATAGGTAAGCGCCCAATTCCAGCGTATCGTCCATTTTGGCCAAATCGGCTGGTGATTCAAGGTATTGATGATATTGCCGACCAAAACCACGTTGAATCGGTTTTAAAATACAAGGATAACCAATTGAATCGACCCCTTGTTCAATATCCGTCTTATCGACAACTGTCACATATGGCGAGATATTGATATTAAGATCATTTAAGAAGACCTTTTCGAGGTAACGATCTTGCGTCATTGAGAGCGCATCGCTACCTTGGGGGACATTGTAATCTTGTACTAATTGTTCTAATAGTGTTTCATCGAGCGATTCATCCGTATACGTGAGCACCTGGCAACAATCGCCTAAGCGTGCGAGCGTTTCGTATTGCTGTGGATCGCCTTCAATCTGAATATCAAGTACTGCGGCTAATGATGAATCTTGTGTCTGTTCGGTGACAATTGCCGCAACGCGGTAGCCCATTTCCTTAGCTTTTAAAGCTAACATGTACGCACGTTGATCATTTCCAATAATTCCAATCGTTTGACCCGGATAAATAACTGGCATCTTTCTACCTACTTTCTTATGCACATGACTTCAATTCTCAGATACCTCTATTATAGCGAATTCTGCCCCTAACTACCTAGTACTTTAACTAAATCTTGATATTTTTTGCACAAAAAAAGGGAGTGTGCCATAAGTCGGGATATCCCGAGGATTAACACAGACTGGCGAATGATTGCTGTAAGCAATCATTTGACATTCAGGGTTAACCAGAAGGATATGACTTATAGAACACGTTTAGACTATTAAAGTACGGATATCAAAAAGGAGGCTGAGACAAATTTTACTTTTGTCCCAGCCTCTTTTTCAAATTAATTTTCGTTATTTTCGTCTAAGAAGACCACTTCGCCTTGTTCAAAAGCAGCAATCCGTGCTAATGATTCAACGTGAATGCCGCGTTGGTCTAATAACTCGCGACCCTTTTGGAATGTTTTTTCGATGACAATGCCGACCCCTTCGAGTTGGGCACCAGCTTGGTCGATAATTTCTAATAAGCCTTCAACTGCTTGACCGTTTGCTAAGAAATCATCAATCACTAAAACACGATCGTTTTCGTTCAAGAATTTCTTAGAAATTGAAATGTGGTTGTTAACTTTCTTCGTATATGAATAAACAGTTGCGCTATACATATTATCTTGGAGTGTTAAACTCTTGTGCTTACGTGCAAAAACAACGGGAACGTGGAAAGCAAGGCCAGCAAAGACTGCTGGGGCAATGCCTGATGATTCAACCGTTAGGATTTTAGTAATTGGGGCACCTTCAAATAATCGCTTAAACTCTTCACCCATCGCTGCCATGAGTTCTGGATCAACTTGATGATTTAAGAAGTTGTCAACCTTCAATACATCTTCTCCTAAAACCTGACCATCTTTTTTAATACGTTCCTCTAATAACCGCACACCTAGCACTCCCTTGTTTTCTGAAATTGAATTAAAAATAGGTTACCACAAATAAAAGCTAGCGACAACTTTAATTAAGACTTTTCAAGATTTATTATCATAAACAAGATTATTTATAGTGTTTATCAATCAAATTGGTCCAATCGATAGGTCTTGACGAGTTCGATTAACTTCTCCGGATAATTAGGATCCGTTGCATAACCATCTTGCTTGAGCGCTTGGGCTGCCTGTGTATAATTGGTGGCTGCCACAACGTGTTGATAATGATTATGATCCCAAGAGGTCCCGTGCGCAAAGAGTAAGACGTGATCTAACATAGACTCGCGATAGTCACGGTAAACGCGAAAGCGCGCGGTAGTCGTCACCCATTGGCCATTCAAGTATTCCTTAGTGGTCATCTCTTTGGTATTATCCGGGTCATCGCCTTTAATCCCAAAATAGTTATGGTAATCCGCTGCAAGTGAGCTTTTGCCCCAATCACTTTCTAAGATGGCTTGGGCCAGTGTAATACTAGAAAGTACATGGTATTTTTGTTGTAATTCTTGTGCATAGGGTGCTAATTGATTAATGAATTCTTTTTTCTTCTTCACTTTAGCTAATTCTTCTTGTTTGGCCTCATTGGCTAAGCGTTCCTGAGTTTGTGCACCGGTGTATTGAATATATAGGACTAACCCAACTCCCAGAGCAAATAAAACGCCCAACAGGACGACTAGCCATTCTGTCGGTTGTCTCTTTTTAGTGTTGTACCATTTTTTGGTCGTGCGCCGTTTTTTCTTCTTCGCCACTAATCTGCCTCTACTTCGTTCAATCTACTTTATATTGTACACAAAATTACCTCGAAGACCAATGCTTAATCTGCTTAATTGCCTTTAATTCCTATTTTGTTTTTTTATTGTTATAATATCGTTTGGAACCGATTACGATAGTAAAGGACTGATTTATTTGACAACTCTTAACTGGGGCATTATGGGTCTAGGCAATATTGCCGGTAGTTTTGCAACTTACTTCAACCAACCGGACGGCCAAATCTATGGTGCTGCTTCTCGTTCATTAGAAAAGGCAACCGCCTTCACCCAACAATATCATATCCCTCATGCTTATGGTAGTTACGCTGAGATGTTGGCCGATCCTGCCATTGATATTATCTACGTCGCCACACCTCACAACTATCACTTCGATGGGATTATGGCGAGTTTAAACGCTGGTAAACATGTCTTTTGCGAAAAGGCCATCACCATGAACCGCCGCGAATTAAACGCTGCTAAAGCACTAGCGGCCGAAAAGCATTTAATCTTAGCCGAAGCCATGACGATTTATCATATGCCACTTTTTGCAGAAATTGAACGTCAACAAGTTGCTCAAGATTTAGGGGCCCTAAAATCAATTCAGGTTACTTTTGGGAGCTTCAAAGAACTTGATCCAACCAATCGCTTTTTCAACCCTGAATTAGCCGGTGGCGCGATGTTAGATATCGGTGTTTACGCCCTCGCATTTGCGCGGCGGATGCTGAGTGCTAAGCCAGAATTGATTGCCACCCAATGGGTCCCATCAGAATCCGGTGTCGACCAACAATCAACACTCCTCCTTAACAATGCCCATCAAGAAATGGTAACTGTTACCCTTAATCTTCACGCAAAGATGCCTAAACAAGGCGTCCTCGTTTATGAAAAAGGTTATGTGACCGTCGATGATTATCCACGACCAGATAAGGCCCAATTAACCTTCCCTGATGGGACTACTCAAATCATCCAAGCGGGCGATGCTACCAACGCTATGAACTACGAATTACACGACTTCCAAGAAGTTGTTCGAGGTCATCAAGCAAATGACACACTCGCCCTAACAAGCGACGTCATGGACATTATGACCGACGCTCGCGCCCAATGGGGGTTTGTTTACCCATTTGAACAACCTTCAGACTTAAATTAAAAGGATTAATGATAAAAAGGCCTAGGACCAAAAGCATTTTTTGTCCTAGGCCTTTTTATGTTGGCCTCTTATAGTGGTTGACTCAAAACCACCATATCCTGCAATTGAATCCCATTTTCGATAATTGGTGCTTGATATTGTTCAAAAAAGCCTTTACGAATATGATCAAAGCGAAATCCCTGGCGTAGATAGAAGGCAATTGCCGCTAAGCTACCATCCCCAGTGCCTACCAGCAATGTTCGATACCCTAAGTCAGCCATCATCTGTTTCAAATCACCGAGTGCTTGTTGCCCATAACCTTGTCCCCGATAAGCTGGCAATAAGGCGATATTCTTCAATTCGACTTGTCCCTGTTTGGCAAACGTCACATGCATAACACCAATCACAGTTGATTGGCCGGCTAAACGAAGACTGTAGAGCTGACCATCGTTTAAATAACGGCGAATCATCCCGATTTCTTCATCTGCTAGTCGTAAATAAGGTAAGTAATCCTCACGCTCGTTTGGTGCAATCGTTTGATACGCTAACATCCTGCCCGCCTTTCTTTAGCCCATAAAAAAAGGACCAACTGATTGACAGTTGATCCACGACTAATATTTATAAATTAGTTTTTGTTTACGTTAACGGCTTGTGGTCCACGATCGCTTTCTTCGATATCGAAAGAAACGCTTTGACCTTCTTCAAGAGTCTTGTAGCCTTCACCTTGGATAGCTGAGAAATGTACGAATACATCACTACCATCTTCGCGAGTTACAAAGCCATAACCTTTTTCTGCGTTAAACCATTTTACAGTTCCGTTTTCCATGAGAAAACTCCTCCTTGTGTCGTTAGACACGTATAAATTTGTGTATTTCTGTCGGTGCGATGGAAGAAAGTTCTTTTGGAAACATTCGAACCATAACCTGTCAAAAAGTACAAACATAGTGTAACATATGAAAAAAAGAGAAACAACCCTAAACACTAAAAAATAAACCGTTTTCTTTGTTCGATAACCGAACTTTTATACTTTCCATTAAATTGGCGTTTTTCCGACATCTACCATAGCAAACAGTTGGCTTTTAGACGTATTTACGCTAAGATGAAGTTAATGAATTTAACTACTGGAGTGCCTGACAATGCTAAAAATACTAAAACGATTACTACCCATTTTGGGATTACTATGCTTACTAGCTGGTTGCGAAAAACCACTCGATACAAAACAGCAGGTCAAAGACGACCTCAACACCATTTTACAGATTTCTAAGACCCAACAATCGGCGCTCAGCACCCTAGAGGATGCCGGCCAGGGCGTCCCGGATAGCTATCTTAAAATCCAAGCAAAATATCCCGATCAGAATCTTTTAGATGTTAAGGGGTCTAAAATTTCACAAACTACTGCCAAACGAACTGCCGCTTACGACACACTCAAATCCCAACAAGCTGAGTTAAAGCCAGTCGTTAAACGACTGATTAAAATTGCTAATCAAGAAAGTGATGAATTACCAATTGAATTCATCAAGGATTTAAATCAAAGCTTGAAACTATCCGCACTTGATTACACAACGCTTTCAAATTTCTACGACGCCGCTGCCACAGCTGAAAGCGACTTTTATGCCGATCATACATCGGCCGATGCACACGCGGATGATTTGGCAGCCCCCATCAATCGGTTGAATCAATATTATAGTGCTATTTACCAACAAGCCGAAATTGCTAAGGTCAATATTAACACGGTTACTGCACAGGCTAAGAAGGTTCAAAAACAATTAGAATAATCACTAAAAAGGGCCCGGACAAAAATTACTTTTGTCCGGGCCCTTTTTTATTCGCGTTTAAATCTTAACAATGGCTTGGCCACAAATGGTGTTACAATCACCGCTAAGGCTATTTCCATCAAGGCGTTAATCGCCACAGCACTCAACATCACGATAATTAAGTGACTGACGTCCGTTTTATAAATCCCGGCTGCTTGTTGGCTGTAAAAAGCCCATGTCAACAAAATGACTAACGTCGTATTGACAATGGTACCCAAGAAAGCGGCGATCGCCATCGAGCCACGTTGACCCGCTTTAGTATTCTGTAAGTGTTGATACAATAATCCCGCCACTAACCCCACCATTAAACGCGGTAAAATAGCGATTACTGGGTTCTGGAAAATTAACAGGGTTAATGCATCGACAGGCGCTGTATAGGCATGAATCAAGGATAAAGTGCCCCAGATTGCGCCTAGCGTTGCCCCACCGCGAGTGCCTAAGATAATTGCCCCAATGATGACGGTTAAATGCATTGTTGTGACCCCTGGCAATCCAGGTAAAATATAAATATAACCAACCATTGGCACAAAACTCTGGATCATTAACAGTGCCGTTAGAATCGCTAAAATGCTAATCTTATACGCTGATGAATTACGTGTCATCTCTACTTACCTCTCCCATTAACTTATTGCCCATTATAGCGATTTACGAAATTGAATTCAATTCTCAAAGCTAATTTAGCCCACAAAAAAACGATACCGTTAACGGTATCGTTTAACTTGTTATCATATGCGGGTGAGAAGACTCGAACTTCCACCGGGAAAATTCCCGACAAGATCCTTAATCTTGCGCGTCTGCCATTCCGCCACACCCGCGATACTTGCTTTATGACTTTAAGCCACGTACATTAGTATAAGAGAAACCTGAATTGAAGTCAACAAAAAATCGCTCTGGAGGCCAAAAATGTTTATCGAAACCGCTAATTTAACCGATATTGGTGCTTTAACGACGCTTTATCAAGCTTTAACAACTGAAATGCACACCCTTCAACCGACTAATTACCAAGAAAAGAGTAGCCCTGATTTTTTCACCTGGAAAATGATGGTTGAAGACAACCGCCAAATCGTCTATATCACTCGCAATCAGGATCAGATAACGAGCTTTTGCCACGTTACCACGGCCCAAACCAGTCCTTCCAATCTCTTTATCAGTCATCAATTTGCCTACGTCACTGCATTATACGTCCATCCGGACTATCGTCGACAAGGACTTGCGACGGCATTATTAGCACAGGCCCGTACTTGGCAGAAAGAAAAACAACTCGCCTTTTTGGAGTTAACCGTCTTGGGCAATAACCAATCCGCCCTACAACTTTATCAAAAACTAGGCTTTGTGACGCAAAATCAAACACTCCGACAAGTTTAAAAAAACAGGCTCTGAGACAAAATACTTTTGTCCCAGGGCCTGTTTTAATCTCAGTACACTTATATTCTTATCGCACACTTTTTTTAATTTTCTTTTATTAATTTTAAATGGCCATGGCAGCGACGACACACGTAACGTGCCGTGTTAATATGCCGTTGTCGTTGATACAACTGACCACATTTGGTGCATTGATAAGCTAATCGTTTTGGTGCTGCTTTTTTAGTCGTGATTGATGGTGCAAAGCGCGCCCCACCAACCTGTTGTAAGAGCCGCTTAAAGTCTTGATCACGATGCCGATAGCCACGGTGCAATAAATGCAGGTGGTAATGACACAGCTCATGTTTAATGATGCCTTCTAAAACAACCGGCCCTTGGGCAACCATCAACGGGTTAATGTCGATGTGGTGGTCTTGCAGATGATACCGACCCCCTGTGGTTTTTAGGCGCCGATTAAAGTTTGCTTGGTGGCTAAACGGCCGATTAAACGTGGTTACTGAAATATTTTGGATGAGTTGCGTTAATTCTTGATCCGTCATCATTAATCAGTTGCTTTAGGCGCCTTCATCGTCAATTGAACCCGTTCACGTTCTTGATCGACGCTTAAAACCCAAACCTGAACGACGTCGCCAACTGCAACTTCATCAGACGGATGTTTAACAAAGTGATTGGCTAATTGCGAAATATGAACTAAGCCATCATGTTTAACGCCAATATCTACAAATGCCCCGAAATCAATGACATTCCGCACGGTGCCTTCTAGGGCCATATTCGGTTTCAAATCGGCAAGCGTTAGGACATCATGTCGTAGCAACGGCGCTGTCATTTGATCCCGCAAATCACGACCCGGTTTTTGTAAACCGCTTAAGATATCTTCAAGGGTTTCAGAGCCGACTGCTAATTCGGTCGCCAAATCAGTCACTGTTAATTGCTTAATTGCTGCTGACAATTCTGGTGTGCCTAGCGCCTTTAAGGTTAGACCTAATGATTTTAAAATCGCCTTGGCTACTGGATAACTTTCAGGATGAATATCAGTATTATCTAGCGGGTTATCGCCCCCAATGATCCGCAAGAATCCAACGGCTTGTTCAAATGCCTTCGGACCTAAGCGCGGCACTTTCTTCAATTCGCTCCGTTTTTGATATAAGCCGTTTTCGTTACGATATTGGACAATATTTTGAGCCGTCGTCGCTGATAACCCAGAAATATGTTGTAAGAGTTGTGGACTAGCAGTGTTCAAGTTAACACCCACGCTATTGACAACATCTTCAATGACTGTATCTAATTGCGTCGTCAATTCCTTTTGAGCAACATCGTGTTGGTATTGCCCGACACCGACTGCTTGCGGATCAATCTTAATCAATTCTGCTAGTGGATCTTGCAAGCGCCGTGCGATACTAATCGCACTTCGCTCTTCAACGTGTAGATCTGGAAATTCAGCTCGCGCTGTATCACTTGCTGAATAAACGGAAGCCCCTGCTTCGTTGACAATCACATAAAAGATTTCCCGGGAAATGGTTTTTAAAACTGACGCTACAAATTCTTCAGACTCCCGACTAGCAGTCCCGTTACCGATTGCAATCATTTCGACGTTATATTTTTCAAGGAATTGCTTGAATTCATCGGCAGCTGCTGCTCGTTTAGGCGCTGCGGCGGGTTTATGTGGGTAGATCACTAATTTATCTAGAAATTTTCCAGTCCCATCAACAACAGCTAATTTACAGCCTGTCCGGTACGCTGGATCAAAGCCTAAAACAACTTTCCCTTTTAAAGGCGGTTGTAATAAAAGATGCTTTAAATTATCACCAAAGACAGCAATCGCTTGTTGATCAGCCTTTTCTTTTAACTGTTTCCGTAATTCACGTTCAATGGCCGGACCAATGAACCGTTTATAGGCGTCTTCAATGGCCGTCTTAATAATTTGGGCGGCAGCTGAATCTTGACCATGAATGACAGCTTGGGCAATATGACCAACAATCATATTTTCGGCAACTTCTAACTTCACCTTCAAGATACCCTCGTGTTCACCACGATTAATGGCCAAATATTGATGTTCCGCAATCTTATTAATCGGTGCTGCAAAATCATAATAGATTTGATAAACTTGCTTATCATCGCTATCGGCGTCTTTCACCTGACTCACAATTTGCCCGTTTTGACGGGTATATTGCCGTGTCCAGTCCCGGAAAGTCGCTGTTTCACTAATGTTTTCAGCGATAATTTCGTGCACACCTGCTAAAACAGCATCTGTATCCGTAATCTTTTGGTCTGGATTAAGATAATCGGCCGCTTTTTCCAGGAGGACTTGTTCTGAAAAGTTCGGTAATTGCGCAAGCATGTTGGCAAACGGTTCTAATCCAGCTTCTTTGGCAATCGTCGCCTTTGTCCGGCGCTTTTGCTTATAAGGTAGGTATAGATCCTCAAGTACTTGTAGTTGGCTAGCGGCTTCGATTTGCTTTTGTAGCGCTGGCGTTAGCTTAGCTTGTTCGGCGATATTTTTGATAATATCGGTCTTGCGTTTTTCAAGCGTTGTTAGGTATTGGAAGGTGTGTTCGATTTCGCGAATTTGAACTTCGTCTAAACTACCCGTTCGTTCCTTACGATAGCGCGCCACAAACGGTACAGTGTTCCCTTCGTCTAATAAGGTTAACACGGCATTAATTTGTTGTGGGCGATATTGCGTTAGTTGTTTGGTGACAAGTTGTTGAATATCAGTCATGTGCGTCCCTACCTTTATCTTCAATAAAAAAACAGCACCCGTCTTGGGAACTGTCATGAGTTGATCTAAGCAATTTTTGAGATGTTTTGAATATACTTAGAAATCCGATCTGTTGCTTTATCTTGGTTCATTTCTGAAGCAGCAAAAGCTTGCATATCAACTGTTTGATCATCATGCATGCTTGTAATTAAATCTTCGCAACCTTGAACGAAATCAGCATAAGCACCGATTAAACGTTGGTTGTTCCCCATCAAACGAGCTGGGGCAACGGCCGTCTTAAATTGTGCTAAGAATTCGTGGTATTGATCCACACCGTCTCTGAAGATTTGGGCTGTCTTTTGGTAATCTTGTTCACTCATTTCAGCTAACTTACCATCAGCAACGGCCGCTTTTAAAGGGACGAAATATTTACTCATGCCTTCTTGCACTTTTTCAGTATTGTCGATTAAATCGTTAACAGCTTGGCCATATTTAGCCAACTTTTGTTGTGTTTTATTCATGTTAATCCTCCTAGTTTCCTATGCTTCAGTATACTAATTCTGGTATCGGCTTGCAAGAGTGCGTTTGAAACGCATTTGACTTCGAGCATTAGCATCGTGTTGCAAATAACCGCTGTAATCGGTTATTTGCAACATATCGCTAAGCACAGAAGGCAGTTTCAAAAAGCACGTTTCAATCGGGTAACAATTAAATAAGGCACCAAGGGCAAAAATAACTTTTGTCCTTGATGCCTTATTCATTCTATTTCTTTTTAAGCATCAACCTACTGCGGTCTTTTCTTAAATTATTTAGCAGCTCTTCTTTGGAAGAACTTCACGATTTCAACGATGACCACTAGCATGAATGAAGCTGCTAGTACAATCCCCCATTGATATAAATCAAGATGTGAGACGTGGAATAAGCCATTGAGGCCTGGAATCATAATCGTTGCGGCTAATAAGATAAATGAGGCTAAAACAGCCCAGTTGAAGGCTTTATTCTTAAAGAAGCCAACTGTAAAGATTGATTGATGGACTGATTTAACGTTGAAGGCGTGGAAGAGTTGAATCATCCCTAACGTTGCATACGCCATTGTTAAGGCATCCGCATGGGCTAAGCCACTTGCTTGATGCACTGGGAACGTAATCGCTAACGCATAAACGGCTAAGGTAATCCCACCTTCTAATAGGCCTTGATAGATAATCGCTTGGAACACGCCACCTGAGAAGAAGTTTGATTTACGGCCACGCGGTTTTTGATTCATAATCCCCGGTTCAGTTGGTTCAACGCCCAAGGCAATCGCGGGGAACGTATCCGTTACTAAATTAATCCACAAGATATGCACTGGTTGTAGAATTTGCCAACCTAAAACCGTCATCATGAATAAGGTTAACACTTCACCCAAGTTGGCTGATAAAAGATATTGGATTGATTTTTGAATATTAGCGAAGACTTTCCGGCCTTCTTTAACCGCAATCACGATTGTTGAGAAGTTATCATCGGCTAAGACCATATCACTGGCCCCTTTAGAAACTTCGGTCCCGGTGATCCCCATCCCAATACCGATATCGGCTGATTTGAGGGCTGGCGCATCATTGACACCATCACCAGTCATCGCCACGACCTTACCGTGTTTTTGCCAAGCTTTCACAATTCGCACCTTATGTTCAGGCGCAACCCGCGCATAAACGGCGTATTGAGTAACTTTTTTAGCGAATTCTTGATCGTCCATTTGGTCTAACTCAGCACCAGTAATAACGGCGGCATCCGCGTCTTCTTCTGGCGTAATAATGCCTAAACGAAGTGCGATTGCTTCGGCTGTATCGCGGTGATCCCCTGTAATCATCAGCGTTCGGATACCGGCTGAATGCGCATCTGTCACGGCTTGTTTTGCTTCTGGTCGTTCAGGATCAATCATTCCAACTAAGCCAGCAAAAATTAAATCCGTTTCAATGGTTGGATCAACCGTTGCTGGTACACTAGGTAAAACTTTATAAGCCAACGCTAAGACCCGCAAGGCTTGTTTTGCCAAACTATGATTCGTGTCTAACAATAATTGGCGCTCTGCATCGTCCATCGGTTGAACAACGCCTTGTGCGTCGATATAATGCGTAACACGTTTGAGCAATTCATCTGGTGCACCTTTTGTGGTCATTAAGAATTGCCCATCAGCTTGTTGATGAACCGTTGTCATCAACTTCCGCTCCGAATCAAAAGGCACTTCGGCGACCCGTGGTTCGGCTGCTAAAGCTGCCTTAATATCAAAGTCCTTATCACGACCATACGCGATTAGGGCTGTTTCGGTCGGATCACCAATCATTTCACCGTCAGCCTTAATTTTAGTATCATTGGCTAAATTCATGATTTTTAATGTTAAATTATCCGCTGATAATGTTGCGCCAGCATCTTGTAATTGATTATTAGTGAATATTTTTTCGACGGTCATTTGGTTCATCGTCAACGTCCCAGTTTTATCAGACGCAATAATATCCGTACTCCCTAGTGTTTCTACTGCAGGTAACTTACGAACAATAGCCTTTCTTTTAACCATCTTCTGCGTTCCTAAAGCAAGGATAATCGTCACAATTGCAGGTAGGCCTTCCGGAATCGCTGCGACCGCTAACGAAATAGCGGTTAATAACATGTTAATTGGCGATTGTGCGTGACGTAAGTATCCCACCACAAAAACAATTGCGGCAATAATTAAAATCATAATCGTCAAACTCTTACCTAATTGACTCAAGTTCATCTGTAATGGGGTCGTTGTTTCGTCGGCTTGGTTGAGCATCCCAGCAATTTTACCAACTTCGGTCTGCATCCCAGTCCCCGTCACAACCCCAACACCTCGACCATAAGTAACGTTACTATTCATAAACGCCATATTGGTCCGATCACCAATCCCACTTTCTGGATCAGTCAGGGTATCAACGGTCTTATCAACTGGGACGGATTCCCCAGTTAAAGCGGACTCTTCGATTTTCAAAGCAGCTGATTCAAGTAAGCGAAGATCTGCTGGCACAATATCGCCGGCTTCTAGCAACACGATATCGCCAACCACGAGTTCTTCACTCTTAATCGTCACGATTTCGCCATCTCGTCGAACGTGTGCATCAGGTGTCGCCATTTCTTTTAAGGCGTCAATTGCTTGTTCCGCCTTCGCTTCTTGGAAAACCCCAAAAATCGCATTTAGAATCACCACGGCTAAAATAATGAACGCATCTGGCCATTCGTGTGCTAAAAAGCCCGCGATCATCGCTGCGACTAATAACACAATAATCATAAAATCTTTAAACTGCTCTAAAAAACGAATCGCTAAACTTTTGCGTTTCTTTTCAGTTAATTGATTTCGACCATTTTCTGCCAAACGTTTTTCAACCTGTTCTTGGGTTAACCCTTGTGGCGTTGTGGCGAGCGCTTTAAGTGTTGCATCTGTTGATTGTGTAAAAAATGTGGTTTGTTTATCGACCATTACCTTGCCTCCTATAAATTTGATTTTGGGGGTAAAAAAAGAGACCTACAGGAATTCTAAAAATCCCTATAAGTCTCACTAATTAAGATAACACCAGAATATTGCCTTGTTGGTGGCGTTATCGCAGACAAGCTGCCAGTTACTCCCTTATCGTTAACCTCATTATAAGGTATAGACAATCTAAAAGGCAAGTAAATAGTTATTTTAATAACTAAGTCGTCTTACGAGCCTAGGCTCAAAAGCTAACCACTGACAACGCAGGCTAAACGTGTTCTGTAACCCATATCCTTCCGGTGAACCCAGAGGATATAACTAGGGTTACGGTACACTCTGTTTTTAAACGTGCTTTTGTCAGTAGCATTCTGTGCTTTGCTAAACTTATCAAACCGGTGATTTCATCACCAATTCGCTAAGTTCTGCAAATGCTCAAAAGCTAACCACTGACAACGCACTCTGTTTTATTGCCAGAATGTGTCGTAGATTGTTATTGGTAAATGACGCTTGTGGGCTGTTTTCTTGTACCAGTTTTCAATCTTCGTTGCGGCTTCTTCACTGACTTGACGACCTTCTAAATAGTCGTCGATTTGATCATATGTGACGCCCAATGCTAACTCATCTGGTAATGCCGGACGGTCTTCTTCAAGATCCGCCGTTGGTACTTTTTCATAAAGATGTTTAGGCGCACCGAGTTCAGCTAACATGGCCTTACCTTGACGCTTATTGAGTCTGAAGATTGGCACCAAATCAGCACCGCCATCACCAAACTTCGTATAAAAACCAGTAATTGATTCGGCGGAGTGATCCGTTCCCAAAACAGCGCCACTATTTTCACCAGCGATGCCATATTGCGCAATCATCCGCACGCGGGCTTTAATATTGCCCTTATTGAAGTCACTGACAGTTACCCCGGTTTCCGCAAGGGATTGGACCATCGCGTCCACTGAGCCCTTAATATTGACCCGTTTGACTTGATCAGCTGCCATAAATTCGATTGCGGCCATCGCATCCGATTCGTCGGCTTGTTCCCCATAAGGTAACCGCACTGCGATAAATTGGTAACTTTCATCGCCAGTTTCAGCCCGCATCTCTTGCATGGCTTTTTCAGCCAATGCGCCCACTAAAGTTGAATCTTGGCCGCCCGAAATACCTAAGACATAGGTTTTTAAGAATGTATTTTTCTTTAGATAAGCCTTCATAAAATCAACCGAGCGGCGGATTTCTTTAGCAGGATCAATCGTTGGTTGGGTTTTTAAGGCTGCAATAATTTCTGCTTGTAAAGCGTTCATTTGCCAGATACTCCTTTAAAAATAATCGATTCTAATGCATTAAATTAACGTCTTCTCTGACTTTGCGAATTGAATTCATCTTATTATCCCAAGTCCGTTGTGATAAATCGACTGGGTAATCTTGTGGATTCAAGTCCCGTTTGTATTCATCCCACAGTGAATCAAGATTTTCAGCACAGAACTTCTTAATCGCTGCTAGTTCGGGTAACGTATAGACCCGTTTACCATTTTCAAAAATGGTTCGTAAGATTGGCCGGGCATTGAAGTCAGTCACCGTCTTATTGATATACGTGTAATTAGGATGGAACATGTAAATCGTATCTTGTTCAAGTGGATCTTCATCCCATAATGTGATGTAGTCCCCTTCTGATTTACCGTCAACTTGTTTGGTAATTCGCCAAACTTGCTTACGGCCTGGTGTTGAAACTTTTTCGGCATTACTTGATAATTTAATCGTATCGACCATCTTACCATCTGAATTCTCAATTGAAACCAGCTTATAAACTGCGCCCAAAGCTGGTTGA
This sequence comes from Latilactobacillus sakei, assembly GCA_002953655.1. Classification (NCBI taxonomy): domain Bacteria; kingdom Bacillati; phylum Bacillota; class Bacilli; order Lactobacillales; family Lactobacillaceae; genus Latilactobacillus; species Latilactobacillus sakei. Next base: position 1,738,879 of record CP025839.1, read on the forward strand.
TCGTAAGCGGTAATTAACTTCGTCCCAACGCCCCAAACATCGATTTTAGCTTCTTGCATCTTCAAGTTTTGGATTGTCTTTTCATCTAAATCGTTAGAAGCGTAGATTTTAGCATCCGTGAAGCCCGCTTCATCCAATTGTTGGCGCACACGCTTAGATATATAGGCCATATCGCCACTATCAATCCGCACGCCTTGGAAATTAATCCGGCTACCGAATTCGCGCGCCACCCGAATCGCACTTGGCACACCACTTTTCAAAGTATCATAAGTATCCACAAGGAAGACACAGTCCCGATGTGTTTCAGCATAGGCCCGGAACGCTTCGTAATCGTTACGATAGGCTTGGACTAAAGAATGCGCATGCGTCCCACTTGCTGGAATTCCGAAAATTTTAGAAGCTCGCACATTACTGGTTGCATCAAAGCCACCGATATAAGCAGCGCGTGTGCCCCATAAAGCAGCGTCCATTTCTTGGGCCCGGCGTGTCCCGAATTCTAAGACAGGATCCTTGCCGACCACTGATTTGATCCGTGCTGCTTTAGTCGCAATCAATGTTTGATAATTGACAATATTTAATAGCGCTGTTTCAATCAATTGACATTGGGCGAGCGGCCCTTCCACTTGCATAATCGGTTCGTTGCCAAAGACCAATTCGCCTTCAACTGCTGAGCGAATCGTTAAATCAAAATCTAATTCTGCTAGATACGTCAAAAAATCTTCAGGATAACCGACTTCATCCCGTAAATAAGCTAAATCGCTCTCGGTAAAGCGGAGATTCTCAAGATAATTAACGATATGTTCTAAGCCAGCAAAAATAGCATACCCATTTTCAAAAGGTAATTTTCTGAAATAGCATTCGAAAACCGCTGTCCGATTATGGAGTCCCTTTTTAAAATAAGTTAACATCATATTGAGCTGATACAAGTCTGTATGTAACAACAAACTATCATCAGGATATAATTTTTGCATGTCGCACTCCTAATTAGAGATATATTTGGTATACTTAGTTGAAGCTATTATACAATAAAACAGCGAGTTCTGCATAATTTCGAGAAGGAGTTTTACAAATGCAATTTCCGACAGTCTCAGTTTTAAATATTCCTTTTATTAACACTACTAACCAAGCATTTATTGCGCAACTTTCAAAAGACTTAGCCGCTAACGAAAACCGATTTATCGTTACTGCTAATCCAGAGATTGCCCTCTATGCTACTAAACATACCGATTACTTCCAAACGATTAGCCAAGCCGATTACATTACACCAGACGGTATTGGTATTCTTAAAGGCGCCACAATGTTAGGTACACCACTTACCGAACGAATTACCGGTTTTGATACGATGACAGCCTTATTCGAAATTGCCAATCAAAATAGCTATAGCGTTTATTTACTTGGGGCTAAGGAAGAAGTTTTACAAGCCGCTTGCCAAAACGTTGCAAACCAATATCCTAACGTCACTATCGTCGGCCAACATAACGGTTATTTTGACGACCAAGAAGAACAAAAGATTGTTGCCGATATCGAACGAACACAACCTAATATCATCTTAGCAGCACTCGGCTTCCCCAAACAAGAAACCTTTATCGCAGCTAATCGTCACAAAGTTAACGCCATTTGGATGGGCGTTGGTGGTAGCTTCGATGTTTTATCGGGAACTGTGAGCCGGGCCCCAAAAATCTGGCAAAAAATGCACTTAGAATGGTTCTATCGCTTTGCATCACATCCAAGTCGCTTGAACCGCTTTCCAGCGCTTATTGAATACATGCGCTTGGTTAAAAAAGAAAAGAGAAACTAAAAAAGCATTGCAGACAAAATTAATTTTGTCTGCAATGCCTTTTTTATTTTGATAATCGTTTCAATGTGCGACTATACTGTATTTTTTCTAAATAGTACTGTCTCACATTGCCATCACTCAACAAGATACCCAGAAACTGGAGTCCCTTCCCAATTGATTTCGTCTTTTTAACAGTGCTCAATAAATTAATATTAGCGTTAAAACGGTCTTTTTGGTGTTGATCGTAAAATCCTTTTTCAGTTAGGTAAGCTTCCAGTTTCGCTTTGATGTCGTCATCGCTAGCTGTCAATCTAAACTCGGTAGTTTGACGTAAAAAGCCAGAAATTAGAAAGGTTTTTAACATGTCACTTTGCGTCATACTATTTTGTCTAATCCGATAACGCATCAACGGTTCATTAGTCACACCTATTTGCTGACCCGCTGCGGTCATTCGTAGCCATAAATCATAATCTTCACAGGCGATTAGTTGTTCCTGATAGCCACCAACTGTTTCAAAAGCTGCTTTTTTCCCCAGAACACTCGGATGAACAATGAAATTATCATATTGTAATAACTCATGAACGGCAACTGCTGATTCAACCATTTGTGGATGATGCCCAATCTCATCATTAGCTTCATCAATTAGAATCGATGATGATGCAATGACATCCAATTGTCGTTGTTGCAATAAATCAAATTCAGTCGTCAGTCGTTCCGGCACAGCAATATCATCAGCATCCATTCGTGCGATATAATCGCCTCGACTTGCTTTCAAGCCCCGATTTAAACTAGATGCTAGCCCTAAGTTATGTTCGTTGCTGATTAAAACAATCCGTGACTCTTCTTTGGCATATTCATTTAAAACAGCTGTCAATGCCTGATTATCAGGATTATCCAAAACGATGATAAACTCAAAATTTTGATAAGACTGCTTCAGAATTGATTCAATTGACTGGCGTAATTCCGTTTCTTTTTCATTATAAACGGCCATCACAATACTAATTAATGGTGTTTCCATAGTAATCTCCTTGTTGATGCCTACAATTGTGCATACAAATCATGCATCAAAATCGCTAACTGGCGTGTTGAAAATGATTCACTAACATGCTTATTAAACGCTAAGCCCATGCTAACTAACTGGTTATTTTGATAAGCAGCGTAAGCTTCATTTAACGCTTTAACATATCCTTGTAAGCCTAAGCTATCCACAACCCAACCATATTCAGGGCTATCCACAATTACCTTGCTATCGCCGACATCGGTCGTAATGGCAGGAACACCATAATTACCAGATTCTAACAAGACGGTTGGGAACCCTTCGTGAATTGACGATAAAACTGATAAATCAGCATGTCGATAAAAGTGGGCCACATCCGATTGAAAACCGTCAAAATGAACCTTATCAGTTATTTGATAATCTGTTGCTAGCTTTTTAAACTCGGTTTCTAGTTCGCCATCACCAATCAGGTGTAGTTGATATTCGAAATCAACATTTGCTAACGCTTCTAACAATAGCTGTTGGTGTTTTTGCGCTGTTAGTCTGGCGACACAAATCATTGTAAATTGCGGTTGCTTAACTGGCGTCGGTACTTCTGAACTAAATTCAATGGCATTAAAAATGGTTGTCATCTTATTCGTATCGATACCTTGTTGCACCAAGCTGTTTCTAAACCGTTCGGCGATTAGATAGATATGATCCGCTTTTTTAAGTACCCAGAGACTTAACGGCAATAAAATCTTGCCTTTAAACCCTTTATTCAGATAATCAATCTTAGGTAACGTGTGCAATGTCAACGTCCACTTCGCCGTAATTCGTTTCCGAATTAACGCCAAGAAGAGATTAGACCGTGGTCCATGCGTATGCACGACATCAATATTTTCAGAATTGATATGCGCTGCTAGTTGTTTCAAAAAATGCGGGGTTAACGTCTTTGGCTGTTCAAACACTTCAACCGGTAATTGATTAGCGCGCGCTAGTTCTGCAACCGGGCCATCTTCAAAAACTAATAAAGAAGGCTCGTCTTTACCAAGTGCGATCATTGCCTTCATTAAACCGATAATATGTGAGCGACCACCGCCCGTTTCATTCCCTGCGTTTACAAAAAGAACCTTCACGTAATCACCTTTTCATTCTAATTTAGTTTTCTAAATCTTGCTTAATTTGTGTCGTTGAAATACCTGTTGTCCGCGGAAGATAGATGACTTCACAATAATCCTTTAAGAAATCAAACTTCCCTTTCCAATCATCGCCCATTACAAAAATATCAATATCGTATTTTTGAACATCTTTAATTTTTTGTTCCCAATCTTTTTCAGGAATTACCTTATCAACATATCGAATGGCTTCGAGAATATATTTGCGATGTTCATATGAATGGTAAGCTTCTTTATGCTTTTCAGCATTAAATTCGTCCGTTGATAAGCCGACAATTAATTCATCGCCTAATTGGCTGGCACGTTCTAAGAGATGAACATGACCCCAGTGTAATAGATCAAAGGTACCGTAAGTTAAAACTTTTGTCATTTTAAATCATCCTTTCTTAAGGCGCATCAAATCTTGCCGGACACGTGTGTTTAATCCAATTAATAATATCATGAATAAAAGGCCAACGATAATCGTTTGAACGACGAGATCAAAGAATAAACTACCGAGGTTGATTGGAATATGCAAGCCAATTAATAACGTTAAGCCAAATATTAGCCAGTACTTCCAATGTTCATGCCACAGGAATTTAAAATCTAAGTGCCCTCGTACTAACCAAATCCGCATCCCACAAACCAATAATTCGGTCAGGACAATAATGGTTGTCCCACCATTAGCCCCAAAGCGACCGGCGAATACGAAATTCCCAATTAGGGAGAAGACCGCGCCAACTAAGTATGGAATCGCGACAATTCGGTACATTCCTTTTGATAGCGCAAATTGATTGGCATAAATACCACCATAAGGAATGATCACCACAAGTAAACTAACCCAAAAGAAATTATCCGTCATTGCTTGATAGCGACTACCGAAAAACCAAACGATAAATTTGTTAGCATTGACCATCAACGCACTCGTGAATAGCAAGCCGAGTATCAAAGTATAGTCCAACGAGACTTTCAATAAATTCTGAATTTGATTTTCATCTGCTTCTTCGCTGTCCATCTTAGCCATAATTGGCATTAAAACAATTGTCACTGATCCCAACAACTGTACAACTGCCCGCGCCATGGTTTGCGTCTGAGCATAATACGTTAATTGGACTGAACCCGCTAATAATCCAATAATGGTTTGGTCAAAGCTCGTATAAAATTGCGCAGCAACTGAAGGAATGGTGACGGTAATTGATTCTTTCAAATATTGCTTAGAAAAATGAATTCGTCCAAATTTAAATTGGGGAATTTCTGTTTTAATCCCTAACCAGAAGACAAAATTAGCTAAATAAGTAATACTATTGATTAATAAATAAATCCAAAGATCTTGTTCACTGTGTACAAAAATAAAAATCGTAGCCACTAATGTTAATTTGATAATTGTATTTCGCATGACCACTGTTTTAACTTGACCACGACCAATGTAAAACCAAGAAATATCCAAAACATAGCCGATTAAAAACGGAATTTCAATTAGAAAATAGAATTTATAACTCATGAATAAGCAGACAACCACAATATAACTAATAATCACGATTAAACCACTAAAAAGTTGCAGACCCCATAGTTTTTTGAAATTTTCTTCAAGATTTTCTTTTGTCGATTGGGCAATTACTCGGACACCCACCTGGTTCATTCCCATCAGAATGATAAAGCTCAAGAAAACTGGAATCGAGTTAACGTAGGAATTAATGCCTAACGCTTCTTTGCCTAATACCCGCGCCACGTATGGTGTTGTAACAAAAGGTAGTACAATGATCAGCAACTGATAAACAGCATTATAAATGATATTTGTTGAGGCTTTTTTCATACTAAACTTTCCAAACTTCCTGAATTATTTTTTGCGTCGCCGAACCATCGGTGTTCGCATTGTGTAACTGATTAAATGCTTTTGTCGTTTGTGTCGTTAACCCTTGACTAAGCAATGTATACAGGTCTTGATTATCTGTTACTAATGGCCCTGGGATAAAGGCTTGGTAGTCAAAATAAAAGCCCCGTAAAATAGCCTGATATTTATCCAAATCATACGCGTAAAAAACAATCGGTTTTTCCAATAACGCATAATCAAAGAAAACAGATGAATAATCAGTCATTAAAACATCGGCTGCTAGATACAACTCTTCGATACTTGCGTAGTGATTGACATTATGCACATGTGGATAAGCCGCAATGTCTGGCATTTGTTCCGCCACGTTTGGATGCAAGCGAATTAACAAGTCATATTGATTACCCAATTGTGCTTCAAATTGCTCTAAATCTAACGCTAATTTAAACGTAGGTTCATCATCTCGAAAAGTAGGTGCATATAAAATAGTTTTGCGTGTTGCATCTAATTGTAGTTTCGCTTTCAAACTAGCTACCAATTCATGATCATCTTTATGCTTCGCTAAATAATCATTCCGTGGTAACCCATAGCTCATAATCTTAGTTTGCTTTAAATTAAATGCTCGTTCATACAACCAATTATCTTCAGGTGCATTAGACACAAAGTAGTCCCAGTTAAGGGGTTCTCTTGCCGTCAAGCGTTTGAAGTCATTATCATCTGGTAAATCATTGCCAATGTGCTTAAGCGGCGTACCATGCCAAGTTTGCACAAAAACCCCATTTTTATGGGGTTTTAGACGGAATGGAAAGTTAATATCCATAATCCAATATTTAGCACGCGCAAGCGCCTTTAAATAGGCCTTCTCGTGTCTGGCAACAAATTGGATATTAATACCCGGATATTGGGCCTTAACTGCTTGTCGCGCTTGTTCGTCATTTAAAACAATAATATAGTTACCGTTAGGGAATTTCTCAATCAAACCTTCAAAGAGGGCTTTGGGATTACCTGAGAATGATTTTCCAAAAAAAGAATTGATAAAAAATGTGTCGTCTGACATTGGTGTGACTAATTTAATCAAACCAAACCAAATACGATGATATAAAACTGCTTTAACTGTTGCGATAGCCGTCATGCTTTTTAAGTCCTCTCGTTGTCACTAATGCGTATCCTAATGCAAAGGCTAGAATAATCGTATCCGCTAAGAAATCCATTACATTACCACTGAATGCGGATAGCACAATGATTAATCCTGAGCCAAATAATAAACTCACTTCAAAGAAAGTTGCCTTTTTACCTAGCACACGAATTACTTCGTATAAACAATATAGCAGTACAAAGACGTAAGGCATGATTAATAGTAAGACGCCGATGAAGCCCATTGAATACCATTGTGAGATAAAGTCTTGCTCTAAATTGGCAATGTGGTTCATCCGAGTATAAGAAATCCCGAACCAATTATTTAATGGATCGTTATTAACGGATTTAGCACGATTTAGCATTGCTTCTTCGACCTTGCGGTAATTTAAGCGATCACCAACTGGCCATTTCATTACTTGATACCAGAATTGTGGATCATCACGATATGAGTAGCCACCCATCACAAATCTCGCATTTAATGAATAATCACGATAATGATTTTTGATATATCTCATCAAAGGCGTTTCTTTACGATGGTCAATTTGATTGCCAGATTGTTCTTGCTCTTTTTCTTTTTCAGCTTCTAATTCTTTTTTCTTTTCTTTTTGTTCTTTCTTAGTACCATCTTGTGTCTTTTGAACCGCTGTATCGGTCGTTGTCCGATTAAACATTGGTGACATCGGTAAAATAGCACCACCAACCAACGTTAGGGCTGCAAATGTTGCAAATAAACTAACCTTGAACTTAAATTCTTTAAATAGCAAGCTGTAAATCAAATATAAGATGATATAACCGGCTAATACAACGAAGAACCCTAATGATGCGGTCTTCGTCCCGAGCATTAACATTGCAAACATTTGAACTGTTGCTAGTGCGATACTCTTTAAATCTAGTTTTTCAACCAAATAATAAAGAACCATCGGTGTCAATAATACTTCGACTGCCGAAACTGCGTTAGCGTAATAGAAAAAGCCTTTTGACGCTAAGCCGTAATAAGACCATTGTTGGCCGCCACCAAACCATGAAAAAATATTTCCTTGAATCCAGCCACCACCATACGATGATAAGCTAATTTTGAATAAGTTCGTAATCACAATACTGCCAGAAATAATCCAGGCTAAGAACTTAATCACTTTATTAAACGTAGCTCTAGTTACCTGAACCTGTGTTGTCACAAATAAGACAACTAATGGGATTACCATTCTAATCCAGTAGAAGATTTCCCCCACCGTTGAGTAACCCAAGTCGATTGGGCTGGTTGATTTAAAATGTCGTGTAAATATCAAATGTAAGACTAAATAAACAACTAGAATAGCCGTATAAAGCCCCGCAAATCGATTCGCCTTATTATGACGGCTACTCCAAATATAAAGCCCCGTAATAATCGCTACGAGAAAAATTCTAATCAAGGTTGCTGGTGAAAATGGTACCCAATTTGTAACTGGTGGTACGTATAAAAAATAGATATCCAAAAATGGTTGCAGCAGCACTAATAAAATTAGTGATTTTTTTGTATATTCTTTAAAGTTCACGGACTTATTCCTCCAAGATTAATGATTCAATATATATTGATAGAACGTATCAGCTTTTTCTTGATTCTCTTTTGAAAACTTGTTCGTTAATTTATGCATGCTTGATAAGGTTACTATTTCTTGATAGCGTTGCTCATCAAACGGTTCGAATAACACCTTTCCCATAAGGTGCGGTTCAACGTTACTCAACCGTGGTAACTTTGCGTATTCCGCAGTTAAGTGATCACAAGCAATTGTTAAAAAGACATGAAACATAAAATAATTATCTAACGTATCATGTGTCTGCCAATAATTATATAATAAATCTCGCGTTAATACTAAGATAGGGTGGTTAGTGTCACTATGAATGAACCAACTCGAAGCAGCAATTGCCCGATTTTGTTGTTGTGTATTGCTGTAGAAAAAGAGTGGTGCATCAAAAACATAACCCGGGAAATTAGTCCCCGTAAAATAAACTGTACTATCAATCCAAGTGCCACCATGTTTCGTTAACAGCGCCACCCGTACTAGATCGGATAGGTGCGCATAAGGAATTAGCCCTGCATCAATTTTAGCCTGCAGGAATGTTGGAAAGGTAATAAAGTCGCTTAAATTTGCTAACGTTATGATTTGCACCCGTTGTTTTGGATATAGTCTTTTAATCGTTTCGATATTATGTCTAACCAATGGTGGTGCATCTTCAATGCCTTGGAACCAACAAATCCAAATGATGTTATTTTTTTCGCTGCTTGTCGGTTGTACTTGATATTGATCAAGAAATGCTCCGGCTTCTTTTTTTAACTTAACATACGTTAAGGCATCTGCAACCGGCGTTTGCTTATTCTTTAAGTAGAAGTTAATAAAGCTTGGAGAAAGTAGGGTCGTCACATAATTCAATCTCTTTTTTAAATTCATTTTATCCCGCCTATTTATTTTGACTATCAACTTTTAAAACTTGAGAAAACATTTCTGCGTTACTATTCGTATTCTTTTCAATTAAGCGCCACTTAGCATATGGGACTAACTTGCCCCCTACTGTTTGAATTTTATAATACCCGCGATAGCTATTATCAGTAGCTTGTGGATGAACCGCCCAGTAATATTGATTATACGGTACCTCTAGATATAAACGATAATCTTTAGGCGTGTTATGTTTTTCCTGATAGATCATAAAATCATTTTTGATACGACTTGCATGACCAATTCGTGTTGCTAAGCCCGCATAGAAAATAACAATCATTACCATCATGATTCTGATAATAGGTAAACTAAACTTAACAGCATTCAATTCGTTGCATAGGGTAACTACTAGCAAACACAAACAGAAATAACTTGCAAATGCCCCTCGAGGGCCAAACGGTGTAACTACAAAGAATGGCACAATTAAAACAATAGCAGCTGCAATTAATGCAATATATTCAATATGGTGGGTTTCAAGGGATAACTTGGCCATTTCAATTACAATGACGAATAAGAATAAGATTGATAATAGACATGATACCAAGTAGCGATGACTAAAATTCTTAAAAAAAGTATTAAACAAAATATAATGATATTCTGTAAAAGCAATCAAGACACTCAACTCTAGATAAGAAACTACCGCCCCCCACTTATTACCCGAACGCTTTTGGAGATTTTTAATAATTAAGTAACCCAGAATGACAGTCAGTAACACTGTAATAATTGGATTATCAATCAAGAGATAAAAATCCATTTGTTGTGCAATAATATGATAAACCTTAGTCAATGAAAAACTTGTTTCCCGGTAACTGTCATGATGTAATAATATATTTAAATAAGCTTTATTGGAAAACATTAAAATGCCACCAATATAGGTGCCAATGAAATTAGCAATCACTAGGTAGTTTTTCCGTTTTTGAAATAACATGTATCCCATCAAGATGGTACTAATCGCTAAATTCAATAATGTGACGTGTTCGACAAAGAAACAACTAATGATTGAAAGAATCACTATCAAAATACTGTAACGTAAATATTTTGCTGCTTGCCAATCAGCATAGTGATACTTCACTAAATTAACGATGATTAACGGATAAATCAGTGAAGCCATGTAGTTAAAGAAACCAGCATTCCATCCTAAAATCTGCGCAAATAACTCTGTACTCATTGTCAACATTAAAATAAGAATTAATAACGTGTTTCTTTCTAATTGCCTGACGTTACTGATTAAACGTGCACCCAAATAGACAACCAGCGTTGTAATACCCGCATAACTTAAAACTTTAAAAATCGCACTGTGGCTAGCCATAATAATTAAACTATTGCCCGCATAGCGCCCATCGTAATTTAAGAATCGACCTGATCCAAAATAGTCTCTTAGGGTCGTTACACCCCAGTTTAAGTCATCTCCCGTTAATGGGAAATTAATGGATAGGTAACCAAAAAAAATAAAAACTAGTATAAAAAAACCGTATTTTTTTATCATTCTATTTTTTTGAACTGTCATTTTAAAGCATCCTTCCAAGTAATAAAACCGGTAGTACAATTGCATCTAACCTCTATTTTATTACTATATCCTCTTTTAGAGTCATTTTATAACGTTTTTTGCTTTAAACTAGACTTCTCATAGACTGTTGTCCAACCAACGGCAGCCAACATAATAAACGCTGGTATAATGAAAAATCGATATCTAGACTGAATCTCTATTAATAAATGAACCATAAAATAACCAATAATCATCAACTTTAATAAATAGCCATCCGTCCATGTTTCACGCCATTTAAATAGTCCTAATAAAGCACTTGCTACAATAAAAATATAGAACAAAAACTGAACCGTATTCAACCAATTTTTAATCTTTAAGGATAACTTAACATTGTCTGCCATCCCCCACATCAAGGCATCATCTCGAGCAGTCCACATTTTCTTACTTTTATTAAACATCAGATTAACTAACTTAGGTTTATCCTGAATTCTTTCTTTAATAATCTCCTTACCCATTTTATCTCGTTTTGCACCAAGTGGATAACGATTCATTAAAGTCAAATCCGTCGCAGAATAACTCCCAACAGTTTCTTCATTTAAGCCTAATACAAATTTCCAAGTTGGATTTCTATTTTCCAATGGGTATTCGGATAAGTGCGTTACTTGTAAAGCGCTATTTACTAAAAACAACATCAAAAAATAAGCTAAAATGCTAGTGGTAACTCTTCCGAGTGATTTTAAAATATTTTTCCGATCCGGTGCCAACAACCATTTTGTAATTTCAAAACAGACAAGTGCAATAATCAGTAATATCCCTAACGGTCGCATAGTATTCCCAAGTGCTAATAAAACACCCGCAATTACTTTAATCCATAATTGATCATGTTTTAAGTAAAGATAGATTGCTAAATAAATCAAAAAAGTCGCTAGAAATTGATTCGTTAAAACACCTGTCATATAAATATACGCTGGATAAAATAGCAATAACGTATACACAATACGACCCGTTATTTCTTTAAAGTGTAGGTTAATAATCTTATACCCAACAAATGCAATTCCGTAATTTAGAAGGATGTTAATTATCTGTAGAATAAGCACATTCTGACCAAATATTTTGATGATCAATGCTTGAAAATAAACAAAGCCTAACTGATACGGCCAACTTTGGAAGTAACTTTCTTTTAGAAATGAAAGATCCCCCTGTGTCGCCAATATCGCGGCATTGTGCATCATTTGAAAGTCCGAGCTTGGTGCAGTCGGGACCTTAATCAACCAACCGATTCTGACTAGTATCGCCATTCCCGTTACAACTATAAAGAATATTTTTTTACTGGTTATCTTAGTCAATCCAATTAGTGCCAAAATGATTAATATGTAAAAAACAATCGCAACAATCATTAATTTAGAATTAGATAGGTAATTACCAGTAACTAAATTACTGATTGAGTAGTACGTAATAAAAGCAAAGATGCTTACCAAAAACACTGTATAAACACCTTTTACAAAGCCGTTCATAAATTTCTGCACTAAAGATACCTCCTAAACATAATATTTTTAATTTTATCACATATTTATCCAATAATATTAAATATCCTGTTATTCTTAGTATTCGCTTAGAGTAACTTTTAAAGAACCACCTTCAATATCAATAACAAAAAAACTTTCAAAAAACATAATCACAAACGTGAATTATATCTCCTGAAAGTTCTAGTTAAAATTATTGCACACCATATTTAACGTCATGTGCGAATTGTGCACGGCTAATGCCCATTTGGGCTAAGTAGCCGTAAGGATCCACATGATCAACTTCACGATAAGCATATGAAATCCATTCATGTGTCTTAACACCATTACCACTTGCATCCAATTGCTTAGGAATACCCGCTTCATCAGCCAATAGTCTTAACAACCAGATATAAGCTTTGTAATCTTTTTGGAATTTAGCTTTATTATTAGTTCTTGCTAATTCAACTTGTGCAAAGGCCTTGCTGTTCCCTGTAGGGCCGCAACCCCAGCTCATTTCACCAACAGGTGCTGTTTGAACGATCCGGCCACCATCACCGACCCAATGTGTCACATAAGCACTTGTCCAGTTATTTTGCATATAAGTAATTGCATGTTCTAAAGCATCTGGATCTGTTTCTGAACCAACACTCCCAGATTCATGCGCTACGATAAATTGTCCTGAGGTTTCATTATGTGGCAAACCAGCGATGTATCGTTGTTCAACATGAAAAGCGCGTTGTGCTGTATCGCTAGCCTTAACAAATTCATTACCACCAACCGCATACCAAACGGTACCCGTTTTATCAGTCATCTTTTGTGAAACGTGCCATTCACTGTTAACAGCCAATTTCTTAACTTTTTGACCTCTTGAGTTAATTGTTTCCGCACCTGATTTATTGATAATGACAACAGCATCGTTCATTGGTTCAGTCTTACTAAAGATATTTTCGCCTTCGATTAAGACGTCAGCAGCTGCGATATATTGTTTATCAGCTACTTGATACCAATAATCACCAAAGATATCTTGCGCTTTCTTACTGATACTCCATCTTGTTAAGTTGGCTAAATTCCGAGAACTCTTACCATTAACGTCGATTAAGTCTGTTCCTTTAGTATTAATAACTGTCCCGATTGCTCTATAGTCAACACTTGAAACAATTAACGGATCACCAACACTGTAAACATCTCTTTTAGCAATATATTGCTTGTCTGCTACTTGATACCAGATAGCACCACTACTGTCTTTAGCGGTTTGATGTGTCCGCCAGCCTGATTTAAAGCCTAATGTCCGACCAAACGTGCCATCAGTATTCATGATACGTGCACCATTGTGATTTTTAACCTGGATTACCTGGTTACTAATTGTTTTGGTGTCTGTTAGAACGTCAGCCTTTTTAAACTTAACGTCACTTGCCTTAAGGTAGTTTTCGTTCCCGACTTTATACCATTGGTCTCCAAAGATATCAACCGCAACAGCTGATACTTTCCAAGCTGAACCGTTATTTAATTTTCTTAAAGCGGCTTTGTGGGAATTAATTAGCTCACTGCCACCTACTTTATTAACCGTTGCAACCCCTCTTAGCGGTTGTTCACTCGTAAAGTAGGCTGCGCCTTCAACATAGACATCTTTTGATGAAATAAATTGACCGCCAGCAACTTGGTACCAAGCAACACCACTAGCATCATAGACAACGTAGCTGGTCCGCCAAGCTGATTGATAAGGTAACACGCGACCTTTCTTACCATCACTATCAGTGATGGTGCTGCCTTTAGTGTTCTTGATATAAATGATTGTTTTAGGAATTATTTTGCCACCTGTAAAAACATTTTGAGCCATTGTAACGTCTTCTGCTTTTACATAACCGTCAGTTGAAACTCTGTACCAAACATCCCCAAACACATCAATCATTTTATAGGAAATATGCCATGCGGTTTGATACTTAAGCGTTTGTGCAGTTTGATTGAGGCTGTTAGTGACAACTGTTCCCTTAGTATTCTTAACAGTTGCAACACCGTCATAAGCACTACCACTGACAAAGAACGCAGCACCAGAAAGGTAACTATCCGTCCCCTTTACGTACTGATTATTGGCAACCTGATACCACGTTGTCCCTGTGCTATCAACGGCTTTTTTAGAAACGCGCCAAGCAGTTTTGAAAGCTAATGTCCGGGTATATTGGCCAGTTGCATTATCTAAAATTTTAGTGCCTTGGCGATTCTTAATGGTAATCACACCACGAAAATCCGTCGCATTCGTTAATTTCAAACTAGCTGCTGTGGCTTTTTCAGCACTTACTGGCGCAGCTGATTCAACTTTACTGCTACTTTGACTATTAATTGTTTGTGGTTGTTTACTAGCAGAGGCTTGCGGTGCTTTACTTTCTTGAACACTGGCTACACTGCTGCTTTGACTACTCATTTGGCTACTACTTGCAACATTAGGCGTAGCAACACTTGTATTTTGTGTTGTACTTTTAGTTGTGTTAGCAGTTTCAGCAAAAGCAGGTGTATTAATCAATATTTGTGACAATACCACCGAAGAGATTGTTAAATTTTTAAGTAATCGACTCTTTTTCAAAATTATTCCCCCAATTTCCAATCAATCATCCCATCATTATAATGTGATCTATCTTTAAATTTTAAAGTTACCGTTTGATCGTTAGAACTCTTCTTAGAAACATGAATCGTTTGTTTAACCTTCACCCAATCAGGCCCCTCTGAAACAATACTGTAAGTCCCTTTGTTTGTCATACCACTTGCTGATGAAACCTGTTTTAAGGTGCCATCAGGACGATATGTCATTTTAGTATCTTCACTTGCCCAAGTTCCTACTAAAGAGTACTTAAACTTCTGATCAGATTCCTTGACACTGGTCTGCTTTTTGCTACTTGTACTAGACTTTGCCTTTTTAACAACACTTGTCTTAGTCTTATCCGATGTATCACTCGTCTTATCGTGGCCGTTATTACATCCCGCTAAGACTAGTAAACAAACACTACTTGTCATTGCATACACTATTTTTTTCACAGTATCCCCCCAAAAAAATAATTATCCTTTACGATTTTAACACAAATAATTTGACAATTATATAAACCACCTTTACTTTTTCTTAAATAAATAATACGTAAAAGCGTGCTCATCAAACTGACTATGTTGTGCTATTTTTCGATAATGTGATAGTACATTATCAGCAACACCCTGCCGATAATCTTGATTAGTTGGTAAGCGTAACACGACAAAATTAACTTTCTTTTGTGCAATTAGCCTATTCTGAGTATCCAATATTTCAGGCAACTGATTGTGCGGAATATTATTAGTCATAAAGTACTTAGTCGTCGGTAAGACACCACTTGCTCGGTAGAAGCCCATATCTAAATTTCGGTAATTCAATAACGTCTGATCATGACTCTTATTGATAATTTCAGCAAAATTTTGTTGTGCTGTTTGATAAACATTAGTTTTTTCACCATTTTTATCAATATGAACGGTTTGATTATTAGGGAATATCCTTGATTCATTAATATTTGTGTTGCTACCGATAACCATCATTAAGCCTAAACAGCCCAGAAATATACAAATAGGTAAAGATAATTCTTCAATTTTATGACTTGCTACCTTAATAAGATAGATTAGTGGCAATACCATAAAAGCCATTAGCGGCAACATCACATAGCCCAACCTTAACCCCAGTAAAACAGTCACAACCATTGAAATATAAACTGTACAGTAGATAAATTTAATATATATATCTTCAAAAAGACCATTACCAACTAAGATAACAACCAAACCAATAATGAGCATACCGTATAACAACCAAGACTTATTGACTGTTTGCATGTAATAAACGACGCTGGCAATCATTTTATGAAAGATATCAACATGTTTCCCATCATATAAATTCGTATTGGCATAGAAATAATTAAAATATAAATCATATAGTGCATTCTGCGATTTAAAGTAGAGTAAGACGATTGCTGAAACTCCGACACTCCCCAATAAAATCATTGACCAACTCTGCCACAATGCTCGCCATTTCCGTAGCATTATCAAACTAATTGATAATGCTAAGAAAAATCCCAGATAACCACCAATTAACGTGTACTTAGCCCATAAAACGCACCCAAATAACACCCCACTCATTAAATAATCTAATTTACTTAATCCAAAATTTTGATGTGCCAATTTAACCAATAAATAAAAAAGATAGATGGTCGTAGGCATCATTAACTCTTCAACACTCCCCCCCTTACTGAAGGTTGGCGACATAAATAAAAGACTTGGTACAATAATCACACTCAGTAAGGCATGTGTCTTTTTCAAATAATACCGTGCAATCTTATAAATCAGCAATAATGAACAACAGAACAATACTGATTCAATCAAATAAACACCAAAGTAAGATTTGGCAGTAATCAAATCTGCTAATAGATAGATTAAATATAAAACCGGCCCTTTTTGCTCAAAGAGATCTTTATACGGTATTAGTCCATGATGCCAGCCTTTACCGACCGTCAAAAAACAGTTTAAATCCACCCAATCATTTTGATAATATAGCGGTGATGATTTTGTTACAAACAGCATGACCAATAATGAATAGGCCAATATAAAAATAATCGGCCAGTTCTTCTTTACATAATGGCGCATTGTTTTCCCCCACTCCCATAAAATAAAGACCCTAGAATTTTTAACATCTACGGCCTTTATTGATTTTCGAAAAACTAATCACTTACTTTTTCGTGTAATCGATAATATTCAACTTTTTTCAGATTATCATAAGTCTTCTTGTCTTTACCAGTTAAAGATTTAACATATTTATTGCCCACTTTATACTTATTTTCACCGATAACACTAATTTTGTTCTCGGTATTTTGTAAGTATTGCATGTATGAATCGCCCTTAAGGCCGGCTTGCTTAAAGAATTCTGGTAATAGGTACATCGGTGAGAAGTCCTTACCTTGCCCTACAAAATCATTCTTTAAAACTTTTTTAGCGCCCTTATTGGCCCACATCACATATGGCGTTTGATAATAATTCTGATAACCTTGAGCAGTCCCCAAGTTTAAATCGATATTTAACATCTTATAAACACTATTTTGTTCCCCCAACCAAGGATTATGATCTCCGTAGAACATAATAACAGTTGGTTTATCATTCTTAAATGAGTTCGTTAATTCTTCAATTGCTTCACTCGTCTTCTTAATGCCTGCCAAATAATTGTTAATAATCGCATAGTCGGCTTGATTATACCCATCTTGCCATTTTAATAGTGGTGTTCCAGTATATTTATTTGCATATGGCCCATGGTTTTGATAGGTCACTGACAAGTTAAAGTAAGGTTTTTTACTCTTTTCTGAGAAGCTATGAATTGATTTGAAGAAGGTCTTGTCCGGTACAATAAATTGATTGTACTTATTATAGTAATTTTCCATATATTTAAAATCAGAAATCCCTAAGACCGGATCAACATTTCTTCGATTATAAAACCAACCATACATTGGATGTAGGGCTTGGGTTTGATAGCCTTGGTTCTTGAAATACCAAGCAAAAGAGTCTGTATTATGGTTAAAGTTTTGTAATTTACTATACCCCGTAACCGTCTTTCTTTCGGTATCAATTGTCCCACCCGCAAAGATATTCGTTACTAAATGTCCAGAGATCGATTCTTTTTCGACATTCTTCAAACCTGCATAAACTGATGGATCAATTTCTAATTGTGGATACTTAGAAAAATCGTTATAGGCCTCCATCATTATCATAATAACATTAACTTTCTTTTTATCAGGAATGTTCTGTGATTTATATTGATCTAACAATGCCTTTGCTTCTGCTTTATTATAGCCTTCTGGTTTAGATACACCGGTGCTTTCAATACTATGCGCAAAAGCGTACGGGAAACCACGTGTCATATACTGACTAGTAGCTTTCCAAATATTACCATACTTAACATACGCTGCCTTACCATACGTATCTGGGTTAAATAGCTCACTTTTCCCCCACGTAAAGGTTAATAGCAGCACCAGAACCAAACCAACTATTCTAAATTGGAATTTCATGACTGGTTTAAAGTAGTTCCGTAACATGATTAAGACCGTTATGAAGAGTAAAATTAGTACAACATGCTTCCAAGTTAATTGAATGGCGTATTTTTGTGACATTTTTGAAGCTTCAGAAACAAGTTGTAAATCTGCAAATTGAACAGCGTCATCTCTAAACATTAATTTATAATGATTAGCAATGCCTAAACCGACAAATATCAAAGCATTTAACCCTGTTCCTAACCAAATACGTCCTAATAGGAAATAGAGCGCTAATCCTACCAATACTGGCGCTAGACAATTTAACATCAATAGATGACCGTCCATCAAAACGTCTTTCACCATTGGGAAAGAATACTTGTAACCCCCAACGATAACTGATGCCATCCCGATAAAGATACTGATACCAACGACTAACATCATTTGGACGAACCAATACAGTAGCATATTCGTTATGGTTTTAAATGCAATACCGTTATTAAACACAACGTATTTATTTTTAAATTTACCGTTTTTGAAGATAAAAGATAGATCACCAAAATAAGTTTTTTCGGTTAAATCTTGCTTACTTGTTGCTGACGTTGGTGTCCAATTCCCTTCTTGATCAACTGCTAAACCGTCTATTTTTACACGACCAGAGTCGATAACTTCTCGGGGAATGAACAGACTCATCAAGAAATTAGGACTCTGCCCGACGATGGTCTTAGGCCTATTATCACTCAACAAAATAAGATTTTTTACCTTAAATCGATTTTTAAAACGATCTAACTCGTCCGGTGTTATATGTACTTTATCTAAAAAACGCCAATAATTCTGAAAATAACGTTCTTTTTTTTGAATTCTAAGTACTAACAATAAGCTTAAATAAAAATGGTAGAAACCCACATACCATAATTTTCTAATATGTCGTCGGACCATAAATTTAGTGAAAGCTTTATCCAATGCTTTACTTTGAAAAACATTTTCCCATTGATAAATATCCATTCAACTTCTCTCCTTTACATACTTATTAATATTACATCTACGATATCTGATATACAATATGCAAATAAAAAAGGAAGCCGACAGCAGCTTTATTATCTACTGTCGGCTTCCTTTTTACAGTTTATCTTTCCAAATAAAATTCAAATCGTTCGCCGACATATTGTGTGCGGACGTATTCAAATGGGGTGCCGTCGTTTAAGAAGGATACTTGGCGCAAGCGTAAGATTGAGCCGTTGCGCTTGATGTCCAAGTATTCGGCAATTCGTTCTGAGGCGAGTTGCGCCGAAACGGTTTGTTGCGCGCCGCCCATTTGGTAGCCGCCTTTTTCTTCCAGCGTCTTATAAAAAGAACTAGTGATTTCAGCTTTACTGAAATCAGCGACTAATGATTGTGGCACTGTGGCCACTTCAAAACAAATGGGGACATTATCCGCGTAACGAATCCGTTCCATCCGTAGCACTTGTTCACCGTCTTTTAGTTGGAGCTTTTCAGCCTCACTTAGAGATGGATTAGCAATGTGAAAAGAAATCGTCTTGCTAGATGGCGTTTTACCTTGGGCCGTCATTAAATCTGTAAAACTGGTTACCCCGGACATTTTTTCTTGGACTTTTCGGTTAGCGACGTAAGTCCCAGCACCAATTCGGCGTTCCAAAATGCCTTCATCAACCAACGTCTGGACGGCTTGTCTAAGCGTCATCCGCGAGACTTCAAAGTTTAATGCGAGTTCACGTTCTGAAGGGATCCGATCCCCAATCGACCACTTGCCGGCTTCAATATCTTTTTTAAGTTGATTATGAATTTGAATATAAACAGGTGATTCCATGGGTCACACTCCTATTGATTAATGTTGGTAACCTTGGCCGAAGCTGTAAGTTGCCACTAAGTTTTGTTGTTGGTCCAAGACGTTTAAATCAGCATCGCGGCCAACTTCTAATTTACCTTTTTGTGTTAGGCCGAATTCTTCAGCTTGGTTAACACTTGACATCATAACGGCTTCAAATTTATCACAGCCCGTGAAGGTTTGGATATTCTTGAAGGCATCGATGTAAGTCAAGACAGAACCAGCTAATGTGCCGTCTTCTAAACGTGCTTGTTTGTCTTTAACGATTACTTTTTGGCCGCCTAATTCACTTTCGCCTTCAGCAATCCCTTTGGCACGCATTGAGTCAGTTACTAAATCGATGCGTTCTGCGCCTTTTTGTTCATAAGCTAATTTAATCATATCTGGTACGATATGGAAACCGTCTGCGATTAATTCAGCGTACATATTGTCTTCTAACATCGCATGGCCTGTTACACCAGGTTCGCGGTGCTTAAATTCACGTTGCGCATTGTATAAATGCGTAACGTGCGTTGCTTTACTTTCAATCATTTGTTCCCGTGTGGCATTACTATGACCAACAGAAGGCACGATGTTGTGTGCTAAACAGTAGTCTTCGAAGGCTTTTGAACCAGGATCTTCTGGTGCGTAAGTAATTAAACGAACGCGATTGCCTGATAATTTGTTCCATTCGTCTAATAAGTCAACGTCTGGATCTTTGATAAATTGTTCAGGTTGGGCACCCTTAAAGATTGGGGCGATAAATGGCCCTTCTAGATGGACACCTTGGATTAATGGGTTCTTTTCAGCAGCGTCTTTAACCCCACGCATGGCATTGGCAATATTTTCATTTGATTGCGTCATTGTTGTTGCAAATAAAGTTGTGACACCTTCGTTTTGCATCATCTTCGTTGCCATTTCGTCGATTTGGTTAGCATCGCCATCCATTGCATCGAAACCGTAACCACCATGACAGTGAACGTCGATGAAGCCAGGAATGATAGTTTGACCTTTCATATCTTGGATTTCTTCGCCAGCTTGTGCTTTGTAGTCAAACATTGGGCCAACAGCTAAAATTTGTTTGTCAAAACGAATATAGCCGTCTTCAATAACGTCATCACCAGTATAGATTACTGCATGTTTTAAAACTTTGATTGTCATTATCCATCCACCTCTATTATTAAATTACTTCCAGTATA
Source organism: Latilactobacillus sakei (assembly GCA_002953655.1). Taxonomy (NCBI): domain Bacteria; kingdom Bacillati; phylum Bacillota; class Bacilli; order Lactobacillales; family Lactobacillaceae; genus Latilactobacillus; species Latilactobacillus sakei. The sequence continues at coordinate 1,760,254 of CP025839.1, forward strand.
AATGGTATAGACCAAAAATGCAAGGCACTCAGCGTGATCTTTGAACCGTTTTCTTAAAAATTTGGTATACTATCCTTATCAACTACTGTGAGGAGTTTTAAGGATGTTAAAAATTGGGGTTATCGGTTTAGGCAACATCGCGCAAAAAGCATATTTACCAGTAATGGCACAATGGCAAGATCAAGTTAACTGGGTTTTATGTTCTCGTCAGCCTACTAAGCTCGCACAATTACAGGCCCAATATCACTTTAGCGATGGTTGCCTTTCTTTTGAAGCCCTCTTGGCAAAATCATTGGATGCCGTTTTTATCCATACACCTACTAATACCCATTATACACTTGTTAAGCAAGCACTCTCACATGGATTACACGTTTTTGTTGATAAACCGCTCAGCGAGAACCCACTGGAAGTCGCTGAACTCTATAAATTAGCCGCACAACAAGGGCTATTATTAACGGTCGGCTTTAACCGCCGCTTTGTGCCGCAATTAGAAAAATTAAAAAGCATCCCTAATAAGCAACTGATCAACGTTACGAAAACACGCGTTGATACACGGCAACCAGCCGCTTTTGCGATTTACGATTTAATGATTCATACTATTGATACAGCCCTTTATTTAGCCAATGACGTTGGTTTGAGCTATAACGTGCAAACGTATTGTAAACAGGATGCCAACCAACAATTACAAGTCGCCCAATTGACCGTTGAAACGGCCAGCCAACTCATCACTGCGACGTTAAATATGCAAGGTGGCACTAACCAAGAAATCGCTAGTCTTCAAAGTCCGCACGGCTTGTTCACCGTGGATAACCTGACACAATATACCGCCAAGACGGCAACCGATAACCGGCAACAACAACCCGCAGACTGGGAACCAACATTAGTTACTCGTGGCTTTGACCCAATGATCAAGGCCTTTATTACAGCCTTACAAACAAATGGTGAAAACCCCGTCTCACCTGCCAGTAGCTTATTAACACATCAGTTATGTCATACGATGTGCAGACAAGCACAACGTCGTTAAAAATAGGCCAGCTCATGGCATAAAAAAAGAGGTCAAACAAAAATCACTTTTGTTTGACCTCTTTTTTAGGCTTAAACGTGCTTTTCAAAACTGCCTTTTCCGGTTAACTACAAAATGAGCAGTATGGCTAAAACCTGCCATACTGCTCATTTTTAGGTTAATCCTCAAAGTCAAATCGTTCGAGTCCGCACGCTATTTTTGGCTTTCCAAGTCTTTTTCAATTGTTGCGTCAATGCCTTTGACGACTGCTGACATTAGACCTGCTTCTTCCATTGCCAATAAGCCAGCAACAGTTGTGCCACCTGGTGATGATACTTTGTCGATCAAGTCCCATGGTGAATCGTCACTCATCAGAACGTTTTGAGCGCTCCCTAAAACAGCTTGGGCTGCGATTTCAGTGGCCGCTTTCTTGGTTAAACCGTGTTTAACACCAGCCCGTGCCATTGAATCGATGAATAAGTAAACAAAAGCTGGTGAACTACCAGCAAGTGCGCTGAAAGTTGTGAAGTCTTTTTCACCAATTTCAACAACGCCACCTAATTGTGACAAGACATCCTTCACGCTGTTCAATTGATCAGCGCTCACTTGTTCATTACCGACAACGGCTGTGATACCAGCGCGGTTAGCAACGTTGACGTTGGGCATAATCCGCAAAATAGGCAGGTTATCCGCGTCCACTTGTTGGCTTAATTTAGCCAATGAAAGACCGGCTGCCATTGAAACCATTAATGGTTGCTTTTCTTTAAAAGCAGCGCCTGTTTCTTCTAGAATAAGTGGCACAATATATGGTTTAACCGCCAAGAAGACAATATCAGCTTGTGCGACTACCGCGATGTTATCTGCCACTGGTGTAATGTGTTGTTCAGCCGCAAATGCTTCATAATTTGCCGGATGAGCCCCGTGGACCAAAATATCCGTTGTTGCGATCTGATCGGCTTTAACTAAGCCTTTAATCATTGCTTGTGCCATATTACCGACACCAATAAAACCAATTTTCATTCTGCCACCCCTTTTTTGTATTGAATCAAGGATACCGAAAGACAGTGTTAAAGTCAATTAACACCTTAGCTATCCAAAAAACAGCGATTAGCAAAACTAATTTTTGCTAGTCGCTGTTTTATTTAGAATGGTGTTAAAGTTTTAGCTGATGCCTTCGTTGTTTTAACCAATTCACCCACAACGACTGTTCGCTCATAAGTCTGACCGTTAACTATCTCGCCATCAGGATCACAGGTGTACAAAGTTACTAGCCGTTTTTGCCGGACATCATCCAAAATAGCTACTTGGTTGGCCTTAACTGTTTTGCGACGGATGACACGATAGGTATAAACCTGCTTCGTATCGGTCAAATAAATCGCGGCGCCCACTTTCGTTTGACTAAGTGGTGAAAACAAAACATTTTCCTGGGCAATATCGTGACTACTCAAAACATAGTTCCGCTTACCCATTGTCTGTCCCTGTTTATTGGTAACCGCCGCCTTTAGCATATTATCGTGCCCGTTGGTTTGACCAATGCCTTTGATAATCGGCAATTTAATGCCCACTGAAGGAATTGCCAACTTACCAACCGTAATCCCCCGCGTATCTTCATCCCAATAAGTTGGTTGCGGCGCGTTATCGTCTGCCACTTTTTTAGTCTGGACCGGTCGCACTTTGACGGTTCGTGCGTGGGCGATATTTTGCGTCAACTGATCATGCCGATACTTTTGGACGCCCATTAAGTCTAGAAAAAGACAAAGTGATACTATAAAAAGCCAACGAACCCATTTCGCTGCAGGGTGCTTTTGTTGTCCTTTCATCCCCTTATCTCCTCCTTATAAAATTTTGCTGAACCTAGAAGCGTTTCCCGAAAACAAATAAGCCAGAAAGACTCGCTACGATACCCGCAAAAATAGTCGCAATGGTCATTCCATGATTATCTTGACCCGTTTGAAGTAAGGTGGTTGGTTTGTTGCCTTTTTCAGCCGTTACAGGTTTGGTTTTATCAGCACTATTAGTCGTGGTCCCTTGATGATTAGTAACATTAACCGTGCCGTTAGCTGAATGACTTGTCGAACCGGCACCATTGGAAGTTGTGGCCCCCGGTGTCTTATGAGTTGATGTGCTTTGGTCTGAAGAACTCATGCTACTTGAACCAGTTGTGTGGCTTGTGATATCGCTGCTTGAGCCACTATTTGATGAACTATTTGAATTACTTGATTCTTGACTTGATGACTCACTGCTTGATTCGCTGTTTGATGAACTGTTTGAGTCACTTGATTCTTGACTTGATGACTCACTGCTTGATTCGCCGTTTGATGAACTGTTTGAGTCACTTGATTCTTGACTTGATGACTCACTACTTGATTCGCTGTTTGATGAACTGTTTGAATTACTTGATTCTTGATTTGATGATTCGCTGTTTGATGAACTATTTGAATTATTCGATTCGCTACCTGAGTTATTATTTGTTAGATGGTGTTTACCATTAACAAGGTAATCAATATGATTTAATGCATCATTAATAGTACCTGTGCTTTTACCATCAATTTCCGTTGTAATATTAATATAACCAAGAGGCTTTACGACTTCATTCCCTTGAGAATAATTCGTAACATACATTCCTTTATTGGTACCTAAAGTACTTGTCCCCATATACGCATTACCATTGGTCCAAACTGCTACCGTATGTGAACCATCAGATTCATATCTCTCTAAAGAAATCGCTTCACAAATTTGACCACCGTTTTCAGAATCTTCCATAAAGAAACTAATATTAACTTTAAATTTACCATCATCGGTCACAAATTTCTCTTCATGTTCTCCGGGCCATCCAGCTCCAATTTCAGCACCATTAAGATTAGCACTTTTTACATTAAGCACGTAATCACCTAGGTATTTATCATAAACACTATTTTCTACATTTCCGCTGACATTTATCGGCGTTTGTGTTGCAACCGCATCTACATGTTGTGCCGTCGTTGCCATCATCGCCGTTGTTGTACTCCCAAAGAGTGCAACTGCCGCCATTGATGTGAATAGTGTCCGTTTCCCCATTGTTTGGAACCCTTGTGTTTTCTTAAACTTCATCTTTAAATCTCCCCTTAATTTTTAGATGTTAAATACCTCACTACCTAATCAACAAACTAGATACGTCATTACCTTGAATCTTTATTTTTCACAATACTCCCCCAGTCCTGTATTCTTTAAACAAACACATTATACCATTATAGTTTTACTAAAACTAGAACTATATGTTGTTATGCAATTCAAAGATTTCCTTTATTGTCATTATTAGACAACTGTTGGAGGTCCTTAATTAAATGGATAAAAAATACAATATTGGTACTCATATTCGAGATAGACGTAAATTTTTAGGAATGTCTCAAGAAAAATTGGCCGAGCTCAGTAAACTATCGGTCAACTATATCTCGCGCCTTGAATTAGCTAAGGACACGAACCTAAGCATCAATGCATTAATTGCGATTTCAACAGCACTAGACGTCAATGTTTCAGAGCTGTTACTAACTGACGCCCAAAAATCGACTGAGTTGCCCTATTATCTAAAAAAACTTATCGACGAATTACTAACATTTGATGCTGATGAGGCAAACGAAATCAGTGAATTACTATTATCACTTGTTAGACGAATGAAATAAATAACAAAAAAGCTGGTGAAAATTAATTCATCGGCCTTTTTTGTTACCTATTATCTTCTCTCAAAACCATTCTTTAAATTAATACTCTCCCTTGGCTATACATGGGCCCATGAAGTTTATAAGGCACACGACGGACTATTAGTCGGATTTCCTTTAACCTCTTCAGATTCGAGTTCTGGGGCTTACCTGAAGCGCGATTAAATCATCTTTTTTACCTTAAAACTCAGAACTGCTATCAATAATCCGCGCACGCTTATTCTATAAATGAATAAAGCGTGTTTTTTTACTCACAAAAAAAGCGGACCGACAATTGTCGGTCCGCTTACCTGATAAATTATTGGGCTAGCTGGATTCGAACCAGCGCATGACAGGATCAAAACCTGTTGCCTTACCGCTTGGCCATAGCCCAATCAAGTGGAGGAGAGTGGATTCGAACCACCGAACCCGAAGGAGCGGATTTACAGTCCGCCGCGTTTAGCCACTTCGCTACTCCTCCATATGTCTGTCTCATCTCATCGATTCAACTATATTAGTTTACAAAATTTCCAGACAAAAATCAACCCTAAAATGCAAAAAAAACCTCGATTATTGTATAAATAACCAAGATTTCTTTTAATTGATTTAGTCAACGCCTTCCATTAACTTGTGAATTGGTTTCACGAAGAAAATTAAGACGATCCCGAAGATCGCACTAACGATCCCGATGCCTAAGAAATATTTAATTTCAGTTTGTGGTGAGTATAAACGAACTAACTGTGCGTTGACCGCTTGGCCAGCAGCATCAGCTAAGAACCACATACTCATCATTTGTGATCTGAACGCTTTTGGTGCTAATTTGGTTGTAATCGAAAGGCCGATTGGTGAGATTAACATTTCAGCAATTTCAACAATTAACCATGAACCGATTAACCAGAAAGGACTAACACGCCCTGTCGTACCGTGTAATAATCCAGGAAGGGCCATAAACATGTATGATAATCCAGCGAAGATTAAACCAACCGCGAACTTACCGGGTGCTGAAGGTTGTTTCTTCCATGTACTCCATAACCAAACGAATAATGGTGTTAAAAGCATGATGAACAATGGATTTAATGATTGGAAGTTAGAAGCAGCTAAGTGCCAACCCCCAATATGCAAGATTGTTCGATCTTCAGCAAATAATGCTAAGACCACTGAACCTGATTCTTCAATACCCCAGAAAACAGCAGCAGCGATGAAGAGCGGAATATAAGCTAAAACGCGTGAACGTTCTTTTTTAGTAATTTTTTTGCTTGAAAGCATGTTGTAGAAGTAAATAATTGGAAGTGCAATTGCCACAATTGAGATAATTAAAACAATATTATCAATATTTAAGTTATTTGTTAGTTGTAAAGCAGTAATCCCAAGTGCAATAACGACTAAGCCGATAATCACTTTAATGATAATCCCTCTTAATTCGTCCGCTGCAATTGGATCGTTTGGTTTGGCATTTTCTTTGCTAAATTGTGAACGTCCTCGGTAATATTGAATAAGACCAAAGAACATCCCGATTGCTGCTAATGAGAACCCTAAATGGAAATTAACTTGTTGGCCGATTGTACCAACAATCCATGGTGCTACGAATGACCCCAAGTTAATCCCGAAAACAAACATACTGAAACCAGCATCACGTCGACGGTCATTCTCACTGTACAAGCCACCAACCATTTCGGAAACATTGGGTTTCAATAGCCCCGTTCCGACAACAATCAAACCAATTGAAATAAATAAAGCCGTTGCGCCCATCGGTACCGCTAGTACGATATGGCCCAACATGATGAAGAACCCACCGATGAAGACGGTCTTAAAGCTACCCCAGATTCGATCACTCAACCAACCGCCAACAACACTGGCTAGGTAAACCATCGAACCATAGATCGCCATCACTGACATTGCGGTTGCCTTGTCAAAGCCAAGACCACCTTTATCTAAAGCAAAATACATATAGAATAGTAAAATTGCACGCATCCCGTAATAACTAAATCGTTCCCACATTTCTGTGAAGAATAACGTCGATAGGCCGTGCGGTTGACCAAAGAATGTCTTTTCATGTTTTTCTTCCATTGTAATACCCCACTTTAAAACTTTATTATTTTTGAAACTAGGAATTGACAGCTATTAAGATAGGGATTTCAATAGTTGAAATCGGCACTATACAAGAACTCTCTTATCATTCGCTTAGAATCTATAAATGCCATTATAATCTTATTTTAATGTTAAAGCAATTCTTTTTTTTAATTTTTATGCACTTTACGATCAATTTTCAAATCATTTTTCACTTATGTCTTCTAGAAATTTAATGATTAATATTAGCCACTTTCAGCTATTTTCAGACACTATTTTCTCAGCAAATAAAGGCGCATTAATGTTAAATTATTGCATTCATTATTATTACGATGACTATAGTCTGATTTAAGTATCGTTTTAAATATCAAACATACCTCCAACCTTTGTAGTACAATGATTAGATAGAAAGTAGGTCGAACATTATGGCGCAACTCAAATTAGTGACACTTAAGAAATTATTAGCGGATCGGTGGCTGAATTATTATGAAGCAACTTATCAAAATTCCAAACAAGAAGAGATTAATTATCATTTTGTCAGTCGTGAAGCCAATCTAACAACTGACAACCTTAAGCATCCTGTGACGGCTTCTGCGGTCACCATGTTTTGCCTTAATCGTGATCATAGTCAAGTCTTATTACTACGTCAATTCAGGCTCCCTCTCAACGACTATGTCTATGGTAATTCAGCTGGTTTAATTGAACCTGGTGAAACAGTCGAACAAGCCATTGAACGTGAACTCGTCGAAGAAACAGGCTATCAAGGTGTTCATATTGATCAAATCTTTAATCCTAGCTATTCTACGCCGGGCATTACAGATGGCGCCATCACTTTAGCCATCTGTACAATTGATCAAATCCCTTCTCAAAATACGGCTTTAGAATCCGCTGAAGAATTGACTAGCATTTGGGTTGATAAAAAACAAGCTGCTGAAATATTAGCAAGCGGTAAGATATCAGGCCGAACACAACTGCTATTATGGCAATGGGTTAATAATCGCTTAAACTAAAATAAGACGTTGTTTCCATTTGGAAGCAACGTCTTATTTTTTATCCTATTAAGCGGTAATAAAAAAGCATTGTTAGTCTTAATGACTGACAATGCTTAACAAGAATCACATGCATAACACTTAGTGCCGGCTGCAGGAGTCGAACCTGTGACCCTCGGTTTACGATACCGATGCTCTACCAACTGAGCTAAGCCGGCATAAAAGATGACCCGTACGGGATTTGAACCCATGATACCGCCGTGAAAGGGCGGTGTCTTAACCACTTGACCAACGGGCCGAAAATAAAAAACGATTGAAGGGTCTCAACCGCTCATTTTATTACTCCGGTTGTCAGGCTCGAACTGACGACATCATGATTAACAGTCATGCGCTCTACCAACTGAGCTAAACCGGAATCAAGCGTGGCAACGTCCTATCCTCGCAGGTAGTTTCCCACCAACTACTATCGGCGCTAAGAAGCTTAACTACTGTGTTCGACATGGGAACAGGTGTATCCTTCTTGCTATCGCCACCACACTATTTTGTGCTTACGCACTGAGAAGAACTTCGTTCTCTCAAAACTGCATAATAAGTAATATTTCATTTCAAAAGCCAAACATTGCACCTTTGGTTAAGTCCTCGACCGATTAGTACTAGTCCGCTCCATACATCGCTGTACTTCCACTCCTAGCCTATCTACCTGATCATCTTTCAGGGGTCTTACTTCCATAAAGGAATGGGAAATCTCATCTCGAGGGGGGCTTCACACTTAGATGCTTTCAGCGTTTATCCCTGCCATACATAGCTACCCAGCGATGCGCCTGGCGGCACAACTGGTACACCAGAGGTATGTCCATCCCGGTCCTCTCGTACTAAGGACAGCTCCTCTCAAATTTCCTGCGCCCGCGACGGATAGGGACCGAACTGTCTCACGACGTTCTGAACCCAGCTCGCGTACCGCTTTAATGGGCGAACAGCCCAACCCTTGGGACCGACTACAGCCCCAGGATGCGATGAGCCGACATCGAGGTGCCAAACCTCCCCGTCGATGTGGACTCTTGGGGGAGATAAGCCTGTTATCCCCAGGGTAGCTTTTATCCGTTGAGCGATGGCCCTTCCATACGGAACCACCGGATCACTAAGTCCGACTTTCGTCCCTGCTCGATTTGTCAATCTCACAGTCAAGCTCTCTTATACCTTTACACTCTACGAATGATTTCCAACCATTCTGAGAGAACCTTTGAGCGCCTCCGTTACACTTTAGGAGGCGACCGCCCCAGTCAAACTGCCCACCTGACACTGTCTCCCGCCACGCTAAGTGGCGCGGGTTAGAGTGGTCATACAGTTAGGGTAGTATCCCACCAACGCCTCAATCGAAACTAGCGTTCCGATTTCTACGGCTCCTACCTATCCTGTACAAACTGTACAAACACTCAATATCAAGCTACAGTAAAGCTCCATGGGGTCTTTCCGTCCTGTCGCGGGTAACCCGCATCTTCACGGGTATTATAATTTCACCGAGTCTCTCGTTGAGACAGTGCCCAAATCATTACGCCTTTCGTGCGGGTCGGAACTTACCCGACAAGGAATTTCGCTACCTTAGGACCGTTATAGTTACGGCCGCCGTTTACTGGGGCTTCAATTCTGGGCTTCGCTTGCGCTAACTCATCCTCTTAACCTTCCAGCACCGGGCAGGCGTCAGCCCCTATACGTCATCTTACGATTTTGCAGAGACCTGTGTTTTTGATAAACAGTTGTTTGGGCCTATTCACTGCGGCTGACCTGACGGTCAGCACCCCTTCTCCCGAAGTTACGGGGTCATTTTGCCGAGTTCCTTAACGAGAGTTCACTCGCTCACCTTAGGATATTCTCCTCGACCACCTGTGTCGGTTTACGGTACGGGTAGTTTATTTCTCACTAGAAGCTTTTCTTGGCAGTGTAACATCAGGAACTTCGCTACTTAATTTCGCTCCCCATCACAACTTGTCCTTAAAGAATCAAGCATTTCACTCAACTCAAGACTTATTGCTTGGACACACATTTCCAGTCGTGTGCATTCCTTAGCTTCCTGCGTCCCTCCATCATTCAAACAAAATAAACTAGTACAGGAATATCAACCTGTTATCCATCGACTACGCCTCTCGGCCTCGCCTTAGGTCCCGACTAACCCTGGGAGGACGAGCCTTCCCCAGGAAACCTTAGTCATACGGTGGATCAGATTCTCACTGATCTTTCGCTACTCATGCCGGCATTCTCACTTCTAAGCGCTCCACTAGTCCTTACGATCTAGCTTCGTCGCCCTTAGAACGCTCTCCTACCGCGGACACTTACGTGTCCACCCACAGTTTCGGTATTATGTTTAGCCCCGGTACATTTTCGGCGCAGCGGCACTCGACTAGTGAGCTATTACGCACTCTTTAAATGGTGGCTGCTTCTGAGCCAACATCCTAGTTGTCTGTGCACCGCCACATCCTTTTCCACTTAACATAAATTTTGGGACCTTAACTGGTGATCTGGGCTGTTTCCCTTTCGACTACGGATCTTATCACTCGCAGTCTGACTCCCGGAACTAAATCAATGGTATTCGGAGTTTATCTGAATTCAGTAACCCATGACGGGCCCCTAGTCCAAACAGTGCTCTACCTCCATGATCCAATATTCCGAGGCTAGCCCTAAAGCTATTTCGGAGAGAACCAGCTATCTCCAAGTTCGATTGGAATTTCACCGCTACCCACACCTCATCCCCGCCATTTTCAACTGACGTGGGTTCGGTCCTCCAGTGTGTTTTACCACACCTTCAACCTGGACATGGGTAGGTCACTTGGTTTCGGGTCTACATCTATATACTCACTCGCCCATTTCAGACTCGCTTTCGCTACGGCTCCAGCTTTTCACTTTAACCTCGCATATAAACGTAACTCGCCGGTTCATTCTACAAAAGGCACGCCATCACTCATTAACGAGCTTTGACTAATTGTAGGCACATGGTTTCAGGATCTATTTCACTCCCCTTCCGGGGTGCTTTTCACCTTTCCCTCACGGTACTGGTTCACTATCGGTCACTAGGGAGTATTTAGCCTTGGGAGATGGTCCTCCCGGATTCCGACGGAATTTCACGTGTTCCGCCGTACTCAGGATCCAGAACGGAGGTTAAGTTGTTTAATCTACGTGGTTATCACACTCTTTGACTCAGCTTCCCAGCTGATTCGATTACAACTTAACTTGGTAACTCCAAAGTTCTGTCCTACAACCCCAAGAAGCAAGCTTCTTGGTTTGGGCTCTTCCCCGTTCGCTCGCCGCTACTTAGGGAATCGATTTTTCTTTCTCTTCCTGAAGGTACTTAGATGTTTCAGTTCCCCTCGTCTACCTTCATTAAGCTATGTATTCACTTAATGATAATACTCGATTAAAAGTATTGGGTTCCCCCATTCGGAAATCTCCGGATCAAAGCTTACTTACAGCTCCCCGAAGCATATCGGTGTTAGTACCGTCCTTCATCGGCTCCTAGTGCCAAGGCATCCACCATGCGCCCTTTATAACTTAACCTATCTTTACCTACGGTAAAGGGTTATTATTTGAGTTTAGCGATATGAACTAATTCATATTTCTATTATTAAAAAACTCTTTAAAACGCAATGTTTTCTCGGCTTTTAAAACTAATATATTACTTATTATCCAGTTTTCAAAGAACAAAGTTTGAGAGTAGACCTCTCAAAACTAAACAAAGTTTTGATTTCGCAAATGTACAAGGTTTTCCGTATTATTCCTTAGAAAGGAGGTGATCCAGCCGCAGGTTCTCCTACGGCTACCTTGTTACGACTTCACCCTAATCATCTGTCCCACCTTAGACGGCTGGCTCCCCGAAGGGTTACCTCACCGGCTTTGGGTGTTACAAACTCTCATGGTGTGACGGGCGGTGTGTACAAGGCCCGGGAACGTATTCACCGCGGCATGCTGATCCGCGATTACTAGCGATTCCGGCTTCATGTAGGCGAGTTGCAGCCTACAATCCGAACTGAGAATGGTTTTAAGAGATTAGCTAAACCTCGCGGTCTCGCAACTCGTTGTACCATCCATTGTAGCACGTGTGTAGCCCAGGTCATAAGGGGCATGATGATTTGACGTCGTCCCCACCTTCCTCCGGTTTGTCACCGGCAGTCTCACTAGAGTGCCCAACTTAATGCTGGCAACTAGTAATAAGGGTTGCGCTCGTTGCGGGACTTAACCCAACATCTCACGACACGAGCTGACGACAACCATGCACCACCTGTCACTTTGTCCCCGAAGGGAAAGCTCTATCTCTAGAGTGGTCAAAGGATGTCAAGACCTGGTAAGGTTCTTCGCGTTGCTTCGAATTAAACCACATGCTCCACCGCTTGTGCGGGCCCCCGTCAATTCCTTTGAGTTTCAACCTTGCGGTCGTACTCCCCAGGCGGAGTGCTTAATGCGTTAGCTGCGGCACTGAAGGGCGGAAACCCTCCAACACCTAGCACTCATCGTTTACGGCATGGACTACCAGGGTATCTAATCCTGTTTGCTACCCATGCTTTCGAGCCTCAGCGTCAGTTACAGACCAGACAGCCGCCTTCGCCACTGGTGTTCTTCCATATATCTACGCATTTCACCGCTACACATGGAGTTCCACTGTCCTCTTCTGCACTCAAGTTTCCCAGTTTCCGATGCACTTCTTCGGTTGAGCCGAAGGCTTTCACATCAGACTTAAGAAACCGCCTGCGCTCGCTTTACGCCCAATAAATCCGGACAACGCTTGCCACCTACGTATTACCGCGGCTGCTGGCACGTAGTTAGCCGTGGCTTTCTGGTTGGATACCGTCACTACCTGATCAGTTACTATCAGATACATTCTTCTCCAACAACAGAGTTTTACGATCCGAAAACCTTCTTCACTCACGCGGCGTTGCTCCATCAGACTTTCGTCCATTGTGGAAGATTCCCTACTGCTGCCTCCCGTAGGAGTCTGGGCCGTGTCTCAGTCCCAGTGTGGCCGATTACCCTCTCAGGTCGGCTATGCATCACGGTCTTGGTGAGCCTTTACCTCACCAACTAACTAATGCACCGCGGGTCCATCCTAAAGTGATAGCCGAAACCATCTTTCAACCCTGCACCATGCGGTGCTAGGTTTTATGCGGTATTAGCATCTGTTTCCAAATGTTATCCCCCACTTTAGGGCAGGTTACCCACGTGTTACTCACCCGTCCGCCACTCACTCAAATGTTTATCAATCAGGAGCAAGCTCCTTCAATCTAAACGAGAGTGCGTTCGACTTGCATGTATTAGGCACGCCGCCAGCGTTCGTCCTGAGCCAGGATCAAACTCTCGATTAAAAGTTTGTAGCTCTTGTTTTGTTACTTAATTTATTTGCTAGCGAAATTGACTTCGCAAATATGTTGTGCCCTAAAAGGGCGACCCTACACATTTGGTTTATCAAAACTTTGTTCAGTTTTCAAAGATCTACTGTGTTGAAACAGCTTAATTAATATACCATTTATAACAACCGATTGTCAAGAACTTTATTAATATTTTTTGAATAAATATTCAAAAGCAATTTCTAATGTTGCTCGTAATCGTTGTGGCTTTTATCTCGCTGACAACATAGACTACTATATCAGCTATCTATTCATTCGTCAACTTTATTTATTCATCTTTATTTCAGAACTTTCAACGTCTAAATAATCCAATTTATCCGGTATTTTATACAGAACATGAACAATTATCCAAAACCAGTCACCATATGACAGTTATCCCGAAAATTGCACAAAAAAAACGCCTTTTCAGGCGTTTAATTTTTTTTAAATTTCTTCATTTTCTTGCTTGTCTGGACGCATTGTTGGGAATAAAAGGACATCGCGGATCGAAGCAGCGTCAGTTAATAGCATAACAAGCCGGTCAATCCCGATACCGAGTCCACCTGTAGGCGGCATCCCGTATTCTAATGCTTCAACATAATCTTCATCGATACCTTCAGCTTCATCATTACCGTTTTCACGTTCCTTAGCTTGTGCTTCAAAACGTTCACGTTGATCGATTGGATCATTCAATTCAGTAAAGGCATTTGCATATTCGTTACCATGCATGAAGAGTTCCCAACGATCTGTAAAACGATCGTCTTCGGCATTCTTCTTAGCCAATGGTGAAATTTCCACTGGATGGCCATAAATGAATGTTGGTTGTACTAATGTATCTTCAACGAATTCTTCAAAGAAGGCGTTAATGATATGACCCACTTGCCAGTATTCTTCATACTTAACGTGGTGTTGGTCTGCTAATTCACGAGCAGCTTCAACTGTCATTGGTTGCCAGAAATCGACACCTGTTTCAGCCTTAATAGCGTCGACCATGTGTACACGCGCAAAGTCACTATCTAAATCAATTGCTTGGCCTTGGTATGAAATTTGGCCAGTTCCTAAGACTTTGTGGGCTGCAAAACGGATAATGCCTTCGGTTTCATCCATAACATCTTTGTAATCAAAGTATGCAGCGTATGTTTCTAACATCGTGAATTCAGGGTTATGTTTGGTATCGATACCTTCATTCCGGAATACACGGCCAATTTCATAGACCCGTTCCATCCCACCAACGATTAGTCGCTTCAAGTGTAATTCAAGCGCAATTCGTAAATAGAGGTTAATGTCTAATGCATTGTGATGTGTAATAAATGGCCGTGCTGAAGCCCCACCAGCTTGGCCATGCAAGACAGGTGTTTCAACTTCAGTAAAGTCATGTGTATCTAAATATTCACGAACAGCAGAAATAATCTTGCTCCGCTTCGTGAAACGATCCATACTTTCAGGATTAGCAATCAAATCTAAATAACGTTGACGATAAATTTGTTCGACATTCGTTAAACCGTGATACTTATCAGGTAATGGGCGTAATGCCTTTGACAAGAATGTTAGATGAGTTGCCTTAACCGTTAACTCACCCATATCAGTTTTCATGATTTGACCGGTAATGCCTAAGTGATCCCCTAAATCGGCTTTCTTGAAAATTTTGTAGTTATCTTCACCGACTTCGTCTTTACGAACATAAATTTGAATTTTACCAGAACGATCGCGGATATCGGCAAAACCAACTTTACCTTTACCCCGTTTAGACATCATTCGTCCTGCAATTGTGACTTCTTGGTTTTTAACATCCAAGTCGTCTTTTTCAATTGCTTCAAATTCTTCGTGTAGCGCTGCTGCTAAATGCGTCCGTTCAAAACGGCTCCCAAAAGGATCAATGCCTTCATCCTTTAAAAATTGCATTTTTTCGCGACGGACCTTAAGTTGGTCATTCATTTCTTTTTGATTATCTTTTTGTGCCAACTGCCAATTCCTCCATTACTTTCAATTATCTACTCTTGTTGATTTTAACATGAAACTAGGCAATTAAGTATCCCCTTATGCCATTCTTGCTTCAGTTTCTTCAACAAAACGGTCTAAAATATCGCCAACCGCTTGTTCTGTTTCAACTTCATTAACTGCCGCTTTTGTCTTAGCAGCGCGTGGAATCCCCTTGAGGTAGTAAGCAGCTTGTTGTCTAAATTCACGACAAGCAACATTTTCGCCTTTTAATTCGACTAACCGATGTAACTGGAGCTTAGCTGTGGCGATTTTTTCTCTTGGTGTTGGTTCTGCAATCAATTCACCGCTGCGCAAATAGGTTTCAACTTGACGTAAAATCCAAGGGTTCCCTAAAGCAGCGCGGCCAATCATGACAGCGTCGGCACCGACTTCATCCAACATGCGCTTAGCATCTTGTGGTGTGCGGACATCCCCGTTACCCATAAATGGAATCTTCAATTCAGCTTTGACTTGCTTCAAAATGTCCCAGTCTGCTTGACCGGTATACATTTGTTTACGAGTCCGACCGTGCATAGCAAGTGCTGACGCACCAGCGCGTTCGGCAGCAAGGGCGTTTTGAACAGCAAAGATGTGATCTTCGTCCCAACCAGTCCGCATTTTGACTGTCACTGGCTTTTTAACAGCGTCGGTCACATATGAAACCATTTCGTAAACCTTGTTTGGATCTAATAACCAACGCGCACCAGCGTCTGTTTTCACGACTTTGTTCACGGGACAGCCCATGTTAATGTCGATGATGTCAGCTTGTGTGTGTTGGTCTACAAATTTAGCAGCCTCTACTAATGTGTCTTTTGAGCCACCAAAAATCTGGATGCTCACTGGATGTTCGTTTGGATCGACGAACATCATGCCCATTGTTTTTTTGTTATTGTGCATAATCCCGCGGTCACTAATCATTTCACAGACGACTAATCCTGCGCCAAATTCCTTTGCAGTCACGCGAAATGCCGCGTTTGTAATACCAGCCATTGGTGCGACGACTACTTGATTTGGAATCGTCACGTCTCCTATTTGCCATGTCATAATGCCAACCCATTCCCTTCGTGTCTTTCGACAATATCCAAGCTATCATAGCAAAAAATTATCTTTCAGGCAAAAATTCCGTCCTATTGTTCTGCTAAGATAGCTTTCAAATCTGCTTCACTAAATTGATATTGTTTGCCACAAAACCGACATGTTGCTTCGGCACCGTGATCTTCTTCAATTAATTGTTTTAAATCTTGGGGCGCAATTGAACTGAGTGCTTTAGCAAATCGTTCCTTAGAACAATCACATTCGTATTTAACCGGTAATTCTTCCAATGTCTTCATTGGTAATTCGCCAACAATTTCGGTGATGATTTCTTCAGGGGTCATCCCTTGTTGCAATAATTCTGAAACAAGTGGCATTTCTTGTAGTCGTGCTTCTAATACGTCAATCAAGCGATCATCTGCGCCTGGTAAGATTTGAATCATAAAACCACCGGCAACGCCGATTGTGCTATCTTCATTGACAAAGACTGAAACGCCAACTGCTGATGGTGTTTGTTCTGATTTTGCTAAGTAGTAAGTAAAATCTTCACCTAATTCACCGGAAACTAATGGCACTTGCCCCGTGAAGGGTTCTTTAAGGCCGAGATCTTTAGTGACGCTTAACGTCCCCGTTGTCCCGACGCCGGCTTTAACATCAATCTTATTTTTCTCATTTGAAGGTAAGTTAACGTGGGGGTTCGTAACATAACCCTTAACCGTCCCTTGCGCGTTACCGTCAACTACGATTTTTCCGACAGGGCCATCGCCATCAACCTTAACCGTCATCTTAGTGTCGCCTTTTAAACCCGCAGCACTTAATAGTAATGTCCCAACAATCGTCCGACCAAAAGCGGCTGATGATGTAGGCCATGTATCATGTTTTTCTTGTGCTTCTGTGACAACTTGTGTGGCATTTACAGCATAAGCCCGTAATTGGCCATCTTCTGATACTTGTTTGACTAAATAATCCTTCATTATGCTACCTCTTTATTTATTTGATACAAAAAGGTCGACCACTAATCGTGTCGACCTTTTCATTATAACCGATTATGCATTATCGTTTGAGTCATCATTAGTTGGTTTTGAATCAGCAGTATCGTCCGCAACTTCTGTTGTTTCTGAATCAGCTTGTTCAGCCTCTAATTCTGAGTCAGTTTTTTCTGCTTCTTTTGCTTCAAGTGCTTTTTTAGCTTCTTCAAAAGTAGCTGCTTTTTCACTTGGGAATTCTTCAGCATTCTTTTCAGGCATCTTACCATCATTGAATAAGCTTAAGATTTCTTTTTCGTTTAATGTTTCATACTTCAATAACATTTCAGCAATCAACTTGTGTTGTTCACGGTGTGCTTGAATAATTTCAGTTGCTTGTTGATGTGCTTCGTCGATTAAACGACGAACTTCGCTATCAATTGCAGCGGCCGTTGCTTCAGAAAAGGCTGGGCCTTGACCGTAAGCAGCCCCGACGAATGGTTGGCCTTCTTTTTCAAGGGCCACCGTTCCTAATTTTTCAGTCATCCCGTAATGGGTAACCATGCCACGTGCAATCTCGGTTGCTTGTTCGAAATCGTTTGAAGCACCGGTTGATTGAGAGTTGAAGATAATTTCTTCAGCTGTCCGACCACCCATTAAACCAGTCATTTGTTCCGTCAATTCTTTCTTACTCATCAAGAATTGATCGGTCTTAGGTAACATGATGGCATATCCGCCAGCACGCCCACGTGGTACAATCGTGACCTTCCGAACGACACGTGAATCACTTAATACTAAACCGATAATTGCATGACCAGCTTCGTGATAAGCCACTGTTTCACGTTCTTTAGGATTGATAACACGATCGCGCTTAGCAGGACCGGCAATTACCCGATCTTCGGCTTCATCAACATCAGAAGCATCGATATCTTTCTTACTACGACGCGCTGCCACAAGGGCTGCTTCGTTTAATAAGTTTTCAAGGTCAGCACCCACAAAACCTGGTGTTTGTTGGGCAATTTCTTTTAAATCAACGTCGTCTGCTAATGGTTTGTTCTTGGCATGAACTTTCAAGATAGCTTCACGGCCCTTAACGTCTGGACGACCGACAAGGATCTTCCGGTCAAAACGACCTGGACGTAAGAGGGCTGGATCTAAGACATCTGAACGGTTAGTAGCAGCGATGACAATCACGCCTTCGTTCCCTGAGAAACCATCCATTTCAACTAACATTTGGTTTAATGTTTGTTCACGTTCATCGTGGCCGCCACCCATCCCGGCACCACGTTGACGCCCAACAGCATCAATTTCATCAATAAAGATGATTGATGGTGCTGATTTCTTAGCTTGTTCGAATAAATCACGAACACGGCTAGCACCAACACCGACAAACATTTCAACGAAATCAGAACCAGAGATTGAGAAGAACGGTACACCCGCTTCACCAGCAACGGCTTTCGCTAATAATGTTTTACCAGTACCTGGAGGTCCTTCGAGTAATACCCCGGCTGGAATCCGTGCGCCTAATGCCGCAAACTTACGAGGGTCTTTCAAGAATTCGACAACTTCGACCAATTCTTGTTTTTCCTCTTCAGCGCCAGCAACATCAGAGAAGCGGACTTTATTCGCACCCTTATCCGCTTTTTGCGCTTTGGATTTACCAAAGTTCATCATCCGGCCGCCTTGGCCACCGCCTTGACCTGCTTGACCCATCATCATGTAGAATAAACCGAACATAATAATTAGTGGCAAGATTAGGCTTAAGATGCTAACCCACCAACCAGATTGTGGTTCTTGCATTGTTTCAATCTTTGTTTTGTTTTGGTTAGCTAAATTCGTAATGGCACTAACTTGTGAATCACTTTGTAATAAAGTGGTTGTAAAGTGTGTCACTTTCTTATTTTTTGATTGTGAACCAAAAAATGTTGATTTAGGCTGTTCGTCCTTTTGTGCTTTACGATATTCCCCTGAAATTTTATAAATACCATTTGTTGGTTGAATTGAGAACGATTTAACCTTATCTGTTTTCAACTCACTTAAAAAAGTACTTGATTGAACTTCCTTAGACTCTGATCCGCCATTGCCATTCATGAAGAATGAAAATACACCGACTAAAGCCACTAGGATAATAATGTAAAACAGACTATTACTGAACAGTCTATTCTTCTTGTTGTTCATACGTGACCTCCTGAAGCTTCTCATCATTTGTGACACTGTGTCCTTTTGACACTGTTAAACTATAACATATCTGACTTTCATTGACCATTTATTTACCCGAATAAATTTCCGGTTTCAAAACGCCAATTGTGCCCATATTACGGTAACGTTCGGCATAATCTAAACCGTATCCAACAACGAATTCATTTGGCACTTCCATCCCAACATAATCCGAATGAACTGGCACAACTCTACGACTTGGTTTGTCCATTAAAGTGCAAACTTTAATCGAATTAGCTTGGCGCGTCTTCAAGATCGCCATCAAATAATTCAACGTCCGCCCCGTGTCGACAATATCTTCAACAATAATAATGTCACGTCCTTGAACGCTCGTATCGAGATCCTTGATAATCTTTACTTCGCCAGATGAAATCGTGCCATCACCGTAACTTGAAACATCCATAAAATCAATTTCAACGTGTAAATCAATTTCCCGAATTAGATCGGTCATAAAGACAATGGCGCCTTTTAAAATCCCAATCATTAATGGGTTTTTACCTTGGTAATCTGCCGTAATTTGCTTGCCCAATTTTTCATTGACCCGTTGGATGTCTTCTCTGGTGTATAAAATACGTTCGATATCTTGTTCTAACATTGAGCTAGCCTCCATTTTTTTAGTAAAGCCTGAATATTCTTTATTCATTTGCATAACATAGTACGTACCGTATTTTACCAGTTTGTTCGTGATTAAACAATGCTGAAACTCTAAATTCAGGATGACCAATCAGCGTTTCTTGCGACCACACGCCCCAACTATTCAGGCGCTTTTCCTGGGGGACCTTCAAGTCAATAAAAAGGCGCTTAAGGGTTTTATGGTGGGTTTTATCAATCATAATTGCATCGGTTAACTGACATGGTTTGGCAACGATTGGCCATTGCTCAGCTGCTAGCCAGATCAATTGTTGACCCGATAGTTTACGGGGCAAATGGTTAATTTCGAAAATCCCAATTTGTTCGTTATTTGGAAGTACGCACCAGTGATTCAGCGTTAGTGTTCGACTTTTTTCAGCTTTCACCATGACGTCATCGTTGGTTAATTGCCCAATTCGGAAACGCTCATAGGTTTTAGTCAACACCACACCCTGACCAAGCGCTAACTGACCTTGTGGTTTAGTCGTTGATTGCACTAATTGGTGGAGCTGTTGTAACTGCGTTTCTTTGAGCGGACTGATAGGCGCGAAATATTGTTTAATAATAAGTTGCCAGATGGCTGTCTGTTGTGCTGTCGGCAATGTTTTAATCGCCTTGAGCTGACCACTAACAACTTTGTCGGTGATCTTCAAATCTAGCAATGGTAATAACGCCGTCGTCAACTGTGCTTGTTGTGCCAATAAAGCCGTTAATTGCCGGCTGAAGCGATTAGCATTTTGTAATACGTGCTTATTTTCTTGTTTTAAAAAAGGCACCAACGTATGGCGAACCCGATTCCGCAAGACAGTCGTCTCATAGTTTGTCTGATCTTCAAAAGACGTGATGTTATTGGCTAAGGCATAGTCACGCAAATCCTGCTTAGCAAACGGTAATAAGGGTCTAATCAACATTCCTTGGGCAAACGGCCGCTGAA
This sequence comes from Latilactobacillus sakei, assembly GCA_002953655.1. Lineage (NCBI taxonomy): Bacteria > Bacillati > Bacillota > Bacilli > Lactobacillales > Lactobacillaceae > Latilactobacillus > Latilactobacillus sakei. The sequence goes on from CP025839.1 coordinate 1,781,111, forward strand.
TTTGAATGCCCCGCATTTCGTGTAGTTCACCACTACGAATAAATTTCATCATCAGGGTTTCTAATTGGTCATCGCCGTGATGCGCCGTGACGAGATAATCTGCCTTTTCAGTGGTCATTAGCTGTTCAAAAAATTGATATCTAAATGCCCGGGCGGCCGCTTCGATTCCCGTTTGTGGGTGTTGTTTAAGCGGCCAATGCGCCACTTGCAGTGGTAGTTCATTTTCCAGACAGAATTGCCGTAAATAAGCTTCTTCTGTCACACTTTCTGCGCGTAACTCATGATTGACGTGGGCAACAACCAACCGGGGCTTAAGTGCTACAGGTAAGCGTTGCAAAAGGGTCAGCAAAACCATCGAGTCAACACCAGTTGACGTCGCCACGATGACTTTGGCGCCGGCTGGCCAAAAATGGTAGCGGTGCATCTCGTTTTGAAAAGCTTGTTCTAGCATCTTAATTCTCCTTCAAATGAATAGAGGTTGGGTCAAAAGTTTAATCACTAAACTTAAAACCCAACCTCTATCATGATTTTTGATTAACTACGACGACCGCCACGGCCCCCACGTTTACCTTCTGTATTGCGTTTAATAGTAGACAAACGATCTTCACTATCTTTTAAGAAGCCTGATAGTAAATCGTCAAAGCCTTCTTTCTTAGGCGCGCTTGTATGTTCAGGTTTACGATACCCACCGCGATTGTTATTTGGACGACTAGATTGTGGCCGAGTATGCTCTTGCACCTTAGGTTGATCAACCGCTTTTCGAATGGATAATCCGATTTTTCCGTTTTGATCTGACATCACCTTCACAGTCACTTCGTCCCCAACTGTTAAGACATCGTGAATATCCTTGATATAACTATCAGAAACTTCACTGATGTGGACTAATCCGGTCTTGCCTTCTCCTAAATCAACGAAAGCGCCAAAATTCGTAATACCTGTTACCTTACCAGGAACTTTTGAACCAACTTCAACTGCCATATAAAACTACGTCCTCCTAAATGGTCGTTTGAACTCGTCAAACTTTTAATCACAAACTTGTGATATTTAATAAAATAAGTATAGCACGCTTTACCCTTGAAACAAGGCTGTAAAGCGAAATTATTTTTGTTGTTCGTTTAAATTTGGTGCCTTATCTTGGGGCAAACTATAGATTGTTTCACCCTTCTTTGAATAATAGTATTTATAGCGAATGTACTTCGCTAAATAGTCATCATTATGTAACTGAGAAACTTGTACCTTTAAATCCGCTTCTTTGGCCTTGGCCTTTTTTAAGGATTGTTTTTTAGCAACTGTTTGTTTCTCAATTAATGCCAGAGAATGGTGGGTTTGCAGGATTTGAATGCCGCAAACACTAAAAAGAATTAACGCAATCATCCCGAGCGCTAATAATCGACGTTTATGAACCGTCCGTGTTCGTTTTGATTTTTGTTCAACCTTCTGTTTAGCTGCCTGTTGTTTCGTATAGGCATTTTCAATCTTCGTTATCTTACGACTCACGCTAGCCCCTCCAATCACTGGTTGTAATCCCTTTATTATAGCAAGTTATCAAAAACAACGTCAACCAATATCATTAAAATAGGCGATATTAGTGATTATCCTTAACAAACTGGACTAAACCACTAATATCGCCTATTAAAAGACCTTATTCAAAATTTTCTGCAACCTTAGTTTCAAGGATTTCGTACATTTCTGCTGCATCGCTCTTCTTGGTTGTTTCGATAATTTGTGTAATCTTGACAATCATCGTTTTATTACCAAAACCAATTTCCAATTTATCGCCGACAACCACGTTACTTGAAGACTTTGCTTGCCGATCATTAATTAAAATCCGGCCTTTATCTGCAATTTCCTTTGCAACTGAACGTCGTTTAATAATCCGTGATACTTTTAAAAACTTATCTAATCTCATTAGTGTCGCCTACCTTTTTAATTTTTGTGCTAGTTTCAGCAATTGTTTACCACCGGGTATCGTTAACCATTCCCGAATCGAGAATAATTGCCATGCTAAAGCAAGGCCGATAAAGATGGGCACCCCGACTGCAATCCCAATACCAGCGCCTAAAACAGCTTGGCCCCTTGAGACCAGACTAGGTTGAATAACAGTTACCACAAAGCGAACCGCTACCGCCATGATGCCACAGATCAAAACCAATTTACCTGTAAAATGTTGGCCATCTAGGGCCTCTCGTACCAATTCCGGAGATTGCCGCAAGATTAAGGCTAACACAACCCCTAAGCTAATAACAGTCCCCACGCTCGCACCCACAATTTGGTAGTGTTGTACCAACCATTGATTAATGACCACTTTGACGAAAAGGCCGATTAATAGCGCAATTGTCGTCTTATGGAACTGATCCAAACTCTGCAAAACACTATTGCAGGCATTGATCAGCGCAATAATTACGATACTTAGCATGTACCACACTAAGGCTTTGTTCCCATCTGCATCCCCAAACAACAAGTAGTTCACTTGTGGCATGAGAATCATCAAACCAGTCGTTGCCGCCGCCGAGAGGCCTAAACTGATATGAATCAATGATTCAGCGACTTGTTGGAACTGATGATCTTGTTGTTGTTGTCGTGCCCGCGAGAGACTTGGAATCAAAGTCGATGAAAAAGCCATTGAGATGACTAAGCCTAACTGTACGAGCGGCTGGCCCCGATCAAATATCCCTTTAAGGTTTTTAGCAAGATCCTCAGTTAAGCCACTGGCCACTAAGCCTTTTTTAACCGTAAATGAATCAACCAACTGTAGTAACACTATTAATGAAGCAAACAGACAAATCGAGCCACCTTCTATTAATAAGCGTTTAGCCAATGAACGGTACGCACCTAAGTTAATGCCCTTTGGTTTTGTCCCTCTGAGCACAAAAGCTTTTTCCGCCGGTTTCAATAAAGCGACGGTCGCTACCAGCCCCCCGAAAAAGGCGCCGGACATCGCCCAGGTGCCCATTTCATAAACAGACCAGTGTAGCTTCAATGATAACCACGCCGCCAGGATAATCACAACCACGCGAACGAGTTGTTCGGCCACTTGCGAGGTCGCCGTCGGAACCATGTTGAAGATCCCTTGGAAATACCCTCGTGTGACCGCTAAAAACGGCATCAGTAAAAACATATACGACACCATTCTAATGATTGGTGCCAATTCAGCATCCGCCATGGCCACTGCAATGGCTGGTGCTTGATATTGCAAATAGAAAAAGATCAGTGCCCCGAATAATCCTAATAGCGCAAATGACCGCCGTAAAATCTGGGTTTGCTCAGCCGGAGCCGTTTCTTCAGCCACAATTTTAGAAATATAAACTGGGAACCCACTTAACGCAAAGGTCATCCCAATCCCATAGATAGGGTAAACTTGCTGATAAACGTAAAACCCAGTATTGCCAACCATATTTTGAAATGGGATCCGATAGACCGCACTCAATATTTTGGCAACAAAGGAAGCAATTGATAAGACAACGGCCCCCTTCATTAAATGTTGCATCTGTTTATTTTGCATCGAATCCCTCCGATAATCGCTACCAATAACTAGCGGTTATTTTGCCAACTGCTGCTTTTCGATTTCAACGAGTGTTTCCACAAAAATCGCCAATTCACGTAACCAATCGCCAGTCTTCATCTTAGGTTGGATAATTAACGTCACACTTAATTTTTCTTGTTCGAACCCCACCGTGGCCTTCAAACGGGTTGCTGACAAGGCTTCAAAAATCTGCTCGCCAGAAACTAAGCGACTGCCTTTTGGTGATAAGACAACTTGAAGCTTGTCTTTGACTTGCTTAATCGTTTCGATTAGGGCATCATCGGCATTCATTTTTAATTGACCGATTGTTAAGAGATGGGCGACTTGAACCGGGTAATCCCCAAAGCGATCAATTAAATCGCTCTGGATTTCTGTAAAGGCCGCTTCTGTATCCATTTGGCGAATTCGTTTGTAAATTTCAATTTTTTGCCGTTGATCATTGATATAATCATCCGGCAAGTAAGCTTCGAGCTTCAAATCAATCTCGGCGTTAGTCTTAGCTGCCACTTTCTTACCTTGTTTCTTAGCGACCGCTTCACTGAGCATTTGTGAGTATAAATCAAACCCGACTGAATCGATAAAGCCGTGTTGTTGTTTACCTAATAAGTTACCGGCGCCTCGAATTGATAAATCACGCATCGCAATTTTGAAGCCAGAACCCAACTCGGTAAAGTCTTTAATAGCTTGCAGACGTTTCTCGCTGACTTCAGTCAATACCTTATCCGGTTTATACATAAAGTACCCATAAGCGACCCGACTACTCCGGCCAATCCGCCCCCGTAATTGATACAGTTGGGACAAGCCGTAATGATCAGCATCTTCGACAATCATCGTATTAACGTTGGGCATATCAACCCCGGTTTCAATAATCGTCGTTGTGACTAACACATCGTACTTCCCCTGAACAAAGTCGTAAATGACCCCTTCTAGTTGGGCCTCTGTCATTTGCCCATGCGCATAGCCGACAGTTGCTTCTGGCACAAGCGCTTGAATCTCATCGACGGTTTGTTCAATATCACTAACGCGATTATGCAGATAAAAGACTTGACCATTACGTTCCAGTTCCCGTTCAATCGCTTCTCGCATCGCACCGAAATTTTGTTCCATCACATAAGTTTGAATCGGATACCGGTTAGTCGGGGGCGTTTCAATAACCGAAAGATCCCGCACACCCAACATCGACATGTGTAACGTCCGCGGAATCGGGGTTGCCGTTAAGGTTAACACATCAACTTGTGCTTTTAATTGTTTAAGTCGTTCCTTATGTTTAACCCCAAACCGTTGTTCTTCATCGACGATTAATAGGCCCAGATCCTTGAAGACCACATCTTTTGATAATAACCGATGCGTTCCAATGACGATATCCACTTGCCCTTTTTCTAAACCTTTAAGCGTGGCCGTCACTTCTTTACGCGTCTTAAAGCGGGATAATAACCCAATTTCTACTGGAAAATCCGCAAACCGCGCTAACATATTCTCGTAATGTTGTTGCGCCAAAATCGTGGTCGGAACTAGGAAAGCAACCTGTTTACCAGCCGCAACTGCTTTAAACGCAGCGCGTAAGGCAACTTCGGTTTTCCCAAAGCCCACATCGCCGACTAGTAAACGGTCCATTGGCCGAACTTTTTCCATATCGTGCTTAATCTCAGCTGTACTGCGTAATTGATCATCCGTTTCTGGGTACGCAAATTGATTTTCAAAATCAGCTTGTAATTGATCATCTTTAGGAAAGGCATAACCCTTTTCGGCTTCCCGTTGCGCGTACAATTCGATTAAATCATCCGCTATATCTTCAATTTTAGCGGAAACCTTACTCTTCGTCTTTTGCCATTCCGCGCCACCTAATTTATTAATCTTAGGTGTTTTGGATTCGGCTGAGACGTATTTTTGCACCATGTCCAATTGCGTCACCGGGATGAATAACTTCCCATTATCTCGATACAAGATGGTAATGTAATCCTGATGGACACCGTCAACTTCTAAGGTCTCCATCCCAACGTATTCACCAATCCCGTGATTGACATGCACGACATAATCGCCCGGTTTTAATTCGCTATAACTCTTTAAGCGTTCCGCATTGGCTAACGTTTGCCGGCGCACCTTCTTTTTGGGGGCGGTATTAAATAATTCTTTTTCAGTCAGAACGACTAATTTTAAATCTGGTAACTCAAAACCATTTTGCAATGACCCTTGGACAATTTGAATCTGCCCCGCCACCAATTTGGTTTTGGTCGTGACCGTCGCTTCAATCTCAAAATCGTGGAAGGTTTGGTCAATCTTCTTCACCCGTTTGGCATCTGATACTAAAACAACGACAGTTTGCTGTTGCTTTTGCCAACGACTCATTTCCGTTTTTAATAAAGGCATTTGGCTAAAGAATTGCTGGACATTCCGCGTGGGCATATTGCCTAACGTATCCAATTTTAATTGTCCCATTCCCTTTTGGAATAAGGATAAATATAAATGGGCGTGTTGATCTTGCTTCATTAAACTGTGGACATCAACCAATAGTTTTTGCGCCGGTAATAACCGGCGACTGCCTAACATCTCAGTCTGCCAATTAGCGGCTTCTTCCGCTAAGACGCGTTGGGTTTCTTGAATGCGGGGGTAATCATCAAAAATCACTAACCCACTATTCTTAAAGTAATCAATTAAACTCGTATGATCGGGGTAAAGATAATCGACAAAAAGCGCCAAATTTTCAAAACGCTCGCCCGCCAACAACCGACTAATCGGGGTTTCAAAGTTCACGGCTAACGCCTTTTGATCATCTTTGACCGTTAGCTTAGCTGCTGCTTGCTGATAATCGACTTGCAGTGCTTCTCCGGCCATTTCAAGTTGTGCCGTATTCGCTAATAAATCGGTTGCTGGCATGAGGTCGACACTCTCGAGATTTTCAATGCTCCGTTGCGTATCAGCCTCAAATGAACGGATTGCATCAACCTCTGTATCAAAGAGTTCAATCCGAACCGGATTTTCCGTATCGAGGGGGAAGATATCAATAATATCTCCCCGCATTGCGAACTCGCCAGGTTTTCCCACTAATTTATCGCGGTGATAGCCCATTTCGGCCAATTGAGCGCCCAAGATTTTCGGATCAACTTCGCCACCCATTTTGATTTGGGTCTGACTATCGCGCCATTGTCGTACGGTTGGCAATAACCGTCGCATCCCTGCAACTGACGTCACAACAATCCCTTTTTTACCGGTTGCCAAAAAGCTCAACGTTCGGACACGTTCAGCTCTTGATTCTGGCGAACTAACCGCCATTTCAGCTGCCATCACTTCTTCAACCGGAAAGGTATAAATTTGGTCCCCATTTAACTGGTTAGCTAAATCCTCAGCCACCTGATTAGCTTGAAACATATTACTTTCAATGATCAATAATGGTTGGCGCTGTTGTTTATAAATCGTCGCCAAAAAAAGCGTCTTGGCTGAGCCTGAAAGCCCAGTCAGCAATTGTCTGACGCCTGGCTTTTGATTTTCTAATACGGATTGCACTTGCTGGGTATCACCCAGCATTGAAATTAAATCCATTCAAAAGGTCCCTTACTTTCTTGAAATTTGTGACTGCTAGAAATTAGCGATATCGCCTACTGGCGCACGCTAATTAAATTTATTCATCGTTTTCATGAAATCGTCGTTTTGACACCAATCATCGATTGCTTCGCAAGCTTGATCAATCGCTTGATTAATCACTGGTGCGCCATCTTTATCAAATGGTGTTAGGACCCAATTGACCACCGTACTTTTTTGCGGATGTTGAATCCCGATTTTAAGGCGCTTGAAGGTCTGGCTCTTCGTGTGCGCAATAATACTTTTAATGCCGTTATGACCACCTGCTGAGCCCTTTTGACGGAGGCGCAATTTGCCCATCGTTAAATCCATATCATCTTGGATGACTAATAATTCATCAATTCCAACTTGATAGTAGCTCATCAAAGGCCCAACTGAACGACCAGAGTCATTCATAAATGTTAGCGGTTTAACTAACAGGATGGTTTCACCTTCGTATTTGAAGCTACCATATTCGGCCTCAAAATCATGTTTATTGAGTGTTACGTTGTATTTTTCACATAATTGGTCGATTACCATAAAGCCAATATTATGTTTCGTTTTAGCATATTTACTGCCCGGATTCCCCAAACCAACGATCATCTTCATTTGTCTTACCTCTTCTTCAAAATCGCCGTTATAACGCAAAAATACTGAGAAGTTGCTCTCCCCAGTCGACGTTTGTTATTGCTGTTTATTATACCATACCCCATTTTCTTTCTATATTAGGAAATAAATAGTTTTCTGAAAATTTAAACAAAATTAGCGAACTTTCATGCAAATTATGCTATACTGGTTTTCGAAATGAAGAATTGTTTTACAGAAAGGACGTCATTATATTGGCAAACATTGAAAAAGATCACCAAAAAGTTATCCTCGTCGGCGACGGCGCTGTAGGTTCTAGCTACGCTTATGCTTTAACATTACAAGGTATTGCACAAGAAGTTGGTATCGTAGATATCTTTAAAGAAAAAACACAAGGTGATGCAATCGATTTATCTGATGCATTAGCTTTCACTTCTCCTAAGAAAATCTATGCTGCTGAATACTCAGATGCAAAAGATGCTGACGTGGTTGTTATCACTGCTGGTGCACCACAAAAACCAGGTGAAACACGTTTAGACTTAGTAAGCAAAAACCTTAAAATCTTGAAGACAATCGTTGATCCTATTGTTGAATCAGGCTTTAACGGTATCTTCTTAGTTGCTGCTAACCCAGTTGATATCTTAACTTATGCTACATGGAAATTATCAGGTTTCCCTAAGGAACGCGTTATCGGTTCAGGTACATCACTTGACTCAGCTCGTTTCCGTAAAGATATCGCTGAAATGGTTAACGTTGACGCACGTTCGGTCCATGCTTATATCATGGGTGAACATGGTGATACAGAATTCCCTGTATGGTCACATGCTAACATCGGTGGCATCAAGATTTCTGAATGGGTTAAAGCTCATCCAGAAGTTAAAGAAGAAGAACTTGTTAAGATCTTCGAAAGTGTTCGCGACGCTGCTTACACAATCATTAACTTAAAAGGTGCTACATTCTACGGTATCGGTACTGCCTTAGCTCGTATTACTAAGGCTATCTTAGACGACGAAAATGCTGTCTTACCATTATCAGTATACATGGATGGCCAATACGGCTTGAACGATATCTTTATCGGTTCACCTGCTGTTATCAACCGTTCAGGTATTACTAATATCCTTGAAATTCCATTGACAGACCACGAAATGGAAAGCATGCACAAATCTGCAAAACAATTAAAAGATATCGTTACAAAAGCTTTTGAAGAATTAGATATCGAAACTCGCCAATAATCTCAATTATGGCTAATTAAAAAGGTCCGGACAAAGTTAACTTTGTCCGGACCTTTTTTAGCTACATAAAATCTGCTCGCTTTTTAGTTCGCTTGTTCTAAGGTATGATTGACCATTGTCATCAAATTAATATCATGGTCTTTAAGTTGTGCATCCCAAGTGAGTAATTCCGACTTAATCGACTCATAGATTTTAACCCCTTCAGGTGTCGCATTGACCCGCATTAAGCGTTGGTCATCTTGTTCGCCGCGTACCTTGTAAATCAGCTGCTTAGACTGTAAGAGATTTAACTTTCTCGACACCGCTGGTAATGACGTTTTGAAGAAAATTGCCAATTCACTTGGTGATTTTCTTTCTTCTTCAATAATTTGTTCAATCACTAAGAATTGTTCAAAACTAACATCATACTTACGGCTAATTGTATTTAGTTTGGCTGCGATTTGCTGTAATTTTGAGTACCATTCCCCTAACAATTGCATTCTTGTGTCTGCTTTATCGACCATTATCTTACCTCCTATATAAATTAGTATTTTTTAATTTTTCGCTGTACATATACGGCATATACCATTTTGAATTCCATTATCTATTCAGCCCCGATAATTAGTTACCGAAATACCTATGTATAAAATATTAATTATGATTAAAATATTTAATATTTATTTTCACACTTCATTTATAGCTATTTCCCTTCTGAAAATCGCAGTGTCCAGATTTTTCAGAATCGCTAAACTGCTTATCTAGAGCCTTTTTAATATTGTTAACAACACTTATCATATCGCAATACTATATCGTTGACAATAGTTAATTGTTAAAATATTAACACAAAATATTAATAGCATTAATATGTTTATTTATTTTTTATTCTATCATTCGAAATTTCTTCACAAACATCATCTCTACTTATCAAGGTATTAGTTTCTACTGTGAAATCAGAGCGAGACCACTTTTATCCTAATAACCATTCATCCGATTTTAATAATTGCGCCTACCCCCATTAGATTGTTAAGCCCTTTAGCTGTTGTTCCTTAAAATTATCTAATAATCAAGCTTTCATATTTCTTTTTAAGCCGCTTTCTAGTATGCTTACTATTAGTTAACGTCCTTTGTAATTAAAAACTATTTAGGGTATGATTAATCTATCAGAAAGATTGGAGTTGATGTTGTGAAGGTTTCAAAGAAAACTTATACCGCTTTGGGCATCGCAGCCGTTATTTTAATCGGTGGTTATTCGGCCATGAGTTTCCACTACAACAAAGTATTTTTACCAAACACGGTAGTTGCTGGCACCAACATTAGCGGTAAGTCCCCTGCCGAAGCTAACGACGCATTACTCAAGCAAGTCAATCACCAAAAGTTTACATTAAAAGAAGATCAAGCCACGCGTTTATCTTTTACCGCCAAGGAAGCTGGCTTTAGTCATAACTTCCAACCCCTTTTGAAGAAGATTCAAGCTTCACAAAACGGTTGGACTTGGCTTGGTCATCAGTTAAGCAATCCAAAGAAATTGCAATCTGAAAATGCCCTTATTTTAAATCAACAAACTTTTAAGCAATTCACAGACCAAACAGTTGCCAAGCTAAATACTAATCGTACGGCTTCTAAGAATGCGACGATTAAGTTAGTTAATGAAAATTTTGAGATTATTAAAGAAGTCAATGGTAATCAAATTGATCAGGCGAAATTCGCCAAAACAATCAATACAGCCATTAACCAAGGGAAGACTACGATTAATTTAAAGCAGGACTATACTGTGCCAACTATTAAATCAACCGATTCAGCGCTTCAAAAAACAGCCCAGAAAATGGCGACGATTAGTAATGAAAAAATTCATTATTCAGTCAACGGTAACGAATTTACAGTTCCTAAGGCCACTATTCAAGGTTGGCTAGTCAATAATGATGGTGCGGTATCACTTAATAAAACCGCCGTTTCCAACTACGTTTACCAACTCAAGACAAAATATGATACCTACGATAAACCATTAACTTTTAAATCAACCAAACAAGGAACAGTGACTGTGCCTGCTGGCATTTACGGCTGGAGCATTTCTCCGGCTGATGAAATCACTGCCCTCATGAAAGAAGTCCCTGAAGGCAAAGACTTCTCGCGAACTGCCGTTATCCGCGGTTCCGGTATGGCCCAAAAAGATCGCAGTGTTGGTTCAACCTACATTGAAATCGATAAAAAAGCGCAACATATGTGGCTCTATCAAAACGGTAAAGTCACAATCCAAACCGATGTCGTGACAGCACGACCACCCCAAACAACGCCAAGTGGTGTTTGGAGTATTTGGAAGAAAGAACGAAATGCTACTTTAAAAGGAACCAACTTTGACGGTGTTAGTGAGTACGCTAGTCCTGTTAACTACTGGATGCCAATCGACGAAACCGGCGTTGGTATTCACGATTCGCCATGGCAACCTAAATATGGTGGTACTTGGTATCAAGAACATGGCTCACACGGCTGTATCAATACCCCACCAACCATTATGGCCCAACTTTACAATACCGTTAGTGAAGGTATTCCAGTGGTTGTCATCTAAAACAACTTAAAAAAGGTCCTAAAAAGCAATTCATGCGATTGTCTTTTTAGGGCCTTTTTGAATCTCATTAATATTTAATTGTTTTTTCGCCAAGTCGAAAAACTAGTTATTTTAATTAAGGCAATGGTATGCTATGATTACATCAGTATATGAGAGAATTTTAATCTAAGGAGAAATGCTTATGTTAATCAAATCCCTAGTGTTACCCAAAGAACGTCTAACCACAATTGAAGAATCCGTGACCCTCGAAGAGGCCTTAACCATTTTGGAAGATTCCGGTTACCGTTGTGTGCCGGTTTTAGATGCCAGTGGTAAGATCTTCCGTGGCAATATTTATAAAATGCACATCTACCGGCATAAATCTCAAGGAGGCGACATGCAATTGCCCGTTACCAGCCTCTTGAAGAATATGACAAAGTATATTCCGGTTGATGCGCCATTTTTCAAGGTCTTCTTCAACATCAAGGATTTACCTTACATCGCCGTCTTAGATGAAGACAGTAATTTCTTTGGTATTTTAACGCACAGTACCCTCCTTAACATGCTTTCAGAAGCTTGGAACTTAGAACTCAGTAGTTATGTACTCACGGTCCTTTCGGCCGGTGAACAAGGGGATTTGGTTGCCATGTCGAAAATTATCGCTAAGTACACCTCAATTGCTAGCTGCATGACCTTAGATGCTAAACAAGACGAATTCGTTCGGCGAACACTCTTCACACTGCCTAGCGGCTTAGATATCGAAATCCTTAAAAAAATTACCAATAAGCTTGAGAAAAAAGGGTTTAAAGTGCCCGAAATCGATGACTTACAATCAGGTAAAGTTCTTCGTAACGATTCTGACGAAATTGAAAACGTGATTTAAATTAAAAGAAGTACGTTTCAGGCAGTTATATTGTAGCGATTTAGCCTAATCCCGTGAATAAGTGATATGGTCGATTGTTTACGAGACGTAGCTAACTGCAACAATATGCCTGAAAAAGCACATTAAAGAGGAAGTGCGTTATCAGTGCTTAGCTTTTGAGCATTTGCAGAACTTAGCGAATTGGCGATGAAATCACCGGTTTGATAAGTTTAGCAAAGCGCCGAAAGCTACTGACAAAAGCACGTTTAAGAAAAGAAGTGCGTTTGAAACGGTTGGACTTTGAGCATTAGCACAGCTCGGTGAATAACTGCTGTAGGCAGTTGTTTGACGAGTGACGCTAAGCGCAGAAGTCAGTTTCAAAAAGCACGTTTAAAAAACAAAGTGCGTTGTCAGTGCTTAGCTTTTGAGCATTTGCAGAACTTGGCGAATTGGTGATGAAATCACCGGTTTGATAAGTTTAGCAAAGCACAGAAAGTTACTGACAAAAGCACGTTTAACCCATCAATGTTCGAATAGTAAAAACGGCGCTAAAGACAAAATCACTTTTGTCCTAGCGCCGTTTTTTTGCTATTATATTTGTCGTTCAAAATGTAAAACTTGGTCAATCGCATACATAATCGGTGCGGTAATTGTCATGATAACGGCTTCTGAAATCGCCAACGTAGCATAGGTTGGCCAGAATGGTACTTGTGTTTTAGCTGTTGAACCGGTTAAAACAATCATCCAAGCAATCATGAACATCGATACCGTGAATAAGATGATATTGACTAACATCTTTTGCCACGTTTTCTGCAGATGGGGCATTACCAGTGTTAGCACTAATAACGCCAACAAGGTTTGGCCGCCACCAAATAAGGTATCCAGAATTTTATTTTCAGAGCTAAAGAAGAAATTGAAGACGAGCACGCCGCCAAAGACACCCCATAAATATTTTTTATTGAAGACCACCAGATGGTTTAAGCCTTCTGACACCCGGAACTGAATGGGACTAGAAGCAAGGCCTAGCACCCCTGGAAATAGTGATAATACGACATATAACGCAGCCACTAATCCGTTTAAGATCACACTCCGCAAACGATTTTGATTGGTCATTTAATAATCCTCCTAGTTTTTTAGCGTGGGATGGTTACGAACCACGTTTTTTCAATGCGATTACTATCATAGCACATCTGAACGTTCGATACCAAAAAGAAAGAGCCTCAGGTACCTGCCCTGTGGCTCTTGCACTAACTTATGTATTAAGGATTCAAAACAGGTTGGAGCCCAACGCTAATCGTTAACGCGCGATCAACTTGGCGCATCTTCTCAGCAACCAAATGCGTCACTTTGTCCTTAAGACGTTGTTTATCAATCGTCCGGACTTGTTCCAACAAGATGACAGAATCCCGCTCGACCCCATTGGCCTTGGCTGTGATACCGACATGCGTTGGCAACTTTGGCTTTTGAATCTTCGCCGTAATAGCTGCCACGATTACTGTTGGACTGTGATGATTACCCACGTCATTTTGAATAATTAACACGGGGCGCATCCCACCCTGTTCTGATCCTACTACTGGTGATAAATCTGCATAATAAATATCACCGCGTTGTATCAATTCTCCCACTTCTATCCCTCCAATTAGGATAAATCAACTGTGCGAATGCGGGCGTATGCCTCACTTTCACATGCATTGAATTCAGCGGCGATTTGACTATTAAGATTGGCCATTTCGACATAGCCGTTAATGACGTTATCAACCTTGGTTTGCCGGGTTGCCATAAATTCATGAATGGCATCTTGAATCAAATCATTCTCATCAAGGCCGTAAACCTCGCAACAGGTTTTAATCTCTTGTACTAATTTAACGTCTAAGTTAACGGATAATTGTTCGTGGTTAGCTTCCATCTTCATCAGCCTCCGAAATCAACACTTTTTAACCTGTATTTATCCTAACACAGAAATGAAGATAAGCAAAATTGTTAAGCGCTAGTCTTCATTCAATCCGGTATAAACACGGGGAATCCGATCTGATAAATCACAAATAATTTCATAATGAATTGTATCGGCATACTCAGCCAGCTCTTGTAGCGTGATTTCATCGTCGCCACTCTTACCAACAAAGACTACTTTCGTACCGACTGGATAACGTTTTGGTAAACGAATCATCATTTGATCCATACAGATGCGGCCCACAATTTCACACCGTTGGCCATCCACCAAAACAGTTGACCCAGACATTCGTCTCAACCAGCCGTCAGCATACCCCATTGGAATTGTGCCAACCCATTCACCCTCAGACGCTTCATAAGTCGCACCGTAGCCAATTTTACTACCAGCTGCGACTTGTTTAACAAAGACTAGTTCCGATTCAATCCCAAGCGCCGGCTTCAGCGGATAGGGTAAATCCGGGATGGCCGCACCCGAAGGATTGAGGCCATATAGACTAATGCCCATCCGAATAACATTGCCATTACATGCCGCATGCCATAAACTAGTTGCTGAGTTAGAAACATGGACAAATCTAGGTTTTTTAGGCAAAACGGCCACTAATTGATTAAAACGGGCGCTCTGTTCCTTAAAATAAGTATCATCAGGATCGTCGGCTGTGGCAAAGTGCGTGAATACCCCTTCAAAATCGAAGTATTCAGGATGTGCTTTCATAAACGCATCAGCTGCTAGTAATTCAGCTTCGTCTCTAAAACCAATCCGTCCCATACCACTATCAATGCCTAAGTGGATGTGAAGCGGATGGAAATAAGGCACTCGCTGTGCAATTTCAGCCGCTTCTTGCAACCATTCAAGCGATCCAACGGTCAATGAGATTTGATTAGCAGCGGCTAATTCAATTTCGCTAGGTTGGGTGATTCCGAGAACCAAGATGGGTTCTGTAAAATTAGCCTGACGCAACGCCAATGCTTCATCTAATAACGCCACACAAAAGCCTGACGCACCTGCCGCTTGTGCGACCTCAGCCACAGGAATCAACCCGTGCCCATAAGCATTAGCCTTCAATACTGGAAAAATAACAGTATCTGTCCCTTCAAGATGTTTTAATTCGTTTTGAATATTTTCATAAATTGCATTTTGATCAACTAAAATGCGCGTTGGTCGTAAGTAGCCGACTGTCATGTCTTAACCTCTTTCCAAAATAACTTCTGCAATCACGAGGGTTGCTGTATGTGAAAGCGAAACGTGAACCGCCCCATCAAATAAATCCTGTTTGATGTAAGGTTTACCTTGCGGATCATTCAGCGTTTCCACCGCTTGGAGTTTCACCTGACCAATCCCCGTACCGTAGGCCTTACTAAAGGCTTCCTTAACGGCAAAGCGGCCAGCTAAAAACTCTAGTGCTCGCCGCCCCGTATAATGATTGAACAGTTCGAATTCGGTTGCCGTTAATACTTTTTCAGCAAAACGACTATTTTTTGCTTGTGCCTTTTCAAATCGATCGATTTCAGCTAAATCAATTCCTAATCCAACTATCACAATATTCGCCCCTAGTTGCCTATTTTCTATTAAGTTTACCACAAAGCAGATGCGGAAAAAACTTACAGCTCTGTCACATCATGATATGAAAATAGCGTCCCACCAAAATTGGTAGGACGCTATTAAACGTTAATTATTTATCGTTTGTCCGAATCGTGAAGTTCCGTTTTGAACGGCCATCAGTCTTCTTACGGCTGTCGCCGCGATTGTCGTTGCTACGACGTTTGCTGCTATCACCGTTACTGCTGCTACGACGGCCATCTTTGCTGCTGTCGTTACCACGACGTTTGCCATCGCCATTACTACGACGGTTACCACCACGATAACCACCGCCGTTACCGCCACGACGATTGCCGCTATTACCACCACGACTGCCGCCGCGGTTTCCGCCACGATTGCCACCCTTTTTACGTGAAGGTAATGGACGTTCTGGTGTGATCTTAACTGGAACGGCTTCTTTACTGATTGTCTTCAAAAGAACTGAAGCTAATTCAACGTCTGAGAATTGTTTTAATAATTCTTCAGCTTCTTCGTTGTATTTAGCTAATTGGCCTTTTTCAATCATTGAGTTGATATCAGCAACAGCAGCTGCTAATTGACCCTTGAAGGCTTCTTTTTCTGAAGGTGGTTGTAAAGGTAACATCCGTTTCTTCGTTAATTCTTCGATAATCCGTAAGTATTCCATTTCGTTTGGTGTCACGAAAGTTACTGAAACACCTGATTTACCGGCACGGCCAGTACGGCCAATACGATGAACATAACTGTCTGGATCTTGAGGAATATCGTAGTTATAAACATGCGTTACACCAGAGATATCAAGTCCACGAGCAGCAACGTCGGTTGCAACTAAGACATCCAAACGGCCAGCCTTAAATGATTTCAAGACGCTCATCCGTTTTTGTTGTGATAAATCACCGTGAATCCCTTCAGCATTGTAGCCACGAGCCTTCAGACCGCGTGTTAATTCATCAACACGACGTTTTGTCCGGCCGAAAATCAATGTTAATTCTGGTGATTGAACATCGAATAAACGGGTCATAATGTCGAATTTTTCAAAGTCTTTAGCACGAACATAATATTGATCGATTAAGTCAGCCGTTAATTCTTTTGACTTCACTTTGATCATTTCTGGATTTGTCATAAAGCTCTTACCGATCTTCATGATTGGCGCTGGTAATGTTGCTGAGAATAATAATGTTTGACGTTTTTCAGGTACTTGTTTGATGATACTTTCGATATCATCCACAAAACCCATGTCTAACATTTCATCAGCTTCATCTAAAACTAATGTTTTAACGTGATCTAATTTAACAGTCCGACGATTGATATGATCCAATAGACGACCTGGTGTCCCAACAAGAATTTGTGGGTGATCTTTTAATGAACGAATTTGACGGCGAATATCAGCACCACCATAAACAACTTGAACCTTAGCTTTACGGTCGCGACCTAAACGATAAAGTTCTTCTTGTGTTTGGATGGCCAATTCACGTGTTGGTGAAATGATTAATGCTTGGATATCCGGGTTATCTAAATCTAAGTTTTGTAAGATTGGTAAACCGAAAGCAGCTGTTTTACCAGTCCCTGTTTGAGCTTGGCCGATAACGTCCTTGCCAGCTAATGCCAAAGGAATTGTTTCCCCTTGGATTGGTGTTGCTTCTTCAAAGCCTGCGCGGCTAATTGCTTTCATGATTGGTTCTGATAGTCCTAATTCTGAGAATTTCAAATAGTGTTCCTCCTTGTTTTGTAAAAAACATGCCATTACAAAACAGGTCCACTTCATCAGTTACACCATTTTCAAAAATCTGTCTTGTAATATAATTGTTTTCAAGAGCCCTTTTCATTAAAAAAGCTCCTTAATAGCTTATCACGCTCACCATTAATTAGCAAACGGAATTAACCCGATTATGGGCCTTATTCATTATTTTATGGCTTTAATTAGTCGCACGAACCCGACTCTACCGCCGTAAATGTATCAGCTAAAATTCTTTTTAACTTGTTAATCGTTCTCAACCGTCAAAGCGGCCACCACTTTTTCTAAATGTAAACCATGACTGGCCTTTAAGACGACTAGGTCCGTGGGTTGGATGGTTGCTGCTAAAGCCGCAATTAATTCCGGCTGCTGTGTTTTTTCAAAGTAGTGTAGTTGGTCAGTGGGATAAACCGTTGCGAGTTTATCAAATAAAGGTTTGATTTCTGTCCCGAATAGATAAACTTCTTGAATTTCAGCAGGATTCAAGACCGTTGCCAAACTCTCATGGAGCTTCTTGCTAGCCGTTCCGAGTTCCAACATATCCCCTAAGACGGCGATTCGACGGCCATCAGTTTCAAAATGACTAAAGTTCCGCAACACTTCGATAGCCGCTGTTGGGTTTGAGTTATAAACATCGCTCAACATTCTTTGGCCCGCAGTACCGACCAACCATTCTGTTCGATTACGCGTCACTTCAAAATTAGCTAATGCCTTACTCATCACTTCGGGTTTAATGTGATAATGTTGCCCAATTAAAATAGCGGCTAAAGCGTTATTGACGTTGTACGCACCCATCATTGGAATTTCAAAAGCGACATCTGGCCAAGCGTTCAACTTAAATTGCGTCTTCGTTTCACCAGCACGAACTTGAATTGGATAGAGGGTATTAGTTGTCGCACTCCCAAAAGTTTCACATTCCAAATCACCAACACGCTCGTTTAAGAGTGGTTCATCACCATCATAAACTAGTAAGCCGTCTTCTTTTAAGAAGTCGGTGATTTCCATCTTGGCATCGGCAATCTTATCCCGTGTCTTGAAAAATTCAATATGGGCTTCGCCAATCATAGTAATGGCCGCCACATCTGGCATCGCAATTTCACTCAAAGCATGCAATTGGCCAGGGCGATCCATCCCCATTTCAATGACAAGAATTTCAGTATTGGCTTCCATTGATAAGATTGTCTGTGGGACACCAATCTCGTTATTAAAGTTCGCTTGTGTTTTATGGATATTATACTGACTACCCAATACAGCGGCCGTCATATCTTTAGTGGTCGTTTTCCCATTACTCCCAGTAATCGCCACCACCTTCGGATTAATCTTTAGTAAGTACCGTTTAGCCAATTGTTGATACGCTGCTAGCGGATCTTTCACAAGTAATACTGGAAAATCAGTTGGTTGATCATCACGTGCACTGGCCCATAATGTCGCTACCGCACCGTTTTCTCGTGCTTGATTGATAAAATCGTGACCGTCTCGGTTACCAGCTAGTGGGACAAATAACGCCCCTGGCCGTAATTCACGCGCATCAAAAGCAACACTCGTCACTTCCACTGTCGCCCATTGTTCAGTCTCATTTTTCGCACCAGTCATCCGTGCAATTTCGCTCAATTGCATTTTCATATCTTAAATAGCTCCTATTGGTTAACGATCAAAAGCTTACGCTTTCAATCTTATTTTTATGATTGTTATAAAAAGCCCACACGACTATTTGGCGTGGTTAACTACGCAACATTGTACCATAAAATCTAAAAAGACCAACAGCACATTCTGACAAGCCACTCGGTTAATAAGGTCGTGAATAGGCATCACTTTTTTCTGCTGATTGCCGGTATTGTCGTTTATTAGGACTTTGCCAGCCCGCAAAGGCGCTTTGGCGTAATTGGTGATCCAATTGCCGTGGTGGTCGACTATCCAGTTGGGCATGTTGTAAATTATTGCGGTTGGCATAGTTGAATGATTCACCATTTAACAACGCATTTTTTTCGGCAATATTTAATAAATACTGCGCTGGATCACTCTCAATTTGATGCGGCGTCCGGTAACGCAATACATCCCACTGCGTCACAAAATGACCGGTACGATCAAGAATGAACTCGCTATGAAAATCAGGCGTCAAGCGCTTACGATTTAAGTTAGCATCTGAGTTAAATTTAACCCCACGCATATATTTATTATGCAAACGGGCTGGTTCTTTTTTCAACCAGTACGCCCGCTGCTTCTTTTGCCGTTGCGCGACGAATTTTTGAAGTGCTATTTCGTCAGAATCACCGGCAGCCTTAAAATGGGTTCGAATATACTGAATATTTTGTCGGTCTAGATACATTCTAAATTGATGCATGCGCTGATCCGTTAAATCCTGGCCTCTAAAAGCAAGTTGAATACTCTGCGCAAAGGTCTTTAAAAATGGCGCATCCGGTGGCATCTCTGAATAAATTTCAAAATCTTCTGCCGCTAATTGTAAAAAGTGATGCGCATCTAATTGCGCCCCCAACTGCATCAAAACTAAATTAGCCCGCTGCCAATTAATCAAACGATTCGTTGTCCGACCACCATAGGCCTGGTATAACTGCTGATAAAGTGGTGAACCCACGCGATGCAACGCACGATTGGCAGCCGTCAGATTAAACAGCGGTTCTTGTTGTCTAATAATCGCAGCATAAGCCCGCAAGCTATTATCATCCCAATTTTCGGATTCTAGTTGGGCAAAATGAGCAACTAGTCCGCTTTTGGCAGGAAGATGGTATCGTAATTGCGTTGTCTCAAGCCAAAGCGCACTTAAGGCTGCACCATTACTAGGTTCAATCAAATTTTGCATTAACAATTGTGCCAATTTCGCTTGTGTTGCCCCTGGCAATTGCAATAAACGTTTTTCCTGCAACGCTAACAATAATTGTCCCCGTACTTGAGGCAACAATTGTTGCTGTACCATCTGCCGCATAACCGCCGTCGTTTGGCGATCTTGCAATTGGGTCACTAACACCGTTTGCAAATTCATTAATCGTCGTAATTTTTGATTAACCATCTTCTCCACCACCTTATCTTCATTATACCCGTTAATGAGTCAGACGCCGAAAGTTTCACACAAAAAAAGACTGATTAACAAATAATTGTCATCAGTCTTTTTTTGTGTTAGTTAATTATTTTACATATTTCGTAAACGTTCAACCCGTTGTTCGATTGGGGGGTGACTATCAAAGAGGTGCGCCCCAAAACTGCCGCGTCCTTTAAACGGATCTGAGATATACAATGCCGCGCTAGACGGATCAGCGGCTTGCATCGGTTCACTATTGGAAATCTTCAATAAGGCGTTGATTAGGCCTTCTGGATTCCGAGTTAATTCAACACCGGAAGCATCCGCCAAGTATTCACGATTTCGCGACAAGGCCATCTGTGCAATACTAGCGGCTAATGGCCCCAGAATCATTAAAAGAATTGAAAAGACTAAGGCAATCACATTGCCTGCACCACCTTCACGGTCATCATCGCGATCACGACCGCCGCCCCACCACATCATATTACTACCGATATTGACGAGCAACGAGATGACCGCAGCTAACGCCAAAGCAATCGTCGATAAGCGAATATCGTAGTTCTTGATGTGTGAAACCTCGTGGGCAATCACACCTTCTAATTCTTCACGATTTAGCCGAGCCATAATGCCGGACGTTACAGCCACCGCGGCATTTTTCGGATCATTGCCCGTCGCAAAAGCATTGGGACTATCATCGTCAACGATAAAAACCCGCGGCATTGGAATCTGACCGACCATCGCCATATCTTCAACGATATGCCATAAATCGGGATACTGACTGGCATCCTTGATTTCGTGTGCGTGATTCATCTGCATAACCACGTTGGTTGAATTACTAATCATCATCACCATATAAACGGCCGCTAAGACCGCTGCAATGATCACACCCGTCAAGGTATTTTGCATGAAGAGATAACCTAATGCCGCACCAATTGCGAGTACGAGCATCAAGAAACCAATCATCACGTAGACAGTCCGACGTTTATTCTGTGCAATTTGCTCATATAACATTTCAGATCACACTCTAATCGAAAGAAACTTTTGGCACTTCTCTTTCAACTTCTGGCGTTGCTAAGTAAGCCGTCTTTTGGAAGTTGTGTGCCCCAGCGATGATGTTGCCTGGGAAAGTTTCAATTTTATTGTTAAAACGAGTTGCGCTTGAGTTAAACAATTGACGTGCATAAGCAATCTTATTTTCAGTATTCGTTAATTCTTCCATCAACTTCATATATTCAGCATTTGCTTTTAAATCTGGGTAACTTTCCGTTAATGACAAGATACTCTTCAATGATTCTGATAATTGATTAGAAACAGCCATCGTTGCTTGACGATCATCACTTGGCATTTCTAACAATTGATTACGCATTTCTACAACCTTAGTAAATGTTTCTTGTTCATATTTAGCGTAACCTTTCACCGTTGATAATAAGTTAGGAATTAAATCATTCCGACGTTTAAGTTGCACATCAATTTGGCTCCATGATTCATCTGCCCAGTTACGGCTTTTGACCATACCATTATATGTGCTGATGTAAAACGCAACGGTCCCAACGATTAATACTAATATAATAATCACAACTAACCATAGCATAAACTAATCCTCTTTTCTTTTGATATTGTCTTCATAGTAGCAGACTCTTATTCACAAATAAAGCAGAATTATTATTCTTAACAAAATTCAAAAAATATCGCTAATTTAGTGGTAAACTAAAGAGATATCCCTATTAGCAAAGGAAGGTCACACATGTTTTCTGCTCACCCAACAATTGCGGATAGCGGGTTAACTGATCCGCGATTTATCAAACCTAACGCGGCTTTACCAGCCGATTATGTCGCATTGTGTCAAGAAACTAACGGTGGCTTTTTAAGCCGCTTTAGCCTCCCCACTAGCGAACCGACTAGTGATGGCTTAGATCATGTTGAGTGCCACTATCTCGCTGGTATCGCAACCGGCTCACAAGCAGTCATTGAAGTGGCGCAATGGCCTGCTTATTTGATACCATTTAGTCAACACGGTACGCAATATTTTGCATTCGATTATCAACAATCACCTGATAATCCCAGCATTCGCTACATTGATACTGAAGTTGACCAGTGGCTGACGGTGGCATCGTCTTTTTCTCAGTTTCTCGCACAATTAGGTACCAAACCGATTGTTGTCCCTGAAAACGATGATTTGACGCTGACCCCGCTGCAACGTAATCACTACCTATTAATTGCACCTGCTGAACAATTAATGGCGCTACTAGCGCTTTACGAGGCTGATAGCCCCAAAGACTGGTATTTAGACTGGCTGCTCTTTTTCGCCCAAACTGGTACCTTAGAACAGCAAAAATGCGCATTGGACGCTTACCATACACAGCGTTTATATTTTAAACGCCAATTGCCTCAAGCTAAGAGTCAACAGTTGGCGCAAATTTTTGCACAGCAACCTGCACTACTAGCGACTTACCACGCTTATCAAAAGCAATGGTCGCCGCTTTAACTCATTAGAATCG
This sequence comes from Latilactobacillus sakei, assembly GCA_002953655.1. Classification (NCBI taxonomy): domain Bacteria; kingdom Bacillati; phylum Bacillota; class Bacilli; order Lactobacillales; family Lactobacillaceae; genus Latilactobacillus; species Latilactobacillus sakei. Next base: position 1,804,161 of record CP025839.1, read on the forward strand.
AGATGATTGTTTCATGTTGACTCATATCCGTCAACGTTTATTCAGACCCAGAGAACAATGGGAACAAAACCTTGTTGTTTTGTGGTTTGGGAATTTCATGGCCGGGGTTGCCTTTAGCCTTATCATGCCCTTTATGTCACTTTATATAGATACGTTAGGCGATTTTTCCGCCGCACAACTGAGTATGTGGAGTGGGTTAACCTACTCGATCACCTTCTTAGTAACGGCCATTATCTCGCCTTGGTGGGGCAAAATTGCCGATCGCCGCGGTCGTAAATTAATGTTACTCCGTGCTTCACTGGGGATGGCGATTGTCCTTGGGGCTATGGGCTTAGTCCAAAACGTCTACGAACTAATTGCACTCCGTTTGTTACAAGGCGTCTTTTCTGGTTATATCAGTAACTCAAACGCCCTCATCGCCACTTCCGCTCCTCAAGAAAAGAGTGGTCAAGCTTTAGGAACTCTGACCACCGGGACCGTTTCTGGGACTTTGTTAGGACCCCTACTTGGTGGCGTTGTTGCTGAAATGACTGGTTACCGAACGACCTTCTTCATTACCGGAACGATTTTATTCGTCGTCTTCTTACTCTGTTTAGCTTTCGTTCATGAAAACTTCACACCAATCGAAAAAGGCGATCAAGTTCCTGCTAAACAACTGCTTCAAAATCTTAAATATCCCCATTTAATTATCGGGATGTTCGTCACAACGATGATTATTCAAGCTTCCAACAACTCGATTAGTCCATTGTTAAGTTTGTACGTTCGCCAATTAATGGACCATGGTAAAAACGTCGCGTTAGTCAGTGGGATTGTCGCCGCGATTCCGGGGATTGCGACCCTGATTGCCGCCCCGCGCTTTGGCGCTCTCGGGGATCGCATCGGGTCCGATAAAATCTTGATTGGTGGTTTGATCTTCGCGGTCTTCGTCTACATTCCCCAAGCGTTCGTTCAAAACGTTTGGCAATTAGGCGCTTTGCGCTTACTGGTCGGGATTGCCGATGCGGCTTTATTACCACAAGTTCAAACCATCCTTGCGAAATATTCACCACATAATTCCGCCGGCCGTATTTTCAGTTATAACCAATCCTTCCAAGCAATGGGCAACGTCGCTGGACCGTTAATTGGTTCAAGTGTTTCTGGTATGTTCGGCTATGGTGGGGTCTTCATTTCCACCACCGTCCTAGTCGTGATTAACCTCTTTTGGGTCAATCAAAATACGCGAGTCCTTCGTAAAAATCGAGCGAACGCGGCTAAAAAAACATCTTAACCAAAAGAGTGTGCCATCAGTCGGGGCTATTCTGAGGATTAACAGAGAGTGGCGAATGATTGCTGACAGCAATCGTTTGACATTCGGCGTTAACCGCAAGAATATGACTGATAGAACACGTTTAGCCGCTAAAAATTTGACTAACAAAAAGGGCGCTAAGACAAAATTACTTTTGTCTTAGCGCCCTTTTTTAACTTTAAAACGCGTTTACTCAACCTGACTCCGGTGCCTTGCTACGTTGCACAAACAATCGACTAGGCAATTGCTCGGAGTCAAATCGGTTGATTAATCGCTCTATTTTTTGGTAAATGTTAATTTATTTAGCCATTCCCGATTATGTTTGATGCAGAAATAGCCGATAACTGCGATTAAAATTGAGCCGACCACATCCGCCAATAAATCGCCCATCGTATCAACTAAAGCTGCTTGCCCGCGCAATAAATGACCGTGTGCCATAAAGCGTTGCATATTCAACCCTAACAAACGATCCCCTGTGAATTCATAAAATTCCCAGAAAACCCCAATTGTACTCCCAAACGTTGCGGCAAATAAACTCATCAATAGTGGTGAAATGGTTTGGCGCAAATGGCCTGAAATCAACGCTGAAAAAATTGTATAACCAAGGCCAGCCAATAATCCGGCACTCAAAATATGCAGGAATTTATCCCAATAATAAATTTGACTGTAAAAATGTAGACCGGTCCCTAATAGAATTGAGCAGTAGATGAAAACTAAATAGACTGCATATAATATTTCAGGAAAGCGATATCGCATGAAGCGCTCTAAAATAATTGGCAAAGTGGCAATAACTAAGCCCCCAACAACTTGAACCATCGTAAAAGCCAATCCTGCATTTTGATCAGGATGATTCAACATTTCTTCTAAAGCAATCCCGATATATAATAGATGACTTGCAATCGTGAAGACGTAGACCCAATCGACCCAACGCCAATTTTGTGTTCGTTTTGCCATTCTTTAGCACTCCTTATTCAATTAAATGATGTTTTTCAATATTCCGACTTAAGCGTAAATACGCGATAAAGTGGAAGATGTTCCCCAAGAGGATTAATAATGCCCCGACAACGACATTAAACTGAATCCCCACCAATGCAATTACGTAAATCAGCACACTTCGTAATGGATCATTGCGGATGGCTCGGTAAAATTGTTCCTGTTGTTTCTGATGAATCATCAAATCTTGATGCACCGCCATGAAACGGTACAATACCCAAAATAGCCCCGAAATCACCAACGCCACCAGCGCATAACTTGTGAATGCAAAGCGAATATCCGCTAAATTTCGTTGCGCAACTGCTGCGGATAACAAACTCGTCGGGTAATTAATCAACGTAATGGCAAACAATAGGATTAAATTTAAGATATTGAGTTGCCAATTCGTCCGTTTGATTTTAGCAAAATAGTCATGATGAAATAACCATAACGTTCCTACATAAAAAAATGATAACATATATGCCGCTAAAATGGGCCATTGCGCGATTACGGCTTGCCCCAAATGACCGACCTGGTAGTTGGGTAACTTAAAATCTAACACTAACAGAGTCAGCAAAATCGCAAACACACCATCACTAAATGCTTGTAGCCGATCAATTTTCATTATTATTCTCCTCCATGATTAAACACAATTCTACTATGGTCAAATACATTTGGTTAGTGCATAATAGGGCATAAATAATTCCATTTTTAGGAGGACCTATGCCGTCATCAGCCACTAAAACCGTGCAATTTAAAATTATCTTTGTGCTATACAGCTTACTTTTAGGCTTATTGATTGGTGGTTTAGCCGCCGCCTTTTTAGCGCTTATCAACTTTAGTACACACCTCATTTGGCAAGTTGGTTATTCACATTTCAACCATCCTGTCTATCCCTTAGTCATTGGCCTATTCGGTGGTATCCTCGTTGGTTTAATGCAACGTTATTGGGGGCCTTATCCGAAAACAATGCACGAAACGCTTAGCGAATTCAAGCAAACCGGCACCGTTGCTTATCAGCATCAAGTCGGTAAAAATATCATTGCGGCCTTAGTCGTCTTAGCTTGCGGTGCCAGTTTAGGGCCCGAAGCAGCATTATCAGCTATCGTCGGCGGCTTAATCACTTGGTTGGGCGATCGCCTTAAATTAACAGCCCACCAACAAACACTCTTTTTAAATATGGGGATTGGCGCCATGCTGGCTACTATTTTCCACGCCCCATTCGCTGGTGTGGGTGAAGCTATTGAAAAAACACCGCTTCGTGAACACTTTAAATCCCATTTCAATCAAATGCTATTATATATTCTAACGACGGCCACAGGGTTGCTTGGTTTTACCCTAGTCAATCAATTATTCCCCAAAGAAAGCCCGTTTGCCTTACACACGCCAACCATTCATTGGACATTGGCGGTGTGGCCATTACTCATTTTAGCATTAATTGTCGGATTCGTTTTTGGCAATCTATTCTTAAAAATTGAACAATGGTGTCAGTGGCTTGCCAACACTATTGACCGACCAGTTTTACTCGCCGTTGTTGCCGGCATTTGCCTAGGCGCTTGCGGTCTACTGTCTCCCTACTTCCTTTTTTCCGGGGAACACTATTTGTTAACCTTTACCAAATCCGGCTTGGATCAATCGTTTGGCTATTTACTCTTAATCGGACTGGGCAAAACAGTTTTAACCAATCTCATCTTTGCTTTCGGCTGGCGCGGGGGTAAAATTTTTCCGGCCATCTTTGCCAGTGCAGCAATCGGTTTAAGTTTGGCGGTCCTCTTTCCCTACACCCCCGGAATGCTGGTTGCAACCGTAGTAGCCGTCAGCTGTACAATCATCGTGGCGCAACCATACGTCACGGCAACATTATTACTCTTCTTATTACCGCTTCAATTTTTCCCAATAATTTTAATGGCTTGTATCGGTACGCATAAAATTCAGCAATTATTCATTAAATAACCGTAAAAGGCTCGATTGAACGTCCAATCGAGCCTTTTTTGTGCAAAAAAAAACCAGGGAAATATTCCCCGGTTCCAAAATAATTATTTGGCAGCGTTCTTGTCTGCAAAACCATATTTTTTGTTGAAACGATCGACACGACCATCTGCTTGAGTAAATTTTTGTTTACCAGTGTAGAATGGGTGTGAATCTGATGAAATTTCAACACGAATTAATGGATATGTGTTACCGTCTTCCCATTCAACAGTTTCAGCTGAGTTAGCAGTTGAACCTGAGATGAACTTGAAGCCAGTTGATGAATCCATAAATACAACCTTGTGATAATCTGGATGAATACCTTGTTTCATGTCTTTTCCGCTCCTTTTTACTAAAGTTAGTGTGCCACCGAAATGGCACTCAACTTAAGTTTCGCCCTGAGATATTTACTATGTCAGAGATATTTGTTTACATAACCATTAAATATTAGCACGAATGCCAATAAAAAACAATAGACGTTCGCGGTTATTCTTCAACCATTTTCACGACAGCCCCGAGGCCCGTTAGTTTATCAATAACGCGATCATATCCTCTTAAAATGTTACTTGCATTCGTAATGGTTGTCACCCCGTTGGCCATTAAGCCCGCAATCATTAGACATGCGCCACCGCGAATTTCATCGGCTGACACTTCGGCGCCTTGTAATTTATCCGCATGATGTAATAAGATGACATCATTTTCGATCGAGATATCCGCACCCATCCGAATTAATTCTGGCACATGACGCGTTCGCTTAGGATAAAGTGTGTCAACCACAATCCCTTCTCCTTGTGCTTTCAATAAAAGCGGTGTTAACGGTTGTTGCAAGTCAGTCGCAAACCCAGGATATGGCATTGTCTTGACTTGTACCATCTTCAAATCAGGTGAAGGATAAACAAAAATGCTATCTTCCTTAACGTCCATCTTAACGCCCATTTCTTCTAACTTAGCAAGATAAGCATCCATGTGTTCGCTAATAATATTTTTAACATTCACCCCGTCACCGATGGCAGCTGCCATACTGAGGTAAGTCCCCGCTTCAATCCGATCAGGAATAATCGTGTGCGTATTGCGACCATATAAATGAGCCACGCCATCGATCCGAATAATATCCGTGCCAGCGCCCCGAATTTTGGCCCCCATATTATTTAAGAAAGTGGCAATATCGACAATTTCAGGTTCACGAGCAGCATTTTCAATCACTGTTTGACCTTCAGCACGGACAGCAGCTAATAATAGGTTAATCGTTGCGCCCACTGATGCCATATCTAAATAAATTTTAGCACCGTGTAATCCTTCTGGTGCGTTGATTTCAATTGCACCATGATTATTGGTAACCACCGCACCAAGGGCCTCGAAGCCCTTGATGTGTTGGTCGATAGGCCGTGGGCCGATATCATCGCCACCGGGTAACCCCACGATTGCTTTACCAAAACGGCCTAACAAAGCGCCCATGAAATAATATGAAGCCCGTAAACTTTGAATTTTACCACTTGGTAAAGGTGTTGATACAATATTTGTCGGGTCAATTTCAACCGTATCGCCCGTGAAGGTTGATGTCACCGACATATCTTCCAAAATTGATAGTAAACTGTTGACGTCCTTGATGTGCGGCACACTATCCAGAACAACTTTGGATTCTGCCAAAATCGCTGCTGGGATAATCGCTACCGTACTGTTTTTAGCGCCGCCAATTGTCACTTCCCCTGATAGAAGATTACCGCCTTGAATTAACATTTTTTTCATTTTTTAGATTTCTCCGTTCGATTCATAACAAAAGAACAAACTTTCGTTGACTAATTAACTAAGTTATTGCAACCTAAAGTACGCTTTTGGCTTTCCAAGTTTATTATTTAATTGATTATTGATTTGTTAACTAACCTAAAAACACGTAACACTGTTTCTAAATAAGTCATACACGTATAATAATAATTAATTAATTGCTAAATTACAAGCCATTATCACAATATCATTCGTTTTATAACAAATTATAGTTTATAGCAATAACTTTTTAATTAATTCGGGTAACAATCAGTTTGTGAATCAGTGTACAAAAAAACTCGACCCTTAAAAGAGTCGAGTTTTTGCGGCTTACATTGTGGCGCCAATGAATGCTTTGAATAAACCTTCTGGTTTGTTTGGACGTGATAAAAATTCTGGATGGTATTGCGCAGCCACGAAGAATTTATTTTCTGGAATTTCGATCACTTCAACTAACCGGTTATCAGGTGAAGTCCCAGCAAATACCAAACCTTTATCCGTTAATAAGTCACGGTATTCGTTATTGAATTCATAACGATGACGGTGACGTTGTTGAATAACACTTTGGTTATCATAAGCTTCAGCAGTCTTAGTCCCTGGTTTTAACTTACATGGGTACAAACCAAGACGTTGTGTCCCACCCATATTTTCAAGATCTTTTTGATCTGACATAATGTCGATTAATTTATGTTCAGCTTCTGGATGCACTTCACCAGTTGTCGCATCTGTGATGCCGGCAACGTTGCGGGCAAATTCAATACTTGCCATTTGCATTCCTAAACAAATACCAAGATATGGGACATCATTTTCACGCGCATATTGGATTGAAAGAATCATCCCTTCCAAACCACGATCCCCGAAACCACCAGGTACGATGATGCCATCAAAGCCAGCCAATGTTTCAGCGACATTTTCTTTGGTGATATCTTCTGATTGAATTGGTGTTACTTTAACATCAGTATTATAAGCATAACCTGCGTGACGTAATGCTTCATTCACTGAGATATAAGCATCTTGTAATTCGATATATTTACCAACCAAGGCAATCTTCTTTGTGCCTTCAAGATTCTTGATTGTGTGTAACATGTCGATCCATTCTGTCATGTCAGCTTCTGGCGCTGTCATCTTGAAGTGGTTCAAGACAAAATCATCTAAGCCTTGGTTCTTCAATAACAATGGAATATCGTAGATTGATTCTGCATCGCGTGATTCAACCACTGCTTCAGGTTCAACATCACAGAATTGCGCAATCTTATTCCGCATATCATCTGGAATTGCTTTTTCAGTCCGACAAACCAAGACGTTTGGTTGGATACCAATGCCACGTAATTCTTTAACACTGTGTTGGGTTGGTTTAGTCTTCATTTCACCAGCAGCCTTTAAGTAAGGGACCAATGTGGTGTGAATGTAGATACAGTTTTCAGCACCGACATCCGCCTTCATTTGACGAAGTGCTTCTAAGAATGGTAGTGATTCGATATCACCAACCGTCCCACCGATTTCAGTAATGACGATATCTGAATCAGTTGTTGTCGCAGCCCGCATGATTTTTTCTTTAATCATGTTTGTAATATGTGGAATGACTTGAACAGTTGCGCCAAGGTATTCACCTTTACGTTCTTTACGTAAAACTTCTGAATAAATTTTACCTGTCGTCACGTTAGAATATTTATTTAAATTGTTGTCGATAAAACGTTCGTAATGGCCAAGATCTAAATCAGTTTCAGTACCATCATCTGTTACGAAAACTTCACCATGTTGGTAAGGGCTCATTGTACCGGGATCCACGTTGATGTATGGATCAAATTTTTGAATCGTTACTTTTAAGCCACGATTCTTTAATAAACGACCGAGTGAAGCCGCAACGATTCCTTTACCTAATGAGGAAACAACGCCACCTGTTACAAAAACATATTTGGTCATATAAATATTCTCCTTTTCTTCTTAGCCAATGCTAATCCTTCAGTTCTCTGGGAAACAACAAAAAACAAAAACAAGCTCCCTATTCAAAATGAACAGGGAGCTTGTTAACCGATTCTGGCTTCACAAATAATTGTAAAGCGCCCATAGAATATAATACAAGAAATCTATTTTAGCGTCAAGCAAAAATCACCTAACTTATTAACTGCTTTTAGACGTATTTTTGTAGTACTATAAGGTGATTGTTAAAATCAAGGAGGTTTGCGACTATGGTTCAACCCACAGAAACAATCTTAGCATTAGATATCGGTGGTTCAGCCGTTAAATACGGCTTTTGGACGGCCCAAAAACTCGACTATCAAGACCAGTTTCCAACACCCCTCACCCGGAACAAGTTCTATCAAACAGTAGCTGACATTTGTGCCGCACACGAACCGATTGCTGGTATTGCGGTGAGCTGTCCTGGCGAACCGGACGAAGAAACCGGTATCGTTCACGGCATGAGTTACGTCCCGTTCCTTCATCTGGGTGAGTTTCAACATGATTTTGCAACCCAATTAAACCGCCCCGTCTCCTTACAAAATGATGCCGAAAGTGCCGCTTTAGCAGAAATGACCCGCGGGGTGGGCCAAAAGCACCAAAATGCCTTATTCACAATCATCGGTTCAGGTATTGGTTTGGCAATCGTCCAAGAGGGCGTTATCTTAAAAAATCTTGCCGATAAATTTGACAATCCCGAAAAACGGTTTGCCGATACAATTAAGACACTCAATAATTCAAAAGTCTCCCCCGTCCAAATCGGTAAGACCGTCTCACTAAAAAATTTTAAACTACCTAGTACTATCGACGGCAAGACCGCCTTTGAATTGGCAAAACAAGGCGATCCCATCGCTGCTCAGGAAGTTGACCAGATGTATGCGTCACTCGCTGAAATTCTCCTCTTTTTAAATGCCGCTTATCAACCAGAAATTATCGGAATTGGTGGCGGAATCAGTAATAACCCTGACTTATTGCCAGAACTCAAAGCCCATATTGCTACGTTACTTGCTTCTCCTGATAGTAAAATTAGTTTTTATAAACGCTTCTATCCCAATCCTGACCAAGCCTTTACTAAACCCAATTTACGAACCTGTTATTTTAAAAATGATGCCAATCTAATTGGCGCTGCTTTACATTACGAACACCGCTTTAAGCGCCCTTACTAATCTAAAAAAAGAGGTACTAAGACAAGTCATTTTGTCTTAATACCTCTTTTTTACGTTGACTATTAAGTAAATGACTAAAGTTCATCATCCTCATCGTCGTCTTCGTCTTCATCATCTTCGCTAAATTCTGATAATTGACCTTCGATACCATCTTCCAGTACATCATCTTCGTCATCATCATCATCGCCGATGCTTTGTAAGTCTGCTTTATATTCAGTTAGATCATCACTAGAATCATCATCGGTTACGACAAGTTCTGCGTCATCTTCAACGTCTAAATCTTCGTCTTCAGGATCATCATCACTATAGTCAATAACATCGTCGTCATCAGCCACATCGGCTAAGAAAGCATTAACCTTCTTACGACGTTTCTTCTTAGTTGGTTGGTCTTCTTCATCTTCTGGATGGTTAACTTCTTCATCGACAGATTCATATGGGTACCAAGAACGCAAGCCCCAAACGTTTTCGCCTAAAGAAATAAAGCTACCATCTTCGTTTAAATCTGTATAAAATTGTGATAAGCGTGCACGCACTTCTTCATCACTTTTGCCTAAATAATTTTGGACTTCATTCGTTAAGTCAGCAAATGCAATTGTGTCGCCCTTACCTTCTAAAATTGCGTGAGCGACTTCTATCATTGATAGTTCTTCTTTATTTTGGCCTTTAAAAACGTCTAATTTCAACCAGTACACGTCCTTTCAACAGTCTATCCTTAATCATACTAGTTTAAGCGTTAAAAATCAATCGTAATTTGTAATCACCAACAACCTGCTGACTGATTTCTAATTGATAATGGACAACAACTTCACCGCTAAGTGGTTCATCTGATAATGTCATCAATAAATGATTGGTTGTCGTCAAAACCGGTAAATTGCCGTATTGCGTTTGGTAAAGTGAGCCTTGCGCATCATGCATTTTAAAATAGAGGCGTAATTGTGTCGCATCTTTTTCAGTCCCGCGCGTTAATTGGACTTGCCCATCTTCTGCTAACTTGAAACGCACGGCTGTTTCTTGGCCTTGCGCGTGTTCTAAGTAGCGCAGGTAAGTCGTCGTACCCATTTGAATTAATTCGCCTTCTTCATCGAAAATATGGCTTTCGGTTTGACCATCTTGTGTAATTTCTGTTTCAAGATGGATTTTAATCGGCGTACTCTTTTTGCTAGCCATGATAAACTCCCTCTAAATTCTAAATTAGTTACATTATAAGCCAAACAAATTGGCCATGCCACCTTTGATTAAGCAATCCTACCTTAGTTACAGACAGCTATCTTAATTTAAGCTATAATTAATAGGTATATTAATGAATTGTGAGGTGTTATTTTGCAAGATTTAGCGACTCTTTATCCCCAACAAACATGGGCCATTGTTAACCAACATTTTACGGCCGACCAAGGTCAACTCGCTTTTGCCCATGCAAATACCCTGTTGGCCCTCACCAAAGAACGCCAACAACCAATTATCCATTTTTGGACACTCGAAAAAACCGTGATTTTAGGCATGATGGATACTAAATTGCCCGCTTTAACCGCCGCCACTGATCAATTGACCGCCGCAGGCTATCACTATTTCGTCCGAAATGCTGGCGGCCTCGGCATTGTTGCTGATCCCGGTATTCTCAATCTGGGTTTTTACCTGCCAGAAGTCGCCGATCAACTCTCCATTAATGCGGCTTATGAATTAATGAAGACTCTTTTCAGCGAGACCTTCAATACGGGCAACATCACTATCGAGCATTTTGAAGTTCAGCATTCTTACTGTCCGGGCGAATACGACCTCAGTATCAACGGACAAAAGTTCGCCGGCATTGCCCAACGACGTTCCAAAAATGGCATTGCGATTTTACTATACGCTAGCATTGAAGGCGATCAACACGCACGCGGGACTTTAATGCAGCATTTCTACCACGCTGGCAAAGCCTTGGAACAAACCCGCTGGACCTTTCCAGATGTGCATCCCGAAACAATGGCTAATCTCGCTGATTTACTGCATCAACCACTCACAGTGGCCAGTGTCAGCCAACAACTAATCGCTAGCTTACAAACAAACGCAGGATTAACCCTGCAATCAGATTTACAACCCCTGATGCAAGCATCTGACTATCAAACACAACTCACCAAGAACCGACAATTATTACGCCGGTATCAACCTGGATATCAGCCTTAGAAGGAGATTTTTTTGTGACCTATGCCCCGCAGAAACTAACCCGCGAAAAAGTATTTCGCGATCCTGTTCATAATTATATCCGTGTCGACTATCAAGTAATTCTCGATTTAATCGATACGCCAGAATTTCAACGACTCCGCCGAATTAAGCAGTTGGGCACGACCTCCTATGTCTTCCAAGGGGCAGAACATTCACGATTTACCCATTCTTTAGGCGTTTATGAGATCACGCGTCAAATCTGTGACCAATTCCAAATCAATTACCCCACCAAACAGCCAGGCGATGGTCTTTGGGATGACAGCCAACGACTTGTCGCACTCTGCGCGGCCTTGTTACACGATATCGGCCATGGTGCTTATTCACATACTTTTGAACATATTTTTAACACGGATCATGAATCGATTACGCGCCAAATTATTATGACGCCTGAAACCAAGGTCAATCAAATTCTCAGCCAAGTGGCACCTGATTTCCCGGCAAAAGTGGCGAGCGTCATTGACCACACTTATCCTAATCCTCAGGTGGTCCAGATGATTTCAAGTCAAATTGATGCCGATCGCATGGATTATCTATTGCGGGATGCCTATAATACCGGTACCAAATATGGTGAATTCGATTTAACCCGTGTTTTGCGAGTCATGCGCCCCTACGCTAATGGGATTGCCTTTTTAGCCAACGGCATGCATGCCGTTGAGGATTATATCGTTAGCCGCTTCCAGATGTATCAACAAGTTTATTTCCATCCCGTCTCACGCGGTATGGAAGTCGTCTTACAAAAATTGCTTCAACGCGCTAAATTTCTCTACGAACAACCGGATCATCATCAAAGCTTGGCCCCTCAATTATTGATTCCCTTTTTCGAACAGGATTTCACCTTGCGGGATTATCTTAAACTCGATGATGGCGTCTTAAATACCTATTTTATTTACTGGTTAGACTACCCCGATACCGTTTTGAAGGATTTAGCGGACCGTTTTCTTAGCCGTCGTCCTTTAAAATCGGTGAAATTTAATCCATCAACGGCAGATTGCTTACCAGAGATGCGGGCTCTCACCGAACAAGCCGGTTACAACGCGACTTACTACACCGCCGTTAACAATAGCTTTGACCTCCCCTATGATGCCTATGACCCGTCGGCTAAATCGCCTAAAACCCAGATTGAGATTATTCAATCTGATGGGCAACTGAATGAGCTTTCTTCAATCAGTAACTTGGTCGCAGCCATTTCAGGTAAGTTCTCGGGAGACGAACGGTTCTATTTCCCTAAAGAAATGCGCAATACCGCTAATCTCGAAGTTTTCGCACCAATTTATCAACAATTTAACAGCTACATTAATAATGGTGCGATTCAAGCGCACCCCCACAACCAATAAGGAGTGTTTCTCATTATGTCAATTAAACTCGTCGCAGTCGATATGGATGGTACTTTGTTAAACGAAAATAACGTCCTCAGCCCCAAAACCATTGAAGTGGTCAAAGCCGCTAAAGCCCAAGGCATCAAAGTGGTCCTTTGTACCGGTCGCCCACTCACTGGTGTCACACCTTTCTTACATGAATTAGGCCTCACAGATAGTTCTGATTATGTGATTACCTTTAATGGCGCCTTAGTTCAAAATACCGCTACTGGTGAAATCTTAGTGCGTCACACCCTGACACACGCACAATACTTAGAACTCGAAACACTTTCACGGACAATTGGCGTTCACCTTCACGCCGAAGATGATCAATTCATCTACACGGCTAACCGCGACATCAGTCCTTATACCATTGGCGAAAGTGCCTTGGTTAATATGCCAATTAAATTCCGCCACGTTGATGAAATTGCCCCTGACAAGGCCTTTTCAAAAGTGATGCTGATTGACGATCCTGAAGTTCTAGCTGAAGGTAAAGCCAAGATTCCAGCGGAGTTCTTCGATCGTTATCAATTTGTCCAAAGTGAACCTTATTTCCTAGAAGTCCTCAACACCAAAGCTGGTAAAGGCAATGGCTTACGTGACTTAGCCAATGCGCTGGACATCGACCAATCAGAAGTGATGGCGGTCGGTGATCAAGGCAATGACCTGTCAATGTTGGCTTACGCTGGTTTACCAGTTGCCATGGATAACGCCATTCCTGAACTTAAAAAAATTGCCAAAGTCATTACGAAGAGTAATCACCTCGGTCAAGACGGCGTTGCTTATGCCATCGAAAAATATGCACTCAATAAATAAAATCCTTTAGGAGTCACTTATGAACACCTTTATCGATTATTTTTACCTTTTGCCGCTGATTTTCTTAGCGTTGTTCGTTGTACTACAGTTGACTGAAAAGCGTCGTTTTATCAACGGGATTGTCTTTAATGGCTTTCTTGCCACGGCGGTTGGTGAATTAGCCATTCTCGTTTTTCAATCGGATAGTCGTAACGTTTATTACGTCGCCCTTGCGGCAGCCATTGTCGCCGTTTTAATTATCATGTTTTTCTACCTGTTTGGCTTCTTACTCTTTTTATGGAACGCCTATATTGTTTGGAAAAAGGAAAGCCACACACTTTCGAACATGCTGACCCTATTTATCGGGTTAGGATTAATTGCCCTTTTCTTCGTGCCTATGTTGGCCAACTTACTCCACGTCCCCGAGGATTTACGGGTTTTCATCGGAACAATTAGCACCGTTTTTCTACTTTATATCCCGTTATTTTTCTATTTCTACCTTTCTTCACTGATTATCTACCTATTCAATCGGCCGCGGTATAATCAAGACTACATCATTGTCTTAGGCAGTGGCTTGATTGACGGTCAGTACGTCCCACCACTGTTAGCCAGTCGGATTGAACGGGCAATGACCTTCTACCATCGCCAAGTTAAAAAAGGTCGGCCGGCACCTAAGCTCGTCTTCTCTGGGGGCCAAGGCGGCGATGAAAAATTACCTGAATCGGTCGCCATGCAACGCTACGCAATTGAGCATGGCATCCCTGTCGAACAGACGTTAACGGAAGAAAAATCCGTCAATACGCTTCAAAACATGCAGTTTTCAAAACAAATTATTGAAGCTGACACAGATAAAGATAACCCGCGGATTATCTTCTCAACGAATAACTACCACACTTTCCGTGCTGGACTATTCGCTAAGCAGGCTCACCTCAAAGCTGATGGCATTGGTGCTAAGACGTCGAAATATTTCTTACCGAACGCAACCATCCGGGAATTCATCGCGATTCTCTCGATGAAACGCCATCAGTTATTATTCGTCTCTATCAGCAGTTTACTGCTCGCAATTTTAACAGTTTTATTGAACCATCTCAATTAAAAAAGGACCGACAATTGTCGGTCCTTTTTTTATGCTGCTCGTTGTTTACGAATATAGTGAATTCCTAGTGTAATCAAGATGGTGCCAAAGACAATGCCCGCAAAGACGAGATTGGGAATTTCAATATCAATCGCTGGGATTGATAAGAATAACTTCACCGCGATGAAGAGAATCAAGATATACGCCATCGGATTTAATTCCGGAATCTTTTCCATCAGCCGCGCAATAATCTGGGCAATGCCCCGCATGCAGAGAATCCCAATCATTCCACCAATCAAAACAATCACCGGATTACTTGAAATCGCTAATGAGGCTAAAACTGAATCAATCGAGAAGACGATATCCATTAATTCAATTGAAATAACTGTGCGCCAGAAGCGATGTGGGCTACTAATTTTTGTCTCTGGTTTCTTAACTTGCTTAGGTTGTTTTTGTTTCCTGAAATAAGCATAGACTAAATAAACTAAATAGAGCGAACCTGCGACTTTGATCTCCCATAAATGGATTAAGAAAGTCCCAACCCCAATAATGATAAAGCGGAATAGATAGGCACCCCACAAACCATAAACCAGTGATTTTTCCTGTTCAATTTTCGTTGGTAAGCTTTGGGTTTGTGCAGCTAACACAACCGCATTATCAACTGATAACAAGCATTCCATAATCACCAATGTTAAAATCAACAACCAATCTTCAGAAGAACGTATCACTGTCTGCCAGTTATTTAATTCAAAAAAAGGTTGGTACAATTGTACAATCCAATTCATACGATAGGCCTCAATTACTTTAATTTTTAACTCGTTCTTATCTTAACGATTTTTCATGAAAATAACAAATATTATCTTACTTTATTATCATACTAGCCCCTAATTATTTCTTCCAGCTTAGAAATACGGTATAATTTTTAATGAAAATAATTAATAGTATGGAGGGATCGCTTTATGATTAAAGAATTTAAAGAGTTTATTATGCGCGGCAACGTGCTCGATATGGCAGTCGGTGTTATTTTAGGGGCTGCGTTGAAAAGTATTGTGGATTCATTAACGGTTAACTTAATCAATCCAATTATCGCCTTATTCATTGGGAAAGTTGATTTATCAGGCATTGCTTTAACCATTCCGGGAACAAAAGCCGTCTTTAAAATCGGGAACTTCCTCAACGACGTGATCAATTTCTTAATCATCGCCTTTATCGTCTTTATCATTGTCAAAGGATTCAATAAACTTCGTGACATGGGCAAGAAGACCGAAGCGGAAGCGGAAGAAGCAGCACCAACTCAAGAAGAATTATATTTAAAAGAAATCCGCGATCTATTAGCAGACAAGGATCATCAATAAGCTATTATTCAAGCCAGCAAAATTTGGCGATTAAAAAGAGTGGGCCCAAAATTACTTTTGGCCCACTCTTTTTAATTACTTTTTAAGTTTATGATGCATGATTGTTTCAACAGTTTGCTTCATCCGCCAATTATACTGGTCGTCTTCTAAAAGCAACATTGATAAAATATCGATGACATAGGTCAACGCAAACTGTGAATTCATAAACCGCGCACTAGCAAAGCGAATGCTATCTTCAACAAATAACGTTAATTCACTCGCGGCCGCCAAAGGGCTGTCTGTCCCACTGGTGATTGCAGCCGTTTTAGCTCCGTTTTCCCGCGCATTTTGAACTGCTTGATTCACTTCAGCTGTATTACCAGAATTCGAGAGTCCAATCACTAAATCAGTCTTATTAATAATTCGAGAAGTCATCAACATCATATGACTCTCGGTCACAACAGTTGCTTGAATCCCCATTCGGGTTAGTCGTTGCCCGAACTCCGCCGCCGTATATCCTGAACTACCCAACCCATAAATAAAAAGCTGCTGACTATTTTTAATCCAACTGACTAGCTGATCAAGATCCGTTTGTTTAATCCGTGCTTGTGTCTTGGTAATGACATCTTGATAAAACTGATAAATCTCAACGGATGTTTGTGACTCATGATTAACCTGCCCTTGAACCCCCATCATTGTTGGCTGATTTCCTTCGTTAAATTGTAATTTAAAGTCAACAAAGTTACGGCAGCCAATCTTACGCACAAACCGTGAAATAGTTGAATTACTAACTTTTAGTTCAGCGGCTAGTTCATCAATCCCCACTCGCTGAATTGTTGCGCCTTTTTGAATCACCGCTAAGGCAACTTTCTGTTCTTGTGGTGATAAAAAAGAATATTGCTGTTTAATATGCTCGATAATTGCCATTATAGCTCCTTTAAAGAACCGAGATCTGTCTTTCTCTTTATTATAGAAGACCTCACGAATTTTAGAAAGACCGGCGCTTATTTAACTTGAATCGCATCGACATAATGCTTAGCAATCAACTGCGGACGTGTGATACTTGAACCCACGACAACGCTATGACAACCGAGTTTAAGAACCGCGGCTGCCTTTTCAGGAGTATCGATTTTACCTTCTGCAATCACTGGTGCTTGAGATAGCGCCAAGACCTTTTTCAAGTAGTCGAAATCGTTATCGGCAATATTACAACCTTCCGTTGCTGGTGTATAGCCATACATCGTTGTGCCGATAATGTCAAAGCCCAATCGGTTAGCTTCTTTCACATCATCAAGACTGGCTGTATCAGCCATTAATAGTGTCCCAGGATATTCCGTCCGCATGGTTTCGACAATCGTTGCTAATTGTTCCCCGTGCGGCCGTGGGCGCCCAGTGACATCGCAAGCCACAACCGCTGCACCAGTCGCTGCGATTCCCCGCATTTCCTTCAGCGTTGGTGTGATATAGATTGGCGCATCCGGGTAATCGACCTTATCTAAACCAATTATGGGCAGTGGTACGGTATCCATAATCGCTTGCACATCCACAACAGAATTCGACCGGATAGCACTGGCACCCGCTTCATAAGCCGCCTTTGCCATCCGTGCCATGATAAATGAACTATGGAGTGGTTCATCTGCTAATGCCTGACACGAGATAATGAGTTGCCCTTTAGTCGTTTCCAAGAAATGATTTGCCATTCTAATTGCCCTCTTTTTATTAAGATTACGCTTACAAACAGCATACGACGCACTTTCATTTTCAGCAATCATCACTATTGGAAATCTTTTTCAATCGGCCGCAAAAAAAGAAGTCACCACATATAATGCGGCGACTCCCGATTAATTTCTGATTAACGTTTAAATCTGTTTTCGAACAATGGACTAACTGGTTTATTTTCATGGATCCGTTTGATCGCATCCCCGATTAGTGGGCCGACTGAAACTTGAACCATCTTATCAATTAGTTTTTCTTTTGGAAGGTCGATTGAATCTGTAACAATCATTTGCTTGATAACTGAATCTTCAATCCGTTGGATAGCAGGACCTGATAAAACAGGGTGTGTACAGCAAGCAAAGACTTCAGTAGCACCGGCGTCTTTTAAAGCTTGAGCTGCTAATGTGATTGTCCCAGCAGTATCAATCATATCATCGATGATGATAGCACGTTTACCATTAACGTTACCAATAATGTTCATGACTTCTGAAACATTAGGTCTTGGACGACGTTTATCGATAATTGCGATGGGGGTCTTCAAGAAGTCAGCTAATTTACGAGCACGTGTCACACCACCGTGATCAGGTGAAACAACAACGGCATTTTCAGCCAAATCATTGCTCAAGAAATAATCAGCCAATAAAGGAGCACCCATCAAGTGATCCACTGGAATATCGAAGAATCCTTGGATTTGTACGGCATGTAAGTCTAGTGCTAAAATCCGATTAGCCCCTGCCATCGTCAACATATTAGCCACTAATTTAGCAGTAATCGGTTCACGTGAGCGAGCCTTACGATCTTGACGTGCGTAACCGTAATAAGGTAACACAACGTTGATTGTTTTAGCAGATGCACGACGCAATGCATCAATCATAATCATGATTTCCATCAAGTTATCATTAACTGGTGCAGATGTTGATTGAATGATGAAAATTTCGTCGCCACGAATACTTTCTTCAATATTGATCTGAATTTCACCATCACTAAAACGTTTAACAGAAGATTTTCCTAAAGGAACCCCAACTTCAGCTGCGATTTTCTCAGCTAAGGGCTTATTAGAGTTCAAAGCAAAGATTTTCAACTTAGGGTCGAAATATTGTTCAGACATGTCAGCCTCCAAAAATTTAAGTAAGTACCTATTTAAATTCTAGGCATTTTCGCAATGAAAATCAAGATTAAAACCTAAAAAAGATTTTAATTTACGCTAAGTAAGCGCTGTTCATTAGAAATACAAGAGAGAATTAAATGTTAATAGCTATAACCATCGAACCTCCCGTTTAGTATACCGTTAAATTCCAAAAAATGCTTGGTTATTTTTACTCGTGAATTAATTTGTCATCCAACTTGTGATTCATTTTCAAACTGGTTATACTCATTTTACAAGGAGGACTTTCAATGAATCAATTTAAATACATGCTATTCAACAATTTACCGGTAGCAGTCATCGTCGCTGCGCTATTACTTGACCGCTTTTTTCACTTGCAATATTTTTCTTTTCTAATTGCCATTATCCTTGTCTGTTTGGTCACTATTTACCGTCAATACGTTTTTTACCCCAAGTACCCTCAATATAATCCAAAACAACATATAGTAACTAAGGCCGCTAATATTTGCACCTTAATTGCACTGGTGGTCTACCTTGGTTTCTTACTGTTAACACAACATTCCAGTATTTCATTCTGGCCAGTTATTCTATTATTTAGTCTTGTGCGTGACTATTTTTCGCCACTTAAAGCGGCTTAGTATCGTGGCTATCACACCATCAAAAAAGCTCATTAATCCTTCTTTAGGATTAATGAGCTTTTTTGGTTGATCAATTATACACGTTGCAGTGAACTTTGATTTAAAACGTGCTTTTTGTCGCAGTAAATTCCGCTTAATCACTAACCGCGACGGCTAGTACTCTATTGCCATTCTTCGTCATTTGCGACTGGTAGTTTGGCCCAGTAGTTTTCTTTGTTTGTTTGACGGGCACGAGCGATGGCCATTGCTTTTTCGGGCACATCATCCGTAATGGTTGAGCCAGCTGCGATAAATGTATGATCCGCAATTTCAACTGGGGCCACAATGTTTGAGTTGCTACCGATAAAGACGTGACTACCAACGTTGGCGTGATGTTTAGCCACACCGTCGTAGTTAACGAAGACAACGCCACAGCCAACATTAATGTCCGTGCCCAGTGTTGCATCGCCCACATAACTTAAGTGGCCAATCTTTGTCCGGTCGCCAATTTTAGCGTTTTTAACTTCACAGAAGTTCCCCACGTGTACATCCACGCCGATCTCAGCATTAGGACGCAAATGGCTGTTAGGCCCAATATTTGAACCAGTGTGCATGATTGCTGATTCAATAGTTGAACTTGTGATTTGAATATTATCTTCAATTGTTGAATCAATAATGGTTGAACCTGCACCAATGAAACAGTCTGAACCAATCGTCGTGTTACCTTTTAAGACAACATTGGGTTCAATGATTGTATCATTGCCGATTTCAACACCGACTTCGATATAAGTACTTTCTGGATCAATCAATGTAACACCGTTTCGCATATGTGCTGTGTTAATCCGTTGACGCATTACTTTTGTAGCTTGTGATAGGGCAACACGGTCATTAACCCCCATTGATTCTTCGAAGTTCGGCATCTTGTAAGCTGCGACAATTTCGCCTTTTTTCTTCAAGATTTCAACCACGTCTGTCAGGTAGTATTCACCTTGGGCATTTTCATTTGTGACTTCATGAAGTGCTTGGAAAAGTGTCTTGTTGTCAAAACAGTAAACACCTGTGTTAATTTCATTAACAGCAGCTTCTTTATCATTTGTATCTTTTTGTTCAACGATTTTTTCAACGATACCAATATCGTTACGAATAATCCGGCCATAGCCAGTTGGATCTGGTGCGGTTGCAGTTAAGATGGTTGCTTTAGCACCCTTATCATGATGGTAAGCAAATAGCTTTTCAAAAGTGCCAGCTGTTAATAACGGTGTATCCCCACTGACCACAATTGTAATGCCATCTTGGTCTTTCAATAAATCTTCAGCTTGTAAAACCGCGTGGCCTGTTCCTAGTTGTTCTGCTTGTAAGGCATATTGTGAACGATCACCTAAATAATCCTTCACCTTTTCTGCGCCATGTCCCACAATGGTAACAACTGTTGCAGGTGCTGTTTTTTCAACTTCGGTTAACACGTGGTCCACCATTGGTCGACCGCAAACTTCGTGCAATACCTTGTATAATTTTGACTTCATGCGAGTACCTTTACCCGCTGCTAAAATAATTGCATTTTTATTGACCATTTTAAGCTCCTAATATTCGTGATTACTGGTCTATTTTAGCTTAATCAAGCGATTACCGCAAGCTATCTCAGTTTGAAATCGTTCTATGATTCCCGTATAATGAGGTTAATTCGGACCGATTGGAGCCTTAAAATGAAAAAAATCCCTGCACGTCTTTTATTAACTCTCGGTGGTCTGTTAGTCTTGTTATTAGTAGTACTTGGTATTAATTGGTCTACCTCACATCACCAATCGGCTAAACCAACTGCGAGTAGTACTCACTCAAATATAACCAAAGTAAAGCAGTCAGCAAAAAAAGCCCCCTCTAAAAAGACAGTGGATTGGCACGCGCCTTCCGAAAAGAAACCCTACCCAAACGTTAAGCATTATCCGCATTTTTGGATTGATGTTTCAATCAAAAAACACCGTGTTTACTTAATGGACGACGAAAAACGCCTCTATACGATGCGTGCTTCGACCGGTACCAGTGATTCCCCCACGCCTAAAGGCACCTTCCACATTCAAGCAGAACATGGTGAAGCCTTTTTTAATGGCAATTCTGGTGAAGGGGCTAAATACTGGCGGTCGTTCTTAGATCATGGTGTCTATCTTTTTCACAGCGTACCAACCGACAAAGCAGGTAATTTTCTACCTGATGAAGCCCAAAAATTAGGCGAAACATCTAATTCTCACGGCTGTATTCGCCTTTCAGTTGCTGATGCAAAGTGGTTTTATCAAGCAGTTCCAGTCAATACCAAAGTCGTCATTCATTAGTGACCGGCTTTTTTTGTAGAGAGGAGCCCTTTTATGTCTGCCGTCATCCAAAAGGAAATTGCTACAGCATTTAAAACACTGATGGTTGATACGCCATTCAAACAAATTAGCGTGACACTCATTATGACCACCGCTGGCATTCGCCGCCAAACCTTTTATGATTATTTTCCGGATAAGTATGCGTTACTGACTTGGATTTACGATCAAGAAATCGGTGAATACATTGCCGATCATCTGACGTATCCCCATTGGACGATTCTCTTAGAACAATTACTCACCTATTTTGAACGTAATCGGGTGTTCTATCAAAATGCGATTACGATTAACGGGCAGAATTCATTTGAAACCCACTTTAATCAGCATTTACATCGGTTAGTGCAAATTATCATTGATGATTTGACCCAGTTACACCAACTGACGTTATCCCCAACTTATCAACAATTTCTATTAGATTACCTATCAGGTGCCATTATCGCTTATACTGCCAACTGGTTACGCACAGAGCAGCCACAATCCATCCAACAAGTCAGCACCGCTTTACAAACCACGTTAACCGATACGATTAATGGTCTGCTATTGCGCACTGGCCATTTAACTACCAAAAAAAGAGTATGAAGACGGCCATTAGCTGTTTCATACTCTTTTTAATTTAAGAAAGTTGTTCTGCGTTTTTCGTTAAATAATTACCAGCGCTAACGCTCAGTGCCTTGTTTTCAATATCGACTTTATCAACCTTCAAGATGGATGTGTAATCATCAACCATACGGTTCCCTTCGAAGACTGATTCGGCGAATACGGAAATACCAACCATTTCAGAATCGAATTCTTCAATTAAGCTCTTCATCCCGTTAACTGTGCCGCCGCCTTTCATGAAATCATCGACAATCAAGACTTTTGAGTTCTCTGGTAAACTCCGTTTTGAAAGTTCCATCTTCTCGATTCGTGCTGAGGAACCAGAAACATAGTTCACACTGACTGTTGAGCCTTCAGTGATCTTAGAATCCCGGCGCACAATGACAAATGGGACATTTAGGAACATCGCAACGCTCTGCGCAATTGGAATCCCTTTGGTGGCCACTGTCATGACCGCTGTTACTTCTTTGCCAACGTATTGGTTGGCAATTAATCGACCAACTTGACGAAGAACTTCTGGGCGGCCCAGTAAATCTGATAGATAAACGTAACCCCCAGGTAGTAGCCGGTCGTTTTCAGATAAACGTTCAGCCATTTCAGCAATAAATTCTTCCGCTTCATCTTGTTTAATCATCGGCATGTAACGCACACCACCAGCAGCGCCGGGAACCGTTTCTAAAATCCCCGTCCCGCGATTGAAAAAGGTCCGTTTGACGATTGATAAATCTTCACTAATAGACGATTTAGCTGATTCGTAACGATTTGAGAAAAACGTCAGTGGAATTAACGTATGTGGTCTTTCCAACAAGTACCGGGTCATATCAATTAAGCGATCACTTCTTCTAACTTTCATTATAATTACTCCCTTTAAAATAATAATTTCTTCCGATAAAACTATCCGCTTTCCAATTATATAGATTTTATTCGCTAAATCCTAGTCTTTTTTTAGAAAAGTTCTTTATTGTTCGTTTTTTTATCATTTGTCCTTTTAACCGCTTACTACCAATAGTATTAAAAAAAACGCCCACCACTAGCTATGGGGGGCGAATTACTTTTAATGATTTTTAGTTTTTAATGGTTGGACCAGGTAAACTTCACGACAAAATCCGGACATACTGTTATAAATGCGTTGCGCCCGTGAATACTGCCGACAAATGCCAAAAACGGTTGGACCACTACCGCTCATCTGCGCTTTTTCTGCGCCAAATGCAGTCAAGCGCTGCATTAAATAATCAATTTGTGGATAACGTTGGTTTGTGATTGGGGTTAAGACATTGGCCATTGCAGTGGTCATTTGCTGTGCGTCTTGTTGTTGAATGCCCGCTAAGAGTTGATTAGTTTGGGGCCGATCAGTAATCTGGTCACAATTTAAGGCGTGTAAGATCCGTGGTGTTGAGACACTTACTTCGGGTTTAACAACGACCATCCAAAAGTTGGGTAAATCCCCCAACGGTTGAATTTGATCACCCTTACCCGTTACTAGTGCCGTTTCACTGTAAACACAATATGGCACATCTGAATCAATTGATAAGCCGATATGTGCTAACTCGGCTTTAGTAAGACCTAGGTGCCATAATTGATTTAACCCCCGTAATACTGCAGCCGCATCTGAACTGCCACCACCTAGACCGGCAGCTACTGGAATGTGTTTATCGATTTCAATGATGGCCCCCGTTTGAATACCAAACCGCTGGCGCAATAATTGTGCCGCCTGATACGCTAAGTTCCGCTTGTCTTCTGGTAAATAACCTTTAGAGGTTCTAACTTCAATTTTTGGTGAGTCTTGTAACGTAATTTGGACATAATCCGCAAGGTCGATTGACGTCATTATCATCTGCCATTCGAATTCCCCATCAGTATGCTGATAAAGTGCATCTAAACTTAAATTAATCTTCGCAGGTGCCTTTTCAATCAATTGCATATCGTCTCACCATCCACCAACATTCAATTGTTTCATTATACTCATTTACGAACTAAAAACCAAGAGTGCTACACTAAGCGATTTACCCTCACATAAAAAAGGGGCAAGTTTCTCAACTTGACCCACTTTTTTAATTTTCTTCTGCCATCACTTTTTGTCTGAACTCATTCATTAAAAATAACATCTGTTTGGCATTTTCCTTACCAAAGGCCATCATCCATGAAGAAAAACGTTCTTGGACTTTCGGTAATAATTCGCTAACTGTTTGTTGACCACTCGGTGTCAGGTTTAAAATTAAACGTCTGCGATCACTTGGATCAGTTGATTGCGAAATATAGTCTAACTTCAATAGCACCCGGATTTGACGTGAAATTGCCCCCCGTGTTACCCCACGTTTCTTGGCAATATCAATTAAACTAACTGAACTATCTTCCGCAATCTCCTTCATAATCAGAAATTGTTCGAAAGATAGTTTGTAAGCCTTCGTTGGTTGCGACACGAGGTCTTCAACGTATTTGATAGCAGACATATAAATTTCAACATATTCATCCAATAATTGACTATCTTCCACAATCATTCCCACCCTTGTTCGCTTTATTTAACTGTAACATAAATCCGCATAATTGACTATTGACACTATTGACGATTGGCAATAAGCTGCATTCGTCATTTTAGTATATGCCATATACAATATCGTGTTACGCCCAAAATGTCAACAATAAAAAAGGCGCTCGGACAATTAATACTTGTCCCAGCCCCTGCTCGTATTCTTATTCTAAAAACTAAAGTACAATTGGTTCTTCATCAAATTCAATCGCAATCGATTTAGTTAATAAATCAGCATAGCTATATGAAACACGTTCGAACGCATTTTCATCTTGATCCAAATCAACTACAAAAACGGCAGGAAAGGTCTCTCTTAAGATTCCTTTTCGCTTTGTTACTTTTTTGCGCCCAGCTTGAGCGACAACCATTAACTTGTCTCCGATATGCCCATCGAGACCGTTCTTAATATTGGCAAGTGTGGTTGGCATATGCTTCACCTCTTCGAGCAATAGTATAGCACATAAACTGAAAAATTGCAATTATACCATTGTCATCTAGATTTGGCAATCGCTTATCCCCTTTTTTTAGCAAAAACTGGTTGTTCATTCAGGTAATCACTCAATTGTGCAAACTGTTGAATACTCAACTGTTCTGCACGGGTACTTGGGGCAATCCCCGCTTGATCTAAAGCAGCGACTAAACCTGCTTTAACTTCGTCTTGTTTCCCAAATTGGTTTTGTAAATTGTTCCAGAGTGTTTTACGTCGTTGTGCAAAAGCGCCACGAACTAGTTGATCAAATAATTGTTGATTTTGGACAGTGACCAATGGTTCTTGACGACCCACAAATTCAACAATCGCTGAATCAACATTCGGTTGTGGTACAAAGGCTGTCTTAGGGACGATAAAGGCCAACTTGACCTCAGAGTGCAATTGAACAGCAATACTCAATGAACCATAAGCTTTTGAACCAGGCGCAGCATCGATTCGTTCTGCGACTTCTTTTTGCATCATCAAAACCATGCGATCAATTGGTAAGCCGGCTTCCAATAAATGTAACATGATTGGTGTTGTGATGTAATAAGGTAGGTTAGCCACAATTTTAAGATTGTGTTGTCCGTCAAAATGTTCCGCAATCAAGGTTGGTAAGTCGGCTTCCAAGATATCTTGATTTAAAACTGTTACGTTATGATAATGATTTAATGTATCCTTCAAAACTGGAATTAAGCGATCATCAATTTCAAAACTCAAGACTCGATGCGCCTTTCTAGCGATTTGTTCCGTTAAAGAACCAATCCCGGGGCCAATTTCGATAACATCATCATCTTTGGTAATCTCACCAGCTTCGACGATTTGTTTTAAAATCGTGATGTTGGTTAAGAAGTTTTGCCCTAAACTCTTTTTAAATTTAAAACCGTACCGTTTAAGGATTTTTCTCGTACGCTCTGGGTTTGCAATGTCTTCCATGTTAGTCTCCTAATTCTTCGTTAATTTGTCTTAGTGCTGCGCCAAATTCGTCTTGGCTCACCTGGAACATTTTAAGGCGTTTATACAGTTGCTTACTATTCGTGTAACCAATATGCAAGACTTCCCCTAAACGCTCACGGCGGGCTTTAGCAGACGGACCAGCAATCAAGCCGGCCACCAATAGATCAGACTGACTAATTTGTTCGACTGCATCTTCATCTTGCGTCAATAAATTTTCTAATGCCTGTTTAATTGCCGCGGGTTTTGCGTGCTCAATCCCTAAGCTACCACCCATTTTTTCGGGCTTAGCTTCTGAACGGGGTAAAAAGGCGTGTTCAACACCCGGCACATTTTGTGAAATAATCTTACGAATTTTTTCGCCATGAAAATCGGGATCGGTGAAGACAATCACGCCACGTTTTTCTTGGGCTAATGCAATTTTTTCGACAATCTCATCGTTAATTGCTGATCCGCGGGTTTCAATCGTATCAACATCTGGAAATACTTCTCTTAATCGTTTGGTATCATCGCGCCCTTCAACAACGATGACTTCTTGAATCGTTTTTTTCATATTGCTCCTAACTTAAAAATACGGTGCGCATTTGCATACGTCGCTGCCGCAATTTCTTCTGGTGCGACCTCTCTTAACTTGGCAATTGCCTCAACCACATAGCGCGTATAGCCTGGTTGATTTTGCTTACCACGATAAGGCGTGGGTGTTAAGTAAGGGGCATCTGTTTCAACTAACATCACATCTAATGGGCATAGTTTGGCTGCTTCATGCACTTCACGCGCATTCTTGAAACTGACCACCCCACTAAATGAAATTTGCATCCCAAGATCCATAAACCGTTTCAACCATTCAGAATCACCGTTAAAACTATGGATAATCCCACCGCAATCACGGACATCTGTTTCCTTTAAAATCTGGTAGGTATCTTCCAAAGCATCCCGCGTATGCACTGAAATTGGCATATGGAGGGACTTGGCGATTTCAATTTGGCGTTCAAAAACAGTTCGTTGCACGTCTCTTGGTGACGTGTCCCAGTGATAGTCCAAGCCAATTTCACCTAGCGCAACTACTTCTGGTAACTGTAATTGTGCAATTAATTGTGCTTCTTGAACCTTTGTATAATCTTTTGCTGATTCTGGATGCCAACCAATAATAGCCGATAACGCTTTGTATTGTTGTGCTAAACGTAGCGCACCGTCATTTAAGACCGTATCAGAACCCACAATTGCCATCTCCGTAACCCCTAGGTCAGCGGCCTGTTGGATAAAGTCGGCTTCTTGACCGGCATATGGCGTATCGTTTAAATGCGTATGTGAATCAAATATCTGCATTTTAATCTCCTTTGAGCATCTTAATTTTCAAAAGCAAACCGTTTCAAACGCACTCTTGATTTAAACGTGCTTTCATTAACTGCTTTCTGCGTCTTGCCACATCAGTCAAATCACCGACTCTGTCGGTAATTCACCTGATTAAGCAAGTACTCAAAAGCAACCCGTTAATGACGCACTCTAAACGTGCTCTGTAACCCATATCATTCCGGTTAACCCTGAGCGCCAAACAATCGCTACGCGATTATTCGTCCCTCTGTGTTAATCCTCAGGATATAACCAGGATTACGACGCACTCTTATTTTAAACGTGCTTTTTGAAACTGACTTCTGTGCTTAGCGTCACTCATCAAACAACTGCTTACTGCAGTTATTCGCCGAGCTGTGCTAATGCTCAAAGTCAAACCGTCTCAAACGCACTCTTTTCCATAACAAAGGGCTAAAAGACCTACAGCGTGTAAATGTCTTTTAGCCCTTTTGACGTTTCTGCTATTTTAAATTAACCAATTTGTGAACCGTTCACTAAGTTACTAGGTACAACTACCAATTCAACATCTGAACCGTGTTCTGCTGAAAGCAACATACCTTGGCTCAATTCACCACGTAATTTACGTGGTTTCAAGTTAGTAACGGCTAAGACTTTCTTGCCGACTAGTTTTTCGAAATCTGGGTAGAATTCTGCAATGCCTGAAATGATTTGGCGATCACCTTGATCACCGGCATCTAACCGGAACTTCAAGAGTTTATCAGCGCCTTCTACCTTAGAAACAGCTTTGATTTCCGCAACCCGAATTTCTGATTGATCGAAATCTTCGAATTTAATTGCATCTTTTTCGCTGACTAATTCAGTGGCCTTAGGATCAAAATCAGCGACTTCTTCTGCAGCTGCTTGTTTAGCTTTCACTTTTTCGTTCACCAAACCAGCTTTTTGAGCAGCCATCATTTGTTCCTTGATGTAAGCCACTTCTTCATCTAAATCAAGACGTGGGAAGATTGGTGTCCCTTTAGCAATCACTTTAATATCACTTGGGAAGTGGCCGTAAACCATTTCGCGTTGTGCTTCTTGATCAAAATCAAGGCCTAATTGCGCAAACATTTCCCGTGGGGCATGTGTCATGACTGGTTGTAATAAGAGGGCCACAATCCGTAAACTTTCTGCTAAGTGTGCTAAGACACTATCGAGTTCAGCCTTGCGACTGTCATCTTTAGCTAAAACCCATGGTTCTGTTTCGTCGATATATTTATTAGCACGACTGATTAATTGCCAGATTGTATCAAGCGCATCTGAGAATTTCAATTGATCCATTAACGTTGAATATTGGGCAATTGTTTGCGTTGCAGTTGCTTGTAAGTCAGCATCAAAAGCGGTGACGTCAGCTTGGTAACTTGGCACGTGACCATCATCGTATTTGTTGATCATTGCGACTGTCCGGTTTAAGAGGTTCCCTAAATCGTTGGCTAGGTCATAATTGATCCGGCTGACAAAATCTTCTGGTGTGAAGACGCCGTCGTTACCAAATGGAATGGCACGCATTAAGTAATAACGAAGCGCATCTAAACCGTAACGTTCAACTAACATTTCAGGGTAAACAACGTTCCCCTTAGATTTAGACATCTTACCGTCTTTCATCAATAACCAACCGTGACCAAAGATTTGTTTTGGTAATGGCAAACCAAGGGCCATCAAGAAGATTGGCCAGTAAATCGCATGGAAACGCACAATTTCTTTACCCACCAAGTGAACATCAGCTGGCCAGTATTTGTTGAATAATTGATCGTCATCTGAACCATAACCAAGAGCTGTGATGTAGTTTGATAAAGCATCTAACCACACGTAAACAACGTGCTTAGGATTGCCTGTAACATGAATCCCCCAATCAAATGAAATCCGTGAAACGGATAAGTCTTCCAAACCAGGTTTGATGAAGTTGTTGATCATTTCGTTTTTACGTGATGCTGGTTCGATAAAATCAGCGTGTTCTTCATAGTATGCTAATAAACGATCGGCATACTTGCTCATCTTGAACTTGTAAGTTTCTTCGGCAACACGTTGAACTTCGTGACCTGAAGGGGCCTTACCACCGATGACCTTACCGTTTTCGTCTTTGTAGACTTCCGTTAATTGTGATTCCGTGAAGTATTCTTCATCCGAAACAGAATACCAACCTTCGTATTGGCCAAGATAGATATCACCTTGTTCCACTAACCGATCAAAAATCTTTTGAACAGCTTTCACGTGGTAATCGTCTGTTGTGCGGATAAATTTATCGTTTGAAATTTCAAGTGTCTTCCATAGTGCTTGAATTTCTTCAGCCATTCCATCCACGTAAGCTTGTGGGGCTAGATTTTTTTCAGCTGCTTTTTGTTCGAGTTTCAAACCATGTTCGTCAGTCCCGGTTAAGAAGAAGACATCAAAACCCATCAAGCGTTTGTAACGTGCAATGACGTCCGCTGCGATGGTCGTGTATGAGTTCCCGATGGTTAATTTACCAGAAGGATAATAGATGGGGGTTGTTACGTAAAAAGTTGGTTTCTTGTCTGCCATTTGATTCGCTCCTTAATTAAAAAAACGAGAATAAAAAGTTATTCTCGACCTTTTTTAATAATCCATATAAGTATTCAAAGTATAGCATAAAATCAAGCCCGCGACAAAAAGTGTTCTGCTTTTAAAGCACTAAAATAGCGACGTTTGTTCCGGGCCTTTGGGCGCTAAATTTTCGAACGTAATCCCTAATATTTGTTGTAAGGCTAAGGCGTTATCAGCGGCATCCCCACCGGAATTATTATTGAAGATAATCGCGACTTCTTTAGCCTGCTTGGTTAGCTGTTGAACCGTTGCGGCAAACCGTTGCAATTCATCCGCGTTATAACGATAAAGGGTCCGTTGTTTACGCCACATTGCGCCGGGATTCTGCCAACCGGCCATATTACGGCCATGCAACCGGAGCATTGCAAAGTCCGGATTCGTCACAACTGGTTCAAACGGGACACTATTGGTGGGCGTCTGCGCTTCGTCAGCAATCACGTGCGTCATTTTTAACTGCTTTAAAAAAGCAAACATGTTCTGCTTGTAAGCTTCCTCGTACCAAGTGCCATTACGAAACTCGACCGCAATCGGCACAGCGGGCAACCACGTGCGAATGCGTCTCAAGTACTGCACATTTTCCTGATTCAATTGAAAAAACGGCGGGAACTGAAACAAGACTGCCGTTAATTGTCCTGCATCTAAGAGCGGTTGAATCGATTGTTTGTAACGAACAAACAATTCCTTCTCCGTACTAGTGAAGTCCGCGTAATCTTCCTGTTTGGTCATTGCCTTATGGGCTTTGACGATAAACTGAAATTGGCGCGGTACTTGCTGCAGCCACTTAGCGCTGACGGTTGGTGCTTGTAGCGCATAATAAAAACTATCAACCTCGACAATTGGCAAGAATTGCGCGTAATCGTTCAACGTCAGCTGCTTTTTTTCCGGCATTAAGGACTGGTGCTCACTCCAAGTGGTTAAACCAATCGTGATCATTTGCCCACCACCTAATAACGTTTAAATTGTTGCACAAGTTGTTTTTCTTGTTCCGTCAGATCTTTTAAGGTATCGATTAACTGCTGACCGACCTGCTTATAGTTAGTTTGGATCCGCGTTAAACAAAATTCAATCACTAATAAAAGGACCATCAATTCAATCGCCCGGCCTTCTGTAAAGTTGACGCCTAATAAGTTCACTTGGCTGTCGGCCGTAAAGACTTTAATAATAATATAAAGTGAAAATAATTCTTCAATGACCCTGAAGATTCGCAGGCCTTGTAATTTACGTTTCAATACTTGGAGCACCATCAAAGTTTGTTCTTTCGTCATCATTTAATTCCCCTCCTCAATCGGGAATGCTTCATAGGCAATTAATTGTTCCCCGTGAAAATCGGTGTAGTAACGTTTAACATTTTTAGCGAGTACTTCTGGTAAAATCACCTTCAAATCAGCAACAATGCCACAGTTTTCTTCCGATAAAACCCACTGCTCGTCGAATAATTGTAAAACCCCTTCGCGCGTACCAACCGGATAAAGTGGTAGTTGTACCGTTTCCTTAATTTCCGCCAAAAAAACATCAATCCCGGCAATAAACTCGCCGTCAATATGCCAGTCCAACCAACCCGTATTATATAAGATATATTGATGCTGATTAAGACCCGTCTCTTCAAAAATCTCGCGCTGCATGCCCATTTCGGCGGTTTCGTCGCCCTCGTTCTTACCACCAATCCCATTCCAAAGACCCGCATAGGGCTTTTTGAGTCGGTTTAATAATAGTAAGGTACCGCGGTAACGAATCACGGCTAAATTATAGCGTCGTTTAGTCACTGGTTAACATCCTCGTCTTTTTATAATTACCTATATTTTAGCATACTTACCCATTAAAAAATGACGTCAGGTTCCCCTAAACGTCATTTTGGCATTAGGCTTCTGCTTGTTCTTTAAGAGCCTTCATTTTTTTAACTTGATACTGCTTAGCGATTAAAATCATCGTTTGGTATAAATCAACAATGTACGGTTCAAATTTCGAATCTTCCACCGCGGCCAATCGTTGATCCATTACCGCTTTTTCACGTTGAATATTGGTCAAACCGATTTGATGATCGAATTTGATTTGGGCGATTTCATCAACCACTGCCATCCGTTGTTCAAATAACGCGGCAAGTTGTTGATCAAGTTCATCAATTTTTTGATATTGTGCTTCTAACATCTTCATTCTCCTCAATTAACGTAGTGAGTAAGGCATTTCAATTTCATTTAAGAAATCACGCACTGATAAATCATATAAGCGTTGGAAATATTCGGGCGTCGCTTCTTTATCAGAAACGCTCAAGACAAACGCATTTTGTTGATCACTCTTGCCAATCCCCACATAAGCCATTTGTTGCGTTTTATTAGCTAATAAGTGATCTGAATGAAGGATATCATAAACTTGACGCACATCTAAGCGCAATTGACGTTCACTCAAAACTGGCGTTAACGTCAATAATTGTTGTAAATTAGTGGCTGCAAAACCAAGCGTTTCTAAGACGCGATCAAACGCAACCCACAAGTTAATCACAGCTCGCCGTAATGTAAACGGTGAATCGATTGTTTTCCGTTGTAAAACTTGGTATAAAATTTGCGCTTGTGGATAAGCCACTGGGTAATCCGTTGTCCACTGGTTAGCCAACTGTTGATTACCGCCATCGAAAAAGACGAGCGCATCTAACAACGTTAAGACCCGGTAAATCACCCATTGGTTTTCAGGATCTTCTTTTTCAGGTGTCATGTTATCGCGGAAACCTTCTAGATAGGCTTGCTTGGTTTCAGTATCGACAAAACCATGGGCGACTTGTTCTTGTTGAATAATAGTATGCACTGCCGCATTGTACAATGTCATCCCAGTGGCCATCAATTGTTCATCTAATTGGGCATTTTCAGTCGTCACATCTTCTAAGACCTGTGGAAAACCGGTCGATAACAATAGTAAATGGAGTAATTCATGTGATAGTGAATAATCCACAGCTGTTGCATCTGTTAATAAAATTGCCAAACTACCATCATCATTCATCACGCGTTGTGCTTGATCGTGTTTCAACATTCCGGAAGCTTCTTGTGCGACCCGGATTTTAATCGGTTGTGGATAATTAGCCTGCACTTGTGCCACTAAACTTTGAATCTCTGGTGAAAAGTCATTTTCTGTCATGATTACGCTCCCTTATCAACATCTATGCTTATCATGATAAGCTAAATCGCACTAAATTACCAACGGTTCAAACCAGATTAAAGCGCTTTAATTTGGTATACTGTAGGTAACCAAACTAAAAGGATGTGTTGACCATGACAGAACCAGAACACCGCAAAGTGATTTTATACCTCGCGCAAAGTTTAGACGGCTTTATTGCTGAAAAAGATGGCAGTACTGCTTGGCTATCCGCTCTTAATTCATCAGAGTCCGATGCCGCTATTCAAAGCTTTTACCAAGGTGTCGATACTATTATTATGGGCCGTAAAACTTACGAACAATGTATCAAACTGGCTGGGACCTATCCTTATCAGGAAAAACAAAGTTATGTTTTTTCTAAAACACTCCATGATACTGCAGACCGCACCAATGTGGTCACCGGCAACGTACCAGAATTCGTCCGCCAATTAAAAACACAAGCTGGTGGCAATATTTGGCTAGTTGGTGGCGCTGAAACTTTCACAATGCTCCTAAAAGCCCAATTAGTAGACGAACTAATCATCACCATCGCCCCCGTTCTACTAGGTGACGGCATTTCTCTCATCAGCACCCACTTAACGGACATGCCACTAGAACTAAGTAAAACCCGCCAACTAGGCCAATTCGTAGAACTAACCTATAAAATTAATTATTAAAACGAAGTGCGTTCAAATGTTCGCATACCAGCTTAACTTTCACACGTCCAAGACAATTTGTCTTGGGCGTTTTTTTATTTGGCCACGCCCCTCATATTAATCGGTGTCATTGACAACTACTTAACTGACAGAGCTTAATGTTTTCAATTCTATTACAGAACGTTTACTGAAAACGCACTGGAGCTTTACAAAGTTTCCCTATACTAAATTTGTACTTTAATACTGCAACGACATAAGGAGGCTTTTTCACATGACGGATATTCAATGCGTCATTTTTGATTGGGCAGGGACCACAATCGATTTTGGAAGTTTAGACCCAGTATTAGCTTTTCAAAGCGCGTTTAACGCCGCCGGTATTCAAATCGATACTGCCAGAATTAGACAAGATATGGGCATCGAAAAACATGAACACATTGCCAAACTCGCTAAAATGCCAGAGGTGCAACGCGCTTGGTTTGCAAAATATAAACGCGGGATTAACGATGCTGATCAATTGCAACTCTTTAACTATTTCGAACAATTCTTGCTCAATCGCTTGAGTACAGCAACGACACTCACCCCGGCCGTTCTTCAAGTCCAAACTTATTTAAAAGCACACCACATTCATATCGCAACAACCACCGGCTACACCAAATCAATGCTCGCAATTGCTGCGAAGCAAGCCGGGCTACTGGGGTACCGCCCCGAACTGATAGTTTCAAAGGAAGACGTCGCAGCTGGTCGACCAGCACCCGATATGATTAACCACATCATGACGGCGTTCAATATTACCGACCCAAAAACAGTCGTTAAAGTCGGTGACACCGTCATCGATATGCAAGAAGGTAAAAACGCTGGCGCCTTAACCGTTGGCATTATCGAAAGCAGTAGTTTACTTGGCCTAAGTCAAACGGAACTCATCGACCTGCCTCAAAAAACACGAATTGCTAAATTTGCAGAAATCACTAGAACCCTCAAGGAAGCTGGCGCTGACTACGTTATTCATAATCTCAGTGAACTACCGGTTATTCTTTCAAAATACGAAACCCTTCAAAAGGAGCACGCCTAATCATGAATCAACCGTATTTACTTTTAACCCCTGGGCCCCTCAGCACATCACCCGCTGTCAAAGCAGCCATGCAAGTCGACCTTAGCACTTGGGATCAAGACTACCTCGCCATCACTGAAGATATCCGCCAACAATTGGTTGCACTTGCCCAAGCCAAATTAGACAACTACACCGCCGTCTTATTACAAGGCAGTGGCAGCTACGGCGTCGAAGCGGTCCTCAACACTGTCCTTCCTAAAAAGGATCAACAAGCTTACGGCTGTTTAATGATTGCCATCAACGGCGCCTACGGCAAACGAATGGCCGAAATGGCTGATCGCCTTCAAATTCAACACGTTGACCTCGAAGTCTCCGAAACGGAACCAATCACCCTTGAATTGGTGCAAGCCTTCTTTAAAAAGCATCCCGAAATCACCCATTTCGCAATGATCCACTGCGAAACGACAACGGGGATTTTAAATCCCATCGATACCATTTTCCCATGGGTCAAAGCTCAAAACATCACCACAATTGTTGATGCCATGAGTAGCTTTGGCGGCATTCCCATTGATGTGCCAACCTTAGGCATTGATTTTCTAATCAGCAGTGCCAATAAATGCATTCAAGGCGTGC
Source organism: Latilactobacillus sakei (assembly GCA_002953655.1). Lineage (NCBI taxonomy): Bacteria > Bacillati > Bacillota > Bacilli > Lactobacillales > Lactobacillaceae > Latilactobacillus > Latilactobacillus sakei. The sequence continues at coordinate 1,839,744 of CP025839.1, forward strand.
CCGGTTTTTCATTCGTGATTGCCAACTGCCAGCAATTAGAACATTGTCAAAATCGTTCCACTTCTGTGTCGCTTGATTTATACGCCCAATATATCAGTTTCAAAGAACACCCTGGTAAATGGCGCTTCACATCACCAACCCATACCGTATTGGCCTTCCAAGAAGCCCTTCACGAACTCGCCCTCGAAGGTGGGATTGAAGCCCGCCACTACCGTTATCACCAAAATCAAACTACTTTAGTCGCTGGCATGCAAGCACTAGGCTATGAAGCCTTATTACCAACTGCCGACCAATCCCCCATCATCACTACTTTCAAAATGCCTAGCGACTCGTTTGATTTCCAAACTTTCTACAACACATTAAAACGCCGCCACTTCGTTATTTACCCCGGTAAAACAACTAAAGTGCCCTCATTCCGAATTGGCACAATTGGCAATGTCGATGGCACCCAAATCACGACTTTATTAGAAACAATCAAAGCGGTTCAACAATACTTATAATTCATTGGAGGTTCTACCCTTGAAAAAAAAGTTATCTGCCCTATTGGCCTTATTATCAATTCTATTGCTTGCGGCATTGGCCGGTTGTTCTTCAAAAAAATCAGCCAGCAGTAATCAAACCTTAACCATGGTCTTTTATCCTAACGAATCTGCTAAAGACTTCAACGCTTCCCGAACTGCGATCAAACAACAGCTTGAAAAAGCCACTGGTAAAAAAATCAAGATTCAAACCACCACCGATTACAACATTGCGATTGAAGCCATCGCTTCTGGTAAAGCCCAATTAGCTTTCATGGGGCCGGAAGGTTACGCCCAATCACATCTTAAGAATAAAGCTGTTCAACCCTTATTTGCCCTTTCTGGCGCTTCTGGCACTTTAAAAGATGCTGCTTACCATTCTTATTTTATGGTCCCCAAAGGCAAAGAAACCCAATACCAAAAGAACGGTCAATACAACATCGATAACATTAAAGGCAAAAAAATCTCTTTTGTTTCCGTCAGCTCCACTTCAGGACACTTAATTCCAGTGGCCGCTATCCAAAGCAAGTTTAACTTAAAAAATAGTGACGAACTTTCTCAAAACGGTCACTTCTTCAAATCCGTCCTCTTCGGTAACTCGCACCAAGGTTCTGCCGTCAACCTCTTCAACGGCGACGCTGATGTCGCTGTCTTCGATGACATTGATACCAACGCTTATATCGATGTTGCCAAAGGATCATGGACCAAAGTGGGGTCAGAATTCCGCGTTAAGGATAATGCCACTGCCCCCTTCACCGGCGTTCGCGGTAAAGAAAGTGTGGCGATTGCCATCAGTCCCGTTCAAAATGGCCCCTTCGTCGCAAATACTGATAAATTAAGCCAAAAAGATCAAGCAAACATCACCAAAGCATTTACAAGCAAAGCCGTCACCGACAATCCTAAAATTCTCTCTCCTAAAGATGCCAAAGTGCCTGCTATCTGGAAGAAAGAATCAAGTAAATCACAACTTTTAAAAGTAACAGATGACTGGTATGCACCTACTAATAAACTCGTTGCTAAAAATTAATCCTACTAACTCTTGAAAGGCGGTTTTGACGCATGTTATCGGTCAACCACATCCATAAAACTTTTGCCACTGGACGCCAAGCCTTAACCGACGTTTCCTTCACAGCCAATAAAGGTGAATTCATCGCCATTATTGGGCCCTCCGGAGCTGGCAAATCAACCATTTTACGTAGTATCAACCGACTAATCAACACCAATAGTGGTGAAATTAGCCTCGACGGACAAGATATCCGCCATGCAAAGAAAAAAGAACTCCGGCTAATCCGCCGCCAAATTGGCATGATTTTCCAAAGCGCTAACTTAGTCCCTCATTTGACGGTTATCGAAAACGTCCTTCACGGTCGCCTAGGCTACCAGTCAACGCTGCGCGGGATTTTTGGCTGGTACTCCCAAACTGAAAAGGAAGAAGCCGTCGCATTATTAACCGCCGTTGGCTTGGCTGATTTCATGTATAACCGGTGCGATGAATTAAGTGGTGGCCAGATGCAACGGGTCGGAATCGCACGCGCTTTAATGCAACATCCCAACTTACTCCTTTGTGATGAGCCAATTGCCTCACTCGATCCACAATCTGCTAAAACTGTGATGGATTATCTTCACCGTTTGACTAAAAAAGCCAATATCACTTGCATCGTTAACTTACATCAAATCGATGCTGCGCGGGAATATGCGGACCGAATTCTAGGCATTAATCAAGGCCACCTCGTCTTTTCAGGCGTTCAAGACGAATTGACACCCGCGGTTCTTGAGCAACTCTACCAAGATAGTGAGGAGTAGCCGATGACTGTTCAAAAATTCTTCAGAAACCGAAACTTGGCGCTGATTGCAATCGCACTATTGCTCAGTGGCCTCTATTTTTCAACAGCTACATTGATCGACTACCATCTAGTCAGCTCGGTCAAGGCCATCCCAGCCGCTATCGTTTGGATGGTCACCAACTTCATGCCTACCAGCCGGGCTATTGCCGCACTCCCCGAGATTGTGACGAAGTTTACCCAAACCGTCACCCTTTCAATTGCCGCCACTTTAGCGGCCGCTTTCTTGGCCTTAATTGTCGCCCTGACCGGCTCAGAAACAACTGGTATCAATCGCTTTACCAAACTATTCGCGCGCGTATTCGCATCATTTTGTCGCAATATTCCGTTAATCGCTTGGGCGATGATTTTACTGCTCGCCTTCAAACAAAGTGATTTAACCGGTTTGTTAGCCCTTTTTCTAGGATCCTTTGGCTATTTAACTCGGGCTTTCATGGCTTTGATTGATACCAAAGCCACCAATATCTACGAGACCCTCAGTACGACCGGTGCCAACTACTTACAAATTGTCTGCCAAGGCATTTTACCTAGCATTTCCGCTTCATTATTGAGTTGGATTCTCTACATGATTGAAAACAACATTCGTGATGCGACCTTAGTGGGCATTTTGACTGGGACCGGGATTGGTTTTTCATTTGATCTTTACTACAAAAGTTTCCGTTTTGACCTCGCTGGGATGACGACGCTCGTCATCATTATCGGCGTTGTCTGTGTTGAACTATTATCTAATCAAGTCAGGAGATTAATGCGATGATTGAAACGCCCCCCAAACTGATAGCACAACCCGAAATCACGCCACCGATAGCTAAGCGTATTTTAGTCCATCCGTGGAATCGGCGCCGTAAAACCGTCGTCACGACCTTCTGCCTTTTGATTGCCATCAGCTTATACGAACTAATGACCCTTTCAATCGGTAACGTGCAATTACCAACCGCCTTCAAAACGCTGGGTCAAAATATGACTTTAATTTTCTTGCAACCGCGCTTAAATGGGACTGACACATTTCCCCAATTACTCCGCGCCTTACTCGATAGCGTCGCCCTCACGACATTGACGACCTTACTGGGTGCCATCGGTTCCTTCTTCGCCGGCCTATTAGCCGCCAACAACCTCGCCAACCCGAAAATTGGGACCGTCATTCGGACCCTAATGGCGATTATCCGCGCAATCCCGACCATTTTATGGGTGCTAATCTTCTCAATTGTGATTGGCCTTGGTGCTGATGCAGCTGTGATTGGCCTAAGTTTCCACAGTTTCGCCTATCTCACAAAAGCCTATTCAGAAAGTTTTGAAACATTGGACAAAGGGACCATTGAAAGTCTTAAAGCGATGGGCGCTAGTTGGTGGCAGATTGTTTTCCAAGCAGTCTTACCTAGCAGTTTTGCCGCTTTGCTTTCCTGGACGTTCATCCGCTTTGAAATCAACTTTACTAACGCGATCGCCGTGGGTGCGGCTGCTGGTGCCGGTGGTATCGGTTATCAACTCTTCACCGCCAGTGGCTTTTACTATGATTTCCATGAAGTCGGCGTGATTGTTTATCTCTGCTTAACGGTCACCGCTTGCTTAGAATTTATTTCCATCAAGCTTCAAAAACGCTACCTCTCAAATTAATCCCATTAAAAAAACGGGCTCGCGCTTCAACTGAAAAGCGAACCCGTTTTATTTTGTTCTGCTGATTGGGCTATAAAAAAGAACCCCACAAATGTGGAGTTCTCTTAGAAATAAAACGTGCTTTCATTAACTACTTTCTGCGCTTTGCTACATCAGTCAAATCATCGGCTACGCCGGTAATCCGCCTGATTAGGCAAATGCTCAAAAGCAACCCGTTAATGACACACTCTTAAATTATTTCAAGTTAACGACAGCGCCAACTTCTTCTAATTTAGCTTTCATTTCTTCTGCTTCGTCTTTAGCAACGTCTTCTTTAAGAGCTGAAGGAGCGTTATCAACTAAGCCCTTAGCATCTTTCAAGCCTAAGCCTGTGATTTCACGAACGGCTTTGATAACTTTAACCTTTTCTTGGCCGATTTCTGATAATTCAACAGTAAAGCTGTCTTTTTCAGCTGCTGCGTCTGCGCCAGCTGCACCTGCTGCTGCTACTGGAGCTGCTGCAGAAACACCGAATTCTTCTTCGATTGCTTTAACTAAGTCGTTTAATTCTAAGATTGATGATTCTTTTAATTGATCAACAATTGCATTTACGTCTAATGCCATTTTTGTTTCCTCCATTTTGTGGGTAATATTTTTTGATAACACTTTTAACTACACAATTTTAAATTATGCAGCTGGTTCGTCTTTGCTGTCGGCAACTGCTTTAACAGCATATGCGACGTTGCGGACTGGTGCTTGTAATACAGAAAGTAACATTGATAATAAACCGTCGCGACTTGGTAATGTAGCCAAGGCGTTGATTTCATCAAGTGTTGCCACTTTACCTTCGATCATACCACCTTTGATTTCAAGTGCATCAGCACTCTTAGCAAAGTTAGCGATGATCTTAGCTGGTGCAACAACATCTTCGTTAGAAAATGCAACTGCTGTAGGGCCTGTGAATGTATCATCCAAACCTTCGTAACCAGCTTTGTCTGCTGCACGACGCAAGTAAGTGTTTTTAACAACTTCCATTTGTACGCCAGCTTCACGTAATTGTTTACGTAATTCAGTAACTTGTTCTACTGTTAAGCCACGGTAATCCATAACTACGATAGAAACAGCGTTATTAAATTTTTCAACAACTGTGTCAACAATTTGTGCTTTTTTTGCAATGATTGTTTCGCTCAATTGATTCACCTCCATTAGATTTGTAAAACTTGTGGTCAAGAGTTTCTTATAAAATAAAAAACTCCATGTCCACCAAGACATAGAGAGGGATTTCAACGTATCTTCCTCGGCAGGATATTAAGCCTATTGGCACCTGAGTCTTCGGTAGCATAAATAACCAACTACAAATATAGCATGTAAGCAGCATGCCGTCAATGCTAATTTAACTATATTTTTTTATTATAGTAGCATTATTTTATACTTATTTTATTTTTCTGAAAATAGCGTATAAAATATAGCTATTCAAGAAAATTAAGATAGTAGAGGTGTTTCTTTTTGAACAATATTTTAGTTATCAATGCTGGTAGTTCATCCCTAAAGTGGCAACTATTTCAACAAACCGATTTAAGCTTAGTGGCTAGCGGTTTGATGGAACGGATGAACACCCCAGAAGCGCGCTTTACTTTTAAATTCAACGGCCAAAAAGAACAGGTCGCAATCGCTAATCTAACCTATGAAGATGGCGTTATTCGTTTATTGAAACAATTACAAGACAATGCCATTATCGACTCGCCTAGCGATATTGTCGCCGTTGGTCACCGAGTGGTGGCCGGCGCAACAACGTTTGAAAAATCAACGTTAATCACCGCCGATAATTTGGCAACCCTCAAGGCACTCGATAAATATGCACCCTTACACAATCCCGTGCAAGTCGATTGTATTGAAACCTTAATGCACATCCTACCAACTTCAGTGCCCGAAGTCGCTGTCTTCGATAGTCAATTCTACTTAGATATGCCGGATGCAACCAGTTTTTATGGTCTCCCTTATGAAGATAGCCAAAAATACCAAATCCGTAAATACGGCGAACATGGTATTAGTCATGGCTATATCTTACAAGAAACAGCCGATTTTTTAAACCAACCAGTTGCAGATTTAAAATTAATCACCTTACATCTTGGTGGCGGTTCTTCAATCACCGCCAGCCAAAATGGCAAACCAGTCGATACATCAATGGGCTTCACCCCTCTTGAAGGCCTTCCAATGGGCACGCGTGCCGGTTCATTAGATGCTGCCATCGTCCCCTTTTTAATGAATGAATTAAATAAGAGTGCGGACGAAATCATCACCCTTTTAAATACAGAATCAGGGATTCTCGGCGTTTCAGGTGTTTCTGCTGACATGCGTGATATCCAATCATCATTAGCAACTAATCCCCGTGCTAAATTAGCTTATGATATGTTCATCACTTCTGCTGCTAAGTTTATCGGCAGCTACTACGTTGAACTTGGCGGTGCTAATGTCATTACTTTCACAGCCGGAATTGGTGAAAATGATGCTAAAATGCGCGCTGATGTCTGCGAACGCTTAGCCGTTTTAGGCGTTAAGATTGATCCAGAACGTAACGAACAAGGTCACGGTGCCCGTCAAATCAGTACCGACGATTCAGCAATCAAGGTCTTGATGATCCCAACTAATGAAGAATTAGCGATTGCCAAACAAGTTAAAGCACTCGTTAAAGATTAATTTTAAAGCACAAAAAAAGCGTTCATCCGAAAGGATGAGCGCTTTTTGCATTACCAACTTAGAAGCTAGCAACGTCAACTTTGACACCAGGGCCAAATGTTGAGCTAACTGATAAACTTGTAATGTATTGACCTTTAGCTGAAGCAGGACGAGCTTTGATGATTACGTCTTGCATCGCTTTAAAGTTTTCTACTAATTTAGCAGAATCGAATGATACCTTACCGATTGGTGCGTGAACGATACCAGCTTTATCAACACGGTATGCCACTTGACCAGCTTTAATGTCGTTAACTGCTTTAGTAACGTCCATTGTAACTGTACCAGTCTTAGGGTTAGGCATTAAGCCTTTAGGTCCCAAGACACGGCCTAAACGACCTACTTGAGCCATCATTGGTGGTGTAGCAACGGCAACGTCAAAGTCTAACCAGCCGCCTTGGATCTTTTCAACTAAATCTTCGGCACCGACTACGTCAGCACCAGCAGCTTCAGCTTGTTTTGCTTGTTCGCCTTGAGCGAAAACAACAACGCGTTGTGTCTTACCTGTACCATTTGGTAGTACGACAGCACCACGAATTTGTTGATCAGCTTGTTTAGGATCAACGTTTAAACGATATGCAACTTCAAGAGATGCATCGAATTTTGCAAAATCAACTTTCTTTACTAAGTCGATTGCTTCTTCAACAGTGTATGCTTTAGTAGCATCCACTTGCTTTGCAGCTTCTAAATAATTTTTACCTTTTTTAGCCATTAGGGTTTTCCTCCTTGCAATTGTGGTGAACGGTTTTTGACCTCCCACTTGATTTTTCAACTTTCATTGAAAATCCGACTGAAAGTGTCAAGCATGAATTAACCTTCGACAGTGAATCCCATGCTTCTTGCAGTACCTTCAACCATGCGCATAGCAGCTTCAACGTCTGCAGCGTTTAGGTCTTGCATTTTAGTTTCAGCGATTTCTTGCACTTGAGCTTTAGTTACAGTTGCAACTTTCTTAGTGTTTGGTTCGCCAGAACCTTTTTCAACACCGGCAGCTTTCTTTAAAAGAACTGCTGCTGGTGGTGTCTTTGTAACGAAATCGAATGAACGATCCTCGTATACAGTAATGACAACAGGAATCAATAAACCAGCTTGGTCAGCTGTACGTGCATTGAAATCCTTTGTAAAGCCCATGATGTTGATACCAGCTTGACCTAAAGCTGGACCTACTGGTGGTGCTGGAGTTGCTTTACCTGCAGGAATTTGAAGTTTTACGATGTTTGCTACTTTTTTAGCCACGAAACATACCTCCTTAAGTCCGTGATGTGGTTAAGATGGCCATTATATTTGGTCTCCCACTAGTGTATGAAAACATACTCTCATAATATACCAATCAATTCTGAAAAATGCAAGCTCTTTTAAATTACTCTTGCCACAAAAAATCACTAATTGCCTGATCAACTAACCGATTCTCATGTAGCATGCTGTGTGCCCCACCGGCGCCTCTGACGAGCATTTCTTGATACCGGTTGATTCGGCCCCGTAATAAACTGCGGAGCGCAAAACTGCTATCAACAGCGACGGAACCATCATGGCGACTAGTGCCCAACAATTCGCCAGCAATATTCAAAACGCTAATTTCAGTAGGAAAATGTGCAATTCGTTGGGCTAAATAATTATAATTAGCCGTTTTTTTAAGTGGTCCCCGTTGCGTTAGCTCACTCCAAAAAACGGCTGCAGTATCCGGCCCAATCGACGGATCATTGACCGGTGCTGCTAATAATACGACCGCTTTAACCGGCACAGCAGTTGGGGTCAGTAAATAACGCAAAACCGTGATTGCCCCCATCGAGTGCCCCACTAAATTAATCGCCGTTACTGCATAATCTTTTTTTAAGATGGCCACAATTTGGCTGAGCCAGCGAACTTGATCCTGGACATCAGCGTGGTTATTTTGAAACAGGACTTGAATCGTTGGGTTACTGGCGGTCAATTCTTGTGGCCCGTTAAACGTCAGCGTGCCGTCTACAGCAACTTTGATAACTAACGCTTTTTTGGCGACGCCCATTTTTTGCAGACGCATCAATAAATGTCCCATAGAATACCGATTACCCCGATAACCGTGGATAAACAACGTCGGTACTGCTTCATAATGGGTTAAGCGCGGGTGCCAATGATGCTGCACGTGGGCTAATTTATAGTAATCAAGCCCCATTAAACTCACTGCTGACACAACTAAAATAACAATGATTGCTAATAACTGATTAATAATCTGCCACATATTCATCACATCATTCTATCTAAAATAAGAAGTGCGTTTGAAACGCTTTAACTTTGAGCATTAGCACAGCTCGGCGAATAACTGCTGTAAGCAGTTGTTTGACGAGTGACGCTAAGCACAGAAGTCAGTTTCAAAAAGCACGTTTCCACTATTAATATTCGACTATCAAATAAGGGACCGCAACAAAAATTACTTTTGTCACGGTCCCTCGATTATTACTTAAACGTGCTTTTACCAGTAGCTTTCTGTGCTTTGCTACACTTATCAAACCGGCGATTGCATCGCCAATTCGCCAAGTTGGCAAATGCTCAAAAGCTAACCACTGGTAACGCACTCCTAATTAAACGTGTTCTATAAGCCATATCCTTGCGGCTAACGCCGAATGCCAAACGATTGCTTGTAGCAATTATTCACCACTCTCTGTTATTCCTCAGGATATACCCGGCTTATGGCGCACTCTAAACTAATTCGTCCACTTGATCATAGTCTAATTCGGTTGCCGTTTCACGGCCGAACATATCGATATTAACTTTTAACTTCATCTTTTCGTCGTCAACTTCTGTAATTTGACCAACTAACCCAGAGAAAGCACCATCCACGATTTTAACAGATTCGCCCACTTTAAATTCAACATCTAAATGACGGGTGCTCATGCCTAATTGACGTAAAATTTGGTTAATTTCATCGTCTAATAGTGGCGCTGGTTTACTACCGGCACCGTGAGAACCAACGAATCCAGTTACACCAGGTGTATTCCGAACAACGAACCACGCTTCATCTGACATCACCATTTCAACCAAAACATAGCCAGGGAAAGTTTTCTTCATATCAACTTTATCCTTACCATTTTTGATTTCATGTTCTTCTTCTTCAGGTACAACAACGCGGAAGACGTTGTTTTCCATCCCCATTGATTGGGCACGAGATTCTAAGTTCGCCTTAACTTTGTTTTCGTAGCCTGAATAAGTGTGTAATACGTACCAGCTTTTTTCGAGTGATTCAACCATGTTTGTTCTCCTTTAAATACCAAAATAAAAAAACTCCGACCACGCGAAGTTTTCTGCTTGCCACAAGTATAGCAAAACCAGCTTCATTAAGCTAGTTTTAAAAAATAAATAGTTCAAGAAGTTTGAGAATTGCTAAGTCAACGACGCCAAAGAAAATTGCGTATAAAACAGATGTCATGACAACAGTTGACGTATCCTTACGCGTTTGTTTGGCATTAGGCCAAGTAACAATTTTCATTTCTTCAACAACGCTTTTTAAAAACTTAATCATCTTCATCCTCCTATGTTAACGTGTTTCTTTATGTTGTGCGTATTGTCCGCAATGTTTACAATATTTGTTTAACTCTAGACGTTCTGTCCGGTTCTTGTTTTCAGCAACGTAATAGTTACGTGAACCACAGACAGTACAGGCTAAGGCGACTTTCTTAACACCCATGACTAAAAGCCCCTCTCTAAGTGATGTTTATCCCATTCACTTTATCATGTGCAGGCGAACCTGTCAATCTTAGAATCCATCAACAAAAGCGGTGAACCGTTTTAGTCCGGTCCCACCGCTTTTGGTTAACGATTCTCTTGATAATACCGTTTTAACTTGGTCTGACACCTTGATTGACCTCGTTTCAACTGGTCAATCGTACAATCGAGTTGGCAACAAGCCTCATCAATTGAAAGCTGACCGGTCAATACTCGAAACGCCACTAATTCAAATGGCGACAGTGTTTCAAGATAACATCGCAATTCAAACTGCGATTGATAGTAAGTGACCGTGTCTTCTGAAATCGCGTCACGTTCTGGTCGCTCCGCAATCAATACTGCTTGGCGGTCACCCCGCCGTTTTTGAGCGAGTTCTCGGCGCAGTAAATTTAGAATATGGTTTTTAAAGCGTAATTTGTAGAAACTACCAAAACTTTTGCCACGCTGACAATCGTAACACTGGCAAGTTTCGTAACAAACAATCCGAGCTTCTTGTAACCAATCATCTTCATCGAATAATCGGATGTAATATGGTGCCACGGTGTGATACACCATCGGTAAGTACGCCTTGAATAACACGTCTAATGCTTGTGAATCATTCTGAGCCACTGCTGAAATCAGCAGTTCATCGCGCTTTGTTTGTTCCATTGACCGAAACTCCCTTCACGCAACAACCATACTGTCATTTTAACAAGAGTTTTGCCAGACCGTAAGCGAACGCTTGTTTAATCTGTTTCTTCATTACTCAATTGATCGCGCATCTGTGCTAGACGTTCTAACTGTTCGTCATCCCACGGCCGATTTCGTTGCATTACTTTGCTGTGATAGCGTTTGGCATCATGGTCAATTTCGCGGTGCGTCCGTTTAATCTCGCGGTAAAAATCATGCGAGGATACCCGCAAAGCGCCTCGTGAAAAGATAGTCCATTGTTCAGCTTGATCACTTGAAACCACGGTGACTTGATTAATCGGTGACATCAATTTACCCGCCAAGGCTTCAATATAACTATCAGCGGTTTCATCTTCTTCAGTGAACACCACTTCAAGATTATATTGTTCATAACTTTGCTTAATCCCTGGCACATACATCGCATCAAAAACGAGGATAATTTCAATCTCACGAAACTTCCGGTACTCCGATAACGTCTGCAATAGACTATCGCGTGCATCTGCCAAGTGATCATTTTGCTTTAACTTATTTAATTCCGGCCAGTTACCAATAATATTATAGCCATCTGCAATTAAAATCTGCTTTTTCATTAGCTATACCAAAGGTTGACGGCTGTTATAAGCCTGATACATGAGAACCCCCGCAGCAACACTGGCATTTAAACTTTGCACATGGCCCACCATTGGAATTGTCAAAGTTTGATCAACTTCTTTTTTAACGATTGGTGAAAGACCCTTACCTTCGTTACCAATGATTAAGCCGATTGGCCCCTTAGCATCCCACTTACGGTAGTCGGTGCCGGCCATGTCGGTGCCAAAAATCCAGAGACCGCGGTCTTTGAGTTTCTTAATTTCTTGCGTTAAGTTCGTGACGCGCGCCACCGGAATATGTTCGATCGCACCCGTTGATGTTTTAGCGACTGTTGATGTTAACCCCACCGCCCGGTGTTTCGGAATGATAATCCCATGCACACCAACTGCATCGGCTGTCCGCATAATTGATCCTAAGTTATGTGGATCTTCCAAGTTATCCAAGATTAAGATAAAAGGTTCTTCTTCTTGTGCTTTAGCCTTAGCAAAAATATCATCAACACTGGCATATTCAAACGGTGCGATTGCTAAGATAATCCCTTGGTGATTTTGACGATCACTCAATAAGTCCAACTTGTTCTTAGGCACATTTTGGATGATCAACCGTTTTTCTTTCGCCAATTTAACAACATCGTGTACGAAGTCAGCTTTCAAACCATCTTGCAGGAAGATTTTGTTAATCTTCTTGGCATCGCTGGTCTTCAATGTTTCTAAAGAAGCATGTTTCCCGATGACGAAATCAGTTTGTTCTTCAACCGCTGCTTCTTCGACGGGTGCTGCTGGTTTCTTGTTAGCTGGACGCCGGGTTGGCTTGGCAGCATTTTTAGCCGTTCGACGGCTATTAAATTCATTATTTTTTTGGTTATAAGATTGGTTATTATTTTTTCTCATGGGTCCTCCCAGCGTCGACTTGTTGAATACACCAGTGGGCTAATTCAGCGACGCGCTCTTGTTGTTCAGTTAAGTATAGATAGCCAAAAACCGCTTCAAAGCCAGTTGAGGTCCGATAAGTCGAAACACTCGTATTCTTGGCTTTCGTATAACTTTTGGCATTTCTACCGCGTTTAAAAATATTCATTTCTTCTTCTGTTAAATAATTATCATCGATCATCAAACCGATCAAAGCAGCTTGCGCTTTAGCAGACACATAGTGTGTTGCAACTTGTTGCAAGCGAGTCGGTTTGGTTAAGCCGAGTTCTAATAAATGGGCCCGCACGTAAACTTCATAGGCTGAATCTCCCATATAAGCTAAGGCAATCCCGTTTAGTTGTAAAGCGTTTTTCATGCGCGTCTCCATCTCATTCCTTGTGGTGTATCTTCCAAAATAATCCCTTGAGCCTTCAATTGATCCCGAATCGCATCACTCTTAGCAAAATCTTTAGCTGCTCGAGCGGCTTGGCGTTCTTCAATTAGGCTTTCAACTTCCGTATCCAATAACTGATCCGCTTTAAACACAACCCCAAAAATGGCTAATAGCCGGGTTAAACGGGTTGCCAATGACGTTAATGTATCGGCTTGAACCGTTGTCTGTTCCAAATATTGGTTACTTAATTTAGCCAGTTCGTACAATTGGGTTAAACCGTTTTGAACGTTAAAATCATCGTCCATCGCTATGACAAAAGCCGCTTCCAGTTCAGCTGCCTTATCCATCACAATTTGGTCTTCACCTGGTTCAGCCGTTGCTTGACGGAAAGCCAAGTTATCAAGCGTCGTCTTCAAGCGATCCAAATTAGTTTGGGCTTCTGCTAACAATGATTGACTGTAACGAATTGGGCGCCGGTATTGCGTACTACTCATCAAAAAGCGCAAGGCTTGTGGATTAACTTCTTGAATCAAATCGTGAACCGTCACAAAGTTGCCCAGTGACTTACTCATTTTTTGATCGTCGTCCCCAACCGTTACAAATCCATTGTGTAACCAATAATTTACAAAGGTTTGACCGGTCTTGGCTTCACTTTGAGCAATCTCATTTTCGTGATGGGGAAATTCCAAATCTTGGCCACCACCATGAATATCGATCGTATCGCCTAAGTATTTAGTCGACATCACGGAACATTCGATGTGCCAGCCAGGGCGGCCCTTGCCCCAAGGTGAGTCCCAAGTAATCTCGTTGCCTTTTTCAGCTTTCCATAAAGCAAAATCGATTGGATCTTCCTTACGTAAAGTTTCTTCTGTTGCCGTATGTTCGCTGGCGCCTTGTTCGAGTTGATCAAGATCTTGACCAGCAAGATGACCGTACGCCTTAAATTTGCGGGCCCGGTAATAAACATCACCGTCAACGGCATAAGCATACTCTTTAGCAATCAAATCTTGGATGAACGCTACGATTTCTTCAATATTATCAGTTGCCCGTGGATTAAGGGTTGCTGGTTCAATATTGAGGGCTTTAGTATCTTCTTTAAAGGCAGCGATGTAGCGGTCTGCTAATTCTGGCACGGTGATGTTTTCCGCGTTAGCCGCTTTAATCATCTTATCGTCAACATCCGTGAAGTTTGAAACGTAATCAACTTGGTACCCGCGATATTCGAGATAGCGGCGAATCGTATCAAACGCAATCGCACTACGCGCATTACCGATATGAATATAGTTATACACAGTTGGCCCACAGACGTACATCTTAACGCGGCCTTCTTCAAGGGGTTTAAAGGTTTCTTTTTGGCGTGTGAGGGTATTATAAACGGTTAGCATCGAATCTTCCTTTCTTAAACGTGCGTCATAAGCCATCTTCTTCCGGTTAGCTACATCCAGACATATCACCGACCTTGTCGGTAATATGTCTGATTAGGCTAATCCTCAGAAGATACCCGGCTTATTCCGTACTCTTCCAAATAAAAAGCGCCCTTTGTTAATTAACAAAAGACGCCGGTTGAGCGTGGTTCCACTTTTCTTCGCAAAAATGCCTCAAGCAGATAACGGTGTCCCGACTAGCAGTAAAAATCTACTAGCATCTCCAAGGTGCATTTCGATTAACCCAATTACTTCTTCACAGCACCCAGAAGCTTTCTGAAAATTCGGCTAATCTACTTCTTCTCTTCATCAATTTATACAGTTTAGTTAGTCTCAATAATACCGATTATTGGTGACCATGTAAAGTCATCTGAATGCTTATTTTTCATTCAAGCCTTTTTGTTGGTGTGCTGGTTTAGCGAAAATCATTCGTCCAGCAGCCGTTTGTAAGGCACTTGTGACAATCACATCTAATGGTTTATTGAGATAATGCTGGCCATCTTCAACAACAATCATCGTGCCATCTTCAAGGTAAGCAACCCCTTGTTGCCGTTCGGTTCCGGCTTTGACTACCGTGACGGTCATCGCTTCTCCAGGTAAGACAGCTGGTTTCAATGTATTGGCCAATTGATTGATATTAAAAACAGGGACGTTTTGGAATTCACAGACTTTATTTAAATTGTAATCATTAGTGACCACAATCCCATCTAACAACTTCGCCAACTTGACTAGTTTGCCATCGACTTCCGTTAAATCTTCAAAGTCGCCATCGTACATTTCGACAGATAAACTTTCGTCCTTTTGTAATTCATTCAAGATATCTAAACCACGACGACCACGCGCCCGTTTTAAGTTATCTGCAGAATCGGAAATTAATTGTAATTCATGTAAAACGAAATTAGGGACCATCAAGGTGCCTTCGATAAAGCCGGTCTTAGCAATTTCCTTAATCCGACCATCAATGATGACACTTGTATCCAAAATCTTATACTTCCGGAAATTATCATCTACCTTGCGTTCTAGCACGTCAGTATTGCGTTTTTTAGGTTGTAAGAACTTACGCCATTCATCGAGACGGGTCGTCCCCACCTTAAAGCCTAAATAACCAAGCGCAAACATCAATAGGATCGGTACCACTGTATTTAAAACAAAAATCGGCATCCGGTATAACGGAATCGAAACAACATTCGCTAATAACAAGCCAATTAATGAGAATACACTCCCAAATAATAGGAAACTAGGGGATTGTTTAAACAACGCCTTTTCCAATTGACGCATTGCGCGTAACATCGGACTAGCTAGTACCAAGAATAAAAGATAAAAAATAATTGCACCTAACACGGCATTGGTAATGCCATTATTGAGATATGTGACTAATTCTAAATGAACGACTCGCCAAAACTCCGGAAAGGCCGTGATCCCTAAAGCACCCCCTAGAATCACAAAGACGATACCTAACACTCTTCTTTTAGTTAATGGTTTTTGTTGCATCATAAAACCTCCTCTCGCACCAACTTATGCCTAGTTGAATACTTTTTTTAAAGTTTCTGCAATAGTTGTAACACCAACGACTTGAATGTCAGTTGGCGGCTCCCAACCTTGCAAATTATTTTTAGGAACGTAAATGCGTTTAAAACCTAACTTCGCCGCTTCGCCAACGCGTTGTTCGATCCGGTTGACCCGTCGAATTTCACCCGTCAAGCCAATTTCGCCGACAAAACAATCGGTTGGTGGAATTTCTTTATCGCGATAACTGGAAGCAATCGAGACGGCCATCGCCAAATCAATCGCTGGTTCGTCTAACTTAACGCCACCGGTTGCTTTAAGATAAGCATCTTGATTGGAAAGCATCAAACTCGCCCGCTTTTCTAAAACCGCCATAATTAATGACACCCGATTATGGTCTAACCCTGAAGATGTCCGTTTTGCGTTCCCGAACAAGGTTGGGGTAATCAAAGTTTGCAACTCAACCAAGATTGGTCTGGTCCCTTCCATTGAAACCACCACCGCTGAACCAGTCGCACCGGCCAGCCGTTCTTCAAGGAAAATTTCAGATGGGTTAGCGACTTCTTGTAAACCCGCTTCCCGCATTTCGAAAATCCCGATTTCATTAGTTGAACCAAACCGGTTTTTAACCGATCGTAAAATTCGGTACGTGTGATGCGTGTCACCTTCAAAGTACAACACGGTATCTACCATATGTTCCAAAATCTTCGGACCGGCGATCGCCCCTTCTTTAGTCACATGTCCCACCACAAAAATAGTAATCTGATTGGTTTTAGCAATCCGCATCAATTCTGCAGTCACTTGGCGAACCTGTGAAACACTCCCGACTGCAGAAGTCACTTCTGGTTCACTCATTGTTTGAATCGAATCAATCACGACGTATTCTGGTTTGAGCGTTTCGATTTGGTGGCGAATATTGCCCATATCCGTTTCGGGATACAGATACAATTGATCGCCATTAACCCCTAATCGATTCGCCCGCATCTTAATTTGCGAGGCACTTTCTTCACCTGAAACGTATAGGATTTTACCCACTTTTTCAAGTTGCCCTGAAACTTGTAGTAACAAGGTGGATTTCCCAATCCCAGGATCCCCACCGATTAAAATCAGTGAGCCCGGCACCACACCGCCACCTAAAACGCGATTCAATTCATTTAATTCCGTTTTGACACGGGGTTCTTTTTGGATATTAACGGTACTGATTTTTTCAGGTTCAGTGGCCCGGCCTGAAATTGTGAAATTTGATTTGGCCGCTGCGGCGGGTTGTTCTCGTTCTTCAACCATTTGATTCCAAGCACCACAATTCGGACAGCGCCCCAAGAATCTGGGGGAACTGTAGCCACAATTCTGGCAGACAAACTGCGTTTTAACTTTAGCCACAAGATTCTCCTTTACTACCCTTATTGTCTACTATTTTAGCACATATCGACTACTGATTACCGTTAGCGCGGACTAACGACCGGATGAACCAAAACCGCCGGTCCGTTTAGTTGTCACAGCTACTTCATCATCAGCCACAAGATATGGCATGAAAATACCTTGACCAATTCGTTCGCCTTTTCGCAAAATAATATCACGCGGACTGAAATTCAACATTTGAATAAAAATTTCACCCTCGTTGGCATCGTTGCCGTAATAATCTGAATCGATAATCCCGACACCATTGGGAATCACTAACCCCTTTTTCAAGGGATTGCTTGAACGATTAGCAATCATTAAATATTCATCATCTTGCATATAGGCCTTAATCCCCGTTGGTACTAGGAAAGGTTTCAAGGTCTTAGAAGCCCGTTCAAAATCATCATCAACTAGTGGTTTGCCGTTTCGAATCATCCGAAATAGACGGACAAAATTATAATGCCAGATGGATGGTAAAACGAAGTCCTCTGCACAAGCAAAATCGTATCCTGCTGAATGTGCAGTCGACCGCACTGGTAAACTTAAGTTTGCTGATTGGTACTTGGTTACTATTTCGAATCCTCGTTTTTTCATCTAAAAAAGCTCCTATATTATTAACACCTAATTTGGCGCTATTTTTTACTACTGTATCATACCATGAAAACCAACTAACTTGAATAATGCCCGCGACGGATTTAATAGAAATTTTAGCAAAAAATGCCTATTTTAAAGCGCTTTTTTACCGGTTATTGCGTATAATGGCATTATAAACATATAGAAGAGGTGTCTTAATGGATAAGAATGCAATGAAAAAAATGGCTGCTGAACGCTCAGTGGACTACGTCGAAGACAATATGATTTTAGGACTTGGGACTGGCTCAACGGTTGTGTACATGGTCGAAGCGCTCGCTAAACGTGTGAAGGCTGAAAACCTCCACTTAACTTGCGTCTGCACATCAATCAGAACTGCAGAACAAGCAACATCCCTTGGTATCCCCGTCAAAGCACTCAATGAAGTCGATCATATCGATTTGACAATTGATGGTGCCGATGAAGTTGACGCTAACTTCCAAGGGATTAAAGGCGGTGGCGCTGCCCACTTATTCGAAAAACTAGTGGCAACAACCTCAACCCGCAACATCTGGATTGTTGATGAAGAAAAAGTAGTCGATACAATCGGCCGCTTCCCACTCCCCGTTGAAGTGATTCCTTTTGGCAGTCAACAAGTTTTCAACAAGTTCGTCAAAGAAGGCCTTAACCCAGAATTCAGAACAACCGAAGATGGTCAACGCGTCTTAACAGACTCCAAAAATGAAGTGATTGATCTGCACCTTGAAAAAATCACACATCCGCACTTACTAGCATCTTGGTTAAGCGAACAAGTCGGCGTCGTTGAACACGGCCTATTCTTAGACCTCGTCAACGAAGTCGTAGTAGGCTCACCAGAAGGCGTCAAAATCTTAAAAGCCAGATAAAAACAGAGTGTCCTTCAAAGTGGTCATGTTCTGAGGATTAGCATAGGTAGGCGAATAACCAATGTAATCAGTTGTTTGACTAACGACGCTAAACGCAAGAATCAGGTTGATATGGCACGTTTGGGATAACCTACTCTTCAAGTGACTAGATTATGCCAATCCCCCAAATAACCATCATACTCGTTATGATGGTTATTTTTTATCTTTAACGGTACAAAGCAATTCTCATATTAACCGTTTTCTTACTCATTTTATAATTAATCCCAATATCATTATCCCCTCCATCTCGTGTTTACTTCTCCCGTTAAATCAACTAGAATTGAGGTATATTGAAATTAAGGAGTGATTAGATGACCCAAGAAATTACACATGCTAATTTAATCAAGATGCGCCAAGTACTCGCCGACATGCCGCAAGCCCAAACGCTACGCAATGCCGTCATGAACAACGGGATTAACGCGGTCGCTCAGCGTCCTGATGCTGCCGTAACCCTTGACCCAACCTACTCGATTGACTTGCCAACCGGTGACGTCAGCTTCCAAAAAAAGAGTGGTCGTTGTTGGCTATTTGCCACACTCAATACACTTCGTCATGATTTCGAACAAAAATATAACGTGAAGAACTTTGAACTTTCCCAAAACTATCTCTCTTTCTGGGATCGGATTGAAAAAGCCAATCTTTTCTACGAAAAAATTCTAGCAACAGCTACTCAACCCATTACGGATCGCGAAGTCGCCTTCGCACTTGCCGGACCTGATTTTGACGGCGGCCAATGGGACAACGCCGTTGCTTTGATTCAAAAATACGGTGCCGTTCCTAAGTCCGTCATGCCCGAAACTTACAATAGTGATTTAACCACTGAATTCAACAGTACCTTAAACCTTAAATTACGGACAGATGCGATTAAACTCCGCCAATTAGTTGCTGATCAAGCAAGCGAAGCCAAAATCAGCGAAACTAGAACAGCAATGTTAAGCGACATTTATCGTCTCAGCGTTTACGCTTTTGGCGAACCGGTTGAAACATTCGACTTCGCCTATCGCGACAATGATCAACAATATCACCTGGATCAAGGTCTCACGCCACTGAGCTTCTATCAAAAATATTTAAATCGTCATTTTGATGATTACATCACAGTTGTCAGCAGCCCGCAAGCCAGTAAACAATACAACCAACTTTACAGCTTAGACTCACAAGATACCGTGGTCGAAGGCCATCCAATGCGCCTATTGAACCTCCCACCCGACCGTCTAAAAGCATTAGCGATTCAATCACTCAAAGCAGGTGAATCAATCTGGTTTGGTAACGACGTGCTCGCCGACTTAGACCGGCAAAAAGGCTGGTTGGACAGCAATCTCTATGACTATTCAAGTCTCTTCAGCATCGACTTAACAATGCCTAAAGACCAGCGACTTGATTATCGCCAAGGCGTTGTTTCTCACGCAATGACGCTAACCGGTGTCGATTTAGTTGACGACCAACCCACAAAATGGAAAGTTGAAAATACTTGGAGTGACAAGGTCGGCAATAAAGGCTACTTCAGCATGAGCGACGCTTGGTTTGATGACTACGTATACGAAGTGGTTATCAAAAAAGAATACCTCACAAAAGAAGAACAAGCCTTACTAGACCAAACCCCAATCAAACTAGACCCATGGGACGCACTCCAATAAAATAAGTGCGTTCAAGCTGGTCAACTTTTGAGCATTAGCACAGAAAGTTAGCTTGAAAAGCACATTAAGAAAGAAGTGCGTCATCAACAAGTAACTTCTGTGCACTTACAGCACTTGACGAATTGGCGATGCAATCGCTGATTTGGCAAGTGAGGTAAGGCGGAAGAAGTTGTTGATGAAAGCACGTTAAAGAAAGAAGTGCGTTCAAACCAGTTATATTCCGAGTACTAGCGTAACAAGGTGAATGATTACTGGAAGTAATCGTTTGACTTGTGGCGCTAGACACAGGAATATGGTTTGAAAAGCACGTTAAGAAATATCAATAATCCATCCCAATTCTCAAGGAGGTTTTTTCAATGGTTCAAGCTATCACACCCGAAAATATTCAACAATTCAAAGCCGATTTCAAGGCGGTTCCACAATCAAACGTCATTAAAAATACGGTGATGAACAACGGCTTTTTAGCCAGCAGTCAAAATACAACTTCAAAGGCTTTGATGGACCCAGTCTTTTCAATCGATTTAGATACTGGCGCCGTTTCAAATCAAAAGCAATCCGGCCGTTGCTGGATGTTTGCCGCATTAAATACGATGCGTCATAGCTTACAAGCACAATTCAAGATTAAGGATTTCGAACTTTCGCAAAATTATACGAACTTCTGGGATAAATTCGAAAAATCAAACTACTTCTACGAAAATGTTTTAAAAACCGCCAATCAACCAATCGGTGATCGCAAAGTCGACTTTTTAATGACGACACCCCAACAAGACGGTGGTCAATGGGATATGTTATGCGCCCTCATCGAAAAATACGGGATTGTGCCTAAGTCAGTCATGCCCGAAACTTATAACAGTGAGAAATCAAGCGAACTCAACAGTGTCTTGAACCTTAAACTCAGAAAAGATGCCGTCACCCTTCGTCAATTGGTTGCCGATGGTGTCAGCGAAGCTGATATCCAAGCAAAGAAGGATACAATGTTGACTGAAGTTTACCGGATGCTTGTTTTCGCATTGGGCGAACCCCCTGTTGAATTTGACTTCGAATACCGCGATGATGACCACAACTACCACATTGAAAAGGGCCTCACACCACAAACTTTTTATCAAAAATATGTTGGTTGGGACCTCGAAAATTACGTTTCATTAATCAATTCCCCAACAGCGGACAAACCATACAACCACTTATATAGCGTCGAAATGCTCGGCAACGTGGTTGGCGGCCGTGAAGTTCGCCATTTGAATCTTGATATCGATGATTTCAAACAACTTGCCATCAAACAACTCCAAGCTGGCGAATCAGTTTGGTTTGGTAGCGATGTTGGCCAATCATCCGACCGTAAACTGGGTATCATGGATACGGAAATCTATCAAAAAGCAGCATTACTCAACATGGACCTTTCAATTTCTAAAGGCGAACGCCTAGATTACGGTGAAAGTTTAATGACGCATGCAATGGTCATTACTGGCGTTGATATCGTTGATGGTCAACCAACGAAATGGAAGGTTGAAAACTCATGGGGCGATAAAGTCGGTACTAAGGGCTACTTCGTCATGAGCGACAGCTGGTTTGACGAATTCGTCTACCAAATCGTCATCAACAAACGCTTCTTAACAGCAGAAATGCAACGGATTGAAAAAGAAGAATACGATCACCCAACCGTTCTCGCACCATGGGATCCAATGGGCGCATTAGCAAGTCGCTAAACAAATTAAAAAGGTCAGGACAAATTTGCCCTGGCCTTTTTAGTTTGTCCTAATCCTGTGTGCCAACAACTAACAAACTATCGTAATAAATTTGCATCATCATTTGCCAATCGCTGAATTGGAGCCATTCATCACCCTTATGCGCGATGCCCTTTTGTCCTGGGAAAGAAGGCCCAAACGCGATGATATTCGGTAAGGCGCGGGCGTAAGTCACCCCGGTCGTCGTCACCGGTGTGCCATCTAAGCCTGTATCAGCCGCATAAATCGCTGATAATTGTTGAATAAATGGCAATTGCGGATCAGTTACTTGCGATGGATACCGCCGCTTAACCGTCACCGTCATCCCCGGTAACAACGCCGCTTCGATACCGGCTAACAATTGTTCTTCAGTCACCGAAATCGGATAACGACACGTTAAATGACAACTCAACTGTTGCGCCTCAATTGACAACCCATAAAAGGCTAGCTGCAAAGCCCCCGAGGCTGCATCTTCAAAATTGATCCCCAGATTTTCCCCAGTTGATTGATTACCAATTTTAGCAGCAAGCCACTGATAAAATTGACCGGTCTGCCCTGTCAATTGGCTAGCGTCTGCCACTAATTCCGGTAACACATTATCCGCCATTTCAGGTGCATTACTTGGCGCTTTTTTTCCTTGATAAGTTTTAACCGTCCCATCCGCTAAAAGCAGGCGGACGTGATCTGGTAAATAACTTTTGGCAAACTGCCCGTCAATCGCTGTAATTTGGCGCTCAGAGCCGTCTGTAATCGGCAACGATAACTGAACGTCTAACAAACCACGTTCCCCATAAACGGCCGGGAACTTACAATCTGGCGTAAAACCGGCGGACGGCGCTGCTTCTTGTTGTAGATACAACGGAATATCTTGGCTCCCTGACTCTTCATCCGTGCCAAAAATAATTCGGACCCGGTGCTTAAACGTTATTTTTTGCGTTTTAATCAGATAAAGTGCAAACAACGTGGATAAAAGTGGCCCTTTATTATCCAATACCCCACGTCCGTACAACAAGTTATCCACTTGGGTGAGATCAAACGGTGGATAATGCCAATCATCTTCAACGTCGACTACATCCAAATGGCCCAAGATGCCAAAATACGTTGGTGCTTGGCTTTCAGCCGGCCCATATTCAGCCCAGCCAACACAATCACCGACTTGCCCCGTTCTAAAACCCATTCGCGTCGCAATAGACAACACCGCTTCCAACGCCCGCTTAGGCCCAATCCCAAATGGTGCTTGATACGTTTTAACGCCACGAACACTCGGCACCCGCAAAACAGCCTTCAAATCGGCCAAAAATTCTGCTTCATATGGTTCAAATAAAGCTTTAAAATCCGCTCGAATCGCTTTCACAAAAATGGCTTCTTTCTATGGTTTAATACGTCTTTTCTAAAGCTTGACGCGTCGCTTCTTTAAACAGTGCAACGTCGGCCGTTGTTAGTGACTGACAAAATGCCGTCAATAACTGAATCGTTTGTTTGTAATCATCTTGATGGACCATCAACCGTGGTGAATGCATATAGCGGGTTGGCATCGAAATCGTCATTGTCACGACACCATCCATCGCTTTATGAATATTACAGGCATCCGTCCCGCCCACGGTCATAAAGTCATAACGCACATCTAATTTTAAATCAGCAACGAGCCGTTCCATTCGGTACAACAATCCTTTGTTAGCCATCGTTAAAGAATCCAGTACAGCTAAGACGACCCCACCGCCTAATCGATTACTATTTTCATTATCGAGCGGTGTGTCCTTAGCGGTTGTGACATCGAGTGCAATTGCTAAATCCGGTTGAATTTGATGAACTGCTGTCCGTGCACCCCGAATTCCCACTTCTTCTTGTGTTGAACCTGTAAAAAAGAGTGTTGCTTCATGTGGCTTTTGCGCTGTTCGTTTCATCACTTCTAATTCTGCACCCAAACTAAAACGATCATCCCACGCTTTTCCAGCCAAGAAGTTAGGATCATTCATTTGTCTAAATGGAATGTATGGTGTAATCATATCTCCAATGCGAATTCCTAATGTTTCAATCGCCTGACGATCAGCGACCCCCATATCTAAAAACATCGTCATTGGGGTCATTACCTTATTCTTGACCTCATCAGGTAAACCATGTGGGGCCCGGCTCCCCACAATGCCAATATATTTTTGCCCAGTTGCGGTTGTGACCGTCATTTCTTGAGCGGGCATCACATGCCCCCACCAACCACCAACTGGTAATAACTTAAGATAACCTTCTGGTGTAATTTGACGGACCACAAACCCCACCTCATCCATATGCGCTGACAACATCACTTTGGGGCCTTCGGTTGTCGTGCCGTTTTGCTTTAGAATAATTGATCCCAAGTTATCATAACTAATCTCATCTACATATGGTTGGGCATAATCATGCACTAACCGGCTCACTTCACGTTCACGCCCACCAATGCCATCAGCTTCACTGAGTCGGCGCAATAAATCTATATCGATTATCTCTTCTACCATTTTTTCACCAACTTATCGATTTTCTGCTTTAAACGCTTGAAGACTATCATTATCGATTTGCTTAATAAATTGAATCAATCCCGCCTTAGCAGCTTGATAATCAGCAGCAGCAATTACCGAGCGAGGCGTATTCATATTTCTAACCGGAATATTCACGAAAAGCGTTGGACAACCTGTTCGTAACTTATTCACCCAACCGGCTTCAGAATCAGCCAGTGAATAGTAATATTGATAAGGAATTTGATCTTGTTCACAAGTTTCACGGAAAGTTTGGAGTAATAATCGATTAGGTAAAACCGTTTTGTCATAGTAGTTTAATAAGACGCCATCCCCTAAAACGCCAATCCGGTCATCAGAATCAGTTTGATAATCAAATGCAGCATCTGTATCTAACATGATTGCTAAATCAGGCGTCACTTTATTCGTCGCCGTCTGAATTCCCCGTAAACCAACTTGTTCCTGAACTGTGCAGCCCACATATAAATCAAATGGCAACTCAACATTTTGCAAGGCTTGTAATAATTCAATCCCCAGAATAGGTGCATAGCGGCCATTCCAATTACGACTCATCAAAGCACCACCTTCAGTTTGAACAAATGCCGTTGCAAAACTGAGCGTATCACCTAACTGCACACCAGCCTTTTCAACTGCTGCTTTACTTAAAAAGCCAAGGTCGACTTGCACTTTATTCGTCTTATCAACAACTTGATTATTTTCCGTTTGGGCTAAAATTGTGCCTTGATAAGTTTCCCCAGCAAAATCGCCTTGGACACTAGCCCCTAACAAACTATTAGTGGGCATGTCGCCGAGTAATAAAGCTTGCAATAAGCCATTATCCAACACTTTAGTCACGATTAGACCAACCTCGTCCATATGCCCCGAAACCATTACATGCGGCGCATTTGGTGTTTGACTTTTTTTCACTGCATAAATCGACCCTAAGTTATCGTAAATCACTTCATCCGCTAGTTGCGCATAATCTTGTTTTAAACGCGCTGCAACTAACCGTTCATTGCTAGCAACCCCGTTAATATCGGTTAGTGCCTGCATCAGGTCGATTGTTTCTTGATTTAGCATTTCATCACCCACAGTTAATAGATTTTATCGCTTGGAAACTCAGAAATGTCGCCGTGATTAGCTTTTATCCGGCAGAGTGCCAAGATGTCTTTCAAAGCATCACTTAAACCAGTTCCACCTTTTTTAGGCATCTTAACAATATCAACACGTTGGCGATATTGATCAATTACTGACTGGCATTCTTTAGACATCGCAGCGACAACTGGAATATCGGTTTTTTCGGTCACTAAAGCCCCCGTTTGGGCACACATTTCAGCGTATTGTTCATAATGAAAAGCTGGCCCACAAATAACAACATCCGGGTGCAACTTTTTAATCATCGCTGCCAACTTTAGGCTGACCTCATCTTTGTGATCCATGAAATTTTGATCACCACAGTATAAGGTCACCGCGATTTTTTCGTCTTTTTCTAAATACTTTTCAAACATATCGGCAGAACCCATCGCCATTTTTTTACCACCCAAGGGTAAATCGCCACGTTCGGTGCCACCTAAACCTGCTTGAATTTGATCCAATAAAATTAAAATTTCCATGACTATTCTCCACCTTTACAAATTCAAGTCCGCTTCCGTTAAATCATCAAATGAAATATCTTCTGCTTTAGCCATCTCTGCGTCTTGTTCTTCTTTGATATATTGTTTATCCAATGTCTTAATAAATGGGTAGTAAATTAAACAACCTAATGCTAATAATGCGAATTGATAGAGTGAAGCCACAATGCTCCCAGTTGAAAGGTAGCCGGAAAAACCGATTGGTGTTGTCCATGGTAAGGCCACCCCATTGGTATATGGAATCAGTCCCCATTTCGTTACCATCGTTGATAGCAAGAGGTTGATAAGTGGTACTAAGTTAAATGGAATGATGAGAATCGGATTCAACACAATTGGCAACCCAAAGATGATTGGTTCGTTAATGCCGAAAATCCCAGGTAAAATAGCCAACTTCCCAAGTTGTTTGATTCGTTGTGAGCGACAGAATAAGAGCATCACGATTAATAGTGATAAAGTACTCCCGCCACCACCGAAGTTAGTGAAAAAGTTTGAGAAGGGATCAGTAAAAATG
This sequence comes from Latilactobacillus sakei, assembly GCA_002953655.1. NCBI lineage: Bacteria > Bacillati > Bacillota > Bacilli > Lactobacillales > Lactobacillaceae > Latilactobacillus > Latilactobacillus sakei. The sequence goes on from CP025839.1 coordinate 1,866,512, forward strand.
TTAGGCAATGCCTTATGTGCTTGGAAAGCATCTAAATTTTCCATTGTTAACACTTTAGAAATCGGTGCAAAGACAGAGTTAGCAACTGCTGGTCCATTAATACCAAAGAACCAGAAGATTGTGCAGGCAAATCCGTAGATGATCTGGGCAGTTAAAGTATTGCCGGCCCCTTTTAATGGCACTTGCAAAATCTCGAAGATGAAATTATACAGTGTTTCATATGGTGTTAATCCGAAAATAATGCGAATTGCGAAGAAAATTAGCATCACTACTGCACTTGGAATTAAGGCTTCAAATGATTGCGAGACTGCAGGTGGAACACCGTCCGGCATTTTAATCGTCCACCCTTTTTCAGTGACATAACAATAAATGGGCACTGCAACAAGGGCGACAACTAGGCCCAAGAAAATCCCATTTGTGCCAAGGTAGTTCATATCCAAAGCCCCATCAACAGGTTCTTTTAGATTTTCAACAACCATTTTAGTTGGTGTTAGGATTAAAAAGGCCACTAAAGCAACTGCGGCTGCCTGAATTGCATCCGTATTTTTTTGTTTGCCATAAGCGTAAGCCGTACTAAAACAAGTGAAAAAACCAACCGTATTAAAGACAGCCCGCGAAACGTTAGTAAACCAACTTTCCCACCCAGTCCCTAAGAATTGGCCCCAAAATTCAGACCAATGCGGAATCGGAAAGTTAGCAATTAATAGGAAAATTGAAGCGACGATAATTAAAGGGGTGGTGATTAAGAAGCCATCCCGAATAGCAATTAAAACTTTATTACTCCCCAGTTTTATCGCTAACGGCATCAAGAATTTTTCTAATTTATCAAACATGTTTAATCCTCCAGATTAAAATTTTGTCTTACCTGCCTGCTAATGAACAATACCTCCTTCTAACATTAATGTTTACGACTCAAGATATTGTGGAACGTATACTTGTCAGCCCGATAATGGGAATTATCGTAAAAAATCGGGTAGCCATCCATCGAATAGGCGACCGTGTGCGCCAAAAAGGCGGGCTGACCTGGTGTTGTTTCTAGTAACTCACTTAACCCCGGTTCTAAGATAACGGCTTCTAATTCTTGTTGCGCATAACCAATTGGCATCTCTTGTTCAATCAAACGGTAGAGAGAGCCTTGCGCTTCGTGGGCCGTCAAGTTGGGGAGTATTCTTTGTTTAAGGTAAATCTGTTCGTGCGTCATTGGCTCGTTATCGGCCATCCGGATGCGTTCAATCTGCCAAACTGGTTCTTGCTCGTTGAGTTGTAATTTAGACGCAACGTAGTCTGGATAGACAATTGCGCGGCGCAGATCTAACACCCGCGTGCTCGCGTCCAAGTGTAATTCTTTGGCAGCTTCGGTAAAGCCCACTAACCCGCTGGCCCCACTCGAAATTTTGCCTTCGGTCGCTAAAACATAGGTCCCGCGATTCCGATCACGGACGACAACTTGTTGTTTTTCGAGTAAGTCGATTGCCTTGCGGATTGTTAACCGCGTCGTCGCAAACTGCGCGGCTAAGTCCGTTTCTGACGGTAATTTTTGATGGACACCATAGATTCCCGCCCGGACATCTTCGTTTAACGCTTCTGCAATTTCGACATATAGATACTTCGCCATTTTCTAAATACTCCTTCTAATCAATTGGGGCCTTAATTCGTTTTTCATAAGCTGCTAACCAATCTTCGGAAATTGGTTCGATAATAGTAGTCTGATCCGGCCCTGGATTAGCCATATAAATCTGCGGTGGCTGTTCGTCATTTCCCGCTGCAAAAGTGAATTCAACATTGGTGGCCACGCCCCATTCGCCTTGATTATTCAACGCGATCAGTGAGAATTCACCCACCTTGCCGTAGCGTTTCTTAAGTTTTTCAACAAATGGATAAACCGCTTGATCACAAGCAGCTTGCGGCGATAATCCCGAACCCATCAAGCGCACGATTTCATAGGAGAGACAGCCCTTCATTAAATCTTCGCCTAAACCAGTTGCGGTGGCGCCACCGATGTCGCTATCCACATAAAAGCCACTGCCAGATAACGCTGAATCGCCTGTGCGCCCTGGCTTTTTCATGAATAAACCGGAAGTCGAGGTCCCGGCCGCCATACCAGCATCTTGATCCAAGCTCACCATGCCTACCGTATCGTGACCGTCATAAGGACTAAGATTTTTTTCGTTAATTTCTTGAACGCGTTTGGCCCATAACTTATGTGCCCGTTCGGTTAACATGTTGCGTGCTTCAAAGCCGTTGAACATCGCATATTGTGACGCACCGGCACCTACTAGAAAACTATTAAAATGATCGTTACTCAATTGGCGCGCAACTGAGATCGGATTTTTAACATCGCTAATCCCCGCAACCGCCCCAATCGCAAATGTATTACCATCCATAAAAGCCGCATCCATTTCGACTAGTCCTTGTGCATTCGGTAAACCGCCATAGCCAACCGATTTAAAAAACGGATAGTCTTCAACTTCTTTGATAGCGATTTCAATTGCGTCCGTACTTTTGCCACCTGTTTCGAGCGACGTCATCGCTTTAGCTAATCCTTCATAAGCCATTCGCCATGTGCCAATCATTGCATACGTCATAATCGTTCATCTCCAAATTGTAAGCGTTTTAATAATTGTAGTATAAACAAAATTGTATATACAATCAAGTTATTTTCCAAAATAAAAAAGCGTTGCGGCAAAAGAATCCTTTTGCGACAACGCCCTTTTCAATCATCAACTATTGATGACGATAACACCTATTTTTTTATTTCGTTTTTAAATCGTCAATTGAATTCACGTTGGTCATATACTTCGGCACAGCTAAGCCAACTCTAGCGCCTTCTAAGTTAGGCCCTAAGTCTTCAAACTTACCTTGATAATCCTTGTAGTATAAACCAGATGTCTTTGGTAACCAAGCAGCAACCTGCGCATCAGCCGCTTTAGTTGCAACTGACGCCCACATTGGTTGAATTTCCATCGCCTGAATTGTTGGTTCGTAACCTTGTTGACGAAGCACTTCGGCTACAACATTAGTTGAGGCAATTTCAGAATCCCAAGCCACATAAGTTAACTTGATCTTCGTGCCATGAACCTTCTTAACGCCCTTGGTCCATTTAGAAACCTGTTCGGGATTAGCCTTAATCCAATCCTTAGCCGCCTTTTGCGGATCAACACCATCATTAACTTGTAACATCACTTTTGACATTTCCGCTGGTGTCCAGTGGAACCGGTCAAGGATGGTATAAGCTTCCGGCATATCTTTTTTGAGGCCTTTTCGAACTATCGTATTGATGTGTTCAGCTTGCCCAAAGACATTTTTCGGATCCTTCAAGAACTTAATTGGATATTTAGTAAACATCCAATGCGGTTGCCAACCGGTAATCACGATTGGCCGCTTGTCCGCAATTGCTTTATCCAAAGTACTGGTCATCGCAGCGGTTGAACTGGTTTGTAACTGCCAGTTTTGGCCTTCCAAATGATAGGTTGATAAAGCCTTTTGCGTTGAAGCCATAATACCAGCTCCGGCATCAATCCCAGTAATCGTGTAATTGATTTGTGGGCCTAACTTCTGCTGAGCATCATATGGCTTAGTTTGTGAGCTACAGGCACTAAGCAACGTTACTAACCCAATTAAGGTGAAAAAAGCTATTAATTTATTCTTCTTAATCACTAAATCCCTCCTTAATGTTGTCGTTGTCGGTTTAGCGCTTGTGTCAAACGATCAATGATAATCGCCAAGATAACGATGGCTAAGCCGGCTGCAAAACCGCCCCCAGCGTCGTTCCGACCAACGGCGAAGTATACCCGAGTTCCAAGACCCATTGCACCAATCATCGAGGCAATCACAACCATTGATAAAGCTAACATCATACTTTGGTTAACGCCGGCCATTAAGGTTGATTTGGCAAGTGGTAATTGCACTTTAATCAACTTCTGCCATTCTGTTGAACCATAAGAATCGGCGGCTTCAATTAATTCAGTTGGCACTTGGCGAATCCCAAGGTTAGTCATCCGAACTGTGGGTGGCATCGCAAAAATCACAGACGCAAAAACGCCCGGTACCATCCCAATCCCAAAAAAGGCAACCGCTGGAATTAAGTAAACAAAGGCTGGCATAGTCTGCATGAAATCAAGAATTGGTTTGAATATTGCCTGGGCAATATCACTTTTAGCCATCCAAATCCCCAGTGGCACACCTATCACTAATGAGATTAAACTAGACGTCAACACAAGGGTTAACGTTTGCGTCATATCCCGCCAAAAATCTAAATTCCAGATTAAAAGAAGTCCGGCCACTTCAAAGATGATTAAGCCCCACTTCTTCGTATCACGATTGGCGAAGTAAGTGACACCCGCGATAATCACGATAAATAACCAGATTGGAATTAAATCAAAGACCCACTGAAAGCCATTGATAATCCCCCCGATAAAGTTTGTTAAACCATTAAAGAAGCCTGTAAATTGTGTTAGCCAATCGACAAAACTGTCCATCCAACTAGCAAGGGGTAATTTAGGAATTGTCATTAAATTAAGCAAAATGGTTCACCTCGTTTCCTGCAAGTGCGCCTAAAACGGCACCGCGAATGATGATCCCACGTAATTGTTTTTTCTCATTTAAGACGGCAAATGGAATCCCGGTTTGTGAAATATCATCTAGAATCTCCGCAATTGGTGTTTCTTCAGTGGTTGTCGGTACGTTTGCATTAACGACGGATTGAAGATCACGACTTTCTTGACGGACTAATTCTAGGACATCCTGAGCATCGATAATCCCCACCAATTCACGCTTGTTATTGACAACATAAACAGTTGAAACTTCATTTTCACGCATACGTTTCAAGGCTAAGCGGGGGCCATCTTTTTCGATATTGACCGTTGTCGGGCGAATCATAACGTTGCCGGCCGTATAAACTTTACTACGATCGACATTTTCGATAAATTTCTCAACATATTCATCAGCTGGGCGCGTTAAAATATCTTCCGGTGTCCCAGTTTGAACAATTTCGCCATCTTTCATAATCATAATGTGATCGCCAATTTTAAGGGCTTCATTTAAATCATGACTAATAAAGATAATTGTTTTGTGCATTGTTTCTTGCAAATCAAGTAATTGATCTTGCATGTCTGAACGGTTCAATGGATCTAACGCTGAGAAAGCTTCGTCCATTAATAGGATTTCTGGATCATTGGCTAAAGCCCGGGCTAAGCCAACCCGTTGTTGCATCCCACCAGATAATTGCGTTGGATATTGTTCACCATAACCATTTAACCCAACGAGATCTAACGCTTCATTAGCTTTTTGATCGCGCGTTTGTTTATCAATCCCTTGAATTTCCAATCCATAAGAAGTGTTGTCTAGGATTGTGCGGTTTGGGAAAAGTCCGAAATTCTGAAAGACCATGCTCATTTTCTTGCGCCGGACCTCAAGTAATTCTTTCTTATCAATCTGCATTAAATCTTCGTTATCTATCAATACACTACCTTCAGTTGGTTCAATCAACCGGTTAATCATCCGTACCAATGTTGATTTTCCACTACCAGATAGTCCCATAATAACGAATATTTCGCCAGATTCGACTTCAAAGTTAGCCCGGTCGACACCGATTGTCGCACCTGTTTCCTTTAGAATCTCAGCTTTGCTCTTCCCTTGCTTCAATAGTTCTTTGGCCCGCGGCACCCGCTTACCAAATATCTTCGTTAAATCTTTGACTTGTAATTTGACAGTCATAGAATCCCCCTTTGATATAAATTTTTCTGAAAACTATACCTAAAAAGTATACTAGTTTATCAAACATGTTGCATATCGCTGGTTAACTCTCTCATTTTTTTATCATAATTCGCATTAATTAACGTTTTAGCAGACAATCATTAAAATATCTTATTTCCCAATCCATTGCACCCTAGAAAATTTAAATAACACTTATAAAACTTATTTTCAAATTGCAACTATTTTGTTCCTATTATTAAAATGTAATGAGAAATGCAATTATTTTCTCTCTAAATTTAAGCAGCAATCAAAAAAACAGGCCCCTTTGGGAGGACCTGTTTTGGCTAACCTGTTAAGCGACCTTCTTTTGATAACGGTGGTAAAGCGCAATCGCCATAATTGCAAAGACGATGGGCCCGATGACCATCCAGAAAGCATCCATATAGCTACCTTCTAGCATTGGTTGCACAATCGTGAAGGCAATCCCGAAGACTAAGACTAAATCGACAACAATTGTTACAGCTTGCACTGATGCTTTAGTCTTGAAGAATTCGTAAGGGCGCTCTAAATCTTTGCGCGCCTTAAAGTAAGGAAAGGCAGTCACTAAGAAGAGATAAGGTAATGATGTTGAAACGTTCGACATCAAGGTTAATACGTTGTAGAATTCGCTGGCAGCTTTACCCCCAAATGAAATAACAGCAATTAATAAACAAACCAAAACGGCTTGTGCCCACATCGCCTTTTCAGGCATCCCGTGTTTATTAACTTCAGCAAAGCCTTTGGGCCATAATGCTTTAGGTGTTCCCAGTACAAATGATTTTAATGGTGAATAAATGAGGACGGCAAAGGCCCCGAGGTAACTGATAAACATAATTAAACCAGTGATTCGAGCAAATAACGTCCCGATTCCAACGGCGGCTGTCGTTGACATGCCAAATGCGTGGCCGAATTGATAGCCTAAATTTTGCATCAAGACATACGTGATATTCCCCATGTTGGCTTTATCGCCACCTAAAACTTGGTGCCAGTTCGTTGAAATCCCCCACATGAAGATTGCAATCGCGTAGATTAAGGTAATGAAGGCTGTCGCAATCATTAACCCCTTAGGGAAAGTTTTTTCTGGATGGTCCATACTATCCGTCACGCCACCCATTGTTTCCATCCCCGCATAGGCGAAGATTGAAAAGACAACGAACGACAACATCCCGATTGGTGATTGATAAGAAGCCATGGGACTCTTAACAAACGTTGTCACACCGTGAATTGGTTCAGCAAGCTTAAAGCCTGTCTTGAACCAGATTGCAAGACTGACCACTAAGAAAGCTGCGAATAAAAAGGCGACAGCCATCCCACTGAAAGAAGCAAACTTCTGAATCTTATCAATCCCACGGCTTGAGAGGAAGGTTAAGGCTAAAATCCAAAGCACGCCTAAAACACCGACGACTTGGGTCCCATTTAACCCGATAAAATGCCAAGTTGTTGTTTGGTCTGAGCCTTGTAAGAAAGTTGAAAATGGAATCCACACTTTCGCAGCGGTCGATACCATCCAAACAATCCATGAAGCTAACCAGATAAACGTTCCGATGAAAGCAGCCTTCTTACCGATTGACGCTTCAAGCCATGAATAAAGCCCCCCGCGCGCTTCTTTCAATGATGAACCGTATTCGGCAAACATCAATGAAGTTGGTAAAAAGAAAAAGATTGCTGCTAGGATATACCAGATAATGCTGGCATAGCCCATTAAATAAAAGGCAATGGTGGTATTCGCAAAGCCAAAAATTGATCCAAAGATCATCAAGATCAAGCCCTTGACATTAATCTTCTTTGATTTCTCCATAATTTAAACAAGTCCTTTTTGTTGGTCTAAGTTAGAATAAATATACAATTGTGCCGGTATAATGTCAATCTTATATGAATAAAGAATACTAAGTAATCGTTTTTATTCATATATTCATTATTTTTATACAACAACGCCCTTAACCACTATTTAAAAACAAAAAAAGATTGGGACAAAAATGAATTTGTCCCAATCTCTTTTTCAATACTTTTAGTTAAATGCTGACCATTCTAATTGTCATAATATTCTTGTTCATCGAGATATCTTCCACGATTTCTGAATATTGCATATCTCGCGGAATTTCAATCCGGTAGACGTTAGTATAGATTGTATCCCGTTCATTTTGAGTCACGGAGAAATTGACATCCCGAATCTGAATATGGTGCTCTTCAAAATAAGTTTGGATAAATTCTTTGGTTTCTAGTTTGTGCTTGTATTTAATTTCAATCTTCTTCAACGTATTGATATGAATAATTTTCTTTAAAAAGACAATCACAAAAATAACAAAAAACGCACTAATGACGGCAATTTGATAATAGCCCATCCCAATTGCTAAACCAATGCCCGCGGTTGCCCATAGTGAGGCTGCCGTTGTCAGTCCCTGAATCTTATGACGAGTTACCACAATTGTACCGGCACCCAAAAACCCAATCCCACTAACAACTTGAGCAATCAAGCGTGCTTGATCAGAACGAATTGTCGTGGCAATCGCTAAATGGTGTAAAGCAAACTGGACATTTTGCGCCGCAATCTCCTGTTGGATCATTGCAATCACACAAGCACCTAAACAAACAAGAATATGCGTTCGAATCCCCGCTGGACGATTTTTATATTCGCGATCTGATCCGATAATCCCTGCAATCACTGTCGCTAAAGCTAACCGGATTAAAATATGAACTGTTGTTACTTCAAACAAAATATCATCCCTCCAGAGTTATTACTTCTTTCTAGTCTAGCACATCTAACGAACCGCAATCAAAAAAGCAACTAACTAGGCTAATCTTCACCTAAGCTAATTGCTTTATTTAATTAGGCTGTAATGCCCACTGTTTGTAAAATCAAATAGATATTCAATAATGTTAAGACAATTGTTACGAACCAAGCCGTATATTTCACCCAAGGGCGGTTAACGAATGGCCCCATGATTTTTTCATCACTGGTAAACATCGTCAATGGAATCATTGAAACGGGTAATGCGATACTCAAGAAGACTTGTGAGTAAATCAAGAGGTTTTCAACTTGCGCTTCATTCCCGTGGTAATAAACCGTGAAAATGATGACTGGTAAGATTGACAAACCACGTGTGATGACCCGCCGTGCCCACAATGGAATCTTCATGCGGACGAAACCTTCCATGACAATTTGGCCTGAAAGGGTCCCTGTAATCGTTGAGTTTTGACCTGATGCCAATAAGGCAACAGCAAAAAGTAAACTCAACATTGGACTAGCAATGCTCCCAACGATTTCTTTGTTTTGTAAAGCATTAAATAAATCAACAAAACGACCTAAATCACTATTAGTGCCATAGAACATTGCTGCCCCAAGGATTAAGAGTAAACAGTTAACGACAAACGCCACTGTTAATTGGATGTTTGAATCGATTACTGTAAACTTGATTGCTTTGCGTTTTTCAGCAACATCATCCCGATCGTATTGACGTGCTTGCGCAATTGAAGAATGTAAGTACAAGTTATGTGGCATAACAGTCGCACCAACAATCCCTAATGCTAAGAATAACATCTTCTTATCAGTCATAATTCGTGGACTTGGTACAAATCCACGCACAACATCACCCATGTTAGGTTGTGCCAAGATTACTTCATATAAGAAAACGAATAAGATAACAGCCACCAAAGTTGCCACAATCGCTTCAATTTTCCGGAAGCCAAGTTTCATTAATAATAATAAGAGCAAGACATCAAATGCGGTGATTAAGACACCCCATAATAATGGAATGTTAAAAATTAATTCTAACGCGATTGCGGAACCAATAATTTCGGCAATATCGGTCGCCATAATGGCTAATTCTGTGACGATCCACAGGAAAATTCCCATCTTTTTACCGGTTTTGGCCCGCGTCATCTGCGCTAAATCCATTCCGGTAACAATTCCTAAACGTGCCGCCATCGCTTGTAATAGCATGGCAATTAAGTTCGATACTAAAATAACACTAATCAAGGTGTAAGCAAACTGTGCCCCACCAGCAATTGATGTAATCCAGTTACCTGGATCCATATAACCAACCGCAACCAATGCACCAGGTCCCATGAAAGCCATCAAGGTTTTCCAGAAACCAGCGTTCTTAGGGATCGCGACGGTGTTGTTAATTTCTTCTAGACTACTACCATCAGCATAATGAATAAACTTTTCATGCTTCTGTGAATCTTCTCGCTGTTTCTTATCCATATAAGTACCTCTTTCTCTTCGATTGAGTTATTCAACTATTAGGATTCAATGACTTTGATTTTAGGACGACCTAACTTTAGTCGTCCCCACTGCTCAAATAATCCTTCATTATTCTATCACATCCGGATTGACTTGTCCCTATCGAAATTCAAAAAAATACCGATTTAACGGTCTTTTTGAGTGAAGCGTTTTCTCAACATTACTTTAACACGAAAAATACCCAGATGTCCAAGAACACATCTGGGTATTATTTAATAGGAGGAAAATCGATTAAGTTGACAGCTAACCAGCAACTCGTGTCAGTGAAATTCGACATAATTGCTGCGAATTCACGATAATCTGTTGCATCAGTTCGTGGACAATAAAGCGATCATTCGGCATATAGTTCAAAATTAAGACGTGCACAGTCTCTTCACACTTCTCTAAGACCTTCCCTAAATAAGGTTCCGTCATCATTTCATTGGCTTGGCAACGTACCAAGTCACCTACTTTAATCGTCATCTATCATCCACCTCGTTAGCTTATTTGACTACAACTACATTATATCGTAACCGCTTCCTTTTATCAAACATTAACTTATACTAATGATTAGTTTTGGTAGGTAACTAAATTAGATTAACGTTTAATCTTCTTGTAGTTTTCATCGAAGTAACGACCTTCTTGAATATCTTCAATGATCCCATCATAGGGTGCTTCACTAATAACATCTTCGTTATTTTGACCTGCATCACCCATGTAAGTAATCGTGGCGAATTCAGGGACTAGCATCTTAGGATATGTTTCGTATTTTTCACGAGATTCTTCCATTAATGCGATATGGTCATTTTGGTAAGTAACCGTAATTTCGGGATGTTCCTCAACCCATTTAGGGAAGAAAATCATACCATGTAATTTGTTTTCATTAGGCATAAAGTCTAGGGCAACATCCGTCCCTGTTGGTTCCGTCCAAGTAATCTTGAAGACGCCATCTGTTAGCTTAACAATGTTAGCTTCTTGATCGCGAACCCAGCGGCCTGCAACCATCCCACCATGAATACGGTAGTCAACTGTGTGATCATTTTTAGCATACCATTCATATTGCCAACCATTGTCATATGTGTAAATAAAGTGTGTGCCTAAAAAGTCTTCTAGTTCTTTAAATTTTTTTGTCATTAAAATTGCCTCCAAATTATCATGTATTTAATTACATGTTTTTATTACAATGTAAGTGTACGGCTGATTTAAAAATTTGTCAACAAAAAAGAGCCGTCAGCACAAATATTCCTTTTGTCCTAACGCCTCTTTTAAACTTAACTTTATTTTGTAAAATCAATCACCATTCGGCCCGAAATCTTACCTTCAGCCATTTCAGTCATAATATCATTGATATCCGCTAATGGTCTGGTTTGAACGATTGGTGTCACTGCACCATCTGCTGCAAATTCAAAAGCCTCTGCTAAATCAGCCCGTGTCCCAACCAATGAACCAATTACTTCAATCCCATCTAACACCAATCTTGGAATTGAGAGGTCCATTGTTTCAACTGGGAGGCCCACAGCAACCACCTTACCGGTTGCACGAACAGCATCTACCGCTTGGTTGAATGCTACTTTAGAAACGGCCGTAATAACTGTTGCGTGAGCACCATCACCTGTCACTTCTTTAACGCGTGCTACAACATCTTCTTTTTTGTCATTAATAATGATATCAGCACCCAGTTCTTGAGCCAAGGCTAACTTATCATCATTAATATCTACTGCTATCACTTTGGCATTAAAAACGTTCTTCGCATATTGAAGGGCCAAGTTTCCTAAGCCACCCATCCCAAAAATCACTAGCCATTGTCCGGGTTGCACGCCTGAAACTTTAATCGCCTTATAGGTTGTAACACCGGCACAAGTGATACTGCTAGCGGCAACTGGATCCAATTTTTCAGGCACCTTCACTGCATAATCGGCTGTCACAATGCATTCTTCAGCCATCCCACCATCAACTGTATAACCCGCATTTTGTGCTTGCCGGCAGAAGGTTTCTTGTCCGTTCACACAATAATCACAGTGTCCACAACCTTGGAAGAACCAAGCAACGCTGACCCGATCGCCCACTTTTAATGAGGTCACTTCTGAACCAATTTCACTTACGACCCCAATCCCTTCATGTCCCAAGACACGACCAGGAACTTCACCGAAATCACCATTTTTAACATGCAAATCGGTGTGACAAACACCGCAGTATTCCATCTTAACGAGCGCTTCATTAGCCTTAATAGGTCGTAATTCCTTATCAATAATATCAACTGTATGGTTTTTGTTTGCGACTGCTGCTTTCATAATGGCACCTCTTTAATTAGTTTTTGAAATCGTTTCCATAACTTATTATAGCGCATAAATATTTTTTTCACAATCTTTTATTATGCGCTTAGTGCGATTATTCAGTTGTTGCCAATTGTTTTTTAATCGCTGATTTTAAAATGAACGGTGCTAAAATCGTTGTTAAAATAATGACGAAAATAATCGCCGAGTAATACATTTCGCTTAGTAGCTTTGCTGTGTAGCCGATTTGTGCAATAATTAACGCCATCTCGCCCCGCGAAATCATGGCAGCGCCAATCGTGTAAGCACCCGCATATGGAATACCCATCATTTTGGCACCCCAGCCACTGCCTAAAAGTTTTGCCAAAACAGCCAAGATTGTTAAGACAATAATAAAGACGAAATGCCGGTTTAAATCAGTAAACGTCATCGATAACCCGATGCTAACGAAAAACACCGGAATAAAGACTGTATAGCCTAGCGGTTCGATATGCCGACTGATCTCAGTTTGATACGGCGTCTGCGAAATCGCAATCCCTGCGAAAAAAGCGCCAACAACTGCGCTCAAATCAACAAGTTCCGCCAACCAGACAAAAACAAAACAAATGACTAACGACATAATTGCGTTAGCATAAGGTACTAATAACCGTTGGCTGAGATGCATTACACCTGGTACTAACCATTTAACACTGAAGTAAACCACAATGAAAAAAGCAATCTGTAAAGCAAAGGTCAGACCAAGTCCCATCTGGTTAGGCGCGGCGGTTGCTAATTGCGAACCAAACAAACTAGTCAAAACGCTCAAAATGATGACCGCTAACAGATCATCGACGACCGCAGCCCCTAAAATAATCGTGCCTTCACGACTTTCAAGCACGTTTAATTCCCGCAAGACTTCGACCGAAATCGAGACTGAAGTCGCGGCAAAAATGACACCGATAAATAGACTTTCCAATTGATTGATGCCAAAAGCTAAACTCATGGCATAAATTAATCCCACTGGCACAATTACGCCCAAAATCGCAACGACCACACTAGGTTTAAAATATTTCTTTAAAAGCGTTAAGTTACTCTCAAGACCAGCTGTAAACATCAATAAGACAACGCCAATCTCCGAAAAAGTATGAATAAAGCTATTCTCATGTAAAATCCCCAATAACGCAGGGCCCAGAATGATGCCGACAAGCAGCTGACCAATCACCGCCGGCATGCCGATCCGTTTACTAAGATGACCAGCTAACAGGGTACTAATTAAAATAATTGCTAATGTTGCCATTTTTAATTCCCTCCATAAAAAAAGCGCACCAAAATTCCCTTCTACCACCCTAAAGAAGGAAATCTTGAATGCGCAATGCTTCAACCGAATTTTTTCAATTGTATAATTATGCTACCATATCAAGCACTTAATTACAAAAGTATTGCTTAGTTATTGCTAATAATTCTTATTAGATTGACACGGAATCAGTTTCTTGATAATTTAAATATAGAGACTATTCAGGAGGTGAACGTTTTTGAAAGATAACCCCGACGCTGTGGCGTGTTATTGCTTACGAAGCAATCTTTATTGGCGAAAGGAATAATGGATTTGATTTTAACTATTATGAATTTCAATATAAAGGAGATTAACAATGACAACCCAGATTAACCCTTACAATCAATCGATTGAGGACTTACAAAAAGATTACCCGGGAAATGATTTTGAACAAGGCCTTTCCCAAGTCGAGGCACAAAAACGTTTAGCCACAAACGGCCCTAATAAACTAGAAAGTAAGAAAACACCTAAATGGCGTCTTTTCATTCGTCAATTTAATAACCTCATTATCTACATCTTAATTGCTGCAGCGCTACTGACAACTTTGATGGGGCATTATTCCGATGCCATCATTATTGGTTTAGTGGTCATCATCAATGCGATTATCGGTTACTACCAAGAAGCCAACGCCTCAGATGCACTTGAACGCATTAAAGATTTATTAGCGACCGAAGCAACCGTTTATCGCGACGGTCAACGAATCGATATTCCCACCGAAGATTTAGTGGTTGGTGATGTCGTCTTCTTAGAAGCCGGCGATAGCATCCCTGCTGATTTAAGAATTGTCGATACCGATAACTTACGTCTGGAAGAATCAGCATTAACTGGTGAGGCCGATTCAGTCGATAAACGGGCAGCAACCCTCACACCGACAACCGTTCCATTAGCCGATCAAGTTAATATGGCATTTGCCTCAACCTCTGTTACTAACGGGAGCGGCCTAGGCGTGGTTGTGGCGACTGCTGAACAAACTGAAATTGGACAGATTTCAAAAGCCGTTACACAGACACAAAGTCGTCCAACACCACTGACTCGTGAGATTAACAAATTAGGGGCTGGCGTTTCTTACGTGATTATTGCCGCTGCCATCTTATTATTCATCTTAGGTTTTATCAGCGGCCTCTATTCATTACCGGTACTGGCCATCGCCATCGTTACGATGGTTGTTGGCTCAATTCCAGAAGGACTTCCTGCCACAACATCCGTTATTTTAGCCATGGGTGTTAGTGATATGGCTAAAAATAAACACGCGATTGTCAAAACCCTCCCTGCTGTTGAGACGTTAGGTTCAGTTGATGTCATTGCAACTGACAAAACTGGGACCTTAACGAAAAATGAAATGACAGTCAAAGATATTGTCACTGCTGACCAAATTTACCATGTTTCTGGTAACGGTTATGCACCTGAGGGCCAAATTCAACAAGCTGATCAACCGGCCGTTATTGATGACACCCTCGCCTTATTCTTAGAAGCTGGATTTGAAGCCAATGATACCACTCTCTTCAAATCAGATGAGGGTTGGTCAATTAACGGTGAACCAACCGACGGTGCCTTTTTAACGGTCTATCACAAAGGCTACACGATTGATCAAGCGCCTCAAAATACCGAAATTGATATGTTACCGTTTGATTCTGATTATCGCTACATCGCTAAATTAGTTCAAACAACAACCGGCCAACGCCGCCTCTACATTAAGGGCTCACCAGATAAATTATTCCCGATGGCGCAACAAAAAGATGCCGCCTTCCCACTAGACACTTGGAATCAACACGTCCAACGACTCTCAGAACAAGGTAAGCGGGTCGTGGCTGTTGGGTATCTTGATGTCCCAACATCAACAACGACGATTACCCACGAAGGACTTAACAAGGGGATTATCTTGCTTGGTTTAGCCGGCATTATCGATCCACCTCGTGACGAAGTCATTCAAGCCCTGGCCGAAATGAATGCAGCTGGTGTCGACGTTAAAATGATTACCGGCGATCACCCCCTAACCGCCAAAGCAATTGGTGAAAAACTAGGCTTAGCACCAGTCATCAAAGCAATCACTGGTCCTGAATGGGATCAATTAGCCCCTGAAGATAAAGCAATTGCCGCAGTTGAACATCAAGTTTTCGCGCGTACCACCCCTAGCAACAAACTTGAAATCGTCGAAGCCCTTCAAAAACAACATAAAGTGACGGCAATGACCGGTGACGGTGTCAATGATGCCCCTGCTTTAAAACGGGCCGATATTGGCGTCGCAATGGGCATTAAAGGGACCGATGTTGCCAAAGACTCGGCGGATATGATTTTAACCAACGATAACTTTGCCACCATGTCTGTCGCAATTCAAGAAGGGCGACGAATTTACGATAATATCAAAAAGAGTATTCTCTTCTTATTACCAACGTCATTTGCGGAAGGTTTAATTATTGCCTTCACGATTTTAATGCAACAATCAATGCCACTCCAAGCTGCGCAGTTACTCTGGATTAACATGGTTTCGGCAATTACGATTCAATTTGCCTTCATCTTCGAACCAGCTGAAGATGGGATCATGGCGCGGGCCCCACGCAAAACGGGTCAAACTTTAATGAACAAACACGACATCTTCCAGATGGCCTATGTATCGGTCTTAATGGCTTTGATTGCCTTATGGGCCTATGACTGGTTACTCGGCCAGGGTGTTGATCAAGTGACCGCAAGCACGATGATGGTCAACATTATCGTGATCAGTAAGATTTTCTACCTCTTCAACATTCGGACAACGAAGCTAGCCTTTTCAAAGGCCTTCTTCTCAAATCCAAAAGCGTTCGGAATCATTGCCGGCATGATTGTCCTCCAATTGATTCTGACTTACGTACCGTTTATGCAAAAACTATTCTATACAGAACCACTAACAGTATTAGAATGGGCGGTATCAATTGGCGCTGGCTTCTTAATTCTGATTATCACGGAATTTGATAAGATTATCCGCCTTAAAATAAAACGATAAGCGCCAAAAAGGGACTGGGCAAATTTACTTTTGCACAGTCCCTTTTTTTATACAGCAACGTGTTCTATAGTCGACTAATCACTTCGTCGACATTTTTAATTTCAACCGACATTGTGCCATCTGGATGATTGATAAATTCGAACAAATCAGGATTTTGATAGACGTCAATTGGAACAATTAATTCAATTCCGTTCGATAATTTTAGTTTTTGCTTACCATACTTCTTCTCAGCAATTTCACGTACTGCGGGCGAAATGGGCGCATCTGCTGGTGCCTTTTCAACCATTGCCGCTTTAAATTCAGTTTGCGCTGAGACATTGTCTTTGAAAACTTTAGCGGCAACATCCTGCGTATTAATTTCGCCCTTTGCTTCAATCGTTTCGTAAATCGCCTCTTTAACGTTGGCAACAATATCATGCTTGGCGACTTCGAACTTCGCGCCGATTTTTTCAGCAGCCTTCTTAACGACCCGTACATTTTCTTCTAATGAAGGCTGTGGTTCACTCTCAATGACTTCAGTTGACAGATATGGTCGTTTATCCCCAGAGAAGGTATATTGTTTTTCAATTAACTCAAACCCTAAGGTCTGTAAATTGATGGCAAATCCTTCATCCGCTTTTTGTGTCTTATTAGACAGAATTGATTGATGAATAATTAATTGATTGGTTAATGGGCCATCTTCAGCGTTCACGTAGTGTGTATAAGCTTCATGGTAATTAACCTTCAAAAAAGCGACATAGGCCTGTGTATCCTGTTCATAAAGGGCAATGAAAACATCGGCACTAGGAGCATCATCACTTTTTTGATAAGCTTGATACCATTTATCCACAAGTTGTTGACTAACACCCGTAAAGTCTGAAGCAATATTCAACAATTGATTAGCAACCTCCGAACCTTGCCGAATGACCCCCGTCTTGCTCTGTGCGGATGATAACTTCTTGATTTTATTCGTCAAATAATCCCGGGTGTTCCCGTTGGTTAAATCAAGTGGCTGTTGTGAATAAATCGGTGCCCCTAATTCGCGATCAACCACTTGTAATATAGCTTGTTTTAAATAAATATCCACAATATATCCCCCGCATTCATCTCACACAATTTGCTTCCACTAGCGTATCAGCATCGTTCCCATTTAGCAACATCAAAAAAGACTGAAGCAGCTGCCTCAGTCTTTTTTGATGTTGATCCGTGTCTAATCACAAGTTAAGCACTCGTAATTACGATAATTAATCGTCTCCGATACTCTCGCTCCATACTGAGCATTAATGACACCCTTATTAAGGCATTACTCCCCCCGAAATAACGCTTAATATCAAGCAGTGTCCTTATCTAGCTGCCCTTAGGCTATTGTACAATACCCTTCAATAGTCTATAACCGATATTATTATACCCCAAAACAATTATTATGACTATGCCCGCTAGTGCCCATTTTTTAACAAAAAAGGAACATTGATGATAAAATGACATTTATCCCAACATTCCTCTTAGACTATTTATTTTTGAAACGCCGCCAAGCTTAAAGCGCCAATTGCTTGGCGTTCAGCTGTTGGATTTTGAACTTGATTTGTTAAAACAACAATTGCAAACGGATCGTTAGCTTTAAAGACGATGCCCACATCATTTTCAACATCGGCTAATTCCCCGGTCTTATTGGCAACTACCGTATTGGCAGGTAATTGGCTGGGAATCTTAGTCCGCGTTTGTTGCCCCTTCATAATCGTCAACATCTTATTATAAGGTGCCTGATCACGATTTTGATAGAGCTGGTTCAAAAATTGTAAGACGTCTTTCACGGACGTATAGTTATCCAACCCTTGACTACGAGCTGCATCGTCTAACATCTTCCGTTCTAACTTAGTCTGTGTATAACCTTGTTGTTGAATATATTGGTTAATTTCAGTCATCCCTGCAAAATCAATCAACAAGTTAGTGGCGTTATTATCACTTTGTTGAATCATCAATTGAATCCACTCATCGACTGAATGGTTATCAATGTAATGGCCCCCGGAAATCTTACCTTGTTTAATCTGATCAAATAGATAATCCATGATGAATAACTTAATCACACTAGCCGAAATAAAAGGTTGATCTTGATTACTACCGACTGAGCGTTTGGTGTTGTAGTAATAGACACCATACCCGACCTTTTGCGCATTAGCGGTTAGATTTTGCGTCTCAAAGGTTAACGCTTTTTCAGTGGGTTGCTTCTTCGTTTTTTCAGTTGCTTGGGCCGTTTGTTTAATTGCTTTTTGTGACCGGCTAGCCGCTAATTTGCGAGCTTTTTTGGACTGCGTTTTTTTGCGAGCAACCAGTGATTCGTGCTGGGCTCGACTTTGAGCGGCTTGATTTTGATGATTTTTTACGACCGCGATGCCAATCCCAACCGCAATGATCACGATGATGCCCACAACAACGACTAGTATGTTTCGACCTAAGCGTTGATTCTTTTGCTTACTAAACTTTTCTCTACGCGGTTCCATCTGTCATCCTCACCTTCAGTTGCCAATAATATTGCTGAACCCATTTCTTAAATCAGTATTTTCTGTTTCCTTAAACGCAATCGAACTCGCTGTACTACCTTGTCCTTCTTGCGCAATCAAGACCACTGGACGGCCATCATGAATCGTAAATAGATAGAAATGATCTTCTTCACCGCCACTATTGGCATCTGAATAAGCTGCGACAACTTTATAATCTGCCTTAGCTGAAACACCGTCTTCGGACCATTTAACGGTTACCGGACTACCGCCGACCTCAGTTTGAATAGCACCCGATAATAAGTCACCTGGTAAATCAACACCGTACAGCGAAACATTATGATGATCAGTATACGCTTGGTAATCCTGATTCATTTCAGTGCCCCAGTCAGCCATAAAGCTCTCTAGACTGTCCTTTTTAGACTCAGTCCATAGCGGATTGGCTACGGATTTCGAACTACTTGATGAGGCTTCTGAATCACTGATACTTTCACTATCGCTAGCTTGTGAACTTGGTTGTTTTGAAGAAGCACTCGTTGCTGTTTTGGTATTGGTAGCCGGCTTTTGTAGATAGAAACCGGCGCCCACTGCAATTGCTAAAACAATTAGTCCGCCAATGATGATTGGTAGCCACTTTTTAGATTTTGATTGTTGTTTCACTGCCTGGCGACTAACCACCGGTTCATGGGGTGTGCTAGCTGAGTTGCTAGGTCCCACCATTTCTTCCTTAGGTTGTTGCGTTGCTGGTTGTTCTGTAGCGTCTTCTAGTGGCTTACCACAATTAATACAGAATCGTGAATCTGCGTCATTTTTAGTCCCACAATATTGGCAAAACATGTCGTTCCCCCCGAGTAATATAGTTTCAACCCTATAATACCATTTATTTCAACCCCTTAATAGGTCATCAGCTCTATACAGATTTAAAATAACGGGCACCTTCAATAGTGTGAAAATAAATCACCGTTTCGACCATTTCATTATTGACACTACTTAGAAATGGCCATTCACCCTGGAGGACCCGCAATGCAGTATGCGGACGCGATAATTCCTTTTGGAAGTTTTCTTGGACCGCCACTGGCGTATCTCTGAAAATCTTAGCATCGTATAAATAACGCGCGTAGGCACTAAATAAACGTTTGGCTGCTGGGGTTTTAATCGCCCCATAAACTTCTCGTAGTGCTTGTAGCCCGTAAGCAACTAAACTGGCCAGCATAATTGAACCATTTTTATTTTCGACGCGTTTAAGATGGCGAATCAAGTTACCCCAAAACTGACTGTAAGCCTGCATCTCATCATCTTTGAGATAATCCCGAATATCTGACACAAAAGGATAGGTCCAGTTACGGGCATTCAAATAATTGGCCGTGCCAATATAGAACGTATATGGAAAGCCAAAATAAATCCGCGTTAAATCCTTGATAAACCATTCATTATTGATTTCGGCATAGTGTAAGCCCGTTTTAACCTGTAGGAGTTGCTCAATTTTCTTATCTTGCGTATTTTGCTTGGTTAATTCAAATAGCGCTTGCCAAGTCGCATCATCACATAAATCTGGTCGATAATGCTTAATTTGCTTCAATTGAACCGGTGCTGCATTCAAGGTGTAACCCGCGTTAAACGGTTGGTCCAATAACTGCAAGGTTTGCACAAAATGACCGCCCAGTGAATGGCCGAGACCATAAATCCGTGTTGTCGCTTCAATTTTTTTAACATGTCGAACCACGTAGCGGGTGAAACGCCGTGCTAGTTGTAGTTGCTCGTCGTTATCGGTGTGACCAATCAACATCGCATCGATATTATATTTCCAGTCCTGATAACTCTCGCGAACATAATTATCCAAACGCTGCCGGAACGATTTAATCCGCGGATCATCCATCGTCCCCTCTGTTCCTTTATACGAAATAAACGTCATACTCTGCTGTTTGAAGGTGAAATAATAGGCAACGGCTGAGAACCCGGTATTTTCGGCATTCGGTAAAATAGTTCGCGCATCATAAATCAACACATTATCCACCGATTGTTGCGTGTATCGATAAACCAATAAGCGAATATGACGTTGAATTTCTACTGGTGTAAACATAATATCCATATAATTGAGCATCATTATCGCCATTTTAAAATCCCGGCTTAAAAATGGCACCGCCACCGGCGCAATATTGGGCCGATAGTGTGCAATGAACATGTTTTTTTCGGTTTCGTATAAATAAGCCAGTAATTGGTCACACAAGACGATGCTGGTTTCGATTTTCTCCCCTTGTAAATTCAGGATTAACTGGCGCAGGCGATTAATTTTGCGTTGCCGATTATACTGGGGTGTCGTGGTCCAAGCGGCTTGACTTTGTTGATTAAGCTCATTCAATTGACCGATTTTCTGGCGTAAATAAATATCGCCACTAGTCATTTTTAGCAATTGTTTCAAAAGCTTTGTCTTTTGATTTCGCAACTGTTGGTACCGAAATTCGAAGCGATTATTCTGGCGTAATAATTCTTGTGACTGTTCACGATTTAAAGTTAATGGCACCTTTAAATGCGCTTTGAACAATAGCTTGCCTAAATCATCTAAAACAGTCTCTAGGCGGGTTAAATAAATTATCATTTGTTCAATTTCCATTATCATGACCTCGATTTCACAATTATTTCCCAGGCAATTGCCCACCAACCAAAATATGTTATCTACTATTATAGCTGATTTGAAAATAAGACGCCCGCCGCAGCTCTTTCCAATAAAAAAGTTGCGGCAAAAATGATTTTGGCCGCAACTTTCTTTACTTTTTAAAACGAAATTTCAAATTCAAAATGATGATCCTGCGTCGCATCGATTTGATAGGCCACTTCTACGTCGCTGCCCCAACTATCGATACCGCCCACCCCACGAACGGCTCCTAAAATACTTAAAACTGTTCGATGTGGTGCCGGTAGTTCTGAATGATGAGTCGCATTCTCCAATTCTTCAGCCGTATATGGTAGACATGAAAAGGCAAACGGTTGAGCGACTGCTTTGAACTTCAAGCCAGTTTCGACTGGCTCACGTAAGCGATTATCTAACACTGCTTGCCGATAAACCGTCACCCAATCGGTAGCCATATGCACACCACAATCTTGTGGCACCAGATAAGGCGTCACAGGTAGCCCGGTGACTTCATACTCACCAGCTATTCCACCGGCCATTCGATCCGGATACGTTTCCCCCGACAAGCCTTGATAAATAAAACGCGTTGCTGGGGTTGGCATGACAAAGCGTAAACCAAAGACTGGTAATGATGATAACCCAGCTTGACCATGATAAGTCACCGCTACACAGATTTTACCACCAGCTTGAATCGTATAACTGACTTCTACCGTCGTCTGCGGCGTCGTGATTGTTTGATAGGTATACGTAATTGTTACTTCTTGGGCTGTTTCTTGACCATTATAGCGATTATTCTCGGGACCAATTGGTAACGGAATCGTTTGACCATCAATCGCCACTGCAATCGATTGACAAGCAATGAACTGATCGGCAGCTAGCCACATTCCTGATTTCAATGGAAATTGATTGCCACGGTCATTATCGGTAGTTGCCCGCCAAAAAGTCGGTTTTGGTGAGCGATAAAGCCATTCTTTCCCTTGAATCCGCAATGATTCTGGGCCGCCCGTTTGATACGAAAAGAGGTAGTGAAAGTCAGGACCTTTAAGGCCTAAAGTCACATCTCCAAAGATCACTGCTAAGCGTTTATTTGTGTTCGCCATAATAGTATCTAACCTCCTGCATTGCTGGTTTTTCGTCGCGGGTAGCAAAAACCAACCCATCCCCTGAAAATTCATAGTCTGATGGGCGGTCATCAAAATCGCCACCATAACGTAATTCACGTTGGCCCGTCACTGGATCTGTCACCAAGAGTGCTTGATCGATGAAATCCCAGATAAAGCCCCCTTGATACAGGTCATATTGTGATAATAAGTCGATATACGCTTGCATGCCACCCAGCGAATTCCCCATATCATGCATATATTCGCAGAGAATAAATGGCTTTTGTGGGTCGTTATCTAAGTAAGCCTTAATCTCAGCCGGTGTCGCATACATCCGACTTTCAACATCCGAAATCGTCGCTTTGTACTCAGGTGCCCGGAAGACGCCTTCATAATGCACTAAGCGTGTTGGATCTTGTTGCTTATAATAGGCGTTCATCTTCTCAAGAACACTACCAGCGTATGATTCGTTGCCTAACGACCAAAAGAGAATTGACACGTGATTCTTAAAGGTTTCAAAATTAGTCCGCGCGCGATCGAGCGTCGCCGCTTCCCATTCATCGTAGGAACCCGGTACGTTCCAAGACGGTTCGACCGCCCCCATCTTTTGCCAAGAACCATGCGATTCCAAATTGGTTTCAGCCATCATATAGAGGCCGGCTTGATCACAACGATTATAAAAGGATAACCGATCTGGATAATGCGATGTTCGGACGGCATTGATATGGTTGCGCTGCATGCAGGCGATATCCCACGCCTCATCTTCAGGCGTAATTGTCCGACCAGTTTCAGGATGCCATTCATGCCGATTGACGCCATTAATCACTAACCGTTGCCCGTTGAGCAACATTACCCGATCTTTAATCTCAATTTTACGGAAGCCAAATGGTTGCTGACTAATTTCAATCGTTTCCCCAGCTTGATCCACAACTTCCAGCTCTAATGTGTATAAATTGGGAGTTTGATTGGACCACGCTTGCACCAATTCGGGCATTTTATAAAGATCGTTAACCTGAGCGGTACTTGTTAAGTCGGCCGTTAAAATGATTTGATGTTGGTCCCTAATGCGTAGCTGAACTCGGTTTTCATCCCCTGAAAATTGGAGGCGGAGTTTCACCTGTCCGGTTTGCTGTGCCACATCATATTCGGGAATCACCCATAAATCTTCCAAATGCGTGCGGGGTTTAGCTAACAACTTAACATCCCGGAAAATCCCGAAGAAGCGGAAGAAATCTTGATCTTCGATGAAAGCCGCACTACTGCGCTTATGCACTTCAACCGCCAAGCAATTATCCGTTTCTTTGAGATATGGCGTCAAATCAAATTCGGACGGTGTAAAACTATCTTCAGCATAGCCGATAAACTGACCGTTTAGCCAAACATACATCGCTTGTTCGACCCCTTCAAAGCGAATGATGACCCGTTGCTTTCTTAAAGCCGGGGTTAAATCGAAATGGTGCAGGTATGAACCGACGGGATTATAATCGGCTTCGCTAAACATGCCGCGGTGTTGCTTGTCATCAGACGTTGCAAACGCAGGACGCCGATAATAATGCCCTTCCCACGGATACATGGTGTTGATGTAGTGCAATTGCTCATAACCCGCCAATTCGATATGTTGGGGCACTGTAATTGGTTCAAAATCTTGCGCATCAAATGCTAATTCATAAAAAGATTTAGGTCGACTCGCCGCATTAACGCTGTAGTGGAATTGCCACGTGCCATTCAAAGATTGTTCAAACGAACTCTGTTGTTGGGCCATTTCGGCCAATGTCGCATAGTAGCGGTGATCACTGTGGGCAGGCAATTGGCCCACTCTGAATACGGCCGGTGTATCTAACCATTGAATATTAGGTTGCATAAGCTTAACCTCCAAGTCTAAATTAAAACGGTTTCATTTTTGAGTATAGAAGTTTGTTACTAGGATGTCAAAAAGAACCCTACACAATTAGTGTCAGGGTTCTTTTCAGACTTTATTCCTGTAATAGATGTAAATCCTTTTTCTTTCTAAAGTAACTGCCCACGCCGACGATGATCCCTGATACACCCCAAATAATGGCTACCGTCCAGCTGGCATCTGTCGGGCGTTGTTGAATAAACGGAATCACAATTGTCAGCCAAATGAACATCCCGACTGCCCAATTGATGCCCCGCCAGACCGAACGGACCTTCAATTGCTTAAGGGCCGCTTGGTAAGTCGGCATATCATAAAATTCAGTCTGATCAACCGCGGCTTTGCGGACCAAACGCGCCGTATAAACGCCGTTAATCAGTTGCGTTAGAATCAAAAAGAAAGTCCCCAACGTCAACATTGCACCATGCGATAAGTCCCAAATTAAACTGACGAACATCAAGATTGTCAGCACACAATAAGTTAATAAGTTGGCCTTTACCAAAATATGATCAATCGTCGCGCTTTGTTGTTCATCGCGCGCCCCCCAATAACCAATTTGTTGTTTCAATAACCACTCTTCAAAACGGTTAAGCATTACGGTCCCCCACCTTCCAAAATAACGTATTTAGATCCGTTTCTAGCACCTGAGCTAACTTAATACATAAAGCCAATGATGGATTATATTTATTATTCTCAATTAAGTTGATCGTCTGGCGCGCCACTTGGACACGTCTAGCCAATTCAGTTTGTGATATCCCGATTGACTGCCGATATTGTCTAATATTATTCATATTCATCCTCTCAAAACTGTCATATATAAATGACTAACTATAGTTTACAATTTTTGCCAGAATTGTCAATTATATGTGACAATTCCAACTAAAAAAAACCACTATCACTAGTGATTCTCTTTTTTATGCTAATGTAAACCCCTGCTTCTTCAAAAAGGCTCCCACTTCTGGGCGACGTGGTTCACTGAAGAAGGCGAGGTTCTTACTCGTCCAATCGGCTTGTTGGCGATTTGATCCCCGATTAGCATAGTAGTCTGCAATTTGTTGATCGTACTGTTTTAAATCCGCAAATTGATCCCGTGGATATTGATTCTGCGCTACTTGATTATGCTGTGGCAGGCGCGGTTTAACTTGATTTTTTGTCTTGGGAATCCCTACCGTTAATCCAAAAAGCGGCACTGTATATTCCGGTAAGCCCAGTAATTCGGCTACCCGCGCAATATCATTGCGAATCCCGCCGATATAACAAATACCGAGTCCTAATGATTCCGCAGCGACCGCCATATCTTCGGCAGCAATCGTCGTATCCACACTGGCCACTAGCAAGGCCTCCATATTTTGAACCCCCGCCAAAGATTGGCCCTGGGCTTTTAAGATTGCAGCTTGCCGGTATAAATCCGCAACGAAGACGTAAAATGTACCGGTCTGATTGACGTAGCTAGCACTATTGGAAATCGTTGCAATTTCGGCGCGCAACGCGACATCCGTCACTTCAATAATTGAAAAAGCTTGAACGAAGTTAGAAGACGAACCACTCTGGGCCGCCGCAATTAATTGCTGTTTTACCTCAGCGTTCAAGGGTGTTGCTTCAAAATCCCGAACAGAAACATGTTGTTGCATTTGTGCGATTAAATCAGACATTGATAAACTCCTTATTCCATAATAATCTTAGCAGAACGCTGTCTTATTTTAGCACTTAATAACGCATTAAAAAATACACTAGCATTATCACCAGTGTATTTTTATAACTTCTTTATTGAATTAAAAGGGCATTTTTTTCAATTCGTTTCTGAATAATTGGTAAGTTATCGGTTGAGATACTCTTAACCCCATCTTCATCTGTATTTTTCGAATCAATATTCAATACGTTATCTTCTAGTGTTAAATCCTTAATCCCATAACTCTTGTATTGTGTTGTTTTTTCAACAGCTTCTAACTTAGGAATATCCGTCACTTTATACAACGTCAAAATCGTTATTTTAGGTGTTGGCACGCTGCTATTAACTGATACCAATGATGTGTCGCGTTCATTATCGCTACTACCATAACTCATATCAATATTGGTATTATCACCATTAACCATCGCATACGTATGGATTTTCTCGACCTGGTAGGTATCATACTCACCATTTTTATTTTCGTTATGCATGAATGCTGTATTCAATTTAATCACATCATCCATATTACTAATTTGGGTAATGTCTGTCAGACCGGTTACCTTAACCGTCACCTCGTGCTGACCTACAAATGCCGTCCCTTCATCAGCGTCATATAAACGATAAACATTAATTTTTACAGTGTCCCTGTTTTTCAAGTGACCGTTATGTTTAATCTTAATCGTCTCGTTACCATATTGTTTACTTGTTATTTTAGCCTGTCCGAAACCATCATAACCCACAAATTTAACCTTTAAGTGCGCCATAATATCCTTTGCTTTAACCACTTTGACTTGCTTCAAACCTTTAACTGTATATTCTTTTTCAAACGGCTGCACCTTAATTTCTTTTAGCGGTACTCTCACGATTAATTTTACTTTATCACCGTTTGACAGATTCCCATTTGGTATGAAGTTAATCGAAACCATTTTTGCCAAAGAGGCTGCCTTGCTAGCCTTACTAAAAATATTCATGAGATTATTGAGGCCCGTTCTTTCAGCTTGATCAATTTCACGATTACTAAGTCCTCTTTTTTTACCGATATATTCAAACATATTTTTGGTTACTATCTGCTGATTGTAACTTGCGGTACCATGCCCGTTGTAGCCTTCAAAAGACACAACGATATCCTTTGAAACATCGTATTTCTGATGACTACGCCAGACTGAAAAGCCACCGATAATCACGACTAGTGCGACTAGCGCTAACCACCATTTACGATCAATTCGTTTTAATTTTGCCATTAATTCAGCCATCTACGCTAACACTCCCCCGTTAATTCTTTCGTAATCGCTCACTAGTACTAAAGAAGGAGCTGGGACAAATCGCAATTTGTGCCAACTCCTAATGATATTTGGCCAATAAATTGGTCAAATTAATTAAAATGTCAATGCTGACGCGATACCACCCAGCACACTCATAATAATAAAAATAACAAAAAATGAAATAGCCGTGCCAGCAATCGCAAATCCCCGTGGTTTCTTAAAAAGACCAACAATTGAGAAAACTGCGCCTAATAACCATAGCACAATATCCACTCCTGGAATCCAAGAGGTACAAAAGGCCACCAACGCTAAAATAAACCCTGCTAATCCTAATGAATTCTTTTCTTCTTTTTGAACCACCTGATACGTGTTACCATTATGACCATTATTCCCGTTTTGATTATTATCCATTTAACGACTCCCCCTAATTATGCGCCATCCTAAAAACATAAAAAATGTAATGACTCTTGTTCGTTATATATTTTAGCACCTCAACATATAAATGTATACCTATTTTTACGTAAAAAGTAGCATTAAAAACACATTGCGCGATAAGTAGTCAAAAAAAGAACCCTGACAAAATAATTCTTGTCAGGGTTCTGCTATTGTTACCAGTGAATTTCTGTAAAAATCTTCGGGCCTTTACGCATCTTAGTCCGATCATTTTTAGCGACATCGGTTTGTTTAGACTTCCCGCCGCCCTTTTTTTGATCGATTAAGGCTTGCATCTTTTCTTTTTGCTTTTGATCCATCTTCTTAATCCCACCTATTCTATTCCTATCAGCTTACCACAGTTTATAGTACTACGGCACCTATTATTTTTGAATTGCTGGTATTAATAAGTCGGTGACTGCCTGAACTGAGAACGGATTTTGCCCAGTTACTAACTGCCCATCTTGAACAGCGAATGACTTATAGGCCCGCTTTTTAGTGAATTCAGCGCCGTTTTGAGTGGCCACTTCTTCATTTAAAAATGGGACGACGTTCTTCTTACCTGCCAGTACTTCTTCGGCGGTCGTGAAGCCCGTCACTTTTTTGCCAGCAATCACAAACTGACCTGCTGCATCTTTTAATTGTAAGAGTCCCGCAATACCGTGACAAACTGAAGCAAGGTAGCCACCTTGTTGATAAATTGCCCGTGCAATCGCTTGAATCTCAGTATTATCCGGGAAGTCCCACATGACACCATGGCCCCCTGTATAATAAATCGCTGCATAATCCGCCGGGTTAACGTCGCTCGGTTTCAATGTGGCAACTAAGCCACGTTGCACATAATCCGGTTGCTCATAGATCGCCAAAATGGCTCCATCGGTATACTTCATCCCGCGTGGATCAAGCGGCACAAAGCCCCCTTTAGGACTGACAAAGTCATAGTCGATGCCTGCCTTTTGCATTTCTGCGACAAATTCTGCCGACTCACCCAACCATAAACCCGTGGGATCCGTTGTCCCTTGATACCGCGTGACGTTGGTATGCACGATTAATACTTTTACCATTTTAAAAAGCCTCCCGAAACTAGTGATGTGGGTTTATTAAATCATTACTGGGAATGACTGTCAATTGACCGCTCTTATTTTCTCCATAATAATCCAAACAACGTTTTGAACTGATTTTTAAAGGACAGCACATCATTAAAAATATCCTCGCCATCGTTGAGCATTTTGACCGTCAACCAACCAAGCGTTTCAGTAATTGACATCGCAACCGTTGCGTTAATCGCTGCCCCAGTGACTGTTCCGACAACTGGCACAAGCTTCAAGATATTCCCGACAGCGCTGCGACCTAACCCAACTAAGACTAATTCCTTCGACAAACTTTTACCGAGACTCGCCGACCAAGATTGGCCGAATAATTTGTGTAACCGGGCCATCATGGTTAATTGAACTGGGACTAATAGGAAGGCATCCGAAAATGGAATTGGCGAACAGCCGATAATCGCTGCTGTTAACGAGGCCGCGTGAATAATGTTATGAGCCTGTTGCCGTTTTTGATTATCAACACCGACCAAGAAGTCGGCAAAGACGCCATTAAACTGTGACCGACTCTTGGCCATCGTCTTTTCTGCTAACGCTTTGGACTGGTTGAAAGACTTGGCAATGATTGCCGCTGATTGTCGGGGTAACTTCTGCAACACTTCCGTAAAGAATGAATCGAACTCTGGATTATCATCCTGGTTCTCTTGCCGCTTATCAAATAACTTCTTCATTACGCCGCACTCCTTATCTGATTAACTAATACTGCTACTTTAAGCTGATTATATAATATTGAACCGGACTTCGTCTATCGAGCGGAAGGCTGACTTTTTACTAAATAAAAACAACTCATCACTAGTTGTCATGAGCTGCTTCTTACGTAATCATAGCTTACTGTTTATCCGCGTCGTTCAAGGTTTCATTGGCCTTTTCAATTAACGAGACAAATTGAAGGATACTCTCCATTTGTTCATCCGTTAAGCCCCCCATTTTAAAGGGCAAATCATCAGAAATACTCAATAAATAGTCCGCTGACGTATCCAGAATACTACAAATACTGACTAGCGTTTCTAGGGATGGGTATGACAGCCCCTGCTCATAAGCCGAAACGGTCCCCTTGCTGACCCCTAATCGTTGTGAAAGCTCTAATTGGGTGAGCCGCTTTGCTTTGCGGACCGCCTTCAATCGCCCACCGAAAAAATTAATTGTCATAAAATTAAACCTCCGTTTAGCGTAGCAAAACGACGTATAAATATTATATGTATTAAGTGCATGCTACATTGACACTTTCGAGGTTAATTGTTACTATTAACAGCATAAAGTGATTGTTATACTAGTAATATAGCCAACTTATCGTCAACTAGCTTAACAGACTTTAAAATATCGTAAAATTATTTTGGGGGGAATGAATGATTACAAAATCAAAGCAACAGACTTATTCACTAGCATGTTACCGTGAAATAGCTAACAAAGATTGTGGTGCCACAAGGTCTGTCTCTTAATTGAACACAATTCAACCAGATACTGTCAAATATATTGCCAGCATCAGGAAGTATTAGCATCAATAAGCATAAATTATCTATCTAACTCGGGGGAGTATTAGACAATGAAAAAGCATTTAACTGTCATTATGAGTGTCACAGCCACATTAATGTTAGCCGCTTGTGGGCCAGCACCAACGAAGACCCCACAAACTAGTCACAGTAAGGCCGCTCAGGTCGCTTCAACACATCAGCCAAAATCGACGTCACAAAACACAACGTCGCGTGTTGCCAAGAAAGAAACGACCAGCCAAAGTACCACGGCTAAAAGCAGCTCAGCAACATCACAAACACCGGCAAAGCAAACTGGCATGAATCTCACTCAGATCCAAGCGGGCGATTATAGTAGTATCGCCGGTCAATGGCAGTTGAGTCGTCGCCAAGCTAAAGGTCGCGAAATGACAATCGACAATGCCAAACCTTTAGCGATTACCAACAATCAACTCACATCAGACAGTATAACGCTCAGCAAAGCTGGCTTAAAAGACAACGCCGGTTTGCATCCAGTCAATTTCAAAACGACTAATGGCCACCTAGCCGCCCTATTAGCGAATTCAGTTGCCATTAATTGGTCTGTCACCTTCTATCCAATTGGTACCAGCACCGAATACGGCCTTGAAGCCGGCAATACCACCAATTCGAAAAACGTGATTGTCATCTGGACCAGCAACATGTCATTGACTGACGTCTATGTGCAAAGTTAAGCGATGGTCATCAAAAAAAGACCGTTCAAGTTTAAAACTTGAACGGTCTTTTTTGGTGCTAATTAACTTTGTAGTAAACAGCTGCTGCATCAACAGAAGTAGCACTCGCTTGCGTGCCAACCGAAATGATTTTATCTTGGTTAACGTCGCCATCGGTTAAATCACCCATCGTGCCTTTAGGTAAGAATGAAATCGTTAGGACTGCACTTGGAATTGTACTCCCTAAAGTAAAGACGCCATCTTTTTCCCCTGATTTTAATTGTTGTTCGTAGGCTTTAGTCGTTGTGCCACCTAAATATGGTACATCTTGCGGTCTACCATCTTGGCCATCTAATCCCGGAATATCAATTTCCTGTCCGATTACCGTTGCGGTTCCCTTATGGTCTAAGATATCCGAAAATTGCATCATTTGATCCCTAATGACAATCTTTCGACCCTCACCATTTTGCCAAGTGCCATTCAGACTCGCATAGTTACCGGTTTTAACCTCTTCGTAATTCATGGCTTGGGCTTGCTTAGGCAAAGCTTTGGTTGCCGTTTCTGATGATGTTGATGATACTGTTTCCTGAACAGCTTCTTCTTTAACATATTCCTTATTTGCTTTAATCGTCGTTTTGATTTGTTGCGTCATTTTTTTCAATCCTTGTGTCGTATACACGGTTGACCACTGCTGATTAACGTCAGCCAATAAGGCTTGTAGGCGGTCATTTTTGCTCGTAACAGTCTCAGTACTAACAGCCTTGGATAGTGTATTAGCCTTTAATACCTGCTGGTTTTGATTTTTAAAGACGCCTTGGCCCATTGTAATCGCGACATGATAGGCCTGATTAACCTTGCTACTCTGATTATCTTTTTGATGGTAACGGTCAGCTGCCGTCACCATTTTTTTCAGGACTGTTAATTTCTGTGCATCCCCTTGCGCCTCATTAAACGTCTTAACGTCCTTTTGAATATTATCTAATTGCGTCGTGATTTGCGCTTCTTTTTGCTGATCCTGGTACCGCGTATAACCCCAAACGCCACCAATGACCACGATGATTAAAATCACGACAATCCATACTTTATGCTTCACAACTATTCCCCCTCATAATTGTCTATGCAATTGATTATCCACTAATTAGGAACCGATTTCAACGCTGATTTGTTGAGTTTTTAAGGACAGTTACTTCTTCTTAATCTCATCCCATTTAAATAAGACACTATGCCTGTTCAATTAACGCTTCAAAAAACTTTATTTCTCCTAGATTCAATAAATGATCTTTATAGAATTACAAAGTTTCATAAATATGAATATTAAAGATTTTAGAGGTTCTTTTACTCTAGCGTTCCTAAATCAATACTCTTATCTAAACGAATTGCAATATCCCCATACTCATCTTTTATACCGCTAAGTTGATTCTCAAAAACCTCCTTTAATAAATCTTGCTTTTCATTAACCGATTCCACTCTCCCGTTATAATCCTTCAATAGATCAACATCTACCATATTTTCAAAATTATCGCGCATCGCATATGAATAACCTCGGCTTCCTTCAGTTATACCAACTAAATCGCTCAATATTCTAAAATATGTCTCCTCATTCATACAGTACTGTAAATATTCTTTATACTGACTAGAAGCATTTATTTTTTCCAAATAAAAATAAATCTGCAGTGCGTTTAATCTAATGTATATATTACGTTCAAATAGATTAACTTTCTGACTCAATATTCTTTCAATTGAATCTTTAAACTCAGCATCAATATATTCA
The DNA here is from genome assembly GCA_002953655.1 of Latilactobacillus sakei. Taxonomy (NCBI): domain Bacteria; kingdom Bacillati; phylum Bacillota; class Bacilli; order Lactobacillales; family Lactobacillaceae; genus Latilactobacillus; species Latilactobacillus sakei. The sequence goes on from CP025839.1 coordinate 1,899,524, forward strand.
AGTTTTTCTTTGTTATCTCTTCGCACTGAATGTTCAAACCAATAACGGATATCCGACACCATAGTAAGATACTTAGGTTCGAAAATATAATCGTGAAATAAGTTTTCAAATTCATTCTGTTCTGAGCCTTCCAATAATTCTGAAATCACAAGAGCAAGCCTATTCTTAGTGCTCAAAATTAAAAATCCCTTAAAATCTTCAAACATAAAATAGTTCTTTAAGAATAATTCCCCTCGTATATATCTTTGTTTTGACGACATCTCTTCTACGTATAGAGAAAGATTTGAAAGATATTCTATCTGTACATCTTCTTCTAAATCTAATATTGAATCGATTTCATGTTGTATACTTTCCTGTGTTTGATGTTTTTCAACAAAACTACTTACTAAATCAATCATATTTGCATCTGGATTTGTATCTTTTGTAAAGTATAAATCAAAGAACTTCCCGCTACTGATTCTTTTGTTTTTTTGAATATTCTGGTATACGGGATTGTTCCTACCATCATTAATAGTATTCTTGTAATTAGCCTTATATTTGAGGTAATTCTCTACAAACGGAAATGAAAGTTGTAGCAATTTTCCAGTCAAATTATCTTCAATACCGATATTTTTAAATAAATCATTCATTTCTTGGTCAATTTTCTTCGAATTAACATACTTAAAACTATTTTCCCAACCTATATCACTCGATATAAAATAGCTAGGATTACGATAAATATCTTCGTATAAAGTCCCATCATAAATTCGAATAAACTCAATGACCAAATAATCAATAATTGTAATTTTTCTAGCATTTAAAACAAATGGGATAATACTTGAATTCAGAAATCTCTTGAAATCTCTAAGCCCCACTTGATTATCAGAAAGAATTTTCGAAAATTTATTAACTTCCTCAATATTGTATTCTATATGCTTACTATCAAGTAGATTCCTAATGGTTCTACTGTAGATATTATTTCTATCAGATTTCTTCACTGGTGGCATTACAAGTTTTTGCTGAATTATTTTATCTAAATATTTAGAACTAATATTTATACTTCTTAATCCATTTTCTAACTCATCTCGATCATAAGATAGTATGACGATTAAATTATGGAAATTTAATATATTATTCACAATGTTAAGCACTAAATAGACACTATCAGGTTTTAATCTATCTAAATTATCAATTATAAATAGAATCTTTTTTCCTTGTCTATCAATCATGTAATTGATATCAGAAGTAATATTTGAGATATAATTCTGTTCAACATTCTCTATTGCGTTGATAATAGGATTTACATATTTCTTCCCCAAAACTAATTCACTAGTTGTTTTAATGAAAATATCAATTTCTCTTCTCGAAATATCAAGATTAGATTGCATTAAGATAGTATTCAACAAATTTCTTAGTAAAGATTCCTTACTTTCCGATAACCACGGCTCAAAATCGTCAATAATTATAAAGTCATCATCTTTAATTTCTTCTATTAAATTATTGAGAAATGTTGTTTTTCCTGATCCCCATCTGCCTTCCAAAGATACCACAAACTTTTCACTAGATGTGTAGTTTTTTAAACTTGTTAATAGGTTTGTCACTAAACTACTTCTATTGAATAAATCGTACCCTACGGCATCTTCCCTAACGAAAAAAGGGACAGTACAGTCTATTTTATTATCAAGAATTTGCTTCAAATCAACAACTGTAGATTTTTTTTTGCGCAACTCTTTTCCTACATTTATATCTCTTATCAAAAGAACTATTCCTAGTAGCAATATAAATATTTCGACGTAATCTATGTTTTTTGTTGCTTTACTATATTTTAAAAAGGCGGTAACCCGAAATAAGATTAGCGTAGAAAAAGAAAATACTACAAAAAAATCAACTCTATTTACTAACGGAGATAGTATATTTTTGAATATCTTATATTTCATAATAAATAAAAATATAAGAACACCACCTAGTATAAAAATAACGTTTAGAACACTTCCAGGTAACGTATGTATTGAATTTGAAATAAGATTTTTATTGTCTAAAAATACTAACACTGCAGCCATTATCGTTCCTAGAATGAACGTATTAACAAAACCATATTTCTTATTATATGTAATATAATATCTATTTAACGCTCTTAGTTTTGATCTAATTTTTTTTAGAATTTTAGTTCTCCCCTTTTGACAGATATAATGATACCCAAGTTTCTACCTTCACAAGTATATTTTATATTTTTGTAAACCTCAATATCCCTACAGAATTTAACATCCATAAATAACTCACCTATATATTACATAAAAAAAACACCCCACAACCATAAGTTGTGGGGTGTTTTGCAAAACCGAATAATATCGGATTGATATTAACGTTTTGAGAATTGACTTGCTTTACGAGCTTTCTTAAGACCTGGTTTCTTACGTTCCTTCATACGAGGGTCACGTGTTAACATGCCAGCGCTCTTAAGAGCTGGACGGAAGTCAGGGTCAACTGTCAATAGGGCACGTGAAATACCGTGACGGATTGCACCAGCTTGGCCTGAGAATCCACCACCATTAACGTTTACCAAGATATCATAGCTATCTGTTGTTTCAGTAATTGTTAAAGGTTGTTTCATATCTAAAATCAAGTTAGCAAATGGGATGTAATCAACAACGTCTTTGTTGTTGATAGTGATTTTACCAGTACCTGGTACTAAACGTACACGAGCTACTGAGTTTTTACGACGGCCTGTACCGTTATAAGTTACTTGAGCCACTATAGTTTCCTCCTTAAATAATGTCCGTAATGTCTAAGACTTCTGGATTTTGTGCTTGGTGTTTGTGTTCGCCACCAGCGTAAACGTGTAACTTCAAGAATTGGTTGTGACCCAATGAGTTCTTAGGTAACATCCCTTTAACTGACATTTCAATTAAACGTTCTGGGTTGTTTTCACGAATTTCGCCAGCAGTACGAGTTTTCAAACCACCAGGATGATTACTATGGTGATGATATAACTTGTCGGTTGCTTTGCGACCTGTTAATTTAATTTTTTCAGCGTTGATGACGATGATGTTATCACCTGTATCAACGTTAGGTGTAAATGTTGGTTTATTTTTACCGCGTAAGATAGAAGCGACTACAGTTGATAGACGACCTAATGCAATATCTGTTGCATCGATCACATACCATTTACGTTCTACTTCGCCTGGTTTAGCCATGTAAGTTGTACGCACGATTTATTCCTCCAATATTCTGTGTTTGTTTGACACTCAATAAGTTTCCGGGGCCTATCGTGGGGCAAACAATACCAGATACTATAGTACCGTAATTTTCTAATTAAGTCAATCGAATCTCGTATATTTCCAGTCTATTTATAATAAACTTCTTTTAAATACAAACCGCTTGCTGGCGCGGTTGAGCGCGCCTGTTGCCGATCTTTAACTTCATACAATCGTAAAAAGTCATGCACGTCGCGACGACCATTACCGATTTCCAATAAAGTGGCCACTAAGATGCGGACCATATTATATAAAAAGCCATTGCCGTGGAATTCAAAAACGAGTTCGTTTTCAGCTGCGTTGTATTCAACGGTTGCTTCATAGATCGTTCTCACTTTATCCTTGATCACCCCGCCAGCGGCCGCAAAACTCGTATAGTCATGCGTCCCCATCACATCAGGCAAGGCCGCCTTAATCCGTTCAACATCGATAGGATATGGATAGTGACCCGTATAACGCCGTTTAAACGGATTGGTGTAATGGCCTAGGTCAACCCGGTACATATAGCGCTTGCCGACCGTTGAAAAACGGGCATGAAAATCATCATCTGCCAATTGGCTATCAACGACTTCCATATCTAACGGTAAAAGGCTGTTTAAGGCCCGTAGCATGCTTTTAGCAGGGAGTGCAGACGGATAGTCAAAATGCACAACTTGACCCATAGCGTGGACGCCAGAGTCGGTTCGGCCGGAACCGTAAACTTGAATATCAGCGCCCTTACTCATCTTAGTTAGCGCCTTTTCCAAGGTGCCTTGAACAGTACGTTGCTTAGGCTGGACTTGAAAACCGGCAAAATCAGTCCCATCATAGGCGACCGTTACTCGATAGCGTTGTGTCATCATTTCTCCTCTTACTTCACAAAATCATTATTTCTATAATAGTCAATTTTCTGAAAAGTAGCAACCCTCCTTCCTATAATAGATAGCAAAAAAACCATTCATAAAAATGAATGGCTTTTTTAACGATTAACCAATTTGATACAATACCTTGCGCAATGCAGTATATTTCTCTCTACCTTCTCTGGTTACCTCGAGCTGCACTGTCCGTTGATCATCATCTATGTTGTGGGCCTTCATTATATAGTGCTTGTTTTGTAAAGCATTCAACTTACGTGAGGCGGCAGGTGGTGACGTATTAAATTTCTTTGCGATTTGCCCAGGTCGGTTATTACCGAGTTCAATAATCTGCTCCAAAACAAGGAACTGATCGTAGGTTAAGCCATATTCTTCACTCGCTTTGTTCAACTGGCTAATCTTTCGTTGTGCGTCAAGATACCACTCACTGATACTTAGAATTTCATTTTGCTCTGCCATTTTTGTTCCTCCTAAGCCTAGGCACCTTCATTTAATACCTGCTTCTGTGTTATGATAGCTATGTATGTAAAAGTGACCGGTAGTTGGTTTTCGAAGGCAAACTACCGACCACTTTTATAAAAATATTTTTTAAGAGCTTTAGTCTAATCTGTTTCAGATTGGATTAAAGTTTTTTTATGCAACTGTTGAGCTCAATGTCCATGTTAAGTTTGCTTTGTAGATAGCATTTGTAACTTGTGCACCTGAAGGCATTGATAATGTAATATTTTCTGGTGTCCAACCAAAGACGTTAGCACCTTGACCTTCGCCATCTTTAGCTTCAGCTACTTTAATGTCTGCACCACCAGCAGCTAATGGTGTTGAGAAATTATTTGTAATTGATGAAACTTTAGCTACTTTTGGTTGTGTAGGAAGAGCTGCTAAATCAGCTGTATAAGTAGCATCTTGTTTGTCTTTTGTTAATTCAGCCACTTTTTGTGTTTGACCGTATTGTGTGTTGTTAAATGATAACTTAGCCCCTGTAATTGTTTCAGCAGTTGGTTTTGATGGGTCAGAATTATCCATAGCTGTTAAAGGATCTACAGATTTAACTGATAATACCCACTTACCAGCTACAGAAGTTGTCCCTTCCCAGAAATCACTTGTTGGATCTGTTGTATTGTTAGGGTTAGCAGCATTGCTCTTAGAATCTTTACGTGTTACTTGTTTATCAACAACAGTTGCCCAAGCAGTACCATCGACATGACCAGCTTTTAAGTCTGCATCATCTGTATTTAAAACAGCTGTTTGGTTAGTCTTACCGCCTTCGTAACTTGCTTTAAGGTTATTTGTTGGTAATGATGTATTCTTACCATCAGCAGTAAAATCTAATTTTGAGTCATCTAAAATTTTGTGGTTACCAAAATCTAGTGTATGTGGCACCATTTGGAGACGTAAGTACCCTGTATTACCGTTGTCACTATTATCACCAAATGAAATCCCAGCAATTGTCTTGTCAGTTTGTGGTAATTTTGTACCACCATTATCATTTGATTGAGCATCTTGTGAACCTTGTTGTGATGTTGCAGCAAATGATGCAGTTGGTGCCATAAGTGAAAGTAATGTTGCGCCAGCCAATACTGAGCTTGTTAATTTTGTGAATTTCATGAGAAATTCCTCCCTAGAATTTTTAGCGCATTAAGCGCGTTTTTATTATATCACTAATATCATATATAGTCAATATAATATTTAGTGTTTATAACCTTTTTTTGTGTAATGCGTTTAAAACCCGTCTGACAACTACATTGTAATCGTTGTATAGACGTTGTAGCTATGGTAAACAAGGGCCGCCATAACGCCAGTCCCAATGAGTGTGATTGTTAGTATCGTTACCAGCGCAATCATGCCCCATTTCGTCTTTTTATAACCAAATTTATTTACCATTTTCTGCATGAAGATCCCTCTTTCGTTTTCTAACTCGGTATACTCTAAAGCAGAGGCTACCGATTATCACTAAAGCAATTGCGATGCCACCCAGAATCCAATTACGATTTCTGAGATAAGCAGCGTTCAGACTGTTAATATATTTAGCTTGCGACGCCGTGATTAAAACATCCTTATGAATCGTCTTGGTATATCGACTATTCTGTGTCGTTAAAGTCATATCATATGTGCCTGGTACCAAACGCTTTCCCCCAAGCAATAGATCCATATAGAAACTCGTATTTGGTGCCACCTTACCGTTTTTCACAGATGTCGTATATTGAATAAATTGCCATTTCTGATTCTGCAATTTGATTTTAATTTTTGCCTTTTCTAAATACATCGGATCAGGATTATTAATTTTGACACTAATCGCTGCCTTGCTAGCTTTAGTGAAACGCGTCTTAATCGACGGTGACTGCAAGTATTGATAGTCTCGCTTTTGCACCTGCTGATCATTCAAAATTAACCCAATCGCATACCGGTAAGCATTTTTAATAGCTGATTTTTGATTAAATTGGTCAGCACTTAGATTAATCGCCGTCGCTTTAGTCCCCTTAAAACTATCATTTGTTTTAATCTTAATGGTAATCCGTTTAGTGGCACCTGCTGGCAAACTTGTTTTTTTAGGAACAGACACCAACTGGCTTCCTGGTTTCTTCAAAAGATGTTTGTCAATCGAATGAGAACCAAGATAATCAACCGATGCATTGTCATTAGTTGTCGCATCTTTGACCTGACCATAAATATTAATTGTATGTTCAGTTGGGTTATAAACCTTAATTCGAACCGTTTTTGTCTGGTTAGCCTTAACATGTAAGTTAAAATAACCTAACCGTTTACCACCAATATTGTCCTTCGGCAATTCTGGCATCAACATAAATGTCGCTTTATTAGCTGCTGGAAGCTTAATGGTACTCTTCTTTTTAGCCGCCTGTACTTGCCCAACTCCTAGTGTCAGTACCACGCCAACCAGCATGGTCATTATTAATACATAACGCCAGTATTTCCGCATGGCATTAACCAATCCTAATAACTTTATAAAGACCATATGCTGCAACCAATAATAAAACCCCATTAGCTGCCATCATATACAACCATTTATTAGTTGGTCGTTGAATTGAGCGCTTATTTAAATTAGCAGCTGCTTCCTTCGATACCTTTAATGTTTTTTTAAACGTCCAAGACATCGGCAACTTATTCCAGAGGTTCTCCCCAGTTACTTTAACCGAAACTTGATACGTTCCAGCCTTCATGTTGTTATACTCCCATGAAATTGGCAGGGTCACAGATGAATTAGGCGCAATACTTGAACCTTCTTTTTCATAAAGGCGTTTATCAGAGAAAATCCCTTTTTTCGACACAACCGCTTTAAAATGTACGTTCTTCAAAACCATCGGCTGCGGGTTACGGAGCTTGATCCCCATCGCAGGTCGGTTATTATACAAAATCGGCTTAGTGGAATCGTATTTTAACTCTGGGTACACCTTATAGTGCGATCCCCGTAAAACAACACTAATCATATAAGCGTAATTACTCGAAATCGTTTGATCAGATGTTTTATTATCACGATATTCAATAAAATGCCAACCTCCAGAAATCATACCGTTAAAATTTTCTTCCGGCATCTTAATTTCTGCTTGAATCACCGTTGTTTCCTGTGGTCCTAAATGAAGCACACGATCTGATTTTCGAACAGCACCAATTGTTGTTAACGGAATCTTCGCACTGGGATCCAACCCCTTAGTAGACGTTTGAAATTTCATATCGCCGCCCATTTGAGTCATCCCATTTTGAAATTCATTCTTAATAGTAATTTTCTTATCGGTGAAATTTTGAACGCGCATCTTAATGGTATGTGTCGTCCCCGGTTTGAACTTAACATCAAAATAGTTCAAACTCGTATCCACTTGACCGTCGGGCATAATTGGTTGAATTTCAAAATCCGCTTTTTCTGTACCAGAAGCTGCCTGTACTTGCTGTGATAGAGCAAAGCCCCCTATCACACCGAAAGCAAGCCCTAAAATAATATTTTTTAATAATCGTTTTCTAAACACGATTTTCTTCCTCCTATGGTGCAACCGTTAATGTCCAATCTAAAGTCGTTGTATAGGTTGTATTATCCCGTTCAGTCGTTTCTGGGACATGTAAGCCAATACTGATATCGGCGTTTTTCTTATCACCAAATTGATAATACCAACTACCTTTACCTTGGTCATCACTGTAACGGTTAGTTTCACTACTCTTATCTTTATTAAGATCGACATCTTGGAAGACACCCGACTTAGTATAAGTCATCAAATTCTTAACTGTATCACCGGTCTTTAATTCAAAATGATTAATTGAAGACATCGCTTGCGCCGGAGTTGTGTTACCAGCATCTGCAATAACATTACCGTTCTTAAACTGTAGCTCCGCGTCTTTTAAGACTTGTTTGCGATCGTCCATAAATGGTTTTTCTTGCGTAACTTGCAATTGCCATGAATCTACACCGTAGTGATCAGTTACTTTAACAGCTTGTGGTGTCTTGTGATCTTCTAGATAGTAGGTACTATCCGTTTGTGTCCGGTTATGCGTCCCGAAGTCCCAATAACTAGGCGCTTCTACTGAAAGCATCCGTTTGTAATACCCATAAGTAATCGTTCGAACCTTATCTGTAAAGACAGGATCATCCTTGTAGGCTTTAGACCAATTAGCATTTGTCAAATCGGTATCTTCCGTTACAGCATGAATCGTGTAACCTTCGATAATCTTAGGTGCTACTCGTGCCGAGTTAACAGTCGATAGCTTAGTACCTGACGTTCCTTTTTCATCAACCTCACTAGCAATATAAGTTGGATGTTTCAAATCATTATCTTCTAAATCAACATAGCGGATAATGATTTCGCCAACATTCTTCTTCAAATTCAATATCGTTTGATTGAAGGTCATTGTATTACCAGCAATTAATGCATTTTCAGTCCCAGTTGATGTCGTTTTAGTTTCCGTTAATTCGTCCGCTGTTAGTTTGGCATCATTTGTAACTACTTTATCCGCTGCCAATGTATTATCATCAACACTAGCCGTCACTTGCATCTTATAGCTGATAGTTGCCATATATCCTGGCTTCAACGGTTGTGATAGTGTAATCGTCTGATGATCAGCACTGAATTTAGCATTTGTATCTGTCGTTTCATTCGTCCCATCGGCTTTGCTGATTTTAACAATCAGTGGGTAATCTTTACCAGTATCGGGGTCACTAAATGAAAGCTTGTCCGATTTTTTCATCGTAATCGCATTAACTTTCATGTTAGTAATGTTCCCGGTATTATCGTCTGCTGCTGTTACCTTGTAACGATAATCAATGACATCCCCTTTACCGGCAGTTGTTTCTACACGGTAACCATCCTTATCAGGATATTTAGGGTCAGTGGATGTTGATGTATCTTCCGTTGTCATATTTTTGAGCGTTTGTTCAAGTTTAACTTCTTTTTTATTCCGAATTTTCAACTTCGACTGGTTAGCTTTTGTCTTATGTTGGTAATTAGCAACCGTCTTATCCGTTAAATCACCGGTTAAATTGTCAGCGTAGAAGTTGGCATCATTCGTAACATCTTGCGTTTTAGCATTGTCTTTGATCTGTACTCGATATTGGACCATTACCTTTTTATCTGCATCAAGTGGATTCTTCAAAGCAATGCCTTTAAGCGTTGCTAACGTATCTGATACCGCGGAGCGTATAATTGTCCCGCCATAACTAATTTGAATCTGTTTATCTGGATACCCTTCAAGTGATACTAATGCCAAATCATCTGGCACATTCATCGTGATGTCTTGAATAGCAGCATTTACTAAAGCAGCATCGTTTGTATACTTCCCTGACGTACTGTCAGTTGGCAATGTAATATCAAAACGATAGCTGACATAATCGCCAGGTTTCCCCGTTGTTTCGGCTTTACCATCTCCAAAACCAGGACCGTTCCAAGCTTGTCCAGGAAGTGCAGTTGCTGGATTTCTGATAAATTGTTGAATGGTTGCACGGTTCGTTTGTGGCACCACGTTCAATTTTGTTTGATTAAACGCTTGTGAATTACCAGCCGTATTATCCAAACGCGTCGCCGTCAGATTACCATCATTAAAGATAGTCTTGGTCTCATTAGTCTTAATCTGCATGAGATAAGTAACCTTGAACGACTTCTTAATTGTCGGTGCAACATCGATACTATTACCAGTCATGTTCCCATTACTCATCACAACCGTGTCATCAACCGTGATGTTCATTGACTTCTCAACGAAAGTCATCATATCGGTGGCGTCGACCGCATTCGCTTCAGTCAACTTGATATTCTTAATGGCAACTTGTTTAAGATCTTCAGTATTACCAGTTGTCGTTTCACCCTTGAATGTGTAGCGGATTGTATCGCCCATCTTCCCGGACGTTTCAACAGCTTCTTTAGTCGTTGCATCATTCTTATCATTACTTGGTGTTGTCGTATTACTAATTGTTTGTTTTAGATTTGAAACTTGCGCCTGTGTTTTCTTAATAATCAAATGTGTTGCATTAGCCGGAATCAAATGACTCGGATCTGTTGGCTGATTTCCTGGGAAAGTACCGCTGCCAGTTAAATTGCTTGCGTAGAAGTTAGCGTCGTTTTGCACATCGACAGTATCGTCCATAATTGGTTCTAGTGTAATTTTCATTTGATATGAAATAACAATTTGTTGGTCAACGCCGTTAATTAGCGTCGAGGCAATCTTCACAGTACCATTCTTATTATTTAGAAAGTCTGTTTCTGATGGTGCCGGTGTAATTGGCTGACCATTAATCGTCGCCTTTAAAGTCCCTGAAACTAAATCCAACCCAAATGGTACGTTACTCATATTATTATTGATATCTTTTAACTGTGCATCTAATAGCGCTGCGTCATTCCCCTTTGGCACATTGATGGTGAATTGGTAATTAATCAAATCACCCATGACCCCCGCTGATTTAGTATCATCCCCGGTTGTATCCATTGTTGGCCGAGTAATATTATGAACTGTTTGTGTAACGGTTGCCGTATTATGTTGTGCAATAATATTTAAATATGCCTTATTGAAAGGAACATCTGTATCAGCTGAAAGACCGTCACCTGTAGAACCAGATTGGATATACTGATCACCTGCGACAGCTGTATCTTTAATAGTTCTTTCCAGATAAACTTTGACAACATCGCCAGCCTTAATACCCTTGCCACTAGCTAATGTCACCATGTAACTATCTTCGCCTGAACCACCTAGCGTTGCAGCAATCGGCGTATCACTTGCGCCTGTCGTCACTTTCAAGTTAGTTGGTGCTGTTAATTGATCAGCTTTTTGAATCCCGATTGCCTTCAAAATTTGCCCTTCAATATCAGCGGTATTATTTGACTTTGCTGTAAATGAGAATTCATAAGCAATTTCATCACCGATTTTACCTTCGGTTACAGCCTTAGGATCCTTCGCATCATCATATTGCCAATCTTCACCAGTTGTTTTGTTCTTAATTTTTTGTTTCAAATCTTCAACTTCACGTTGATTCTTAATGTGTAAAATTGATTGATTGGCTGCGGTTTTGTGCGTCTTATCAATGACTGTTGAAGTTGCTGGCATATCGCCTGTTAAGTTTGATGCGTAGAAGTTCGCGTCGTTGGTAACATCTTGCGTATAGGCAGTCTGACTAATCTTCGCACTATACTCAATTGTTACACCCTTACCCTTTTCTAGTGGGTCAGCTATCGCCAGTTCCGCGTTGTTACTAATTGGGTTACCACTTATATAGATAGGCGTTTCACCATCGATTGTAATTTTCACTTGCTTCGTAGCATCCGCAGAGCCTTCTGGATTAACTAATGACATCCCGCCTGATTCTTTCATCGTAATATCTTTCAAGGCAGTTGCCGCTAAAGCAGCGCCATTTTTTGCACCAGGTGCAACCTTGAATTTATAATCGATGATATTCCCAGGAACGCCACTTGTTTCAGCCTTATCATCACCAATACCAGGGCCCTTCCAAGTTTCGGCAGCAATACTTCTGTTTTTAATGAATTGTTGGATAGCAGCTGTATTATTAGCAGCGGTTATAGTGATAACAGCCGGATTAAATGGATAGCCATCCGGCACTAAATTATGGCCGACAGGGTCAGCGGTTAAGGAAGCAGCCTTTAAATAACCGGGTTGTAAATAAAAGCCACTTTTATTAGCCGTTCTCTCAAAGGTTACTGTGACTGTCTCACCTTTTTTAATCGGTGTATCAATTTTAATGGCATAAACACCAGCGGTTGAACCCTCAACAACCGTACCATCCGTTGTTGTTGAACCAACCGTCACCTTAGTGTTAGTTGGTGCGCTCAGCCCGGCGTTAACGGAAATCGCATTGATTGAAGCATCCGTAATACTTGCCGTATTTGAATCTTTAGCTTTGAAAGAGAAACGATAACCAACTTTATCACCCACATGGCCTGTAGTTGTCGACATATCCTCTACAATCGGTTGCCAATCTTCACCCGCTGTATCGTAGTTCTTGATTTCTTGTTTCATATCCTGCACTTCACGGACAGGATCTGGGACTTTAACGTGTCCGAAGGCCTCATTACTGTCCCAACCTTCCGCTTTTGCACCAGCCGCTTTAACAACATCTAAATGTGCGGTATTGGCGATTTTCGCATACGTATGTTTGACACCCTTATCATCCGTTGCCGTCACAGTTGGTAGACTGCTTAAATCGGCATCGGCTGCAACTGATGTTTCAATCTTCATATTATACGTTTTAGCGTAGTTATCTTCCTTGCCCAAGAAATCAGCCTTCGCCTTTGCCGTCACTTTGTTACCAGTCGTATCAATATCAAAATTGGCGGTTACATCCGTTACCCCATCTTGCATAATCGTGACTTTATCAACTTTTAAATTCTCATTGATCGGATCGGTTAGTTCAAACTTTTCCGTTGGATGGAAGGTACTAATCGTGCCACTTTCAGCTGTACCATGTTGTGGGTTTTTAATTGTACTCCCACGATATGGTAACGTCGCAACAACATTATAGTTAATATTATTGTCATCCCAATCTTGATTCCATTCATCGCCATCACCTGACTTTCCAGGTGCAGAGAATGCCACCGGTACGAGCGCTGATGCTAGAAAATCTAACCGTTGCCAATCAGAAACTGCATATTGAATTGATTGCGTTTTACTGAACGTAACGGTCGCCCAAGCATCTGTATTGTCGGGGTTAATAACTTCGTTATTGTCCCCCCATTCGTCACCGTTATTAGCAGATCCCCCGTTTCTGTCAGTATATTCTTTATTCCCGATATTATTAACAATCACGGTTGATGGATCCATTCCTGGCCCGAAAGTCCCTTTTAACGTACTCTTAGTGACTTGATTATTTGTAACGTAAACGCCTTGAATATTGCTATCTTTAGAAAATTGTAAAAAATCGCGGTGATCTAAATCGGCAACCGTTAAGAAGCCAGATATGCTAATCGGTTTTTTAGTTTCATTATCGTAGAATTCTAACTTGACCGTTGCCAACTGACGATACTGTAAATAGGCTTTTGGATCTTTATCTAAAATACCACCTGCTGAAGATTTTATCTTAGTCGTTCTAAAACCACCGGGTGCTTGAAATGAGCCATTGATCCCCAACATATCTTGTCGATTTTGATTACCTTTATTAGTGCCACGGCCGAAATTAAAACCCCAATTAGTGATATACGTTGTATCCAAAGTAGTACCATTAGGATCACTATAGCCTTGCGTTTTCCACTGAGGCCAATCATTATACCAACCGTGCTTTTCAAGGCCTACAAATTTCTGTTTAATGTCAATCCAATGTTGTTTCCCATTTCCATCCCGAAAGGCCATGACTTTTGTATAGTAGATATAATCTTTATCACCGTCTAATCCATTACCATTTATAAAATCTTTACTCGACTTTGTCTGACCATAATCCGTTTCAGTCGAAACACCTGGGATAAAACTTGGAAACGCGTTATTCGGATAAGGAATTTCGTTGTACGAATCATCTGGTTTTAAGGTCCCCGATGCATCAGCAATCGATGTGTGCGCATTACCAGCTGAATCGTAGTTAACAGTGATTACGCCTTGCTGTGATGATAATGTCTTACTGAAATCAGGATACGTATACGGATCCGTTTCAGTAATTGCTCGTGGTTGAATCAAAACAGACTTAACTTGTTTCTTCGATGATGCTTTTTTTTCACTACTTTTCTTAGACTCGCTCTTCTTAGACGTTTGTTGTTCACTAGACGATTGAACAATACTTTGGCTACTGCTACGAAGTTGCGAAGAGCCACTGACTTGCGTAATTGCTTTAGTGCTATCTATTATTTTAGATGTCTTCACACTATCATCGCCGTCTTGCGTTGATGAGGTCGCTAATACAGCACCTAGTGATTGAACAACCGTTGTCATCAATAGGAAAATTATTAATAAACTATAGATAATTCGCTTCTTCATGTTAAATACCCTCCCGTAGTGCTCTGTTACGTCATGTAACCGTCTGCGCCATTCTTAGGACTCACCCTAACTGCTACAGCGCTAGTTCAAATATTTTAAACAAAAACCATAACTCTTGAGTTATGGTTTTATTCGAAAAGCAATTATTAGCCAAGCGCAATGAACACCCCCGTTAACAGAACAAGCTGTTAATTTTTATAAAGCCCGTTAGAATAACATTAAAAAAAATAGATAATTACATTAATTACCTTGCACGCTATTAAACAATGGTGTAAACTAACTCTAGAGTTAATGATTCACAAATCAAGAGTTGCGGTTTTTATTTTTATTAATTAACAAATTCTTTCTACGTTAAAAACATAGCTATAATCGTTATAAATTAGCCCTTTTAATTCTAAATTCCCATTTTTACTAATTATAGAATTAAAAAATAACAGCTTATTATAAGCGTTAAATCAATCACATACCGGCTATTTTTATGATGTTTTTCTAATTAACCATTTATTAGATATCATTTTTGGAATCAAATAATTCATCACGTTGATATCGGTTAAGTTAACAAACAATTCCAAATGTTAAATTACGACTACTCCTAACCGTATTTATTAATCCCAGTTAAGCATATAAAAAGGAACTCATCACTGTGAAAGTGATGAGTTCCTTTTTATATGCTTATTTATTTTTAAATGTTAGAATTATCCCTTTGGCATAACTAACAATGTTGTTTCCTTACTTACTTGATCACCATTATGTTCTGTGAAAATAACATTTGTTGGTAAAACATCTTGATCAATTTGGCTTGTATCAAATTTGAATGATAAGCCGTCTTCGCTAACAGTCACATTATATTTTTCATTTGTATACATATCAACCGCCTCAATTGTATGTCCCGGTGTACTGATTTTACCGTTTACAATTACTCCCCACTTAACTCTTGATGCGTCCAATGAAGGTGCTGGTGGTACTGCGTTATCGTGTTCCACAATTGCTGTCCCAAACCCTTTAGTGCCTAATGCTGTTGTTTGATCAGCGTATAATTTCGTACCGGCTTTTTGTTGGATAATATCAGCAATGTATGTGCCATCAACGCCAGCAATTGCTGTCCCGATAACTGGACCATCTTCTGAGTTAGCACGAATTTTAACCGTTGAACCAGCTGGTGCGTTACCACCAATCACTTTAGTATCCGTATCCTTAACTGGTGTATGAATTGTTGGTACTTGGTTAATAATTGTCCAGCCTTTATCTAATTTATCCCAGTTAATCTTACCTTCAGATTCTGCATCCCCGATTAAGCTCCAATCTGGAATTGCTTCTGTTGATGTAACAACTGATTGAAATTGATAGAATGAGTTGTTATATGCATCAGGAATTCGTTCACCTAAATCTGTAATCGCTTGACCTAAGTCGATATAGATGTGTGATTCAAGCGTTTGATTGTTGAAAATGTTGTATAAGCCAATCTTGTTTTGGAAGACTAAGACGTTATTCGTACGGTCGTATGAAATATCTTCGCGCTTATAAGTATATTTCTGTGGTTGTCCACCTTGGTTATTCGGTGCGTAGAAGTAACTTGATGGTTCGATATAATCTAAGAATGTTTTTCCATCTGCTGTTGTTTTATTCATTAACGCTTTAAATTCATCAGGCATTACGATCTGAGTTTTTGTTTTTTCACCCACTGCAAGAGCTATAGTTGTCTTACCAGTATATGAAATCTGTAAAGTACCAGAAGTTAATGAAAAGTCATTTGATAGATGAACACCTTCAAGCATGTTTGAACCTTCAAAAGTTGTAGAACCTTTCGTTAAGAATCCAATACCTGCTTTTGGATCTGCAATCTTTGATTTTGCTTTTGTGTTTACTTTTTGTTCAGTCTTCACTGAGCTATTTTCGGCTGCCCGTACCGTTGCAACACCTGTGCTCACCATCAAACCTAACACCGTTGATGATGTTAATAATAAACTAACCATTTTTGTACTCTTGATCATAATTTTCGCCTCCATGTGCGTTTTTTATTTTTTAGCAGCGATCATTATTAGTCAATGACGTTAATTTCCTCTGCTATGTGAATAATGTACCATCTCATTTTCAATTGTGCAAGTAATATTTTCAATTAGATTTTTCCTATGTTAACAGACTTATTGACGCTGTAAGCGTTTCGAAAATAAACTTTTTTTAAATTCACTTGGCTGAATATGTTATTTTTTTAACTTGTTTACCATTATATTTTGAGACATGTAAATATAACCTAATGCTTATATAAATCCTGCTATACCAGTCGTTTTCAGGACTCATGCTAGGATTAGAAATAATTAACCGTTGCTACTAAAAAAGCATTATCTGTAAAATCACCTTTTTGAGGTTGTTTTCAGATAATGCTTTTTATTATTATTGATTAACGTAAGATTACTAACCCAATCGTTAATACCGCCATTGCGACAAACGCGAGCGTATCTCTTGTCTGCCATTTCAAGACACGATATTTACTGCGGCCTTCGCCACCTTGATAACCACGGGCTTCCATGGCAGTTGCTAAGTCATCAGCCCGGTTGAAGCTACTAACAAATAGCGGAATTAAGATGGGAATAATAGCTTTCATTTGTTGCAAAAGACTACCTTCGCCGAAATCAACACCCCGCGCACGTTGCGCATTCATAATCTTCGTGGTTTCATCCATCAACGTTGGTACGAAGCGTAGGGCAATTGATAACATCAATGCGACTTCATAGACTGGGAAATGGATGACTTTTAATGGCTTCAGGATCGATTCGATCGCATCCGCTAATGATAACGGTGGTGTCGTTAACGTTAAGAGCGTCGACATGAAGATAATCAATACAAAACGCATGAAGATATACGCCCCGTTGAGTAATCCGAACTTGGTTAGGCTCAAGAAGCCCCACTGCCAATAGACGGTGCCTCCACGCGTGAAGAAAATTTGGAGTAAAACGGTAAAGAGGATGAGCCACAATAATGGCCGCACCCCTTTCAAGAAGAAACTGAGTTTAATTTTCGAAATTAGAATTAAAGCCATCGTGAAAACAAATAATAAAAGATAAGCTGGCCAAGAGCGTGCTAAGAAAATGATTCCGATGTAATAGAAACTGGCAATTAACTTCGCCCGTGGGTCCATTCGATGCAGGATTGAATCTCCCGGGATATAGCGGCCTAGAATTAGTTTATTCATTAGCGCCACCTGCTTCCTGTGGTAACTGATCGCGCAACATTGCCGCCAACTCGTGTTCCGTTAACGGTACCTTAGGGAATACAAAGCCCTTCTTGATTAATGCTTGGGCAAACTGCGTCGTGGTGGGCAGACCTAGTTGTTTAGACGTTAGCCATTCCGGATCGGCAAAAATTTCGCGCGGTGTCCCACTCTTGGCAATCCCTCCATTTTCCAAGACAACAACGTGATCTGCATAGTTAGCAACATCGTCCATTTGATGTGTAACCATCACAATTGTCATCCCCTGTTCGCGGTGCAGCTTTTCAAATAAGCCCATCATTTCCCGGCGACCAACTGGATCGAGCCCAGCGGTTGGTTCATCGAGAATTAAGACTTCTGGCTGCATGGCCAAAACACCAGCAATTGCAACCCGGCGCATCTGGCCACCGGATAAATCAAATGGTGATTGTTCTAAGACCGCTTCTGGCAGACCAACCAGTTCAACCATTGCTTTAGCCCGTTCAAGCGCTTCGGCTTCTGGTACCCCGAAATTTTGGGGGCCAAAGGCGATATCCTTTTGGACCGTAGCTTCAAATAATTGACTTTCTGGAAATTGGAAGACCATACCAACTTTTTGCCGGATAATCTTCAAATTTTTGTTATTCGTTTCAGGCGTAATTTGGCGCTCACCAATCTGCACGATCCCTTCAGTCGGCTTCAACAACGCATTCAAGTGTTGCAATAACGTCGACTTGCCACTGCCGGTATGGCCGATTAATGCTGTATAAGAGCCCGATTCAATCGTTAAATTAATGTGTTTTAACCCAATCCCTTGAAAAGGTGTCCCGGGTTGATACGTATAACTTACATCTTTGAATGTAATGTCCATAGATGATCAACCATCCTTTCCGTTGTGAGATAGTCCGCTGGCATCGGTACGCCTAACTTAGTAAGTGCTGCTTTGAGTTTCTCGGGATACGGTACATCTAACCCGAGGTCGAGCAATCGTTGGCCATATGCAAAGATTTCGGCTGGTGTCCCTTGATCAATCACTTGTCCCTTGTCTAACATAACAATCCGATCCGCACTAGCCGCTTCGTCAATATCATGGGTAATGGAAAGCACGGTCATTTTCGTTTCTTGTTTCAACGTATGAATGGTCTCGAGGACTTCTTGGCGTCCCTTAGGATCAAGCATGCTTGTTGCTTCATCGAGAATGAGAATCTCAGGTTGTTGGGCGATAATCCCCGCTAATGCCACTCGTTGCTTCTGGCCGCCTGATAAACGACTTGGTTCGCGCGTCATAAATTGGGTCATACCAACGCGGTCAACCGCATCTTGAACCCGTCGCTGCATTTCAGTCCGTTCAATCCCTTGGTTTTCCAGACCAAACGCCACATCATCTTCGACCGTCGCGCCAACAAATTGATTATCCGGATTTTGGAAAACCATGCCAATCTTACGGCGAATGTCCCAAACGGTTTCAATCGATAAGGGTAATCCATCAATCGTAATACTTCCTGACTGTAAATCTAATAAGCCATTCAAGGATTTGGCAAACGTACTCTTACCACTCCCATTATGGCCAATAATTGCGACCCACTCATCGGCATTGATGCTGACCGATAAATCATTAAGGGCCAACCGATTCGCCTGTGGGTATTCATATTTTAAATGTGTCACTTCTATGATTTTATTTTCATTCATTGAGAATACCTAATTTCATGATTTAGAGTGCCATTTCAAGCGGTAGCTTCTGAGTATAGCATAATCAGGTGAATTAACGATGTAATCGTTGATTTGACTGATGTCGCTAGACGGAAGAAGTTGCTTGAAAGGGCACGTTTCAATTTAGAGTGCCGTCAAAGCGTTTTGGCTCTGAGCATTAGCCTAGTATCGTGAATAAGCGACACAGTCGATTGTTTGCGATGCATAGCTAAGCACAAAAGGCAGCTTTGAAAGGCACGTTTCAATTTAGAGTGCCACTTCAAGCGGTAAATTCTGAGTATAGCATAATCAGGTGAATTAACGATGTAATCGTTGATTTACCTGATGTCGCTAGACGCAAGAAGTTGCTTGAAAGGGCACGTTTCTACCAAAATCGCCCAACCACTTGCTTCTAGGGCTGCGAAACTACCCTCTATTTTATCATAGAATCCCCTTAAAGTGGCTGTGTAAGTCGCTCTGTTTATATTTCTACCTAACACAAAAAACGCCTAACTCTGTTAACAGAATTAGACGTTTTATTATGTAAATCATCAATCGATGAAAGCTATGCTGTAGTGCTAACATAACCTTAGGACTAGACTTGGCAAATAAATGCCATCATCATAACGCCCTGTCTCATCGATCAAATGACCTAGAAATCATTTTTTATTATTAAACAAGTTCAATAATAACCATTAATGCACCGTCACCACGACGAGGGGCTGTTTTAAGAATGCGTGTGTAACCACCATTTCTTTCAGCATAACGTGGAGCAATGTCACTAAATAACTTTTGTAAAGCAGATTGAACGATTACAGCATCGTCTTCTTCGCGAATATCAGCTACTTCGTTACGAACGAATGCTGCAGCTTGACGACGAGCGTGTAAATCACCGCGTTTACCTAAAGTGATCATTTTTTCAGTTGTTTTACGAATTTCTTTGGCACGAGCTTCAGTAGTAACAATACGTTCATTGATGATTAAATCTGTTGTCAAATCACGTAACATTGCTTTACGTTGTGAGCTTGTACGACCTAATTTACGATAACTCATGAATGGAGTCCCTCCTTCTTATCAGTTTATTCTTCTGTGCGTAAGCCTAAGCCAAGATCAAATAACTTGTTCTTAACTTCTTCTAACGACTTGCGACCAAGATTTCTAACTTTCATCATATCTGCTTCTGATTTGTCAGTTAACTCTTGAACAGTGTTGATACCAGCGCGTTTCAAACAGTTGTATGAACGGACTGATAAATCTAACTCTTCAATTGTCATTTCAAGCATTTTTTCTTTATGCGTCTCTTCTTTTTCGACCATGATTTCAGCATTCTTCGCTTCATCAGTAAGATCTACAAAGATTGCCAAATGCTCTGTCATAATCTTCGCAGCTAAGCTAATAGCTTCTCTAGGACTGATGGAACCGTTTGTCCAAACATCAAGTGTTAACTTGTCGAAATCGTTACGACGACCAACACGTGTACTTTCTACTTGATAGTTGACACGACTGATTGGGGTATAAATTGAGTCGATTGGTAAAACACCAATTGGCATATCGTCTGACTTGTTTTGAACAGCAGCAACATAACCACGGCCTTTTTTAACTGTCATTCGCACGTGGAAATTGCCGCCTTCAGCTACTGTACAAATATATTGATCAGTATTTAAGACTTCAACATCGTCATCCGAAATGATATCAGCAGCAGTAACTGTTGCTGGTCCCTTAACGTCAATCTCAATCGTTTTGTCTTCTTCAACGTGCAATTTAAGTGCTAATTTTTTGATATTCAAAATGATTTGTGTCACGTCTTCTAGGACGCCATCAATTGTTGAAAATTCATGTAAGACACCATCAATTTGGATATCTGTGACAGCAGTACCTGGTAAAGATGCTAATAAGATACGACGTAAAGAGTTACCTAAAGTCGTACCGTAGCCACGTTCAAGTGGTTCAACAACGAATTTACCGTAGTTAGTACTTTCATCAACCTTTGTAATGTTTGGTTTTTCAAATTCGATCATTCTTATCTTTTACCCCTTTCAAAACGAGAAGTGTTTATACGTGAACACGTTTCAGTTTGTCTCAAAATGAAGCGTAGCCCAGACTAAACACGACGGCGTTTTGGAGGACGAGATCCATTATGAGGAACTGGTGTGACGTCACGAATAGCAGTAACTTCTAAACCAGTTGCTTGTAATGAGCGGATTGCAGCTTCACGACCAGAACCTGGTCCTTTAACAGCAACTTCAATAGATTTCATACCATGTTCCATGGCTTCTTTACCAGCAGCTTCTGCAGCCATTTGAGCAGCAAAAGGTGTTGACTTACGACTACCTTTGAAACCTAATGAACCAGCAGATGACCATGCAACAGCATTCCCGTTAGGATCAGTGATCATTACAAGAGTGTTGTTAAATGTTGAGTGAATATGTGCAACGCCAGCTTCGATATTTTTCTTTACACGACGCTTACGTGGTGCATTCTTCTTGTTTGCCATAAATTATAACCTCCTTTTACTGATTATTTTTTCTTGCCTGCGATAGAAACTTTCTTACCTTTACGTGTACGAGCGTTGTTCTTCGTGTTTTGACCACGAACTGGTAAACCACGACGATGACGCATGCCACGATAAGAACCGATTTCTTGTAGACGTTTGATGTTTAAGCTAACTTCACGACGAAGATCGCCTTCAACTTTAACTGTATCTAATGCTGCACGGATCTTGTCTTCTTGATCCGGCGTTAAATCGCGTGTACGGACGTCTGTTGGGACGCCAGCATCAGCCAAGACTTTAACGGCAGTTGTATTTCCGATTCCGAAAATATAAGTTAAAGCAATCACAATTTGTTTATCACGTGGTAAATCCACACCTGCGATACGAGCCATTCTTGCACCTCCTGCTTATTAATTAACCTTGACGTTGTTTGTGTTTTGGATTAGCTGCGCAGATAATCATAACGCGGCCTTTTCGTTTAATAACTTTACAATGTTCGCACATTGGTTTTACTGATGGTCTTACTTTCATATCGACTGACCTCCTTGATATGATCCTTACGCCTATTTAAAGCGATACGTAATTCGTCCCTTAGTCAAATCATATGGTGATAGTTCAACTGTCACACGGTCTCCCGGTAAAATCTTGATGTAATTCTTACGGATTTTACCTGAAACGTGTGCCAAAATCACAGCACCATTTTCAAGTTCTACTTTGAACATTGCATTTGGTAAAGTATCAGTTACTTTACCTTCAATTTCAATGACGTCATCTTTTGCCACGCAAAAGTACCCCCTTGTGGTTATGAAAATTCATACAGAAAAATGGTGAGAGCTCTCCGCACTCACCCTAGTGTCATACCGAGATATTATATCACAAGCATTAAATTTTTAAAAGCACTGAGTACTTAGTCATTAACCACAAGTCAGGCTTTTACGTGAATAATGACCTAAAAGATCACTTGAGTTGATGACTAGTCTTTAATGGTATCAAGTACTTTTTTAACGGCAGCGAACACGTCATCAATTTCTTGATTCCCATCTACCGTGTAAAGCAGGTTACGTTTTTCATAAAAATCAAGTAAAGGTGTATTCATTTCGATATTGACCTTTAAGCGATTCTTAACCGTTTCAGGTTTATCATCTTCTCGTTGGAAGAAGACGTGGCCGCCACAGCGATCACATGTGCCTTCCACTTGAGTTGGATGGTAAAGCTTGTGGTACGTTGCGCCACAAGTTTTACAAATGAAGCGACCAGATAAACGATCAGCCAAGATTTCAGGATCAACATCAATGTTAATCACACCATCTAAAGGTTTGTTCAATTTATCAGTAATGACCGCTAAAGCATCCGCTTGGTCAAGTGTCCGAGGAAAACCATCAAGAAGATAACCTACATTAGTATCTGCTTGTGAAAGACGTTCCTCGACAATTCCGTTTGTCACATCGTCTGGTACCAATTCACCTTTGTCGATGAAGGCCTTAGCTTTAACACCAAGGTCTGTTTGATCTGCCATAGCAGCTCTAAACATGTCACCAGTTGAAATGTGTGGAATATGATAAGCGTCAACAATCTTTTCAGCTTGTGTTCCCTTACCAGCGCCAGGAAGTCCCATTAACATGAGATTCATGCCTTTGCCTCCTATTTAAAACAAGGATTCAATACTTTTTAAACGATAATTGCTTATCGAATGAAGCCAACGTATTTCCGTTTCATGAGTAAACCTTCGAGTTGACGTGTGCTTTCAAGCGCCACACCAACGACGATTAGTAAACTAGTCCCACCTAAACCAATTGATTGAGGTAGACCACCGAGGTTTGCTGCTAATTGAGGTAATAATGCAATTACCCCTAAGAACAACGCACCGACAGTCGATAGTCGCATTAATACGCCGGAGAGATATTTCTCGGTACCTTTACCCGGCCAAACACCTGGGATATAACTCCCTTGTTTGGTCAAGTTCTCAGCAACTTTTTCAGGGTTAACCTGAACAAACGCGTAGAAGAAGGTAAAGAGAATAATGAGCACCGTATAAACGATCGAACCTGTCACAGTTTGCATACTGAAAATGTCTGACATAACTTTGAACCAAGCATCTTCACCATGGCTTCCCTGGAAGGCCATTAAGATTGTTTGAGGTGTCATAATAAATGAACTAGCAAAGATAACCGGAATCACACCAGCAACATTGACCTTTAGTGGTAAGTAACTGTTGTCACCTGCACCTGCTTCGCGACGTGTATATTGAATTGGAATCTTACGGTTCGCCTGTTGCACCCAAGTAACGAAAGTCACAATGACTAAAACCGCTACAATCAAGCCAACAACGAACAAGATACCAAGCCACATTTCACCTTTAGAAGCATTCAAGACATGTTCCTTGATGATTTGATGAAGGCCACTTGGGAGGCGCGCAATGATACCCGCGAAGATAATCATTGAAACACCATTCCCTAAACCTTTATCAGTTATCTGTTCACCTAACCAAGTAATTAACATCGTCCCACCCGTCAGGATGATCCCGATGCTAACGAAGGTCTTAATTCCTGGATCCTTAACCAAACCCATTTGACTGAGTGAGTTAAAGCCAGCAGTAATCCCAATTGATTGGATAAACGCTAAGATGATCGTTAAGTAACGCGTCACTTGGTTAAGTTTACGTCTCCCAACTTCACCTTGCTTGCTCCATTCTACAAATTTAGGCACAATGTCCATTTGTAGTAATTGAACCACAATTTGGGCCGTGATGAATGGTGAAACCCCCATCGAGAAGATGGAGTAATTCGCCAAGCCACCACCACTAACAGTATCAAGTAAAGGAATCAAACCAGTTGATCCTAACTTGGTTAACGCGCCAGCGTTAACACCTGGTACCGTAATTTGTGCACCTAAACGATAAACGATCAAAACGCCTAAAGTAAACAAAATCTTACTACGGATTTCCTTGACTTTAAATGCGTTTCTTAGTGTTTTAAGCAATTAAATCACCTCAATTGAACCGCCAGCAGCTTCTACAGCAGCTTTTGCAGCTTCAGAATACTTGCTTACCTTAATGTTCAATTTTTTGTTTAATTCACCATTTGCTAATACTTTAACACCTGAAAGTTCGTTCTTAACAACACCTGCTTCGATTAATACAGTTGCTGTGATTTCTGTACCGTCTTCAAAACGATTTAAATCGTTAAGGTTAACGATAGCATATTCTTTGCGGTTGATGTTCTTGAAGCCGCGTTTTGGCATACGACGGAATAAAGGCATTTGCCCACCTTCAAAGCCTAAACGTACCTTACTACGAGCCTTTTGGCCTTTTTGTCCACGGCCAGCTGTTTTACCAGTACCTGAAGACGTACCACGACCGACACGCTTGCGAACATCGCGAGCACCTTCGTTAGGTTTCAATTCATGTAGTTTCATTATTGTGCGCACCTCCTTGCAATATATGTTGAAATTAGTCTTTAATTTCTTCGACTGTTACTAAATGTGCGAGTTTGAAAATCACACCGCGAGTTGCAGCATCATCTGGTTTGATTACAGAACTATTTACTCGGTTCAAGCCAAATTCTTTGACCATTTTACGTTGTTCTGGAAGACGATGAGCAGCACTTTTTCTTAAAGTAATCTTTAATTTAGCCATGTTCAGTTATCCTCCTAGTTTTGTAAGCTTTCTACAGAGATGTTACGCAATTCTGCGATTTGTTCAGCAGTCTTCATACGAGTTAAACCGTCAATTGTGGCACGAATAACGTTGATAGCAGTTTTGCTACCCAATGTTTTACTTGTCACATCATCGATTCCTGCTAATTCCATGACGGCACGAACAGCGCCACCAGCGGCGATACCAGAACCTTCAACGGCTGGTTTTAATAGCACACGACCAGCGCCGAAGCGACCGATAACTTCATGAGGTAAGGTTGTACCAACCTTAGGCACATTGATTAGATTCTTTTTAGCGTCTTCAACGGCTTTACGAATAGCTTCAGGTACTTCTTGAGCTTTACCAGTACCGAAACCAACGTGACCGTTTTTATCACCAACGATTACGATAGCAGCAAAACGTAGACGACGTCCACCTTTAACAACTTTTGTAACACGGTTGATTGAAACAACGCGATCTTCTAAGTCTAAATGAGTTGGATCAATGTAAGTCATAAATGGTTTTCCTCCTTATTAGAATTCTAGTCCGTTTTCACGAGCAGCTGTAGCTAAAGCTTCGATACGACCATGATATAAATAGCCGCCACGATCAAAGACAACAACTTTGTGGCCTGCTTTAACTGCACGTTGTGCAACTAATGCGCCGACTTGTTGTGCTTGTTCGACTTTAGTTCCTTCTACTTTTACTTCTTTATCTAATGTTGAGGCACTTGCTAGCGTCACACCCGCTACGTCATCAATAAGTTGAGCGTAGATGTTTTTGTTAGAACGGAAAACGTTCAAGCGTGGGCAGTCAGCAGTACCAGAGATCTTGCCACGAACGCGTGTATGGCGTTTTTGACGTGTCTTATTCTTGTCTGGTTTTGAAATCACAATTTTCACCTCTTAATGTTGTTTAAACAGCTAGGCTGCTTTATTTACCAGTTTTACCTTCTTTACGGCGAACATGTTCATCAGTATAACGAATACCTTTGCCTTTGTAAGGTTCTGGAGGACGTACATCACGAATTTCAGCTGCGAATTGGCCAACTTTTTGTTTGCTAATACCGCTGATGATGATGTTTGTATTTGATGGCACTTCTACGTTAACACCTTCTGGTGCTTCCATTTCAACTGGATGAGAGTAACCAACATTTAATACTAAAGTTTTACCTTTTAATTGGGCACGGTAACCAACACCGATAAGATCCAATGTCTTCTTGAAGCCTTCCGTAACACCCAAAATCATGTTATTTAAGTTAGCACGCATAGTACCGTGCATTGCACGATCGCTTTCACTCTTACGTGTAAAGTTGATAAGGTTTCCTTCTTGGTGCATTTCAATGATTGGATTGAAATGACGAGTTAGTTCACCTTTAGGTCCCTTAACAGTGATGTTTTCACCGTCTTTTGTTACGGTAACACCTGCAGGGATTTCAATTACTTTTAATCCGATACGACTCACGTTAATGACACCTCCTTATTTAAAGTTTAGATTACCAGACGTATGCGAGAACTTCGCCGCCGGCAGCCTTTTCACGAGCTTCTTTGTCAGTTACGACGCCGTTACTTGTTGAGATAATAGCAATTCCTAAACCATTTAATACCTTAGGAACTTCGTTAGCTTTTACGTAATTACGTAAACCAGGTTTTGAAATACGTTTCAAACCAGAGATAACACGTTCGTTATTCTTACCATACTTCAAGAATACACGGATGATACCTTGTTTGTCGTCTTCAATCACTTCGTAATCACGGATGAAGCCTTCGCGTTTCAAAATTTCAGAAATATCTTTTTTAATACGTGAAGCAGGAACTTCTAAAGATTCGTGACGTACCATGTTGGCGTTACGAATACGTGTTAGATAGTCTGCGATAGGATCTGTCATGACCATGTGGATTAACCTCCTTTATTGAATCTTTTGATTACCAGCTGGCTTTTTTCATGCCTGGAATTTGGCCCTTATGAGCTAATTCACGGAGGCAAACCCGGCAAAGCTTAAACTTACGATATACAGAATGTGGACGTCCACAACGTTCGCAACGTGTGTATTCTTGTGTTGAGAATTTTGCAGGACGATGATTCTTTACAACTAAAGATTTTTTAGCCAAGAAATTGACCTCCCTTTTTATTTAGCAAATGGCATGCCGAATTGTGTTAACAATTCGCGTGCTTCTTCGTCAGTGTTTGAAGTTGTTACAATAACAACATCTAAACCACGAACGCGATCTACCTTATCATAATCGATTTCAGGGAAGATCAATTGTTCGCGTACACCTAATGTATAATTACCGCGACCATCGAATGATTTTGCACTAACACCGTGAAAATCACGAACACGAGGTAAAGATACGTTAACTAATTTATCTAAGAAATCGTACATTCTTTCGCCACGTAAAGTTACTTTAGCGCCGATTGGCATACCTTCACGTAAACGGAAGCCGGCGATTGATTTCTTAGCTTTTGTGATTAATGGTTTTTGACCAGCAATCAAACCTAATTCTTCAACAGCTTTGTCCAAGTTCTTAGCGTTAGAAACAGCATCACCAACACCCATGTTAAGTACGATCTTTTCGATCTTAGGTACTTGCATGCTTGATGTGTAGTTGAACTTTTCGATCAACGCTGGTGTCATTTCTTTAACATATTTTTCTTTTAAACGGTTAGTCATGTAAAAAGTGCCTCCTTTCCCCAAAAGATTATTTATCGATTGATTCTCCAGTTTTCTTTGACACGCGTACTTTCTTGCCATCGACAACTTTGTAGCCAACACGTGTTGGTTCGTTGTTTGATGGATCGATTAGCATGACGTTTGAAGCATCGATACTTGCCTCTGTATCAACAATCCCACCATTAGGATTTTGAGCATTTGGCTTAACGTGCTTTTTAATGGTATTGATACCTTCAACAACAACTCGACCTTCTTTAGGCATAGCTTTGATGATTGTACCTTCTTTACCTTTATCTTTACCGCTGATTACTTTTACTTTATCACCAGTTTTAACAAACATTGATATACGCACCTCCTTGGTAGTCTGTAATTATAGAACTTCAGGCGCTAAGGAAACGATCTTCATGAAATCACTGTCACGTAATTCACGTGCAACTGGTCCGAAGATACGTGTTCCTTTTGGAGTCTTGTCATCATTGATGATAACAGCAGCGTTTTCATCGAACTTGATGTAAGAACCGTCTACACGACGAGCACCTGACTTAGTACGAACGATAACAGCCTTGACAACTTCACCTTTTTTGACAACGCCACCTGGTGTTGCCTGTTTAATTGTTGCAACGATAACATCACCAATATTGGCAGTCTTGCGACCTGAGCCACCTAAAACTTTAATAGTTAAAATTTCACGGGCACCTGAGTTATCAGCAACTTTAAGACGACTTTCTGATTGAATCACTTATAGGTCCTCCTTCCGTCACTTTTATATGAGTAACGATTTAGATAATAACTGCTTTTTCAACGACATCTAATAAACGGAACCGTTTTGTACGTGACAAAGGACGAGTTTCCATAACACGCACAACGTCGCCAACCTTTGCTTCGTTGTTGTCATCTTGTGCATAATATTTCTTTGAATATTTAACACGTTTACCGTATTCAGGATGTGTTTTATAAGTTTCAACCATGACAGTGATTGTTTTATCCATTTTGTCTGAAACAACACGGCCTTGGTACACTTTACGATGGTTACGACTTTCTTCGCTCAAAGTAAATAGCTCCTTTCCATTTATTATTTGTTAAGTTCTTGTTGACGTAATACAGTTTTAATCCGTGCAATGTTCTGACGAACTTGCTTTAAGCGGGCGGTATTTTCTAATTGACCGGTAGCTTGTTGGAAACGAAGATTGAATAATTCTTCTTTGTATTGGTGTTCTTTTTCAAGCATTTCAGCAGTGGTTAATTCAATAATATCTTTAGCCTTCATTTGACTCGCCACCTACTTCCTCGCGTTTTACGATCTTAGTTTTAACTGGCAATTTATGTGATGCCAAGCGTAATGCTTCACGAGCAACTTCTTCAGAAACGCCGCCGATTTCAAACATGACTTTTTCACGTTTTACTACAGCAACCCATCCAGCAGGAGCACCCTTACCTGAACCCATTCGAACGCCGACACCTTTTGCAGTGTATGATTTATGAGGGAAAATTTTAATCCACACTTTCCCACCACGTTTCATGTAACGAGTCATGGCAACACGGGCAGCTTCGATTTGACGGTTGGTAATCCAACTTGATTCTAATGCTTGTAACCCGAATTCACCAAAAGTGACTTCTTTGCCACCTTTTGCAGCACCGCGCATCTTCCCACGGAATTCACGACGATGTTTTACACGTTTAGGTACTAACATGTTTATTTCCCTCCTTTCGTATTGTTGTTGGCTTTAGCAGGTAATACTTCGCCCCGATAAATCCAAGTCTTAACTCCTAATTTACCGTAAGTAGTCATGGCTTCGTCCCATGAATAATCGATGTCTGCACGTAACGTATGCAAAGGAACAGTTCCTTGAGCATGTGTTTCGACACGAGACATGTCAGCACCGTTCAAACGGCCGGCAACTTGAGTTTTGATACCCTTAGCACCAGCGCGCATTGTACGTTGCATAGCTTGGCGTTGAGCGCGACGGAAAGCAACACGTGCTTCCAATTGACGAGCAATACCTTCGCCTACTAAATGAGCGTCTAAATCAGGTTTCTTGATTTCCACAATGTTGATGTGTACTTTCTTGCCTGTTAAGTTATTTAAAGCTTTACGTAGATTTTCTACTTCTGAGCCGCCTTTACCAATGACCATACCAGGTTTAGCAGTATGGATTGAAACGTTCACGCGATTTGCAGCACGTTCGATTTCAATAGTAGAGACAGATGCGTCAGCTAATTTTGTGTTGATATATTTACGAATCTTAAGATCTTCGTGTAAGAATGTTGCGAAATCTTTTTCTGCATACCATTTAGCGTCCCAATCACGGATGACGCCAACACGAAAACCGGTTGGATTAATCTTTTGACCCACGCGATATCCCTCCTTATGCTTCTTTTTCTGATACAACTACAGTGATATGACTTGTACGTTTGTTGATTGGTGATGCTGAGCCTTTAGCGCGAGGACGAAAACGTTTCAATGTTGGTCCTTCGTTAGCGTAAGCTTTCGTAACAACCAAGTTTTCTGCGTCTAAGTCATAATTGTGTTCTGCGTTAGCGATAGCTGACTTCAAAACTTTAATAACAACTGGTGAAGCAGCTCTTGGTGTAAATTCTAAGATTGCAATTGCTTCTGCAACACTCTTGCCTCTGATCAAGTCGATTACCATACGCACTTTACGTGCAGGCATGCGAACTGATTTAGCACTAGCTGTTGCACTAGTAATTTGATCTGCCATTGAGATTCATCCTCCTTTCTAGCGTGCTTTTGTTTTCTTATCGTCATTTCCATGACCATGGAAAGTTCTTGTTGGTACAAATTCGCCTAATTTATGGCCTACCATATCATCTGAAATGAAAACGGGAACGTGTTTCCGTCCATCATAAACAGCGATTGTGTAACCAATAAAGCTAGGGAAAATTGTCGAGCGACGGGACCAAGTCTTGATGACTTGTTTCTTTTCGCTGTCGGCTTGTGCTTCAATCTTGTTGAGCAAGTGAGCGTCTGCGAATGGTCCTTTTTTCAAACTACGACTCATTATGAAACCTCCTTCGAATGAAAAGTGCAACGTGCCCTAATTGCTTAGGCCGCGTTGGCTTTGGATAAGTTCAATTTAAATTGATTATCTTGATTTACGATGACGAATAATAAGTTTCTCTGAACGAGCCTTACTACTACGAGTTTTCTTACCAAGTGTCTTCTTACCCCATGGAGACATAGGAGAAGGACGACCGATAGGAGCTTTACCTTCACCACCACCATGAGGATGATCGTTAGGGTTCATTACTGAACCACGAACTGTAGGACGAATACCCATCCAACGTTTACGGCCAGCTTTACCAATCTTGATTAATTCGTGTTGACCGTTACCAACTGTACCGACCGTTGCACGACATGTAAGTAGGATCATACGTGTTTCGCCTGAAGTTAAACGAACGATAGCGTATTTGCCTTCTTTACCTAATAATTGAGCTGATGTACCAGCTGAACGAACCAATTGGCCGCCTTTACCAGGTTTTAATTCGATATTGTGGATAAGAGTACCATCAGGAATATTAGCTAATGGTAATGCGTTACCTACTTTGATATCAGCATTAACACCAGATTCAACGATCATACCTACTTCAAGGCCTTTAGGGGCGATGATGTATGATTTGATACCATCTGGATATTGGATTAATGCGATATTTGATGTTCTATTTGGATCATATTCGATTGACTTAACAGTCGCTTTGATATCATCCTTAATACGCTTGAAGTCAATGACACGGTAATATTGTTTATGACCGCCGCCACGATGACGAACAGTGATATGACCATGTGCATTACGACCAGCAGTATGGCTTTGGGATTCCAACAACGTCTTTTCAGGGGTTGTCTTTGTGATCTCAGCAAAATCTGAGCTGGTCATGTTACGACGACCATTTGTGGTTGGTTTGTACTTAATAATTCCCACGTGTATGCCCTCCTATAATTTATTCTATTTAATGTTAATTAATCTTCAAAAATCTTGATTTCTTTTGAGTCAGCTGTTAATGTCACGATTGCTTTACGGCGTTTCTTAGTGTAACCCGCATAGCGACCTTGGCGTTTTAACTTGCCACGGACGTTCATGATATTAACGTTTTTAACGTTGACACCAAAGATTTCTTCGATTGCGTAACGCACTTGTGTTTTGTTGGCACGAACATCAACATCAAATGTGTATTTCTTGTCGTCCATTGCAGCCATTGAGCTTTCAGTAACTACTGGGCGTAAAATAACATCGCGTGCTTCCATTATGCAAGCACCTCCTCAATTTTAGAAAGAGCAGCTTGAGTAAGGATTAATTTTTGGTTGCCTACAACGTCTAATACGTTGATACCATCAGCAGGAACAACAGTTACGTTAGGTAAGTTGCGAGCTGATAAAGCAGTAAAATCATTTCCGTCTTCAAGAACTACTAATACTTTAGTATTAACATCTAACTTGTTAAGTACTTCGGCGAATTCCTTAGTCTTAGGTGCATCAAAGCTAAATGAATCAACAACGATTAAATCATTATCGATAACCTTTTGTGAAAGTACTGACTTAATTGCAAGACGACGTACCTTACGAGGTAATTTATAGCTGTATGAACGAGGTGTAGGTCCGAAAACAACACCACCGCCACGCCATTGAGGTGAACGGATTGAGCCTTGACGAGCACGACCAGTACCTTTTTGACGCCAAGGTTTACGACCACCACCACGAACAGCTGATCTGTTCTTAACAGCGTGTGTTCCTTGTCTTAATGATGCACGTTGCATGATGATAGCATCAAATACAACATTTTCATTAGGTTCGATAGCCCAGATTGAGTCGTTTAATTCAACGTTCCCATTTTGGCTACCATCTTGTTTAAATAATGTTACGTTTGCCATTGGTAAAATCCTCCCTTCTCAGATTATTTATGAGCTTTAACGGCTGTTTTAATTGTAACCATTGAGTTTTTAGCGCCTGGTACGTTACCTTTAACAAGAATAACGTTCTTTTCTACGTCTGTACTTACAACCACAAGGTTTTGAACAGTACGTTGGTTGTTACCCATGCGTCCAGGTAATAATTTACCCTTGAAGACACGGTTGATAACAGCACCCATTGAACCAGGACGACGGTGGTAACGAGAACCGTGACCCATAGGCCCACGTGATTGTCCGTCTTTTTTAATGTTACCTTGGAAACCATGACCTTTCGTTACACCAGTAACGTCAACGACGTCGCCGGCTGCGAAAGTATCAACTTTGATTTCTGTTCCTACTTCGTAATCTCCTAATGCGACATCTCTGAATTCTCTAATGAAGCGCTTAGGAGTAGTATTTGCTTTTGCTACATGACCTTTAGCAGGTTTGTTTGACAAGACTTCGCGTTTATCTTCAAAACCGACTTGGATGGCTTCATAGCCGTCTGTTTCGTTTGTTTTAACTTGTAAAACAACGTTTGGAGTTGCTGCGATAACTGTTACGGGAATTAATTCACCGTTTTCAGTAAAGACTTGTGTCATACCTACTTTTCTACCTAAGATTCCTTTTGTGGTCATGGTAACACCTCTTTTCAATTATTTTTTTATTTGGATAATACTAATTAAAGCTTGATTTCGATGTCAACGCCACTAGGTAAGTCAAGTTTCATCAATGAATCAACTGTCTTAGGTGTTGGGTTAACAATATCGATTAAACGTTTGTGAGTACGCATTTCAAATTGTTCACGTGAATCCTTGTGCTTATGTGGTGAACGGAGAACTGTGTATAAAGTTCTTTCAGTTGGTAATGGAATTGGACCAGAGATTGAAGCTCCTGTTCTCTTTGCTGTTTCCACAATCTTATCAGCTGATTGATCTAAAATACGGTGTTCGAATGCTTTCAAACGAATACGAATTTTTTGTTTTGCCATGTTTTTCCCTCCTTCGTCTATTTTAAAAGTAGACTAGCTCCGTGAAAATTTTTCCGGCACGCCCGCCCATGGCAAAGCGGCCGGGTGTGTCGCAACCTCTCACATCTTAGCTACTCGGGGTATCTTGCGACCCCCATGTGTGCAAACCTCTGCTATAGAAATAGCACCTTATATATCTTACAAGATAGAGCGCGATAACGCAACCCCTTTTTTGCTGATTTATCAAAGTTTTTCATGACATTTTCATTACAAAAAAGCCCACAGCGTGTTAGTAGCCTTTTACATTGGTTTTCGTTAAACTAAAGTTAATTTTAAACCTCAGGAGGCTCTTCCAATGGATAAAGCTGCGTTATTGATTATCGATTACACAAATGACTTCGTCGCGCCAGACGGTGCCTTGACAGCTGGTAAGCCGGCTCAAGACATCGCATCTACCATTGTAACACTTGCGGATCAATTTTTAGCCCAAAAACAATTTATTATTTTACCAACTGACTTACACGTTGCCAACGACCCTTTCCATCCAGAGTCTAAACTCTTCCCACCCCACAACCTCGCAGATAGTCGCGGACGTGCTTTTTACGGCCCACTAGCTAATTGGTATGCTGAGCATCAAGACAGCCCCTACGTCTACGCATTTGCCAAGAATCGCTACTCTGCGTTTGCTAACACCAATCTCGATAATTTCCTACGCGAACGGCAGATTACCGATCTGCATTTAACCGGTGTCTGCACGGACATCTGCGTGTTACACACAGCCGTTTCAGCTTATAACTTAAATTATCCACTGACTATCCACCAAAAGGCTGTCGCTACTTTCACGCCAAACGGCCAAGGATGGGCGCTGGCACACTTCAAAAATAGTTTAGGTGCCACAATTGTCTAACAGTCACACATATGGTATATTATGACCAATCTAATCATTAAGGAGATTTTTTATGTTAAATAATAATTCGGCAATTGTGCTATCTATGGCGGTATTTTCTGCATAGATAGCTAATATACCGCCATATTTATACTCTACTATAGAAGTATTATAAATACGGAGGTTTTTAAATTGAATCAACAACTCACCGGCTACGTTATTTTTCAAAGCCAAGATCATTATCGCGTTTTAATTAACGATATCGAAATGAATGCCATCCTCAGCGGTCGTTATCGTCACGAGGCCCAAAGCAACGTCGACTTACCACTGGTCGGCGATCAAGTTTATGGTCAGCTTTACGATGACAATCGCCGTTTTCAAATTATGGGTTATGCAAAACGCCGCTCACTCATTCAAAGACGTAGCACAAAACAACAGAGTCATCTCCAACCACTAGCTGCCAACATCGAGATCCTCTTCATTGTGACGTCAGCTAATAAAGAATTTAATGAAGCGCGTCTTCAACGTTATCTAGCGATGGCTTGGGAAAGCGGCGCCAATCCCGTAATCATCCTCAGTAAAATCGATTTAATTAGCACCAATGAATTAACCGACTATTTGAATCAGATTAGTGCAATCACTTTCGATAGCGTACCGGTCATGACAACCGGCGCTAACCACGATCAACTTGCGGCACAATTCGCAAGCTACCTCGCTCCCGATAGTTGGGTGGGCTTTGTCGGCTCATCAGGGGTTGGTAAATCGACGCTGATTAAGCACATTATTGGTGACCAGCAGCTAACAACGCGTAGCATCCGTTCAGATGATGATAAGGGGCGCCATACGACAACTAGTCGTCAGGCATACCGGACGCCATCAGGAGCTTTCATCGTTGATACACCGGGCATGCGTGAACTTGGTATGACTAGCGAAATGGGCGCAACACTTAACGATGTCTTCACTGATATTGAGACCTTTGCCCAAAACTGTCGCTTCAACGACTGCCAACATAACGGCGAGCCTGGTTGCGCAGTTGCCGCAGCGATCGAAACCCATCAACTAACAGCCAAACGTTTAAGTGATTACCAGAAACTAAAAATCGAAGCTGAATATAGCCAGCTCTCCCCTAGAGAAATAGAACGTGCTAAGGTCACTCGTTTATTGGGTAGTTTAAAAACAAGGCCCGGCCAGAAATAACTAAAAAACACCGTCAATTTAAAATTGGCGGTGTTTTTTTATTTAAGTATTATCGACGAAAAAATGTTATGCCAGGGCGGTGGCAATCGAGTTAGTAGGAATTGAACCTACATCAACCATCTTAAATACATCAGCTCATTTCCATTGTGCCACTTTAATTGTGCCTTCGAAAGCAATTAAATACGGCCAGACAAACAGATCATAAGTGATATGTTTTGATTTTCTTGGGAGGAATTTCAAATGATGGTCCGTTCTACCGATTGAACTATAACTCATTGGTGTTGCTTGCGATAGCTAATTCTTTCTAGGGAGAGCTACCACACAAAATTAACAAAATCAGATGATTCTTGGGAGGAATTTATCTGATGTATAAAGAATAACAATTAGTTGTGAACAAAATGTGAACATTCAATTATGAAACTGTAAAAGAATGACATCGCTCACAACTAAAAAAACCGAGTTGCTTTTGACAGCAACCCGGTCACAAAAAACGATATTAAGCAATTAGTGCAGTCAAACGACCGTTCTGACGAACGATTCGCTTATTGGCCACCGTTCTTCTTAATGATTTCTTCTTGGATGCTCTTAGGAACAGCTGAGTAGTGGTCAAATACCATTGTAAATGTCCCACGACCTTGTGTAGCTGAACGTAATGTTGTCGCATAACCAAACATTTCTGACAATGGTACCATTGCATTAACGATTTGGGCATTACCACGTGCTTCCATACCTTCAACAGCACCACGACGAGCAGTTACTTGTCCCATGATATCGCCAAGATATTCTTCAGGAGCAATAACTTCAACCTTCATGATAGGTTCAAGGATTTCAGCGCCAGCTTGTTTAGCAGCGTTCTTCAATGCCATTGATGCAGCGATCTTAAATGCTGATTCATTAGAATCGACATCATGATAACTACCATCATATAACTTAGCTTTAACGTCAATCAATGGGTAACCAGCTAAGACACCGTTTGCCATTGATTCTTTCAAACCTTGTTCAACTGATGGGATGTATTCACGAGGAACAACACCACCGACGATAGCGTCTTCGAATTCGAAGCCTTTACCTTCTTCATTAGGTGTAAATTCAACCCAAACGTCACCATATTGACCTTTACCACCGGATTGACGAACGAATTTACCTTGTGCAGATGCTTGTTTTGTGAATGTTTCACGGTAAGCAACTTGAGGTTCACCAATTTTGGCAACCACTTTAAATTCACGTCTCATACGATCAACCATGATATCCAAATGCAATTCACCCATACCAGAAATAAGCGTTTCGCCTGTTTCATTGTTGGTTTCAGCCTTGAACGTAGGATCTTCTTCAGCAAGTTTTTGTAAAGCAAGATCTAACTTATCACGATCTTCTTTTGATTCAGGTTCAACAGAAACTTGGATAACTGGGTCAGGGAATTCCATTGATTCCAAGATTAATGGATGATCAACGTCAGTCAATGAATCACCAGTTGTTGTATTCTTCAAACCGATTGCAGCAGCGATATCCCCAGAGAATACTTCAGGAATTTCGTTACGGTGATTTGAATGCATTTGTAATAAACGACCAACACGTTCACGTTTGTCTTTAGTTGCATTCAAGATGTATGAACCAGATTGTAATGTACCAGTATAAACACGGAAGAATGTTAAACGACCAACGAATGGGTCAGTAGCAATCTTAAATGCTAAACCAGCAAATGGTTTGTCATCGCCAGCCATCAATTCAACTTCTGAATCGTCTTCTGGGTTTTTAGCGTTATAAGGGCGTACGTCTAATGGTGATGGTAGGTAATCTACAACACCATCCATTAACATTTGAACACCCTTGTTTTTGAAAGCTGAACCAGCGAAAACTGGGAAGAATTTCAAATCGATAGTTGCTTGACGGATCGCAGCTTTCAATTCTTCTTTAGAAATTTCTTCGCCTTCTAAGTACTTGTCCATAATGTCGTCATTAACATCAGCAACAGCTTCAACTAATTCGGCACGACGTTTTGTAGCTTCTTCAAGGTAGTCAGCAGGTACATCAACTGTATCCCACTTAGCACCTAATTCATCTTCGTCATAGATATCAGCTTGCATTTCGATCAAATCAATCACGCCTTGGAATTCATCTTCAGCGCCAATTGGCATTTGAACGGCATGTGCGTTAGCTTGTAGGCGATCTTCCAATGTTGTCATTGAATAATCAAAGTTAGCGCCAAGTTTGTCCATCTTATTAACGAAAACAATACGAGGTACACCATAAGTAGTAGCTTGACGCCAAACATTTTCAGTTTGAGGTTCAACCCCTGATTGAGCATCTAAGACAGTGATAGCACCATCTAAAACACGCAATGAACGTTCAACTTCGATTGTGAAATCAACGTGACCTGGTGTATCAATGATATTTACTCGATTACCTTTCCATTCAGCAGTTGTAGCAGCTGATGTGATTGTAATCCCACGTTCTTGTTCTTGTTCCATCCAATCCATTTGTGAAGCACCTTCATGTGTTTCACCGATCTTATGGATTTTACCAGTATAGTACAAGATACGTTCTGTAGTCGTTGTTTTACCAGCATCAATATGAGCCATGATACCAATATTACGCGTTTTGTCTAACGGAAATTCACGTTTGTTTGCCATAAGTGAATGTTACTCCTCTCGAATATTAACCTAAAGACAACAAGAGGCCATTATATGATTTTTTAAAAAACATACAATAGCCAACCTTGATAATCTTACCAGCGATAATGTGCAAATGCGCGGTTGGCATCAGCCATTTTATGTGTATCTTCACGTTTCTTAACAGCAGCCCCAGTGTTGTTGGCAGCATCCATGATTTCACGTGCAAGACGTTGATCCATAGTATGTTCCCCACGTAAGCGTGCGTAGTTAACTAACCAGCGTAAACCTAAAGTTGTACGACGTTCTGGGCGAACTTCAATTGGCACTTGGTAGTTAGAACCACCGATACGGCGAGCTTTAACTTCAAGTACTGGCATGATGTTGTTCATAGCTTCTTCGAACACTTCTAATGGTTCATTACCAGTTTCTTCTTTAATAATATCAAATGCGTCATATAAGATTGTTGACGCTGTACCACGTTTACCATCAATCATTAAGCGGTTGATTAAGCGTGAAACCAATTTAGAATTGTACATTGGATCAGGTAAAACGTCACGTTTTGCAACATAGCCTTTTCTTGGCATCCTGATAACCTCCTCAAGATATTTAAGTCCTTGAAGTAACACACAGTGTCATTTAAACTTCAATCGACTTTTTCAAATTTTTTTGTGTGTTATTTTTTAGGTCTCTTAGTACCATATTTAGAACGGCTTTGCATACGACCGTCAACGCCGGCTGTATCTAAAGCACCACGAATAACGTGATAACGAACCCCAGGTAAATCCTTAACACGGCCCCCACGGATAAGAACAACACTATGTTCTTGTAGGTTATGACCAATACCAGGAATATAAGCTGTGACTTCGATTAAGTTAGATAAGCGCACACGAGCATACTTACGTAAAGCAGAGTTAGGCTTTTTAGGTGTCATAGTACCGACACGAGTAGCGACCCCACGTTTTTGTGGTGCTGGATTATCTGTAGCTTTTTTCTTCATACTATTGTAGCCAAAGTTTAATGCAGGTGCATCAGACTTTGAAGTTCTTGATTTACGACCCTTACGTACCAATTGGTTAATTGTTGGCATTTGAAGGTTCCTCCTTCCTTGAGCTGAAAGTTATTTTTGAGTTTTAAGTCCACACATCCAGGTGGTTCTTTTTTTGCGATAAAAAAATGGCAACCTAGATTGCGCGGATTGAGATGCATTTTTAGACGTCAGTCAGCATGTCTGTTATCCAGAAAACCTCCGTAAAAAGCACATCTATAAGAATAGCATGCAAAAAATCGAAAGTCAACTCGATTTCGGTTACTTTTCTGAAAAAAACACTCCCCCTTTACCGTAGTCTAAGAGTAAGGAGGAGTCACTTATGTTACTTTATTTAATCATCTTTTACAGTGGTGCTTGTTGCGCCTCATTTCTAACAGTTTGCGCCTGGCGCTTACCCATCGAAAAGTCCATTATCACACCACGATCGCATTGCGATTGCTGCCAGCAACCACTGGCTTGGTACGACTTATTACCACTATTCAGTTACTTATACTTGCGTGGCCACTGCCGCACTTGTCACGCCCAGATTAAGCCCACTTTTTTATTCAGCGAACTAGCTGGTGGTCTATTAGCCTGCTTCATTTTTAGCCAAGCCCTTTCTTGGGACTTCGATTACTTACTCGTGATTCTCTTTTATATCAGCCTCGTCGATCTCTTCTACTACATTCTCTACCCAATTCCTTTATTTGCGTCGTTAGCCCCCCTCTTTTATTTGTATTGGCCCCAGAATCATTGGCTAGGGGCAGTTGCCTTTTGCTGTGGGCTGTTACTCACCACCTTCTGGGCGCCCGGTTTTGGCTTTGGTGATGTTGAGTTGCTCACTATTCTAACCTTGTGGGTCGGCCTCGAACCCGTTTTGCGAATTCTCTTGGCAGCCTGTTTAATCTGCATTCTATTTCAAGGCATCAAAAAAATCTGGCCATCGCCTAAACAAGCGACGCGCCAGATTCCGTTTATTCCTTATATATCGATGGGTGTAATCATATCACTCCTACAAACACCGCCCCAGCACTTATTCCTTTTGTAAAAATGAATAAGTAAAAAAGAGGCCCCTAAGGACCTCTTTTTTAACGTGCAATTTAGAGCATCTGCTCTAAATTGACACTTCTTTATTCTTTTGTTTCTTCTTGTTTCATTTGTGCTTCAATGTCACTGATTGAGTAAACATTTTCTGAGACAGCACCGACTGTCTTAGGTTCCATATGACGATACTTCGCCATACCAGTACCAGCTGGGACAATCTTACCAATGATAACATTTTCTTTCAAACCAAGTAATGGATCGCTCTTACCGCGGATAGAAGCATCCGTTAAGACACGCGTTGTTTCTTGGAATGATGCGGCTGATAAGAAACTATTTGTTTCCAATGATGCTTTAGTAATACCAAGCAAGACCGGACGACAAGTAGCAGGTACGCCACCGCTAATTAAGGTATCGTGGTTACGGTCTGTAAATTCACTAATATCCATTAATGTACCAGGTAAGATTTCTGTATCACCTGGGTCCATGACACGGACTTTACGTAACATTTGACGGACCATAACTTCAACGTGTTTATCGCCGATTTCAATCCCTTGCATACGGTAAACTTTTTGGACTTCATGCAAGAGGTAGTTTTCAGTTGATAACACATCGCGAACTTTAATTAATTGCTTAGGATCGACAGACCCACCAGTGATTTTTTCACCACGATGAATCATGTCGCCTTCGCTAACAATGATATTTGACGTATAAGGCACGCTGTATGAACGTGTATCAGTTTCGCCTTGAACTGTGATTTCACGTGTGTGTTCTGCGGGATTTTCTTCAACCGCAATCACTTCACCCGTTACTTCAGTAATAGTAGCGATCGCTTTAGGATTACGTGCTTCAAAAATTTCTTGGATACGAGGCAACCCTTGCGTGATATCTTCGCCACCAGCAACCCCACCAGTATGGAAGTTACGCATTGTTAATTGCGTACCAGGTTCACCGATTGATTGGGCAGCAACAGTACCAACTGCTTCGCCAACTTCAACTTCTTCGCCGTTAGCCATGTTACGGCCGTAACATTTCTTGCAGACACCGTGTTTTGTGTTACATGTGAAGACGGAACGAATTGTTACTTCTTCAACACCAGCATCAACAACCGCTTGAGCAAGTTGTTCATCCATCAATTGGTTCTTAGCAACCATTACTTCACCGGTTGTTGGGTTAACAATCGTCTTCATTGCACAACGGCCGACAAGACGGTCATACAATGGTTCGATCATTTCATTACCTTCACGGAGTGAGTGAATTAGAAGACCACGATCAGTACCACAATCTTCTTCACGAATGATAACATCTTGTGCAACATCAACTAAACGACGTGTTAAGTAACCAGAATCGGCAGTCTTAAGAGCCGTATCAGTCATCCCTTTACGGGCACCATGGGTAGACATAAACATTTCCATGACAGAGAGACCTTCACGGAAGTTTGATGTAACAGGGACTTCCATCATCCCACCATTAGGAGCGGCCATCAAGCCACGCATACCAGCAAGTTGCGTAAAGTTAGAGATATTACCACGGGCACCAGAATCAGACATCATTGAGATTGGGTTCGTTGGGTCAAATGAATCCGTTAAACGTTGTTGGATATCATCTTTAGCATCGTTCCAAATTTCAATAACACGCGCATGGCGTTCTTCATCTGTGATCAAACCGCGACGGAATTGTTTAGAAATTGTTGTAACTTTCTTATGAGCGTCATCAACAATTTCTTGTTTTTCAGGTAATTGAGGAACATCGGCAACCCCAACTGTTAAACCAGCATGAGTCGCTTGAACGTAACCTAAGGTCTTCATGTCATCTAATAAATCAGATGTCCGTTGAACCTTATATACCTTGAAGACTTGTGCAATGATATCACTTAAGAAACCTTTCTTAAATGGTAGGATTACGGGTGCACCAGCTAAGTAATCATGAATATCTTCACCGTTGTCGATGAAATACTTGTCAGGAACACCATTCATTAAGTTATCGGTTGTTGGTTCATTTAAATATGGGAAGTCAGCTGGCATGATTTCGTTGAACATCACTTTACCAACACTCGTTACCATAATCTTGTGACGTTGATCATCTGTAAATGGACGGTTAGCCATATCAGCAACTGATAAACCAATCCGACTGTGCAAATGAACGTGGCCAGTTTGATAAGCCATCAAGACTTCGTTTGTATCTTTGAAGATCATGCCTTCGCCGAGACGATTCTTTTGTTCAAGGGTTAAGTAGTAGTTCCCTAAAACAACATCTTGAGATGGTGTAACGATTGGCTTACCATCTTTAGGTGCCAAGATATGATGAGCGGCTAGCATTAACATTCTTGCTTCTGCTTGGGCTTCGTCAGATAAAGGTACGTGGATCGCCATTTGGTCCCCATCAAAATCGGCATTGTAAGCTTCACAAGCTAATGGGTGAAGACGGATTGATTTACCGTCAACCAAGATTGGTTCGAAGGCTTGAATACCAAGTCTATGCAATGTAGGTGCTCGGTTCAATAGAACTGGGCGTTCCTTGATGACATCTTCTAAAACGTCCCAAACATCGTCGTCTTGACGATCAATTTTACGTTTAGCATTCTTGATGTTTGAAGCCATATCGCGTTTAACCAATTCGTGCATCACGAATGGTTTGAACAATTCAAGGGCCATTTCACGTGGTAACCCACATTGATAGAACTTCAATGTAGGGCCAACGTCGATAACTGAACGACCAGAATAATCGACACGTTTACCAAGTAAGTTTTGACGGAAACGACCTTGTTTCCCTTTCAACATGTGTGAAAGTGACTTCAATGGAC
This sequence comes from Latilactobacillus sakei, assembly GCA_002953655.1. Lineage (NCBI taxonomy): Bacteria > Bacillati > Bacillota > Bacilli > Lactobacillales > Lactobacillaceae > Latilactobacillus > Latilactobacillus sakei. The sequence continues at coordinate 1,943,119 of CP025839.1, forward strand.
GGTTACCAGGTCCAGTAACTGGACGGCCACGACGACCATTATCAATCAAAGCATCAACGGCTTCTTGAAGCATCCGTTTTTCATTTTGAACGATGATGTTTGGTGCCATTAAGTCTAACAAGCGTTTCAAACGGTTGTTACGGTTAATAACCCGACGATACAAATCATTCAAATCAGAAGTTGCAAAACGGCCACCTTCAAGTTGAACCATCGGACGTAAATCCGGTGGAATAACTGGAATAGCATCCATTACCATCCAGTCAGGACGGTTCCCTGACTTACGGAAGGCATCTAAGATGTCTAAACGACGGATAGCACGTGTTCTCTTTTGGCCTTGCGCTGACTTCAAGTTTTCCTTCAATTCAGCGACTTCGCCTTCAAGATCAACGTCTTGTAACAATTCTTTAATGGCTTCAGCACCCATTTTGGCGTTGAATTTGTTGCCATATTCATCTAATTTTTCACGGTATTCGCGTTCTGTCATCAATTGTTTCTTTTCAAGTGCTGTATCACCTGGGTCGATAACAACGTATGATGCGAAGTAAATAACTTCTTCCAAAGCACGAGGGCTCATGTCTAAGACAAGACCCATCCGACTAGGAATACCCTTGAAATACCAGATATGGGTAACAGGGGCTGCTAATTCAATATGACCCATTCGTTCACGACGAACTTTTGAGCGTGTTACTTCAACGCCACAACGGTCACAGACGATTCCTTTATAACGAATCCGTTTGTACTTACCACAAGCACATTCCCAATCTTTTGTAGGGCCAAAGATTCTTTCATCAAAAAGGCCATCGCGTTCAGGTTTTAAGGTACGGTAATTGATTGTTTCTGGCTTTTTAACTTCACCATATGACCAACTACGGATTTTGTCTGAAGATGCTAAACCAATTTGCATGCTTTCAAACTTATTGACATCTATCAAAGGGCGACCTCCTCATTATTTGTAAGATAGTCAAGTGTTTTACGCACTCTACTAATCCGATATCAAACGCTTATTCTGCTGATGGATCTTCGGCACTTGCTGCTTGTGCTTTTTCAGCTTCTTGTTGCGCTTTCTTTTCTTCTTGTTCTTTTGCGTATTTAGATAAGGCATCAACGTTCACAACATCGTCATCGTCGTCATCCATATCGCGCAATTCAATTTCTTGATTATCGATATCTAAGACTTTCATGTCTAAACCAAGTGATTGCAATTCTTTAACCAATACTCGGAATGATTCCGGTACACCAGGTTTTGGAATTGGTTCACCCTTAACGATTGCTTCGTATGTCTTCACACGACCCACAACGTCATCAGACTTGTAAGTTAAGATTTCTTGTAAGGTATAAGCGGCACCGTAAGCTTCAAGGGCCCAAACTTCCATTTCACCGAAACGTTGGCCACCAAATTGTGCTTTACCACCCAATGGTTGTTGCGTAACAAGTGAGTATGGTCCGATTGAACGGGCATGAAGTTTATCGTCAACCATGTGGGCTAGTTTCATGTAGTACATGACACCAACTGACACACGTGTATCGAATGGTTCACCGGTCCGACCATCATAAAGAATGCTCTTACCATCAGAAGGCATGTTTGCTTCACGAACAGCAGCCCATAAATCTTTATCTTGCGCACCATCAAAAACCGGTGTTGCAACATGGATACCTAAGTTTCTAGCAGCCATCCCAAGATGTAATTCGAGCACTTGTCCGATATTCATACGAGAAGGCACACCCATGGGACTCAATAAGATATCAACTGGGGTACCATCTGGCATGTATGGCATATCTTCTTCAGGAACCACGATTGAAACAGTCCCTTTGTTACCATGACGTCCAGCCATCTTATCGCCGACTTGAATCTTACGTTTTTGTGTAATGTAAACACGAACCATCATGTTAACACCTGGTGATAATTCATCGCCAGCTTCACGCGTAAAGATCTTAACGTCTTGGATAATACCGCCGCCACCATGAGGTACTTTCAATGATGTATCGCGAACTTCGCGGGCTTTTTCACCGAAGATAGCATGCAATAGACGTTCTTCAGCTGATAATTCTGTCACACCCTTAGGCGTTACCTTACCAACTAAAATGTCGCCGTCTTTAACTTCTGCACCAACGCGGACAATCCCAAATTCGTCAAGATCCTTCAATGAATCTTCACCAACGTTAGGAATTTCACGTGTGATTTCTTCAGGTCCAAGTTTGGTATCGCGGGCTTCTGATTCGTATTCTTCAATATGAATTGATGTATACAAATCTTCTTTAACTAAGCGTTCTGAAAGAACGATCGCATCTTCGTAGTTATACATATTCCAAGTCATGAAAGCGATCAATGGGTTTTGACCTAAGGCTAATTCGCCTTTTTCCATAGCTGGTCCATCAGCGATAATTTCATCAACATCAACGTGATCGCCTTTTGCAACGATTGGGCGTTGGTTGTAGTTTTTACCAGCATTTGAACGACGGAATTTCATTAATTCGTACGTATCTAATGAGCTGTCTTCACGACGAACACGAATCACTTTCGCATCGACATATTCAACAGTTCCGGCATGTTGTGCTAATAAAGCAATCCCTGAATCGTGGGCTGCTTTGTATTCCATCCCAGTCCCAACAAGTGGTGCATGTGGGTTAACCAAAGGAACAGCTTGACGTTGCATGTTAGCACCCATCAAGGCCCGGTTTGAATCATCGTTTTCCAAGAAAGGAATGCAGGCCGTAGCGACAGCAACTACTTGCTTAGGCGAAACGTCCATGTAATCTAACTTGTCGATTGATGTTTCGATATTGTCATCCTTGTAACGGGCCAAGACCGTGTTATCAACGAATGAACCATCATCGTTTAATGGTGAGTTGGCTTGCGCAATGACATAGTTATCTTCTTCGTCGGCTGTTAAGTAGTCGATCTTATCAGTAACTTCATGCGTATCCCAACTAACACGACGATATGGTGTTTCAATGAAGCCATAACGGTTAACAACAGCGTAGCTCGCTAAACTATTGATCAAACCGATATTAGGGCCTTCAGGTGTTTCGATTGGGCACATACGACCATAATGCGTATAGTGAACATCTCGAACTTCATAACCGGCACGGTCACGAGTCAAACCACCAGGTCCTAAGGCAGATAGACGACGTTTATGCGTCAATTCGCCAAGCGGGTTGGTTTGATCCATGAATTGTGACAATTGTGATGAACCGAAGAATTCCTTGATTGAAGCAACAACTGGCCGAATATTGATCAATTGTTGTGGTGTGACGGTGCTTGTGTCTTGGATTGACATCCGTTCCCGAACCACACGTTCCATCCGTGATAAACCGATCCGGAATTGGTTTTGTAATAATTCACCAACTGAACGGATCCGACGGTTACCTAAATGATCAATATCATCCGTTGAACCTAAACCTTCTTGTAAGTTAAAGAAGTAGTTCATTGAAGCGATGATATCAGCAGGAATCACATGTTTCACTTTGGCATCGATATGACCATTACCAATTAAGTTAATTTCTTTATCAGGTGTCTTTTGTGAGTAAACTTTAATGACTTGGAGGGTCATTGGTTCTGGCAAGACGCCTTCATCAGAAGGTTGGTAAGTAACAGCTTTGAAGTCTTCACGATCTAAGTAAGGTGCCAAGGCATCCATCACTTGACGATCAACAACAGTATCTTTAGCAGCAATTACTTCGCCGGTGTCAGGATCAGCTAATGTTTCAGCCAATGTTTGACCCAATAAACGTGTCTTCAAGCTTAATTTCTTATTGATCTTGTAACGACCAACAGAAGCTAAATCATAACGTTTAGCATCGAAGAAACGGGCAAAAAGTAATGAACGTGAGCTGTCAGCTGTCTTAGGTTCGCCGGGGCGAAGTCTTTCATAGACATCTTTCAAAGCTTCTTCCGTTCTTGAGTCGTCAGTATTCTTATGGATATCTTTTTCTAACGTCAACATTAATGAATCGTTGTCGCCCAAGATATCGATAATTTCTTGATCAGACCCGTAACCTAAAGCACGCACTAAAACAGACATTGGAATCTTACGTGTCCGATCGATACGAACGTAGGCAATATCCTTAGCATCTGTTTCAAATTCTAACCAAGCACCCCGGTTAGGGATGACAGTTGTGCCATAAGTTGTCCGGCTATTTTTATCAATAGCACTGTTGAAATAAACACCTGGTGAACGTACTAATTGAGAAACGATAACACGTTCGGCACCATTAATGATGAAAGTCCCTTGGTCAGTCATCAATGGGAAGTCCCCAAAGAAGACGTCTTGAGATTTAATTTCACCAGTTTCATGGTTTGTTAATTTCAAAGTAACGTGTAATGGTGCTGAATAGTTGGCATCATGTTGTCTTGCTTCTTCGACCGTATATTTAGGTTCAAGAAGTTGATAATCAACGAATTCTAATGATAAGTTACCAGCAAAATCGTCGATTGGCATGATGTCATCAAACATTTCACGAAGCCCTTCGTCTAAAAACCATTGATAGGAATTAGATTGGATTTCGATCAAGTTTGGTAGTTCCAACACTTCTTTAATCCGTGCATAGCTTCTACGTGTCCGATGTTTACCGTAATTGACTAAGTGTCCTGCCAAATTGTTCACCCCTCTATAAGTTTTCCGCAGTACTTAATGTTACAAAAACATGACAAAGATTAAGAAAAGATTACATCGCCATATTTTCGAGTTTTTAAGCAGAAAAAAAACAAAAATAGTTGATTTGCTTGATTAAAATCAGCCTCACTATTTTTGCTTTTCATGAATACCGTGCTGGACAATAGATCAGCACAATAAATTTTTCTACGGATTTTCGCAGTTAACTGATAATATACCTTATTTCCTATTAAAAGTCAATCACTGACGCTCATCGAAATAGGCCAAGGCTTTACCCCCATAAACCGTCCCAGGACCGCCCGACATCATGACTGCTGTGTTGATAGTTTCGATTACTTCATCCCGACTAACGCCTTCTTTAATGAGGCGATTCATGTGACTGAGAATGCAGCCTTCACACCGCGTCGCAATCGCAATCCCTAATGCAATCAATTCTTTTTCCTTCACCGTTAAGGCACCATCTTTGACGTTGGCCTTGTGCAAGTCACCAAACGCCCCCATGACTTCGGGCGACGCTTCTTTGAGTGCTGCATATTCCTTTTTACCGGTTTGTGCCTGTTCTGAATAAGTCATCTGAATACCTCCTTGTTTTAATAAGTCTACTATAACAGAGAAAGCGTTTATATCGAGTTGATATGCATTTTTTACAATTTCGTCACACTACTTTTACCATCTTTACAGTAAATACCGGTCAATCTTTACACTGGCCCGCTATACTTTTGTTTGTACCTTAATTCAGGCTGGGAGGCTTCATTATGAAAAGAATAAGTACTGCATTACTATCAATCGGCGCTATCGCCCTCTTACTAGCGGGGTGTCAAGGCAAACAAGCAAATCAGGGTGAATCCAAAGAACAGTCGGCTAAAATCACAGCGGTTGGCTCAACAGCACTCCAACCCCTCGTTGAACAAGCTGGCGCAACCTATCAAACAAAACACGCCGGGATCGATATCACCGTTCAAGGTGGCGGCTCCGGGACCGGTCTGGCACAAGTCAGCGACGGCAGCGTCACAATCGGCAACTCAGACATCTTTGCCGAAGAAAAAGCCGGCATCAACGCTAAGCAGCTCGTTGATCACAAAGTCGCAGTCGTCGCAATTGCCCCCGTCGTGAACGAAAAACTCGGTATCAAATCATTAACCCAGGCACAACTAAAAGACATCTTTACTGGTAAAATTAAGAACTGGCACGCAGTTGGCGGCCCTGACCAATCAATTACCGTCGTTAACCGCGCACAAGGTAGCGGCACACGCCAAACTTTCGAAAATCTCGGTCTGAAAACGAATAAAGTCATGACCAGCCAAGAACAAGATTCATCGGGCACTGTTCAAAAAATCGTGCGCCAAACTCCGGGGGCCATTAGTTACCTCGCCTTTCCTTATATTAAGGATGGTTTGAAAGCTGTCGCACTTAATAAGGTTCAACCAACCACTAAAAACGTCCTCACCAACCAATGGCCTATCTGGTCTTACGAACATGCTTATACGAAGGGGGCGCCTAATTACCAAACCGCTAAATTTATTAATTACCTTCAATCTAAAGACGTGCAAAAAACACTTGTGCCAAAACTCGGTTACATCCCAATGACGCAAATGAAAGTGGAACGGCATGCTGATGGCAGCATCCAAGACGTTAAATAATAATTCTTTAAAGACGGCTAAAATCAGCCGTCTTTTTATATTGGTATAGACAAAAATATTAAGCGAAATAATAAACTTAACATTCAATCGCAAAATTGGTATAATTTAAACTATCAGTTTATGAAGGAGTCTTATTCATGATAAACAATAAAATGAAAACGCTATCCGATAAATACCCAACGAAAATGGCCGTTACTTCTGAAATCATCAATCTCAAGGCTATCTTAAACTTACCCAAACCAACCGAGGCCTTTATGAGCGACCTCCATGGTGAATACGATGCTTTCCAACATCTCATCCGGACCGGTGCCGGTAACTTACGCCAAAAAATCAATGAGCTCTTCTCCGGTGAGATGACCCCTGAGACGATGCAGGCCTTCGCTTTTCTCGTCTACTATCCCACCGAACGATTAGCGCTCAAACACAAGGCCCTCTCAGAAAATGAATTAAATCAGTGGTACCTGACGACTTTTAAACGGATGATTGACCTGCTTAAATTCGTTTCAACGAAATACACGCGTTCTAAAGTCCGTAAAGCGATGGCCCCCGACTTCGTCTACATCACCGAAGAATTAATGTATGGCGATGTCGCCAACGTTGATAAAAAGCGTTATTTCCAAGAAATCACCGCCACCATTATCGAATTAGGCCAAGCCGACGCGTTAATCATCGCCACAAGTCACACGATTCAGCGCCTCGTTGTTGACCAATGGCACATCATTGGTGATATTTACGACCGGGGGCCACATCCCGATTTGATTGTTGACCAATTGACCCAACTGCCAGCAGTCGATGTCCAATGGGGAAATCATGATATTTTATGGTTCGGGGCAGCCAGCGGTTCTGAGCTTTGCTTATTGAACTTGCTACGAATTTGCGCCCGTTATAATAACCTCGCCATCATCGAGGAAACTTATGGGATTGATTTAACTGACTTAGTCCGGTTTGCAGCCCAACACTATCAGGCTAACCCCGCCTTCATGCCGGTTGAAGATCCTAACCAAGGCCCACTAACGCTGGCAGAAAAGCTAAAAATCAGCCAAGTCCAACAAGCCTTAGCTATCATGCAATTTAAACTCGAGTTAACAGTCATTAAACGCCACCCGGAATTCAACATGGATCACCGGCTTCTATTGTCACAAGTCGACTTTAAACGCCGGGTCTTACACCTTAACGGACAAGAATACCCACTCGAAAATACCTGTTTCCAACTGGTCGATCCTGAGAATCCTGAAGCTTTAACGGCAGAAGAAAGCCAAATCATCGCGGATTTACTAGCTGCCTTCACCCGCTGTCAGAAGTTACGCAAACACCTGACCTTTTTAATTGATCACGGTAGTATGTACCGCATTTACAATCAAAACTTACTCTTCCATGGCTGCTTACCCGTCGATGCCCAAGGACACTTCCTAACACTGACCCTCGCTAATCAACACTATGCTGGTAAGCAACTACTCGATTTCTTCGATCAACAAATTCGCTCGTGTTTCAACCACCCCTTACACCAGGCAAATCTCTCGACTGATTTACTATGGTATTTATGGACAGGGCCGCTCTCACCACTTTTTGGTAAGAACGCGATGACGACCTTTGAACGTTATTTCTGCCCAGATCCTGAGACCCACGTTGAAACTAAGAACGCCTATTACAGTCTGCGCCACGACACGGACTTTATTCAAGAACTCCTTGCCGAATTCAACCTTTCGCCTGAAAACGGCCATATCTTAAACGGCCACACGCCGGTTAAAAAAGGCCACGACCCGATTATGGCCAACCGCCAGATGATTGTGATTGATGGTGGTTTTTCAAAAGCCTACCATCACACAACTGGTATTGGCGGCTTTACCCTACTCTATAATTCTTACGGGATGCAGCTGGTGACCCACCAACCTTTCACCACCAAGGCGGATGCGATTGCCAATATGAAAGATATCATCTCCACACGACGAGTCATCGATCAAGTTAGCCAACGCCAACGGGTGAGTCAAACCAATATTGGTGCAGCCATCAAAACCGAAATCGAACAACTCCAAACATTACTAACGATTCAACCGGATCATTAGGATTTAAAAAAACGCCCAGACAAATTAATCTTGTCTGGGCGCTTTTGAATATTATTGGTATTCGCTCTTATTTAACAGTTGTTTTTTCTTTTTTACTATTAATCGTAATTTCACCTTTGGTAGCGCCAATTGTGACTGGCGTATCCGTTGTGATTTCACCAGCTAATAGGGCTTCACTCAAGCGATCTTCAACTTGGGTTTGTAATGCACGGCGAATTGGACGCGCACCGTATTCTGGATCAAAACCGGCTTTAGCCACAACATCCATCGCTGCCGCAGTCATTTTGATCTTGACACCTTGTTCCGCTAAACGGTTTAAGATGCCTTTGGACATAATCTTGACGATTTCACGCAATTCAGGTTGCGTTAATGAGTGGAAGACCACCGTTTCGTCGATTCGGTTTAAGAATTCTGGGCGGAATGACTTCTTCAATTCTTCCAAAATCCGGCCTTGCATTGCTTTGTAATCCGCAGTGACATCTTTGACCCCAAAACCAACTGACTTGTCATCACGTAAGGCGGTTGCCCCTAAGTTAGACGTCATAATCATGATTGTGTTCCGGAAATCAACTTTCCGCCCCTTAGAATCCGTCAAATAGCCATCATCTAAGACTTGTAACAAGATATTGAAAACATCTGGATGAGCCTTTTCAACTTCATCAAAAAGAACAACGGAATACGGCTTATTACGAACTTTTTCAGTTAATTGGCCACCTTCGTCGTAACCGACGTAACCAGGTGCTGCCCCGACTAACCGGCTCGTACTGTAACGTTCCATGTATTCTGACATATCAACCCGAATCAGGTTGTCTTCAGACCCAAACATCGCTTCTGCCAATGCTTTGGCCAACTCAGTCTTACCAACCCCAGTAGGGCCTAAGAACATGAATGAACCGATTGGCCGTTTAGGATCCTTCAAACCACTACGAGCCCGTCGAATTGCGCGAGCGACAGCTGAAATCGCCTCTTCTTGGCCAACAACCCGTTCATGCAAGACTTTTTCAAGCTGCAACAAACGTTCGCTTTCCTTACGTTGCAATTGTGTCACTGGGACACCCGTCCATTGGGCAACAACTTGCGCGATATCTTCTGGTTGGACTTGAATATCTGTTCGAACACCATTTTCTTGTTCAGCCGCTTGGCGTTTAGCCATTTTAGCCTTAGTGATAATTTCTTTTTCGTGAATAGCAGCGGCTTTTTCGAAGTCTTGCGCACCGACTGCTGCTTCTTTTTCTTTGGCTAACGCTTGCAGTTCAGCTTCTAAGCGATCGATTGGTGATTTTTGGTTGACCGCATCTAAGCGGACCTTCGCAGCCGCTTCATCCATCAAATCAATTGCCTTATCAGGTAAGAAGCGATTGGTGATATACCGGTTCGCTAAAACAACGGCTTCATGTAATGCTTCATCGGAAATCGTGATACCGTGATGTTCTTCATAACGTGGTCGTAACCCGCGTAAGATTTGTTCCGCATCTTCTGGTGTTGGTTCATCAACCGTCACTGTCGCGAAACGCCGTTCTAAAGCGGCATCTTTTTCGATGTATTTTTGGTATTCATCAAGGGTTGTCGCCCCGATTAATTGCAATTCGCCACGAGCAAGGGCTGGTTTCAAGATATTTGAGGCGTCAATTGCACCTTCTGCTCCACCAGCACCGATTAAGGTATGCAATTCATCGATAAAGAGGATTACTTGGCCATCTTCATGGATTTCTTCAATAATCTTCTTGAGACGATCTTCAAATTCCCCACGATACTTAGTGCCCGCGACCAATGACCCCATATCAAGCATCATTAATCGTTTTTGTTGCATATCGCTTGGCACATCGCCATTGATAATCCGTTGGGCAAAACCTTCAGCAATCGCTGTTTTACCGACACCTGGTTCGCCAATTAAGACCGGGTTATTCTTGGAACGACGCGCTAAGATTTGCACGAGGCGTTTAACTTCCGAATCACGACCAACAACTGGATCAATTTGGTTTTCGCGGGCCATTTGCGTTAAATCACGAGCCAATTGGTTCAAAGTAGGCGTGCCTTCTTGATCGACCTTTTTAGCACTGGCTTTAGCGCGTTTCTTAGCAGTCGCTGCATCAATCCCCATCTTTTGGAGTAATAATTGCCGGGTTTTAGCTAAACTAAGGCCCAAGTTCAATAGAATGCGGGCCGCAATAATATCATCATCGCGTAATAACGCTAATAATAAATGGGCCGTTCCAATTTTAACTGAGTTTGCTTGCTGGGATTCAACACGCGCTAAATCCAGCACTTGCTTGGCTTTAGGTGAGTATGGCAAATAACCGCCTACACCCATAGCAACGATTGAATCGCCATAACCGGTCAAGCGTTCAATTTCTTCCAGGACATCAGTAGGTGTCACCCCTAACTCACGGAGTGCGTTCCCAGCAATCCCTTCGCTTTCGAGGACGAGCGCTAACAATAGGTGTTCCGTCCCTAATGCATGATGATTAAACTTCTTAGCTTGTTCTTGCGCTAACATTAAAACGTTCTTGGCACTTGGTGTAAATAGATTATTCATGGATAATCCCCCACTCTTTACTTAATTTCGTAACGTAATCTTTCTAAGACAGCAATTAACATTCGTGCCCGTAATTGCTCTTCTAACTGCTTATCGTTAACCGCTAATGTTTGTGGGCTTAAGGTTGCTAAAACCAGATTACCCTCTTTTTGCGATAAAATTTGTTCATCATAGAGCTTCTGGATGATGGCCAGCGTATCAGCCTGCGAAATTCGCGACTCGACACTGTCAATTAATGCCTCTAAAAATTCACGATCATCTAAAAATTGAACTTTAACGATACGGATATAGCCGCCCCCACCACGTTTACTGTTAACGACATAGCCACGTTGCTCAGTAAACCGGGTATTAATCACATAATTGATCTGCGATGGGACACAGTTAAATAATTTGGCAATTTCGGAGCGTCGAATTTCAATCTGCTCGCTGTCAGCCAATATTTTTTTCAAATAGGCTTCAATAATATCTGAGATATTCTGACTTTGCAAATAGATCAATCCCTTTTTTTCATTCTTCAGCGCTTATAATTCAGTCTAAAAATTTAACTTTGACTAACGTTGACTATTATTATAACGATTATTTGTTCAAAAGGAAAGTTTGAAGAACTGCACAAAAAAAGACTTGTTCGACAACAAGTCTTTGAGAGTCGGGAAAACAAGATTTGAACTTGCGACCCCTACGCCCCGAACGTAGTGCTCTACCAAACTGAGCTACTTCCCGGAGAGTTATTTAATTATTTACGGGTACAAAAAAAGCGGAAGACGGGATTCGAACCCGCGACCCCCACCATGGCAAGGTGATGTTCTACCACTGAACTACTTCCGCATTTTTTATTAACTTTTTGTATCCAGTCGGGAAAACAGGATTCGAACCTGCGACCCCCTGGTCCCAAACCAGGTGCTCTACCAAGCTGAGCTATTTCCCGTTATATGCACCCAGTAGGAGTCGAACCTACAACCTTCTGATTCGTAGTCAGACACTCTATCCAGTTGCGCTATGGGTGCATTTTTCATTATGATGCCGAGGACCGGAATCGAACCGGTACGGTAGTCACCTACCGCGGGATTTTAAGTCCCGTGCGTCTGCCAGTTCCGCCACCCCGGCTTAATCATAATGAAAGCGGAAGACGGGATTCGAACCCGCGACCCCCACCATGGCAAGGTGATGTTCTACCACTGAACTACTTCCGCATCTTAATGCCGACTAGACGATTCGAACGCCCGACCCTCTGATTACAAATCAGATGCTCTACCAACTGAGCTAAGTCGGCATAATAAGATAACTTTCATTGAATATTCAATTGAATGCGGGTGAAGGGACTTGAACCCCCACGTCTATATAGACACTAGAACCTAAATCTAGCGCGTCTGCCAATTCCGCCACACCCGCATTTTGGCGTGTAACTTGGCCGATGAGTCGTGACAGGCTCGAACTGTCGACCCTCTGATTAAAAGTCAGATGCTCTACCAACTGAGCTAACGACTCAATGGAGGTTACAGGGCTCGAACCTGTGACCCTCTGCTTGTAAGGCAGACGCTCTCCCAACTGAGCTAAACCTCCATCAAATATAGCGTGGCAACGTCCTATCCTCGCAGGTAGTTTCCCACCAACTACTATCGGCGCTAAGAAGCTTAACTACTGTGTTCGACATGGGAACAGGTGTATCCTTCTTGCTATCGCCACCACACTATTTGTGCTTACGCACTGAGAAGAACTTCGTTCTCTCAAAACTGCATAATAAGTAATATTTCATTTCAAAAGCCAAACATTGCACCTTTGGTTAAGTCCTCGACCGATTAGTACTAGTCCGCTCCATACATCGCTGTACTTCCACTTCTAGCCTATCTACCTGATCATCTTTCAGGGGTCTTACTTCCATAAAGGAATGGGAAATCTCATCTCGAGGGGGGCTTCACACTTAGATGCTTTCAGCGTTTATCCCTGCCATACATAGCTACCCAGCGATGCGCCTGGCGGCACAACTGGTACACCAGAGGTATGTCCATCCCGGTCCTCTCGTACTAAGGACAGCTCCTCTCAAATTTCCTGCGCCCGCGACGGATAGGGACCGAACTGTCTCACGACGTTCTGAACCCAGCTCGCGTACCGCTTTAATGGGCGAACAGCCCAACCCTTGGGACCGACTACAGCCCCAGGATGCGATGAGCCGACATCGAGGTGCCAAACCTCCCCGTCGATGTGGACTCTTGGGGGAGATAAGCCTGTTATCCCCAGGGTAGCTTTTATCCGTTGAGCGATGGCCCTTCCATACGGAACCACCGGATCACTAAGTCCGACTTTCGTCCCTGCTCGATTTGTCAATCTCACAGTCAAGCTCTCTTATACCTTTACACTCTACGAATGATTTCCAACCATTCTGAGAGAACCTTTGAGCGCCTCCGTTACACTTTAGGAGGCGACCGCCCCAGTCAAACTGCCCACCTGACACTGTCTCCCGCCACGCTAAGTGGCGCGGGTTAGAGTGGTCATACAGTTAGGGTAGTATCCCACCAACGCCTCAATCGAAACTAGCGTTCCGATTTCTACGGCTCCTACCTATCCTGTACAAACTGTACAAACACTCAATATCAAGCTACAGTAAAGCTCCATGGGGTCTTTCCGTCCTGTCGCGGGTAACCCGCATCTTCACGGGTATTATAATTTCACCGAGTCTCTCGTTGAGACAGTGCCCAAATCATTACGCCTTTCGTGCGGGTCGGAACTTACCCGACAAGGAATTTCGCTACCTTAGGACCGTTATAGTTACGGCCGCCGTTTACTGGGGCTTCAATTCTGGGCTTCGCTTGCGCTAACTCATCCTCTTAACCTTCCAGCACCGGGCAGGCGTCAGCCCCTATACGTCATCTTACGATTTTGCAGAGACCTGTGTTTTTGATAAACAGTTGTTTGGGCCTATTCACTGCGGCTGACCTGACGGTCAGCACCCCTTCTCCCGAAGTTACGGGGTCATTTTGCCGAGTTCCTTAACGAGAGTTCACTCGCTCACCTTAGGATATTCTCCTCGACCACCTGTGTCGGTTTACGGTACGGGTAGTTTATTTCTCACTAGAAGCTTTTCTTGGCAGTGTAACATCAGGAACTTCGCTACTTAATTTCGCTCCCCATCACAACTTGTCCTTAAAGAATCAAGCATTTCACTCAACTCAAGACTTATTGCTTGGACACACATTTCCAGTCGTGTGCATTCCTTAGCTTCCTGCGTCCCTCCATCATTCAAACAAAATAAACTAGTACAGGAATATCAACCTGTTATCCATCGACTACGCCTCTCGGCCTCGCCTTAGGTCCCGACTAACCCTGGGAGGACGAGCCTTCCCCAGGAAACCTTAGTCATACGGTGGATCAGATTCTCACTGATCTTTCGCTACTCATGCCGGCATTCTCACTTCTAAGCGCTCCACTAGTCCTTACGATCTAGCTTCATCGCCCTTAGAACGCTCTCCTACCGCGGACACTTACGTGTCCACCCACAGTTTCGGTATTATGTTTAGCCCCGGTACATTTTCGGCGCAGCGGCACTCGACTAGTGAGCTATTACGCACTCTTTAAATGGTGGCTGCTTCTGAGCCAACATCCTAGTTGTCTGTGCACCGCCACATCCTTTTCCACTTAACATAAATTTTGGGACCTTAACTGGTGATCTGGGCTGTTTCCCTTTCGACTACGGATCTTATCACTCGCAGTCTGACTCCCGGAACTAAATCAATGGTATTCGGAGTTTATCTGAATTCAGTAACCCATGACGGGCCCCTAGTCCAAACAGTGCTCTACCTCCATGATCCAATATTCCGAGGCTAGCCCTAAAGCTATTTCGGAGAGAACCAGCTATCTCCAAGTTCGATTGGAATTTCACCGCTACCCACACCTCATCCCCGCCATTTTCAACTGACGTGGGTTCGGTCCTCCAGTGTGTTTTACCACACCTTCAACCTGGACATGGGTAGGTCACTTGGTTTCGGGTCTACATCTATATACTCACTCGCCCATTTCAGACTCGCTTTCGCTACGGCTCCAGCTTTTCACTTTAACCTCGCATATAAACGTAACTCGCCGGTTCATTCTACAAAAGGCACGCCATCACTCATTAACGAGCTTTGACTAATTGTAGGCACATGGTTTCAGGATCTATTTCACTCCCCTTCCGGGGTGCTTTTCACCTTTCCCTCACGGTACTGGTTCACTATCGGTCACTAGGGAGTATTTAGCCTTGGGAGATGGTCCTCCCGGATTCCGACGGAATTTCACGTGTTCCGCCGTACTCAGGATCCAGAACGGAGGTTAAGTTGTTTAATCTACGTGGTTATCACACTCTTTGACTCAGCTTCCCAGCTGATTCGATTACAACTTAACTTGGTAACTCCAAAGTTCTGTCCTACAACCCCAAGAAGCAAGCTTCTTGGTTTGGGCTCTTCCCCGTTCGCTCGCCGCTACTTAGGGAATCGATTTTTCTTTCTCTTCCTGAAGGTACTTAGATGTTTCAGTTCCCCTCGTCTACCTTCATTAAGCTATGTATTCACTTAATGATAATACTCGATTAAAAGTATTGGGTTCCCCCATTCGGAAATCTCCGGATCAAAGCTTACTTACAGCTCCCCGAAGCATATCGGTGTTAGTACCGTCCTTCATCGGCTCCTAGTGCCAAGGCATCCACCATGCGCCCTTTATAACTTAACCTATCTTTACCTACGGTAAAGGGTTATTATTTGAGTTTAGCGATATGAACTAATTCATATTTCTATTATTAAAAAACTCTTTAAAACGCAATGTTTTTCTCGGCTTTTAAAACTAATATATTACTTATTATCCAGTTTTCAAAGAACAAAGTTACGATGACTATTGTCATCAATGGAGGATAACGGGATCGAACCGATGACCTCCTGCGTGCAAAGCAGGCGCTCTCCCAGCTGAGCTAATCCCCCATAATGAAACTATTAAATTGGTACAATGGGCCTAAATGGACTCGAACCATCGACCTCACGCTTATCAGGCGTGCGCTCTAACCAGCTGAGCTATAGGCCCAAAAACGTCCTTAATGATGAGAGTAGACCTCTCAAAACTAAACAAAGTTTTGATTTCGCAAATGTACAAGGTTTTCCGTATTATTCCTTAGAAAGGAGGTGATCCAGCCGCAGGTTCTCCTACGGCTACCTTGTTACGACTTCACCCTAATCATCTGTCCCACCTTAGACGGCTGGCTCCCCGAAGGGTTACCTCACCGGCTTTGGGTGTTACAAACTCTCATGGTGTGACGGGCGGTGTGTACAAGGCCCGGGAACGTATTCACCGCGGCATGCTGATCCGCGATTACTAGCGATTCCGGCTTCATGTAGGCGAGTTGCAGCCTACAATCCGAACTGAGAATGGTTTTAAGAGATTAGCTAAACCTCGCGGTCTCGCAACTCGTTGTACCATCCATTGTAGCACGTGTGTAGCCCAGGTCATAAGGGGCATGATGATTTGACGTCGTCCCCACCTTCCTCCGGTTTGTCACCGGCAGTCTCACTAGAGTGCCCAACTAAATGCTGGCAACTAGTAATAAGGGTTGCGCTCGTTGCGGGACTTAACCCAACATCTCACGACACGAGCTGACGACAACCATGCACCACCTGTCACTTTGTCCCCGAAGGGAAAGCTCTATCTCTAGAGTGGTCAAAGGATGTCAAGACCTGGTAAGGTTCTTCGCGTTGCTTCGAATTAAACCACATGCTCCACCGCTTGTGCGGGCCCCCGTCAATTCCTTTGAGTTTCAACCTTGCGGTCGTACTCCCCAGGCGGAGTGCTTAATGCGTTAGCTGCGGCACTGAAGGGCGGAAACCCTCCAACACCTAGCACTCATCGTTTACGGCATGGACTACCAGGGTATCTAATCCTGTTTGCTACCCATGCTTTCGAGCCTCAGCGTCAGTTACAGACCAGACAGCCGCCTTCGCCACTGGTGTTCTTCCATATATCTACGCATTTCACCGCTACACATGGAGTTCCACTGTCCTCTTCTGCACTCAAGTTTCCCAGTTTCCGATGCACTTCTTCGGTTGAGCCGAAGGCTTTCACATCAGACTTAAGAAACCGCCTGCGCTCGCTTTACGCCCAATAAATCCGGACAACGCTTGCCACCTACGTATTACCGCGGCTGCTGGCACGTAGTTAGCCGTGGCTTTCTGGTTGGATACCGTCACTACCTGATCAGTTACTATCAGATACATTCTTCTCCAACAACAGAGTTTTACGATCCGAAAACCTTCTTCACTCACGCGGCGTTGCTCCATCAGACTTTCGTCCATTGTGGAAGATTCCCTACTGCTGCCTCCCGTAGGAGTCTGGGCCGTGTCTCAGTCCCAGTGTGGCCGATTACCCTCTCAGGTCGGCTATGCATCACGGTCTTGGTGAGCCTTTACCTCACCAACTAACTAATGCACCGCGGGTCCATCCTAAAGTGATAGCCGAAACCATCTTTCAACCCTACACCATGCGGTGTTAGGTTTTATGCGGTATTAGCATCTGTTTCCAAATGTTATCCCCCACTTTAGGGCAGGTTACCCACGTGTTACTCACCCGTCCGCCACTCACTCAAATGTTTATCAATCAGGAGCAAGCTCCTTCAATCTAAACGAGAGTGCGTTCGACTTGCATGTATTAGGCACGCCGCCAGCGTTCGTCCTGAGCCAGGATCAAACTCTCGATTAAAAGTTTGTAGCTCTTGTTTTGTTACTTAATTTATTTGCTAGCGAAATTGACTTCGCAAATATGTTGTGCCCTAAAAGGGCGACCCTACACATTTGGTTTATCAAAACTTTGTTCAGTTTTCAAAGGTCTACCTTATATGAATCGCCGTTACTTGAAATTTAAAATCTCATAAGCAACGCAATTAATCATATCATGCAATCAAGTTGATGTCAACTACTTTTTAAAAATAATTTTTATCAACTTATCAATCACACGTTCATCTCTCGACAACATAGAATATCTTACCATCCTAGTGGGACAACGTCAATCACTATTTTCACATTTTTTTAAAAAACTTGAAATTAACCTTTGTCGAACTTTAAAAAACCGTTTTAATTCCTTTAAAATTGACTTTAATTGCGTCACTGATTATCTCTTATAACACTTTTAAATCGCGATTTCGACACCATTTTATAGAATTGGTATAGGTAAAAGGCGGATTGGCTAACAAATCATGCAAATTTGTTAGCTAATCCGCCTTAATTACCATTAATAGAAGTCTTCCAAGCGTTCATAATCTAATATTTCCACTTGTCGACCTTGTCTTTTTATCAATTGACGTTGTTCTAATTGCTTTAATTGCCGCGATAAAGTTTCTGGCGTCGTCCCAATATATGTTGCTAATTCTTTTAACTTCATCGGGATTTTAACCGTCAATGTCTCACTGACCTTCACCAAAGCCAATAAATAAGTTACCAGTCGTGATTCTACCGAGTCGATATTCATTAGATTAGCTTGTTGTTCCAACTTAATCATCTTATTAGCCGTCACTTCTAAAAGTTTCAAACTGATTTCCGGATAACTTAATAGTAGTTCTTGAAAAGGTGCGCGGGGCAATGTACAGATGACGCTGTCTTGAAGCGCCTCACCATATACTTGTTCCTCTTGGTTCGTAAAAAGCAGCTTCTCCCCTTCAAAGTCCCCCGGTTCCATAATCCGCAACAGTTGTTCTTTACCCGCTGCGGACAATTGATAAACTTTAATACTCCCACTAGCCAGAATCACTAGGCGTTTTTGCGCAGTCGGACTAATGACTTGCTGCCCCTTAGCAACCTTTTCGTGGTGGGTTAGCGCCGAAATCTTCAAGAGACTGTCGTGATCAAGGTGACTAAATATCGGTACTAATTCCGCACAAATATGTTGTTCAACAGTTGCCACACGCCCACTTCCTTCTATTTAGTCGTCATCTTCTTCGTCTAAACCTTCACGCGCATCCTTACCGAGTTGATTTTGTAATACGCGAATTTGATGCTGGTTATACCCTAGCATATCAACCATATCAGCCGCTAAAGCAAAGCGTTCTTCTTTTTGGGCGAGCTTGATGGCCCGTGATACGAATAGGTTGGCGGTGTTAAAATCGTTGACCAATTCCGCCATCATGGCTGGCACATCCCAATACTTGATGCGCGCATCCTCAGTAAGCATCCCGTATTCAGTATATTCCGCTTGCGTCGTCGGGATTACTTCGCCCTCATCCAACAATCGTTCGGCCGTCTTATCTAATAGCATATCATTTTCAGTTAATAAAGTTGCCACCTGTGCCTTGAAGATTTCATTATTCATGCCTTTAGCAGCCCACTTCATCTGACGGAGTTTGCGTCGTTGGATTGTCAGGTTGGCCATAATGTGGCCAATCATCGCGCCAGCCGTTGGTGCACGGTGATCCACATCTGCTTGTTTCAGTTCTGCTTGGTAACGTGCTTCAATTGCCGCGGTTGTTAACATCTCAATGCCCCCTTATTTAACCTTCACACTTTTAACGTTGTAGCCCAGATCTGTGACAACTTGCGTCAATCGTTCCGGATTAGTCGTCGTTTCATCATATTCAGTTTTTACTTTGCTGGCATTAAATAGTACTTTGACTGCTTCGACACCGGCTTGTTGACTCACACCGGCTTGAATCTTTTGCATACATGATGGGCATGAGAGTTCGTCTAATTGCATCACTAATTTTGCCATAATAATGACCACCTTTTCTTTATTTGATATCTTCACTATACTGCCAGTCGCATGATTAAAAATTGATCGCCATCAAGTTTAGTGAATTTTAAAGCGAATTAAGCGCATCGCGTTTAAAATGACGACTAAAATACTAATTTCGTGAACCAACATCCCGCTGGCCATTTGAACGTAGCCTAAAATCAATCCTAATAGAAGTAACGCGACTGTTCCAACCGCAATCACGATATTTTGGACCGTATTACGGGCTGTTGCCTTAGTGAGGTAATCGGCGTAGACGACTTCAGAAAGCGTCGATTGCATCAATACAATATCCGACGTTTCAATTGCGACATCCGTGCCCGAACCCATCGCAATCCCAATGTCCGCCAACGCTAATGACGGACTATCATTGATGCCATCACCGATAAAAGCCACTTTTTGACCTTTGGCTTGGTACCTTTTCAAGTAATCAACCTTCTCGACTGGTAACAAGTTCGCGTGAAATTCCGTAATCCCCACTTCGCGGGCAATAGCTGCAGCAGTTTGTTCATTATCCCCAGTCAACATCACGAGCTTTTTAACACCGGCCTTTTTCAAACGGGCTAAAGCCACCTTAGCTTCCGGTTTAACTGTATCCGCGATACCAATTACTAAGGCAAGCGTCTGATCAATCGCCACCAATACTATTGATTGACCCGCTCGTTGACTCGCTTCAATAGTAGCGAGTTGAGCAGCATTCAGTTTAACCCCTGCATCAGTCAACAGTTTAGCCCGGCCAATCTGGATTAGGTGCTCCCCAACTTGCGCTTTAACCCCTAGTCCTTTGAGCGTTTCAATTTGCCCAATCAGCGGTAAGTCAGTGACGCCTTGGGCTTGGGCATATTTGACCACTGCGGTTGCCAATGGATGATCCGATTGTTTTTCGACAGCGGCTGCTAATTTCAAAGCTTCGGCTTGGTTTTTTGTATAGTCGATGACTTGCGCCACCGCTGTTTCACCTTTAGTGAGTGTGCCCGTCTTATCAAAAACCATCGTGTCAATGCCAGCCATCGTGTTAACCACTTCGCCACCTTTAATTAAGACGCCATTTTTGGCACCATTGCCAATTCCAGCAACAATTGAAACTGGCGCCCCAATCACTAGGGCGCCTGGGCAGCCCAGTACTAAAATCGTAATCGCCAATTTAAAATCACGTGTGATTAGACCGACCACTAACGCTAGCACCAATACTGCGGGCGTGTAGTAAGTCGCAAAACGATCGATAAACTTTTCCGCCGGTGATTTACTATCTTGTGCTTCTTCCACTAATTCAACAATTTGGGCAAAAGTCGTGTCATCCCCGACTTGGTTCGCCACCACGGTCAGCGTGCCATTATCGACAATCGCCCCCGAATAAACGCTGGCCCCCACTTCTTTTTTAATTAACTGCGCTTCACCTGTGATACTGGCTTCATTCACAAAAGCACTTCCCGTGATAACTGTCCCATCAACCGGCACCTGCCCCCCGGCTTTGACTAAAACGTGATCGCCAATTGCCACATCGTCGACATCAACTGTCGTCACAGTCCCATCTCCCGCAACCACTTGTGCGGTTTGAGGTGCCATTTCCGATAATGACCGAATTGATTCCCGGGTCTTTTTAAGCGTTCGCTGTTCAAGATAACTCCCGAATAGGAACAAAAAGGTCACAATCGCTGATTCATTATATTCGCCAATAATGAAGGCTCCGATTACCGCAATGGTCACCAACAAATCGATGCTCACGACTTTAACCTTTAACGCTTGATAGGCTTGCATCAAAATCGGCGCCACCCCGAACACTGAAGCAACTAGCAGTAAGCCTTGCATTACAACAGTCGGCCCACCTAACCAGTACCAACTATACGCCACCACAATTAGCATTCCCACAGTCAACGCTATTTGATTCTTACCCGCCTGTAACCATCTTTGAAATCGCATTTGAACCCCTTCTTTCTATCTGTTGTCTCTATTATAGAAGGCACAACATTGAAAGAACTTGACGGTTATCAAGTTATATTGAAAAAAAAAATTCAATTTTATTAGTAAAATTAATTGCTTATAATTATTTTTACTAAAAATAAAAATCGATAAAAACGCTTTTAAAATCGCAATTTAAAGCAATTATCAGTTAACTTAACTAAAATATACCGGAATTAGTTATTTACTTTTTTACTAAAAAACACTATTATAAACTCAAGAAAACGTTTTCAAATAAAAATAGACTATTTAAATTCGAAGGTGAGTATATGGTAACCACTTGGTTTCAAGACGCAAAAACTTATATTGAACAAAAAGCAGCACATAACGCGACGACTATCGGTCCGTTTTTCCCCCATACCACACTTGCTGGCCACTATCAGTTAGCAGAACCCCAATGGTGGACGGCTGGTTTCTGGCCCGGCATTCTCTGGCATCATTACAATGCCACGCAAGACCAAGCAACCGCCACTTTAGCTGAGCAACTTGAAGCAAAGATGCAACCACTCTTAAGCGACCCTAGCAAACTCGATCATGACATGGGATTCATGTGGACCCTAACCAGTTTAGCGCGCTACGATCTAACGCACGATTCAAAGGCCAAAACAAACGCTTTGTTAGCAGCCACCTTGTTACTCGGCCGCTTCAATAGTGCTGGTCGTTATTTAGAAGCTTGGAATAGCTGGCAAGGTGCCGACGACACTAGCGGGATTGTTATCATCGACAGTTTAATGAATATCAGTCTCCTTTATTGGGCCAGCGAAGAAACGAGCGATCCCCGTTTTGCAGTTGCGGCAACACAACATGCTGAAACTATCTTGCGTGAATTCGTTCGCGAAGACGGTTCCGTCCATCACATGGTCAACTTCGACTCTGCTACTGGCGAAGTACTTGAAAAAATTGGTGGTCAAGGGTTTGCCGAAATGAGTGCTTGGTCTCGCGGTTGCGCCTGGGCCATTTATGGTTTTGCCATTGCTTATCACTACACACAAAAGCTTGAATTCTTAGCGGCTTCAATGAAAATTGCAAATTACTTCTATTTACACACCGCCAATAGTGCCGTACCTCTGTGGGACTTCAAAATTCCAGCTAATACGACCCAAACAAAATACGATTACCCCGATTCTTCGGCCGCAGCAATTGCCGCTTGTGGCTTCCTACTATTAGGTCGCATCGCCGCTCCTGAAGAACAGGCCTTTTACCACGATGCCGGCGCCGATTTATTGAAACGCCTTTACGACCATGCCACAACACCAACAACTGATGCTGCATTGATCACTCACGGTACCGGTCACTGGCCAGAACAAAAGAATCTGGACACCGGTCTGATTTACGGCGATTACTTCTTCTCCGAAGGCATTTATCAATTAAATGACATTTATAACATTTTCTGGTTAGGAGGCCACTGGCAAGATGCAACCTTACAATCAAACACTCA
Organism: Latilactobacillus sakei; assembly: GCA_002953655.1. Taxonomy (NCBI): domain Bacteria; kingdom Bacillati; phylum Bacillota; class Bacilli; order Lactobacillales; family Lactobacillaceae; genus Latilactobacillus; species Latilactobacillus sakei. Next base: position 1,966,092 of record CP025839.1, read on the forward strand.
AGCATAATTCTTTAAAAACACGCACCGATTATGAACAAGCGTTAATTTCATTAATCGATCCCGTCTACAACTTAATGGCGGCTCAAAAAGCTACCGGCCGTGTCCACCTCGGCACAAGTGGCGCTGTTTATGATGAACCACGGCGCGATATCGAAGGTTTTTTACGCAGTTTATGGGGCTTAGGCCCTTTGTGTAGCACACCCGAACGAGCAGCCACTTATGCAACCTATTTTAAAGTTGCCACGGATGGCATTCTAGCAGGTACTGATCCACAATCACCTGATTATTGGGGACAACTGACCGATTACGATCAACTTTTTGTTGAAATGGGGTCTTTAGCAACCTTTCTAACCTTAACGCGTGATTTCTTCTGGGAGACATTAACTGACCAACAACAAATCAACATCCACCAATGGTTAGATCAAATTAACCATCGGACAATTCCACCCACTAACTGGTTATTCTTCCGGATCCTAGTTGATTCCTTTTTCGAAACAGTTGGTTTACCAGTCCCCAATGACCAGATCACCCATGATTTAGCCGACATCGATGGTTACTACCTAGCTGATGGCTGGTATTTCGATGGTTATCGCAATCAAATCGATTACTATATCGCCTGGGGAATGCAGTATTACGGCTTACTCTTTAGTACGCTCACACCGGAAAAAGACAATCCTCACAGCACCACTTTCCGCGAACGGGGCGCACAATTTGCCGCCACTTTTAAAGATTGGTTTGCCGCTGACGGTGCTGCATTACCTTTTGGTCGTAGTCAGGCCTATCGTTTCGCTCAATCCTCATTCTGGGCAGCCGCCGCTTTCACGCACACACCTTTAAATGACGTTTCACTTGGCGAAGTAAAATATCTACTTCTAAACAATATGCGCCAATGGTTCCAAAAACCAATTTTCAATAGCGACGGGACCCTTTCAATCGGCTACGGTTACGCTAATTTAAATATGGCAGAAGGTTACAACGCGCCTGGTTCCCCTTATTGGGCGCTCAAAAACTTCATTATTTTGGCCCTCCCAGATGACGATCCATTCTGGCAAGCCCCAGAAGTCCAACCCACATTCACCACACTTGATCAAAATGACTATAGTCGCATGTTGCTGATTCACAGCCAAGATGGCCAAGAACTCCAAGCATTTACAGCCGGTCAACATTCTCATGAACACGCACATGGCGCAGCCAAGTATGAAAAATTCGTTTATTCAACAACCTTTGGCTTCAGTACGCCTAAAGATACAGTCCTCCCTAAACAAGGGGCCTTCGATAATACGCTCGCCGTTTCCGAAAACGACTATCATTATCAAACTGTCTTCGGTTACCAAGCCTTCCAAACGCACAGTCATTACGTTTATGGTCAATGGCAACCTTGGCCCGATGCCACAGTCAAAAGTTTTATCATCCCTTGTTACCCTTGGCACATCCGGATTCATGTGATTGATAACCAACGGCCCATCAATCTCATCGAAGGTAGCTTTAGCGCCCCTTCCGATGGTCAACCAATCACTAGCCAGTTAGCCAATAGCTGTTTCTACGCAAGTTCCATCGGTACTACCGGGATTGTTTCGCTAACACCAGACTTAACCACCGAGCTCACGGCACCAGAACCAAACACGAATTTTATTTATCCTAAAACAGTCTTACCACAACTGACAGGTCATTTGGCAGTCGGTCACCACACCTTGATTTCAGCATACTTGGGCACACCAGTTCAAGATGTCGCACTACCAGAGACCATCGACGTCCAACTCAAGCAAGACCAAGTCACAATCACAATCGATAAGCAACAAACCCGCATCAAACTGACTGAAATTTAAAAGCCCAATCTTTGGGCTACCTCAAAATATAAGCGGATTATATATGATGAAGGAGTGAATTCTTTTGGCTAAAACCAATCAAGCAGAGATCGATATTGCAAATGCAAACGCGAAAGTAAAAGATGAACAGCAACCCAAACTTCCTTGGATGTTCTCCTGGGCGATGTTCCTGGCGCCAATGGTCTGGTATGGCCCGAACATTGCCGTGCGCAACACCTTAATTCCCCAACTATTCGGTCAAATCGACCCAGCTAATAAAGTCTGGGCTTTCGGAATTATTAGTGCCGCAGCGACGTTTACCGGCGCTATTACCAATTTATTGTTTGGCGCCTTTTCAGATGTGACGCGCTCCAGATGGGGGAGTCGGAAACCTTACATTACCATCGGTACCCTCGTAATGGCGGCCATGATGGTGATTATTGCCAATTCAGCATCGGTCATGACGATTATTTTCCTTTGGATTATCTGTGCAGCCGGTGAAAATGCGGTGGCCGCTTCAATCTATGCGCAAATTTCCGATCGTGTTGCGCCTAAATGGCGGGGCACCGCTTCAACTTTCTACGGTGTTGGCTTCACGATTTCGCAACAAGCGTTCACCATCTTAGCTGCGCAATTCTTGGGTAATATTAAATTTGGGATCTACGCAATGGCGTTAATCTCCGTTATCCTCGGGATTGTCCACCTATTATTGGCGAAAGAACCTAGCAATCTCGACGAACCTAAGATTTCGATCAATAAAGAAACTTTTGCGAAGTACTTCTTCTTCCCAACCAAAGGTGCACGTGATTTCTACCTCGCCTTGTTCGCAAAATTCTTCATGGTTGTTGGTAGCACGATTATTACTACCTATACCTTATTCATTTTCACTGATTATATGGGCGTTACAAGCCAACAAGCCGGCAAATCAATTTCGATTTTCTCAACCTTAATGCTTGTCTTCGGTGTGATTTTCGCCCTGATTTCAGGCCCGTTAGCTGATCGTGCTAAACGGGTGAAGATGCCCGTCTTATTCGCGATTTTCTTGTTAGGGTTTGCCGCCTTATTCCCACTCTTTATCGCGCATCCTTGGGCCATGTATGCTTACGCCGTTTTCGCAGCAATTGGCAACGGCATCTTCAACTCAGTGGATGGCGCCTTAAACCTCAACGTACTGCCTTCGTCTGATACTGCCGGCAAGGATTTAGGCCTAATTAACCTTGCCAATACCCTTTCTCAAATGATTGGCGCACTCGCTGCTTCCGCAATCGTTTCAACTATGGGCTATCAAAAGATTTTCTTAGTCGCCATTATTCTTGAACTAATCGGCGCAGCTCTCATTGCAATGATTCGTTCCGTTAAATAACCAAAAAAACCCTGATATTGGCTAAAGCTAATATCAGGGTTTTTTAGATACTTCAACTATGACGATATTGTTCTTTGTAAATGATCAGCATTAATCCACCAAAACTAATCACACTGATTAAATATCCAATCTTCTGTAAGCGAGTTGTCTGGTAAAAGACGGTCACCTTTCCTTTGCCCTTTAAGGTAATTTGCGTTAAACCGTTTTGCGGGTTCATTTGCATCGGTCTCAGTCGCTTCTCATGATTAATGTTAGCAACATAGCCTTTGTAATAAATAAACGGTACCTCGACCACCGCTTTTTGATGCTTAAGTGTCGTAAATTCGAATTGATACTGCCCCCATGTATGTCGCACGTTAGTGATTTTGACTTTATCAGGTTGGTACTGAACCACTTGTTTTTTATGCTTCAGAATCTTTTGATAATCAGTCTGTGCGGGTAGATACTCATGTCCCGCACCAATATAGTACGGGTTAGGTTGATTGTATTGCGCATTCGTTCTAAAACGCCAACTTTGATTTTGAATACTATTTGTCGCGTAAATAACATTGCCGACGCCCAACATCAGAATAATGGCGTAAAAATAGTACTTGTTATTTAACAACTGCAAATCATCTTTAGCAATCAAGTAACTGACAATCGCTGTGATGATTGCAAAAAAACGCCACGGAAATTGGATTGTATTAATAATCGTATGGTCGAATAATTGCCAAGGCATCAACGGCGTGACCATTATGAACAAACCGAGTGCGATCGCAATCAAATCACGGTCATTTTTGGACCGCCAAAATAGGTAACACGCTAATCCCAATCCTAGTAAAATCGTGATCCCCACATTAACTGTATTCGCATGGAAAACGGCGTTGATTAACGAATTACGGACCACTTCTTTAAAAGCTAGCGTACGATCTGATAAAAAGGCTAGCGGTTGGGAAGAAACTTGAAACGTTGTGGTCGCCATTTGTTCACCCACCGCTAAGAAATACTGCGCTAATAAACCCAATGATAACCCACCAGCTGCGATTAAATACTTAAAACTGCCATTTTTATAAAGCGTCTTAAGGTTCAACAACGTGTAGATCACGATGAAAATCCCCGTCATTTCCACAGAAATCATATGGCTATAACCAATCGCAACCATCCCTACAGCTAGCAAGTACCAATACTGGTGCTTACCAGCCTTCAATCTGGTCATCATTACAATGACTAACGGGAAAAAGGTCAAGGCAATGACTTCCCCGATTGCCTGCCGGTTAACTAAATCAGCAAAGCGATAGATACTAAGGCCATATAACAAAGCAAATATGACGGCCTTCTTCCTTGTAAACCCCGCTAATTTCCCAGAGCCATAAGTCACCAAAAAAGTACTTAAATTAATAAAAATTGCGAAGATCACGAAACTTTCTTTAATCGACAAGCCCATCACTCTTAAAATTGCTGGTAGATAAAGAAAGGCATCTGGGTAAAAAAGACTTGCGGCATAGCCCATCCCGCCAATAAAAAAGTAACTTATTTTAGGGAAAAAGTCGCCATGTTTAATTGAGAGTGCTAAATTTTCCACTCTATTCATGTGAAAATGATAATCGGCTCCAGATAAAATTTTATTAGGTTGTAAATAAACAATAGCGACCATTGCAATACTAACAATTAGAAAAAATAATAGCGTTACAGCTACCACATGTTGACGATAAAAATGCTTTAATCTTGTCATTATCTGCACCTCGTAAAGTCTTCGAAGTATCGACTACCATCTATTCCTGAATGGATGAATCTGATGGTGGATACTCGTTATAGATTAACTTTACCGAATTGCACTTGAAAATGTACAGTAATTTGTTTTGCGATTAATAAGATAAAAATTAATATTTTAAATATAACTAGACACTAATGCTTTTAACGATATACAAAAACGAGCTAATAATTAATTAACCCGTTTTTGTATATGTGGTTTATAAATGAATATAATAATAATTAACTAAAAGCGTTTAAATAATCCGTACTGATATCAAACTGGCGAGTACGACCTAATTCTGGAAAATATAAGTCACTAGCCCATTGCCAAGAAGCATTGCCAGTGTGTAATAATTGGTCATTAGAAGGGTTCAGGGGCCATTCAGCGACCCAGCAGGTCTTTGCGCCTAATTTAGTCATATCCAACACTGAAGAAAACCACGATTTAGAGGAATAATGATAGACATTTTTAAAACCGGCCGCTTTTAAAGTGTCGGCGAATTTCAAAGCATTGCTAGTCGCATTCGGACTGTTAACTGATTCGTAATCATTCACAAAAGATGTATTTTGCGCTAACTTCAATTCTTTGGCATAGTTCATAAAGTAAGTGGCCTCTTCCGCAGCTTCTTGGGGATTAGCGAACCAACTAAAATGGTAGACACTCACTTTTAACCCGGCTGCCTGGGCATTTGCAATCTGTTCAGGGGCTAAGGGATTGCGGTAAGAATCCCCCTCCGTTAATTTAACGATGACGCCTTTAATCCCGTATTGATTCTTCATTAATTGGAATTCATCTTTTGAGATGCTGCCATTATTACTCGAAATATCAATAAAATCTTTCGCCGGACGACCAGTTTCAGCCGCTGAGATCCCTGATTCATCGGCAAAATACGCGGGACCATTTTGTTTGATCAAATCACCCAGCGCATGATTATTATTCTCATTAATAATAGTGTGCGTTATGGCACCTGAACTGCCAGTCTGGTTAGTCGCATACACCGTATTTTGTGTCAGCAAAGCACTCGATAGTAATAGCGTTCCTAAAGTTAACGTCACAATTTTTTTCATTGTTGGCCCCCTGCGTATTCTTTTAGATTATGATTATCCATCAGTATGAATAAGATTTACACTATAGATACCATATGTATATTATTAAATAGCGCCGATTTAAAATCAACTAATAACCCTTTTAGATAAGCCAAACAAAAAAGACCTGCGTCAAAGACTCAGGCCCTACATTGTATATGTCCTACTATTAGCGGATGCATTTAGTCGTTGATTGTCTCACGACAAGTTCTGTGCTCAAAACAATCCGTTGAGCAATTGACGGGTTTTCAATTCGTTTTTGTAATAACGCCATACCGACCTCACCCATTTCTTCAGTAAAGGTCTTAACTGTCGTCAGCGGCGGGTTCAGATAACGCGCAAAGGACAGGTCATTAATACCGACTACCGAAATCGTCTCTGGTACCTTAATCTGTTGAGCTGCTAATTCATTCATCACACCAATCGCCATCGCATCGTTGGCGGCTAGAATCGCCGTTGGTAATTCATCCCCCCAACTGGCTAGTGCCTGTTTAGTTAATGTTTCGCCTAAACTGACTGACAAACGCGCATTAGTATCGACAAAAAAATAGTGCTCATCAAATAATTGATAATGCTGCATAATATCACGATACGTATTTACAACCGGTGTCCGGTATGGACGGTAACCATGTAAGTTATCGTGTTCCTCAGCCCCGATAAAGGCAATCTTTTGATGCCCTAACTGAATTAAGTGCTCAATTGCCAACTCAGCCGCTTGTTCATAATCACTGTTAACCGTATCAAAATTCTGAAGCGGAAAATTAGTCCCAATAAAAACAGCATTCTCGCTCAGCTTAACAATCCTTTTGATGGTTTGCTCGTCAAACTTCCCAATACAGATACTACCAACAACTGACTGCATAGCATCTGAAGCTGTATCTCCCTTAATCAGATTATATCCCAGCTGTTGGGCTGCTTTTTCAGCACCAATTCGAATCGACATATAATAAAGATCATCGAATTCTTCATCACCTTGCCGCCATTGGAATAAAGCAATATTCTTTTCCGTAGCTTTGGTACTCTTGACCTTACGCTTCTTATGTTTCTTCGTTTTATATTTTGTGTAGTTTAGCGCTTCGGCGGTTTCAAACACCTTACGCTTAGTCGCTTCAGTAACGCTCAATGATGCATCGTAATTTAAAATTCGCGATACAGTCGCAATTGAGACATTCGCTTGTTCCGCAATGTCGCTAATCGTTGCCATGGTGACTCCCTTCGATAACTTAACTAAAAAAATAAGCCACGACTTATTTTGAGGCATTCGCAATCGCACCAAAGTGATCATGCCTATCCTCTATTATAGACTATTTCAAGCCTAATATAACAGGAATTAGACGAGTATTCCGGTCAAAATAAAAAAGCCATCGCTAGGATGACTGCTTAAAATTTATTATTCATCTAACGTATACACCTTAGGGTTCTGTGCAGCGTTGATGACAGCATCTGAATATTCATATCGAGTCCCAACATCATGCCAATTTAACGCGTTTATCTCTTCAAAACTAATATCATCAATTGGCCGTAATCCCAATGCTTCCGACGGCGATTGCCAGTAATAGCTGATTGTCTGATTACTATTCACGAGATAACCACCGATTGTTGAGCCATTCCCTGAATTACCGGATAGAATATAATGCATTTCTTCATTTGGCTTCGTTTGAACATGGAATTCTATATCATTTTCAAAACCATTAACATGCTCTGTAAAATCAGTCATTTTTAACAAGTACCCCACAATATTTGCATCTGTCGGTCTGTTTTGTGTATTATGTTGTCCCTTTTTCTGATAACCGGCGATAACCTCTGCTTTTGTTGTTTTCTGAATACTTGATAACGTTAGCCAGTCGCCATTTCCGAACCGCGACCCACTTTGACCCGATAAATTACGAATTTGGTATTGCCCATTATTATTCCTTAAATCAAATTTCGATACGCCTTTTGCAACATGTTGCTCTCCAGTATCAGTATCTACCATAATTAAGCCATTACTTCTCAATTCATAATACCCAGCATTTTTATAAATAATTGTCCCCGAACTCATGATTTGAGTAGTACCGTCTGCAGGATAGACAATGCTAAATTGCCCATCATCTTCTAGCGATTCAATATTAACCGCCAAATAATTTGATGTGGTCCAAGAACCAGTTGTTAAATTCTGGTGCGCCACCGTTGATTCTTTTTTAGCCGTGATCACTTTTTTCCGCGTCATACTAGATGTGGTCGTCGTAACTTTCTTTTTCTTTATATTATCCTGTATTTTATGATGCTGCGTATCAGGCGTTGCTTGCGTTCGCATCATGCCGCCTAGTTTGAACCCGGCAATAATAATTAGTCCCAAAATTAAAACAGCCCCAATAATCTGCTTCATTTGCTTTGTCATTTACTTACTCCCCCGTAAAAGTATTAATAATTCCGCTATCTATCGCTTCAGTATACCTGATGTTAATCACAAATAAAATATCAGCTAAATCACAACAAATAAAAAAACTAGGTTTCAGAATCAACCTAGCATTTCTCAATTCTTACTTCTGATTATATTGTTTTAACGCTAATGCAAAGTCTCCAAGTGTTGCCGATCCATTGTTCTCAACTAACGGCATCGTTATATAATCTTCTAACTTAGGGACTTCAACATAATTGTTTAATTGCTCCTTAAATTGCAATCTAACTTTATCTAAGAAGATTTTATTAACTACCCCGCCTCCTAAAACAATTTTATTAGGGCGAATAATCAAGGTTTGTTGCACCACAGCTTGTGCTAAATAGTAGGCCATAATATCCCAAACCGGGGCTGACTGATCGACATCCTGTCCTTTTTTGCCTAATCGCTTCTCAAAAGTGGGCCCAGCAATCAATCCCTCTAGGCAATCACCGTGAAATGGGCAGATACCTTTGAAATTTAAATCATCTGGATGTCGCTTCACGAGGACGTGTCCCATTTCAGGATGGCCCAAGGTTCCGATTAATTGACCATTGATAATAGCACCAGCACCAACCCCCGTCCCCACCGTATAGTAAACTAGCGAATCAACAGGCTCCTGCGATATCTGAGCAGCTACATATTCACCATATGCTGAACCATTGACATCCGTTGTAAAAATAATTGGGCGTGCAAGTTCCTTCTTTAGATAACCCACAAAATCGACATCATGCCACCCAAGCTTGGGAGTATTTGTAATATATCCATATTTGGCGTGATTTTTCCGTAATTCGATTGGCCCAAATGAAGCGACTGTTATTACTGTCACATTTGGGAATTTTTTAAAAAAGGTGACTACTCGCGCTAAAGTTTCTTGTGGCGTTGTCGTCGCAAATGTTACTTTATCCTTAACTTGATAGTACTCATCGCCCACGGCACAAACAAATTTAGTTCCGCCGGCTTCTACACTGCCCACTAATAATTCACTCATGTTACTTTTCCTCATTCCCGATAGCTACAACCAACGCATCATACGGCTGTAATACACCACTTGTCGCTATTTTATTTAATAATAAATTATTACTAATAATTTTTTGGTTAGGTCCGAAGTGCTGAATGGGTAACGTATAACTTTCTCTATTCTTAGATAAGTTAATAATAACTAACCAACTCTGTTCTCCTAACATCCGTTTGTAGCTAATCACATTTTGATTACCTGTCGGTACATTTTCAAACCGACCTTGGCGAATAATTGCGTTACGTTTTCGTAACTTTATTAACTGCTGGTAAGTCGCATAAATAGAGCGTTCATCTTGTTTGGCCAATTCAACATTGATTTCTAAATAGTTAGGGTTTACCGGTAACCATGGCGTCCCATCTGTGAAACCTGATTGATTCTTACCATTCCATTGCATCGGATGCCGCGCGTTGTCTCGACCTTTAGCATTAATCCCATTTAAGATATCACTTATCGCATAGCCTTGTTGCTGTCGTTGTTGGTAAACGCGCCGACTCTCAATATCCTCAATTTCGTGATAACTCGTAATTGGATAATTGGTCATGCCAATTTCCTCACCCTGATAAATATACGGGGTTCCTTTAAGCATATGCAGGTAAATTGCTAATGCTTGCGCACTTTTTTCACGATACTGGCTATCGTCTCCCCAACGTGACACAATTCGCGGTAAATCATGATTACTCCAAAATAACGAGTTCCAACCAACGCCATCTAGCGCTAATTGCCATTTACTAAATACCGCATGTAACTCTGCTGGAATAAGTGGTTTTAAATCCCAGCGAGTCATCCCTGGTTGTTTATCTAAATTAATTTGTTCAAATTGAAAAATCATCGATAGTTCGTGGCGATTAGGATTACTGTACAGCTGGCCAATTTCAGGTGTTGCCCCCCATGTCTCTCCAACCGTTACTACATCATACTGTGAAAGCACCCTTGCATTCATCTCTTGGAGATACGCATGTAATTGCGGTCCGTTTTCCTTAATTTTGTGGTCGGGTTCCTTCCCTATCAGATCAATAACGTCCATCCTAAAACCACCAATCCCTTTTTGAAGCCACCAAGTCATCATCTGGTAGACGGCTTCTCTAACTTTAGGATTTTGCCAATTTAAATCTGGTTGTTCTTTCGCATAAAAATGTAAATAATATTGCCCAGTAACCGCATCAAACGCCCAAGCTGATCCTTTAAAATTACTTTGTAAATCATTCGGAACACTACCATCGGTTGCAGGGTCTCGCCAAATATAGAAATCACGATACGGATTATCTTTTGATTTTCTTGCTTCTAAAAACCATGGATGTTGGTCACTTGTATGATTAACAACTAAGTCCATAACAATTTTAATCTTACGAATCTTCGCCGCTTCAATTAACTGCTCCATATCCACCATAGAACCATATTCCGGATTAATTGCCTGATAATCTGAAATATCATAGCCGTTATCAACATTAGGAGATTGATAAACTGGTGACAGCCAAATTACATTTACACCCAGATCAACTAGGTAATCTAATCTTTGAATAATACCCTGAATATCACCAATTCCATCGCCATTACTATCTTGAAAACTTCTTGGATAGACTTGATAAAATACTGCATTTTGCCACCAGTTAGTTTGCATGTAACTACCCCTTAATCCTTTTTAGCGTGTAATTGAATAATTTCTTCACCTTGCATAGCAGCCCTGTCGACTGTTAAAAGCGAATCAACTTGTGCATATCCCGCTGTATTCGTCACAATAGTCATTGTTAGCGGTGTTAGCCCTGCCTGTTTAATCTTATCAATATCAAAATGACCTAATAAATCGCCTTCGCTAACATGTTGTCCCTGTTGGACAATCTTTTCAAAACCTACACCATTTAAATTAACTGTATCTAAACCAATATGAATTAGCACTTCCGCACCATCATCCGATTTTATCCCGTATGCGTGACCTGTATCAGCCGCAATTGTTATCACACCGGTAACTGGTGCAAGTACATCTTGAGAAGTTGGCATAATCGCAATACCTTTTCCCATTGCTTCACTTGCAAAAACTGGATCGGGTACTGATGCTAAGTCAACAATTCGTCCGGTAACTGGTGCACTAATCTTTTCATCTTGTAATCTCTCCACTACTTCTGGGGTAGCTGGTGCTTCATTGATTATTTCTTCTTCAGTTGTCTTCATTGCCTTTTTACCATATAAGTATGTCCCCACAAATGCGATTACGAAACTAATAATAGCTCCCATCATAAAACTAGGGATACTCTTAGGTGCAATCGCAATAAACCCAATAATTCCTGCAGGTCCCATTGATACTGATAAAACATGTAATAAACCAATAATAAATGATGAGATTCCTGATGCAATTAAACCAATAAAGAATGGAAACTTCAATTTTAAATTAACTCCAAATAATGCTGGTTCAGTAATTCCCAACATCGCAGAAATCCCAGCAGAAGTCGTTAATGACTTTTGTTGTTTATTCTTAGTAACGAAGAACACAGCGAAAGTTGCAGCCCCTTGAGCAATATTTGCCATCGCCGCAACGGGAAAAATAAACGATCCACCAGTTTTGGCAATATCTGCCAAAAGTGTCGTTTCAATTGCCGGGAAGCTTTGATGCAAGCCAGTTAAGACAATTGCTGAATATCCCAGGCCAAAAATCCCCATACCGACTGCACCTAACGTTTGATAAGCCCATACTAAACTATCAGTAACACCATTTGAAACAATTCTCAATGCAGGACCAACTAATGTAAAGGTTAAAAATCCTGTGATAATAATCGATAACATTGGTGTAAACGTAAAATCAACAGCATCATTTAAATGTTTATGGAAGAATTTCTCTAAATTAGCAAGAATGAAGGCAACTCCGATAACCGGAATTACTTGACCTTGATAACCAGCTTGCGCAATATTCAATCCAAAGACATGCCAATACGTCATATGCCCTGTAGCAATACTTTCAGCAACCCCATAACCATTAACTAGGTTAGGCATAACTAACATCATTCCTGCTGCCGCACCTAGATATGGGTTCCCACCAAATCGCTTAGTTGCAGAAAATGCAATTAAAATTGGTAAGAAGGTAAATGGCGCTGACGACATCATATTGACAATCTCAGCGAATCCTTTCCACTGTGGAAACATCTGGACAATTGATTGTGCGCCAAACAAGCCTTGACCTGTCAAAACATTATTAATAGCCATTAATAGGCCGCCAGCAGTTAAAGCTGGTATTAATGGCACAAAGATATCGCTTAAAACCTTAATGAATTTCATAATAATATTGTCTTTATTATCAGCCGCAATATTTTTTAATTCTTCTTTAGAAGCTTCTTTAATATTTACAATCTTAATAAATTCGTCATAAACGGTGTTAACATCCCCTGGACCAACAATAATTTGATATTGGCCATTCGCATTAAACGTACCCTTTAGATCTGGATCATTATCTAATGCTGCTTGGTCTATTATTTTCACGTCCTTCACAACTAATCGTAACCTAGTCGCACAATGAGCAGCCGCAACCACATTGTCTTTTCCAACTGCCTGAGCTATTCGTTTCGCTACTTCCTTATGATTCATGCCGAACACTCCTTTTAACATTATTGTTTTACATATTTTTGCAAACGCTTTTCAAATACGATAATACAACCGTTTACATTTTATGTCAAACGATTATCATATTTTATAAAAAATACATAACATACTTATTTATAAAGGTTTTAAAGAATGATATACGTTTGACATATCAAACGTTTACATTTATATTATATTTATTAATACCATGTCACAAAGGAGTTTATTATGCCATTAATTACAAACTGGACACGTCAAATACGCTATCAACCTTACTCAGATTGGTCCATCGATTATCAACAACAATTGTTGAATCGTGTCCAAAATTCACCCTATCGTCTCAATTACCATATTCAGCCAGATACAGGTTTATTAAATGATCCCAACGGTTTCTCTTATTTCAATCACCAATGGCACTTATTTTATCAAAGTTATCCTATGGGACCAGTTCACGGTCTAAAATCCTGGCACCATCTTATTTCAGATGATCTTATTGATTGGCGCAAAGCAACTCCTTTATTACCTGGCGGAAATTACGACAGTCACGGCGCATATTCTGGTAGTGCATTACCAATTAATGATAGACTCTTCCTTTTTTATACTGGTAACGTCAGAAATAGTGACTGGGAGCGAACACCTTTTCAAAACGGTGCATGGCTCAGTCAAGCAGGTACCATCAGCAAAATATCTGAGCCTCTAATCAAACAACCACGCCATTATACTGATCATTTCCGAGATCCAATGATTTTTAAGTATCAAGACCAAATCATGGCGCTAATTGGCGCTCAAGATAACAATAAAATTGGTAAGATTGCCGTTTTTAAAGCGGATCACAATAACATTAATAATTGGCGCCCGCTCGGCGAATTAACTTTTACAAGTGAAAAACTAGGTTACATGGTTGAATGTCCTAATCTCATCTTTATTAATCATCAGCCGGTTTTAATTTTTTGCCCACAGGGTTTAACATCCGAAGTTATTTCTTACCAGAACATCTATCCAAATATGTATGTGGTTGGTCATTCATTCGAACTCAATACAACCACCATTACGCAGCCTTCTGAGCTTACTAATCTTGATGACGGCTTTGACTGTTACGCCACACAAGCTTTTAATGCTCCAGATGGTCGTGCACTGGCAGTAAGTTGGTTAGGTTTACCTGAAATTGAATATCCAACTGATAAAGACGGTTGGGCTCATTGCCTAAGCCTAGTTAAGGAATTAACACTCCATGATAATCAACTTTATCAATACCCCGTCGAAGAAACAAAAGCGCTCCGCCAAACAAAACAAATCGTATCACTCAGTAAACAAAGCACAATACCTACAACTAACGCTTATGAATTAGAACTCGAAGTGCCGGCAAACACTAGCCAAACTCTTCACGTCTTTAGCAATCCCTCGAAATCAAATAGTTTAGTACTTACTATTGATACAACAAATGGTAAAATTACAATGGATCGTTCTGCTGCTGGGGTCTCATTTGGCCAACAATATGGTCAAATCAGAACAACTAATGTTCAACCCCATCATCCTATTCACATTAACTTATTCGCAGATCAATCGGTCGTTGAACTTTATATCAACCATGGTGCCAAAGTTATGAGTAGTCGCTTATTCCCAGCGGAAAATCAAAATACAATCTGGGCAGAGATACCACAAAAAGCACAACTTTGGCCTTTATCTAAAGTAAATAACAACTGATATGACTAGCTTTAGGGGGGGAAAACGTGCCTACAAAACTAACGGATGTTGCCAAATTGGCAAAGGTCAGTCCGACAACAGTTTCTAGAGTCATTAACAACTATGGTTATCTTAGCCAAAAAACAATTGATAAGGTTCATGCCGCTATGGCCGAATTAAATTATCAACCTAATAATTTAGCAAGATCGTTACAAGGAAAGAAAGCACAAATGATAGGGCTTATTTTTCCTTCTGTTAGTAATCCGTTTTTTGGAGAATTAATTGAACGCCTCGAAAAGAAACTTTTTGATAAAGGCTACAAGAGTATTCTTTGTGATAGTAACCGTGAGCCTGAAAAAGAAAAAGCATATCTAGGTATGTTAGCCGCAAATCAAGTAGACGGTATTATTGCAGGAGGTCATAATACCGAACTACAAGAATATGAAAAAATGAGTGCACCCGTTATTTCATTTGATCGACTATTGAGTACACACATTCCCATTATTTCCAGTGATAACTTTGCCGGCGGTCAAATCGCCACCAACACCTTGATTAACCTCGGCGCTAAACGGATCGGTATTATTACTGGTAGTAACGAAACTAATTCACCGACGCTTTTACGACTTAATGGCTATTTAGATGCACTACAAAAAAGGGGCTTAGATCCTTTTGTCTTCCAAGTTAAAAGCACCACTTCAGATAGTCTTAAAAAAATCGAAATTGCGCGTATTCTCCGTGAAGAACACTTAGATGGCCTTTTTTGTACTGATGATTTAACTGCTATTTCCGTAATAAATGAAGCCCAAAATCAAAATATTAAGATTCCTCAAGATCTTAAACTAATTGGCTATGATGGTACCGAGCTAATTCAAAAATACTTTCCACAGCTAACAACGATTATTCAACCGATTGACGAGATTGCCTCACTATTAGCAGAACTAATTACTCTACGGATTGAAGACCCTAGTGCCCCATTAGAGACGCGCTACACTCTACCCGTAAAATTATTACAATCTAATTCAATTTAAAAAGAGGTAGTCGGGATAAAATTATTTTATCCCGACTACCTCTTTTTTATTTACTAACAAGACTTAAAATGATAAACAACTGTATGAAAATCGGTCTTATTTCGAGGTAACGTTAATCCAACATTCATTAACTCGTCCCCACCATATTGTTCACCTGAATCAGATTGATATACCTTGTTAGGATCTAAATAATTTAATTTAAATACCGGATAATGCGGTGCTGCTTGTGCTAGTTCACTGTAAATCAACACATTAAATTCACTACGATTTTCATTGATGATCAACCAAGCAGTGTAGTTATCATCAGTAACAACTAAGCGATAGAACCGACCAAACTGAGTTAATTGCCGTTCTTTTTTTGCGATTTTGGTTTGTTGTTTAATCTGTTGTTTCTCATCAGCACTTAATTGCGTTAAATCAAGTTCATAACCTAGGTTCCCAAACCTCGCAATATCAAACCTCGTCTGTACATCTGTTGTTCTACCTACTTGATGATTAGGAACTGCACTCACATGTGCGGCCATCGTAACTGGTGGGTATAATAAACTATAGCCATCTTGGATAACAACTCTGCTTGGTGCATCTGTATTATCACTCGTCCAGGTCTGTGGCATGTAATATAGCATGCCCGGATCAAACCGTCCGCCTCCACTTGAACAACCTTCAAATAATACTGTTGGAAATTCATTCGTAATCACTTCTAACACATGATATAAACCTAAGATATAGCGGTGCCAAACCTCACCTTGTTGACTATCATCAACTGCCGTACTATAAACATCTGACATATGTCGATTCATATCCCATTTAATATAATCAATTTTTCCAGTACTAAGATGTTGTCTCAGCATTTGTATTAGATAATCTTGAACCGCTGGGCGTGTCAAGTCTAACACTAATTGATTTCTACCTTCCATCGGTTCGTAATTTGGAACATGTAAACACCAATCTGGATGCTGACGATATAGATTACTTTTCCGCGAAATCATCTCAGGTTCAAACCACAGTCCAAATGACAAACCATATTGCTTAATCTTATCCGCTAACTGTCCAATTCCATGCGGTAATTTGGTCTGATCAACTGACCAGTCCCCCAAAGATGTCGTATCATCGTTACGTCCAACAAACCACCCATCATCCAAAACAAATAATTCGATACCAACATCGGTCGCTTCTTGCGCCAATGCTTCACATTTAGCATCGTCGATTGCAAAATACATTGCTTCCCAAGTATTAATTAAAATCGGCCGCTCCTGGTGACTAAAACGCTGCGGTACTAAATGATTCTGGTACAGTTGATGAAAATTCTGACTCATTCCGTTTAACCCAGCCATACTATAGTTCATGATAGCCTCTGGTGCGATAAATGTTTCGTTCTGTGCCAAGCGCCAATCAAATGTATCTGTATTCAAACCTAGCTGTGCGCGAATATTACCGTATTGATCTTGTTCAACCTGTCCCATAAAATTACCACTATAAACCAAATGAAATCCATAAACCACACCGGTATATTCTGTTGTTTCAGGAGATAAAAGTGCGAAGAAAGGTTGGTGTTGCGGACTACTTGCACCGCGAACACTTTCTATTTTTTGGATGCCTGGATAAATAGGATGTTGATTGCGATTAGCTTCATTAATATGTGCTCCATATAATGATAACCAGGATAGCTTTTGCGGTGTAAAATCGATTGATAAACTTTGACAATTCTGAATTGTAATTGCTTGTTGCCCAATATTTGTCACTTCTTGATGCGTTGCGATAATATCTAAACCCTTAAAAATTGTATAATACATCGCTACCCGCACACCGGCTTTCAAATCCTCCAAATTAATGCGTAGTGTTTGTGCATCATTATCACTAACAATATAAGTTGACGGTAAGCCATTTAGCTTAGGTTTCCCAGTAATAATTTGGTAATCCCGATATTCTAAGTCAAGGTGAGTATTATGACTTGCTTGCCGAATTGTTAAAGCAGGAATTCGATAATCCCCCGTATCTCGTGTTGGACAAATTAGTGGTAACTCACCTAACGAAAACGTTCGATCTGTCGAAGGATTAACAGCTAATCCACGGTCCGTAAACCGGATAGTGTTACTTTCATGATACTGACGAATATGAGCACCAAAATAGCGATGAATTACATATTTTTGTTGAACGATTGCTAAGACCATACTGATACGCCCATTATCTAGGTAAAATATTGCCTTTTTTTCATCAAAACTAATCATTTTATCACATCCTATTTCCACTTATTTATTCTATGATAAAATGAATACTAATCCACAACAAGAGTAACAAATTTAATGGGAGGGTAATAAATTGGGGCTCAATCATTCTTTTCAGCTGCACTATGATCACACACAGTACTTTCATTTAATCGGTGGTGGAAATGAAACTGTCACTGCGAATTATTATTGGGACTGTCGCCAAAGAACTGGGAACTATTGCCTTTTTCAATATACAATTAAAGGACAAGGTCATTTACAAATTGGCGATAGTCATTACACCCTAAAACCCGGTGATGCCTTTTTAGCGACAATTCCTGGTAACCAAATTTATTCATTAGCACCAGATAGTATAAATTGGCAATTTATCTACTTGGAATTCTCACCTCATTTTATTGATCAATGGCACCAAATGACACAAGATACGCCCGTACTGAATTTTAAGGAACATCCCCTATTCGTTAAAAGTTGTCTAACGTTAAATCAAATAGGTCTCCAAAATGCGTTTAGTGATTATTTCGAAAATACAAGTCGATCAGCGCAATTTTTCTTTGATCTCTTACGAATTAGTCAATATACTAACCAATCAGCTCAAGATAAATATCCAGAATGGTTAAGCCGTTACCGTCAGTGGCTAGATACCCATTACGATCAGGATGTTTCATTAGAAGAGGCGGCCAATCTTTTCAATAAGTCAAAATACACACTTATTAAGACTTTTAAACATCATTATCAACAATCACCGAAACAATACTTAATTGATTTGCGTATTAAAAAAGCAATGCGTTTACTCATTGAGCATCCTGACTTAACCGTCAAAGTGGTGGCACAAAAGTGTGGCTTTCAGTCGGCTAATTACTTCACCAAAGTTTTCCATAAAAAAACAACGTACCCTCCTCTAAAATTTGCTCAAGAAAATACATTGCACAATAGTAGTGTTCATTATTTTAATAACTAAATCTGCGCTTATTAATAAACTTAATTATTTTAGCGTTCGTTTATATTCCTCATGTCTTTTAGGATCAACCTGCGTTGTGCCTGGCATGAAATGGATAGCTTCTGTCCCTGCTTCTTTGGCTTGGTGGTAATACCATTTCTTCCACCGCAAGAAAGCTAGGTTGGTTTCTAATACTTTAATTTTAGCTTCTAACTGCTGTTCGTGTTCGACCATAAAATCGTAACGGTCAGGTAGTGTTTCGTCGCCTATCATACACCAATCAATAAACTGACCAATTTCTCTAATCGGAATCGCTGATTTTTTCAAGCAGTCGATTACTTCGAGATAACCTAAATCATCATCCGTAAAAATCCGGTGGCCAGCTGTATTCCGTTTGGCAAATGGTAATAAACCTTCCTTATCGTAATAGCGGAGCGTATCGACCGAAACACCCATTTTAGTTGCAATCTCACCGATTAAATAAGTTGTCATCTTTTCTCCTTGACCTGGAGCTAACTCCAGGTAGTATGCTTTTTTATAGCATAATATAGAAAGCAGGTTTTGACCACTATGAATAAACCATTAATCGTTATTACAGGCGCTAGCTCAGGATTTGGCGCCGAAATCGCTAAAATTTTTAATACTGCTGGCTATCCAGAATTACTGCTTGGTAGACGGGCTGATAAAATCGCTAACTTACCTTTAAACTTTGAAAACGTCTTAATCGAATCAGTCGATGTCACTAATCAAGCGGAATTTAAAATTGCGATTCAAAAAGCAGAAGCGAAATTTGGGCCGACCGACTTACTGGTCAATAATGCTGGTGTTATGTTACTAGGGAATGTCTTGACCCAAGACGCCAAGGAATGGCAAACAATGCTCGACACGAACGTCATGGGCGTTCTAAACGGCATGCAGATTGTATTACCTGCCATGGTTGAACACCAACATGGGACAATCATCAACATGTCTTCATTAGCTGGTCGTAAGACTTTCGTAAACCATGCTGCCTATGTCGCTTCTAAATTTGGCGTTCATGGTCTAAGCGAAACCATCCGTGAAGAAGTATCGGGCCAAAACGTTCGGATTTCAATGGTCGCCCCAGGCGCTGCTGAGACAGAATTACTAACCCACGTCACTGATCAAGGTGCCTTAACAGACTATCAGGCTTGGAAAGATAGCATGGGTGGCATTACCTTGAACCCGGTTCATGTTGCGGAAGCAGTGAAGTTCATTTATGACATGCCTCAATCAGTTAATATTCGGGAACTCGATATTGCAGCAACACGTCAAGATAGCTAATATTTTTAAGCGCACCGTGACAATTTTATATCACGATGCGCTTTTTTAATTCGCGCCTTATATTTCACAATACTTGTCATTATTTATTTTAACAATATGTTACACCTTCAAACTAATGATTGTTTTACACTGGTTTTTACTCTAAACTAGAGTATAGAAAGCGGGGTATTACTTTTGCCAAAATATGAAGAAATCGCCGACACACTTCGCCAGCGGATTAAGCAAGGAATTTATCCTGCTAACTCGTTACTCCCTAATCAGGTTGAACTTGTCGAAGAATTTGATGCTAGTCGCATGACGGTTAAAAAGGCCATTACGATTCTCACCATGGAAGGGCTCGTTTTTGCCCGTCGTGGTGCTGGCACCAAGGTACTGGACCATTCTTTTTGGAATAAAAATACTGCACCAGCCGATCAATATCGGGGGATGTCCTTTGATTTAGCTGATGCCAATCAAACCCTCACCAGTAAGGTTATTACCTTCAAAGTCACCTTCCCCTCACCAGAAGTTAAGGAACGCCTTACTTTAAGCGCACAACAACCGGTTTACGAAATCATTCGCTTACGGATTGTCGATGGCGTCAACAGCGTCCTTGAACACACATACATGCCCGTTAACCTAGCACCGGGTTTAACAGATGAAATTCTAGAAAGTTCCATTTACAGTTATTTGAAGAAAGACCTTCACTTAACTTTTGCGGGTGCTTTCCGAAATATTCAAGCCGACAAAGCTGATAAATATGATCAAGAATATCTCGAATGTGCACCTACTGATCCGGTTTTAGAAGTCGAACAAGTGGTCTATCTCGATAGTGGTCAACCGATTGAGTATTCCCGGAGTCGTAACCGCTACGACCGCCGCGGTTATACTTACTTGGACGTCAATAACTGCTAATTACAACACAAAAAGAAGCCCTTATCACGTTGATAAGGGCTTCTTTTTTATAGTGCTTTATTTTTCAAGATCTTGTAATTTTTGGTTGTCATCTAATACTGAACGACCGCCATTACCAATTTTTTGTAAATGATTCATACCGAACCACAATAGAATCAATGCAACTACCATAAATAGTAGTAACGTGAAGACTGTTTGTAGCACTTGACCGTTACCTAAACCAGATGTAATTGCTTGTCTGAAGCCTAGGATTGAATAAGTCATTGGTAAGAATGGATGGATGACATTGTAGAAGTGGTTTGTAATTTCCATTGGGAATGTCCCACCTGAACCACCTAATTGGAGCATCAAGAGAACCATCGCCAAGAAACGACCAGGATTGTCGAACGTCATTGATAGGAACATGATGATTGCCATCGATGTCAATGAGAACACAATTGATACTAAGAAGAATTGAGCAGGATGATCAACATTTAAACCTGCAATCATCATCAAACCAGGTTCGATGATTGCCATGCCGACAGCAACTAAGGCGCCGACAGAAATCTTACTTAAGTACCAAGCTGTTGCTGATTGACCAGTCATTGAAATCTTCCGGATTGGGAAGGCAAAGTTGAAGACGATTGCCCCAACGAATAAGGCTAATGAAAGCACGTATGGTGCTAAAGCATGGCCGTAGTTAGGCACATAGCTGTAGTTTGAGTGTTTCAATTCAGCAGGTGCAGCGAACATGTCGGCTGTCTTATTCGTTAATTGGATATCGTTGACTTGTTTTGCGCCACCCTTAAGGGCCGTTGCTAAAGTCTTGTTACCTTCAGTTAACTGTCCAGCACCGTCATTTAATTTAGCTGAGTTAGCAGCTAATTGACTCGTCCCATCAGCTAATTGACCAACACCACTCGTTAACGTTGGGATCTTAGCGTTTAATTGACCTAGACCACCGTTCAATGTTTCAGAACCGGTTGCCAATTGGCTAACGCCACTTGTTAATTGTGGGACTTGGCTATTCAATTGACCAGTACCAGTTGCTAATTGTTGTGAACCAGCAGCCAATTGACCAACACCGCTTGTCAATTGTGGTACTTGACCATTTAATTGGGCTGTACCAGCATACAAGGCTTTTGAACCTGTTGCTAATTGACTAACACCGCTTGTCAATTGTGGTACTTGACCGTTTAATTGGGCTGTACCGGCATATAAGGCTTTTGAACCTGTTGCTAATTGACCAACACCGCTTGTCAATTGTGGTACTTGACCATTTAATTGGGCTGTACCAGCATATAAGGCTTTTGAACCTGTTGCTAATTGGCTAACACCGCTGGTTAACGCTGGGATTTGACCATTTAATTGGTTTGTTCCAGCAGCTAATTGAGTACCACCAGCAACTAATTCACCATTCTTACTTACTAATGCTTTAGAACCATTAGCAGCAGTTGCGACACCTGTTGTATATTTACCTAGACCAGCAATCACTGCTTGTGACCCTGTTTCTAATTGGCTAATACCAGCATCTAACTTAGCTGCACCAGATGCTAAACCAGGATTGCCCTGTGCATCATCGTTCAAGCCAGTTTGGATTGCTTTAAGACTACCTAACATTGAAACAGAACCTTTAACAGCTGCTGTTAACTGTGCGTATTGTGCAGCTGTTGGTTTCTTAGCATCAATTTTAGCATTAATACCAGAAACAATTTGTTGTGCTTCATCCTTAGCTGAAGCGGAGAGTTGTGCACTCAACTTAGCTTTAATGCCGGCTTCTTGTTGTGCACTGAAAACAATGCCAGCTTGTTTTTCAGCATCAATAATTGCTTGTGCTTTTGCATTGAAATCAGTTGTTGCAACAACTTGATCAGGAATCGCATTTAAATCTGTTTGTAAGGCAGGAATCGTACTTTCAACTTGCGCAATCATCCCATTTAATGCTGTATATTGTGCAACGGCTGCATTATAACTTGCATCATCTTTGAATGTTGGATTGCTGTTAAGTTGTGATTGCATCTTTTGTAACCCAGCAGAAATCTTTTGACTACCCGCTTTTAAGTCCTTAACGCCAGATGCTAGACTTGTTGCACCGTTGTTTAAATCATTATTATTTTTAGCAAGTTCTTGTAAACCGTCATTTAAACTACTTGTGCCATCAGTATAAGCTGTTACACCCTTACTTAAGCTAGCAGCCCCATTATTTAAGTCTTTTGCACCTGAGGCTAAGGCGCCTGTTTTACCATTTAACGTTTGTAAACCTGTATTTAATTGACCAGCGCCATTATTCAAATCTTTTGCACCTGAGGCCAATGCACCTGTTTTACCATTTAACGTTTGTAAACCTGTATTTAATTGACCAGCACCGTTATTCAATTGACTAGCACCTGAAGCCAATGCACCTGTTTTACTGTTCAATGTTTGTAAGCCTGTATTTAATTGACCGGCACCATTGTTCAATTGGCTGGCGCCTGAAGCTAATGCGCCTGTCTTACTGTTCAATGTTTGTAAACCTGTGTTCAATTGGTTAGCACCGCTGTCCAATTGGCTAGCACCTGAGGCTAAGGCGCCTGTTTTGCTATTCAATGTTTGTAGACCTGTGTTTAAGGCCCCTGAACCGGCTGCTAATTTTTGAATACCGTCTGATAAAGGTGTCACGCTAGTTTTCATTGTCATAACACCATCGTTCACCTGATCAACACCAGCGGTATAAGTGTTCAAGCCATCGGAAAGTGTGACTGAACCATCTGTTAACTTCTTAGCCCCTGAAGCGGCTGTACTGAAGCCTTTACCAGCTGTTTTGACTTGTTTAAACATAACTTGGGCATAAGCCTTTGTCACTGTTTCACGTACTTGGGCGTTCAATTCCTTGGCACCCATTTCACTGATAACTTCACCGATGAAGTTCAATGAATCATTTGTTTCATATTGGATTTGCATCTTTTTAGGATTCTTATCCAAGACTGTTGCGGCGTTTGCTGAAAAGTTCTTAGGTAAAGTAACGACTGTATAGTATTCTTTATCCTTCAAACCTTGTTTAGCCTTCTTGGCCGAAACGAAACGCCAACCTAATTGGTCGTTCTTCTTTAATTCCTTAACCATGTCTTTACCAGCACTCAACGTTTCACCGTTATAAGTTGCTGGTTGATCATTATTTACGACAGCGACTGGTAATTCACCAGTACTACCGTAAGGATCCCAGACAGATTTCAGGAAAAAGACACTGTACAAGAACGGAATAAACATGATTGCGATTAACGAAATCATGATGATTTTATTCTTGGCAATGAACTTAAATTCATTTTGAATCATCTTCATCTGTAAAACTCCTTACTTAATTTTGATGTATAATCAATTACATTCAATATCCACGATAACTGAATTAGTTTAACCTTTTTTCATGAAAATTTCAACCCTTATGCATTAATCAATCAAACATTAGTCACAAAAAAAGCGTTCCAGGTTAGCCTAGAACGCTTTAGCACACTAATTACTTCCTATAATATAGGTTAGCTGATAAATTTTACTTAACTATCTTGCTTTGCGTGAGATTTCCAAAGTAGTCATTGCACCACTGGAAGGCGATAAAAGGGACCTAAACGTGTTCTACCAACCATATCCTTGCGGTTAGCTCTGAACGTCAAACAATCGACTTCGTTGCTTATTCACGGATTTAGTCTAATGCTCAAAGCCAACCCGTTTCAAACGCGCTCTTATCTTAAACGCGCTCTATTTTTGTCATGCCACCCATGTATGGTACCAATGCTTCTGGGATTGTGACACTGCCGTCTTCATTTTGGTAGTTTTCCAAAATGGCAGCAACTGTCCGGCCAACCGCTAAACCTGAACCGTTCAATGTGTGGACCAAGTTCACGTGGCCATCTTCGTCACGGTAACGAATTTGGGCGCGACGTGCTTGGAAGTCGGTACAATCTGAACAGCTTGAGATTTCACGGTAAGTATTTTGAGCTGGTAACCAAACTTCAATGTCATAAGTCTTAGCTGATGTGAAGCTGGCATCGCCAGTTGCCAATGTAATGACATGGTATGGCAAGTTCAATGCTTTTAAGATGTTTTCAGCATCGTTGGTCATTTTTTCTAATTCATTAAATGATTCTTCAGGCTTTGTGAATTTCACCATTTCAACTTTGTTAAATTGGTGCATCCGGATTAAACCACGTGTATCACGACCGGCACTCCCAGCTTCTGAACGGAAGGCTGGTGATAAGGCTGTGAAGTAGATTGGTAATTGGGCGCCATCTAAGATTTCATCACGGTAGAAGTTTGTCAATGGCACTTCGGCTGTTGGAATCAAGGTCATTGGTTCGCCTTCATTAGTCATTGTGTAAACATCTTCCGTAAACTTAGGAAATTGGCCAGTCCCAAACATTGATTCACCATTAACCAAGTAAGGGGTAATCATTTCTTCATAACCTTCTTTGGCATGTTGATCCAACATAAAGTTATAAACGGCCCGTTCCAAACGTGCACCAGCACCCTTGTAATAAACGAAACGGCTTCCTGAAACTTTAGCAGCCCGTTCAAAATCTAAGATACCCAATTTTTCACCGATATCCCAGTGTGCTAATGGTTCGAAATCAAATTCGCGGGGGGTTGACCATTTACGTTCTTCACGGCTGAAGCTTTCATCCAAACCAACTGGTGCTGAATCATCAGGGAAGTTAGGTAAGCGAACCAAAATATAGTCCACTTTTTCCTTGACTTCAGCTAATTGGGCATCTAAGTCTTTGATTTCTGCGCCGACATTCTTCATCGCAGCGATTTGTTCAGTTGCATCTTCCTTATTGCGTTTAGCAACAGCGATTGCTTCTGAAGCCGCGTTTCTATTTTTCTTCAATTCTTCGGTTTGGACGATTAAAGCGCGCCGTTTTTCATCTAAGGCAACTACCTCATCGATTTCTGCGGCATCAATGCCACGAGTTGCTAATTTATCCTTTGCCCATTGGACATTTTCCCGAATTACTCTGATATCTAACATAGCACTCTCTCCTTTTTATAGATAATAATCAACAAAAAAAGCCTTCTCATCCCCTAATTGGGACGAAAAGACTTCACATTCGCGGTACCACCCAAGTTCACTGATTACCAAATAACCAGTGCCCTTCATTGCTGATAACGGTCAGGTGCCGTGTAGTTATTCACTACCCACTATTACGCTGGAATACTGGATTCAATACCTTCCACCAACCGGTATCTCTCTGTCAATCCATATAGGCGCTTATTCACGTGTTTATCTCTTGCATTAAGAATAACCTATTTGGCAATTAAATTCAATCACAATCCGATGACTTTTGTAACCAAAGTTCTCTTAATAACCCATATAGGCGACCATAGTGATCACTATCTGCATTTTGATTCCACTTAAACATCACAGCATCTGGGTTAACCTTATTGGCCAATGAGATACTTGATGTACTGATGACCATATCTGCATCCGCTAAATCAGCATCATCGTGACTAGCTTTTACATAACGAATATTTTTAAGGGACATCATTAAATCAAAATAACCCAAGAATGATTGTTCTGAGACAACCACCACTTTCACAAAAGTTGTTGGGGCCATGCGTTGAACAACTTGCCGCAAGACATTATAAAGCCCGCTAACAATCTCATCGCGCAAATCACTGATAAAGTCTAAACTTTTATCCATCAATAAATAGTCGACTGTATCTTCAATATCCTGCTTGAGAATCGGATTTTCTTTCAAGCGTGTATAGTCATCCATTAAATGGTTAGCCATCATCGACATCACATCTTGTTTGAACATATAAATCGTCATGACGGTCGCCATTAACGTCTGTACTAATCCTTCAAAGTCTTCTTCTTCCAAATTCAAATGATTTTCAAGATCAATTGGCACTTTAGCTATAAAATCCATCACAAACTTATGGGTTTTAGGAATATAACGCTCATAGCGATCATCGTAAGAAGGCATATAACGATTATTACCTTGTAACAAGATTGGACCAAAGTTCATTAAGTCATAGAAATTAAAGGATTCAGCCATTGCTTCTTCCGTTGTCATCTGTGCCATCGCATTTTTAATGATTAATGCTGGTCCGATAAAAGGCTGATCGATATATGCGTTAATCATGTTGGGAACCGGGTACCGTAATAGATTCTCTTCTGTTGGGCCTTGAATATAGTGTCGTTGAACAATTCGATAGTACATGATGACCACTAAGTATGCGCCCAATTCACGCGTTAAAACATTGGGTCTTGCTAATTGGAAACGGTCGACTGCTAAATCAAACGCCTTTAAGGCATCAATCCGGTCAATCGTTTCAAAAGGCCAAGTGTGTCCGTCAGTGGCTAACCAGAATAAAATGGTGAGCACTAAACGAATCTTATTTTCATCACCTTCAAGGCGAATTGGATCGTAATACATGCGGATATCAAATGAGCGGATTAAATCCCGGACACCCTTCAAATGTCGCAGAGCGGTTGCTTTACTAATATCGTGTGCTTCCCAGAATTGTTCGAAAGTGACTTCTTCGCCCTTGAGCAAGATGTTCACAAAATCAAACACATCCGATTGGTTCACTAAGTGATAATGATAGGCATCCAATGGTACACTGAATAGCTTTTGCACATCTTCAGTGTCTTCACCAACAACTTCTTTCAAATCAGCAACAATACTCATATAGGTATTATATAAACTCCCATAAGTACGGTTTAATAAGGCCGCGACCTGCTTCAAATTCACGTCGTCGACTAGTGGCTTATTTTTTCGAGATAGTGCAATTCTTTTTTTGACGGGTAATTCATCCCGCTTCAAACTCGCGATATCCAACAACAAGCCGTATTTATCATTTTCGGCCTGCGTTAAAAAAATACTATCATTTCTATTCAACTGACTAACCTCCCGGAAAGTTATCTATAAGGAGCAATTTATTTTATCATTAATGACTAGGGAATGAAACCACATCTCGCTTCAATAAACAAGCGTTGCTTTTTACGCTAAAAATGCTAGAATATTTAAGTGACGTTTGGTGGCGAAACACCACATGTTGTATATCAATAACACTTAAAACACATTTTATAGTCAAAAGAGGGAGACTGATGACATTGCTCGTACTTGCTGGCACAATTGGTGCAGGAAAAACTAGTTTAACAAAATATTTATCTGATCATTTAGGAACGGAAGCTTTTTACGAATCCGTCGACGATAATGAAGTATTACCTTTATTTTATAAAGATCCTACTAAGTATGCTTTTTTACTCCAAATCTATTTCTTAAATAAACGATTTGACAGTATCAAGCAAGCTTACACCGATGATAACAACATCTTGGATCGCTCAATTTTCGAAGATTCATTACTCTTCCATCTAAATGCTGATCTTGGTCGCGCAACAGCAACTGAAGTCCGCGTTTACGACGAATTGTTAGCCAACATGATGCAAGAATTACCATTTGCTGCCCACAAGAAGCGCCCTGATTTATTAATCCACGTGCGTGTTAGCTTTGAAACAATGCTTTCACGGATTCAAAAACGTGGCCGTTCTTACGAACAATTAGATGCTGACCCAACCCTCTACGACTACTATAAAGAACTAAATAGCCGTTACGATGCTTGGTACGAAGCTTACGACGAAAGTCCTAAGATGCAAATCGACGGTGATGTGCTAGATTTCGTTGAAAACGAAGCTGATCGTAAAAAAGTCATCGACATGATCGACCAACGCGTTAAAGAATTAAACGAACAACAATCTAAAGCAATCTGAATCTGATTTAAAAAAGGCCTGGATAATAACTTATCCAGGCCTTTTTTGCATACAAATGTGTACGTTATCAATCGAGCTCAGATTTTTCTAAATGTGATTTTTGAATCCATAATTCGTGAACAATGCCATATAACCGCGCATAATGATCGCTGTTGGCATTCAGACGCCAGACAAACGGCACGGCATCTGAATTGGTATATTCTGGCAAGGTAATACTTGCCGTGGTGACGACTAGATCAGCATCCCGTAGTGCATCATCACTAGTACTAACATCGACATATTGAATATTCTCTAAGGCGGCTAAAATATCCATATACCCTAAGTAATCCTGTTCAATCACTAGAGCAACCTTAACGCGGTTAACCGGCCGATATTGTTGAATCAATTGACGCACTAAATTATAGTAGGCCTTCACAATCGCATCTCGATTAGGCGCAAATAATCGAAATTCAGGTTCAAATAAAAGATAATCGATTGTTTGACTCACATCAGCATGTAACTGCTCGTTTGGCCGTAATAGCTTTAGCCGTTCCATTAATTGATGAGATGCCACTGAAGTCATATCATTCCCTAATACATGAATATTAGTCGTCACAACGAATAAAGCGTTTTGGAGTTCGTGATAAACGGCATCAGAAATCCCTAAGTAGCGCTGAATATCGATTGGCGTCCGTTCTAGGAAATGCCGGACAAATCGATAAACTTCTGGTACATAACGTTCATACACCTTACATTCGTCCATATCAAATCGCTCTTTTGACTTCAAAGGCATTGGGCCGTATTTCAAAATGAAGTATAAGCCAGCCGACTCTGCGCGGCATTGCGCCGGCGATAGTTGTGCCAACGTTGCCCGTAAGTTAATGAGATCTTGCGTAAAATCAGCGACTAAATAGGCATTCGTCAAATCCGGATACGGATAGCGAATCAATGACATCCGCTCATCTTCTTCAATAATCTTCCCTTGCATCACACGATAATAAGAGACTGCAATCATATAAGCGCCAATCTCACGGGTTAACAAATTGGGTTTTTCCAACTGATAGGCCTCAACCGCATAATCAAACGCCTCGTGTGCTGTTTGCTGATTAACCTCATCAAAAACCCAGGTATGGCCACCAGCTGCTAGCCAATATAAGGTCACCAGTGCAATCCGAATCGCCTTTTCATCACCTTCTAAGTGAATTGGATCGTATGCGATGCGGACATTAAAAGCGCGGATTAAATCCCGTACCTGTTTTAAATGTCGTAAGACTGTCGCCTTACTACTTTGATGCTTCTCCCAAAACGATTGGAACGAGACGTTGCCACCATGTAATAAAATTTGGACAAAATCATAGACATCCGAATTTTTTACCATATAAAAATGGTAAGCATCACTTGGTACCTTGAAGAGCTGACGAGCATCATCCGTATCAGTGCCTAATACTGCCTGCAAGTCACCTACCATACTCATATACATATTATATAAACTACCATAGTTACGATCTAAAAGCGCCGCAACCTGTTTTAAATTCACATCATCAATCAGGTAATCAACCTGTCTGGCCATACTAATTCGTTTCTTAACGGGCAGTTCATCCCACTTAACGTTAGTAATATCTAAGAATAAAGCATATTTTTCTTTCTCAGCTAGCGTCAAATAAATACTGTTCGTATTCATCTAAGTAGCACCTCCAGTCCAAACTAACTATCATTGGCAAACGACTGATGAGCTAGAATTAATTTTATATTAATTTGAATTCTTTTATTACCGCAGTTCTATTATACCCTTATCAAATGCAATTAAACATTATAATCATAAATAATATTTTAGAATATTATAATAATATACATAGTATTGATTATTAACATTGAGCTGCGTTAAATAATTATTAATCTCATCCCGTTATTTTTTAGGCGTTAAATGTTAAAAACGAAACAAAAAAAGAACTTAGCATTATCATTAGATTTTGCTAAGTTCTAGTTAAAAAATTTTCTAAAGTGTCAGCTGCCACCCCATCGGCGCTTCGTAAGGATCTGTTGAAATCTGATAATCATTTCTATACGGTAAATGAAGCTGTAGTGAGCTCTCCTTAAGGGGATTATCCCCCATCCGTGTTTCTAGACTTTGCGCTGTCGTGTCACGTTTCAAAATTCCATCAATCCACTCACCATCGCTCTTATCCGGCGCTAATGGTAGCGGGGCTACATTATTGATATTGTATTTAAAATTATTAGTAATATAAAATGGATTGTGACTTGCCTCATTCGCATCTAGATAGGCTAATTTTAAATTAAAACCATTTAATAACGGATTATAAACAGTTACCTTTGGCGCCTCAGCCGTTCCAGTATCAGCAACCGATTTTTGGGCCAATTGAATCTCGTTGATAGCAACCGTTCTTGTTGCCTCACCTGAAGAATGACCCAAAACATCCGTGCCAAATGATATCCTAGCCGGTACGGTCACTTCAAGAGCGGCCTTCACCTGCAGGGTAAAATTAAATGTTGCCGTGGTTTCAATCTTATCCGCAGCAAGCGTTGCCGCCTTGGCATCCGCCGTTGTGGCAAATTCAATCCCGCTAGTTTTAGTGAGTGGGTAGCCAATCTTCTGTGCCTCAGTTTTCACGTCTCCAGCTATTGCCTTGGTCTGATTATTTAAATCAGCCAATAAACTTTCTTGATCTAGCTTTACAGAGGTCCCAGTTTGGGCACCACTGGAATAGCGATGCCACTCACCTTTATCGTTATTACCGTTACTGTTATACCGATAATATAAGCCATAGCTGTTAGGTACATTCGATAGCTTTAACTCCCCTGTAATCCCTAGACTAGGTGCAGGCTTTAAAGTCCCATCAGCATAATCAAACTTAGCCGTCCCACCACTCTTAAGCGATTGAGAATTCTTACTACCAGGATCATTTAGATCGATGGAATCGATGATTGGCTTTTTGACGCTACCGCCATCGTTTAAATCCGGAAATTCTTGGTTATTACCAAAAACAGACTTATCATGCTCTGGGGAAATAATCGCATTATCCAACGTAATATTATTCGCCGCAACGACTCCACCAATATATAGTCCATGTGTAGAACTCCCGGCGTAATAAGAACCATGAGGGATTAACATCGTCCCAAATAACATCGTCCCTGGGCTACGGTTAGTGTAACTAACTGCAGCAGTTTGTGCCGTTAATCCTGAATTATCCTGTTTATCTTGATCAAATAATTCTGGGTAGTTGTCAGAATCGTACGTATCTGTAAAGTTATTTAGTAGATGAGAGCCAAATTTCAGTACATTTGGATTGCTCCAATCTTCATCAGATGCACCCCCAACCTCTTTGGAAATGCTATTAACGTATCCAGGTTTACCAACATCTGCTGTATACAATGGAAATCTGAAATTATCAATACTTCCAATATAGAAGCCGTCTCCAGGTTGGAAATCAAATCTTTTATCGTTAAAATTTTTATAATTAATAACAATATATGGTATTTTTTCTGGATCTAATGTTTTCCCCTCATTTTTATAGAAACTATCAGAAAAGTGAAACTGTATATTCATGTGTTTAGCTTTTTCATAATTCTCAGTTAATCGATTTCGATCAATCGAAACCGCAACAATCGGCTTCTTACCATCCACTTCTGCAGCATATGGCTTAGTTTTTTCTCTTGTTTCGGCACTCACAGTTGGATCATCTGCTTTAGCAACAATGTTGATAACCACATCTGTGACCTCAGTCCATGGATCAGTAATATAGAACGGATTAGATTTTGGCCTTACCACCGCATTCTCATTATTAATCGGATTTGTTTGTTTTAAATCCATAATTTCATCAGTACTCGACCAAAAACTCTGTCCTTCCGGAATGAGATCTTCATAAAAATCACTCACATCCTGGATATTTTGCTGTAAGCTATAATCTGTAGCTGCTGAATTGCCATTCGTTTCATACTTATTAATCCCGTTATCAACATACTGTGGTAGTTTAGCTAAATTACCGTTTGTACCTTCTACCATTTTATTCTTCCAAAGACCTTCAAAAGTCCCTTGTTGTCCCTTGCTAAAACCAGAAAGCGAGACCGACATTCCAGGGTATGCTGCTTCAGCATCGGCTTTCGGCGTATCAGTTGCAAACTCAGTATTTTTAGAAATACCATCTTCAACTAGCGGATTTTGCCACATACCCCCTAAATGAAAAACTAAGTTTTTCATTCCTTTAGTTTTATCAAATATTTTTTCATTTCCTTTTGTGAAATCATTAATAATGACGGCTGGATTTTTTAAATTCTTAAAATAGTTATCATACGCTGTATTTGTACTTGATTCAGTTGAACCGTTAAATCCTGGTGCACCAAGCCAATCCTTCTTCAAAATGACTGAATTAGCCATTATTCGACCACTAAATGGAGATTCAGATTGAACAAACTGGTTTCCAGCAACCATCATAAAATTAGATGCCCCACCTAGCGGATATTTATTATCAATTCGTGCCTTATTTTTAATCACCGTCTCAGTCGCTTGGACATTTTGATGATTAATAAAACTCGTCATTGCAAAACAACCAATTGCTAGTGCGATTAAACCATAATTTCTTTTTGTCATATATGTTGCCTCCAGTCCTTACTTCCCCATTAAGCGCTAGAAGACACCCCCACGTTATTGTTTTTCTAGTTCTTTCATTTGTTTTTCATCTTGTTTCTTACGACGACGATACCCCAAGTAATACGTCGTAATCAATAGGATAATGAAAATAATAATTAATAGAATAATTAACCAAATCCACCATAAGTCTTTATTCTTACGATTTAATTTCATTGCTTGTCCAACTGTGATTTCGAAATCTTGATCGAAGACCCATGTCTTTTGATCCGATTTAGCCACTAAGTGTAAGTGATGTTTCCCTGGACTAATCCAATTATTCCCCAATGGAATACCGTATTCAAAACTAGAATTCGTCGCCATCGTAATACCTTCACGCTTGTTGCCAAAGAGCACCTTGCTGCCCTTATGTTTTGAAACGCTCGCACTAATCGTCATCGCCCCGGGTGTGGCTGGCGCGATGTTTTGTAATTTAGCCAAAATAGCTGGCTCATTTAAATAATTATTGCCACTAATTCGAATCCGGCGTAATTTCAATTCGGGTAGGACATGGCTGTTAGGATGTTCCCTTAAAATAACTCCAAGTGCCATCGCATAATAATTATCCACACTAAAACCTTGTTGGTCCGTCTTTTGATGACTGCCCGCTTTAGTGTCTTTAAAGTATAACGCACCTTTTAAAACACCGTTGTATAATTTAGCCGGCATTGTCACCTTGAAATTAACCGTTTTAGTCTCCCGCGGTTTTAGCGTGATGACTTGCGGTTGGTCAAATATTTGGCTAAATTGATATTCCGCTTGTGACAAACTTCCTGGATGATACTTATCAAAGGCTTCCGACCCTGAAACGGTCGTATAACCTGTATTAGCAGAAGCATCAATCGTTTTAGTATTATCTTCTAAATTTTCTAGCGTGACCGCTAATGTTTCAGTTTGATTGGGTTTCATTACCAAATCAAAACTTGTTAGTGCATTATCGTATTGATTATCGGGAATATTGGCACTCACCGTAAACCCAGCACCTGCCCCATGGACTATTTGCGTATTAACAACCATTAATAGCAATAGTACAAACCCCATCAATGATAATAACAATGTATGTCTTTTTTTCATCGGATCTCCTTCACGAAAAAAAGTTGGGTTCCCCCAACTTTTAATTATATTATTTGATAAATATTAATGATTAACCAGCATATTTTGTTGTTGGATTGTCGGATAAAGTCCAAGTAATGGCGGCGTCGTAAACCCCGTTTTGAATATCTTTTAAGTTGCTTAATTCTAATTTAGAACCAGCGTCTAATTGACGCGCTACTGTGAAAAGACCTTCTTGATTTCCAGAAGTTGCAAGACTTAAAGCATCTGCAGAAGTCATAATAACATTAGATGTGTTAGTGTCAATTACCTTATCTGACAAACCTAATTTAGCGTTATCTAAGAGAATCTTGCCATCTGCAGTGCCACCATTAGCACTTGTAAATTGACTCATAGTAGTAGATAAGGTCCAATGGTTGTTAACACCACGATAATCGCTGACTTGTAATGTGTCAGTTGCTGATTGATTAATCGAACCCGTTTTTGTATGATCATCACTATGTTTTTTTAAATCAGTACTACTTATTTGAGTAATTGGCGCTTCATGATTTGCATGCATAATAGTATTGATATCAATACCATCTTTAGTACCAAAGTTAAAATCAGGGGCAGCATCTAATGTTAACTTACCTGCTTTAACGTTAAATTCTGCCGTTGTTGTTGCCCCAGCTTCTAACTTACCGTCCTTTGTTGTTGCCTCAATACCTGAACCTGGTGTAACAGTTGGTGTATCTGCAGCTTGTACCCCAGCAACGTTGATCAACGTTGCACCTGCCAATGTGACTGCTGCTAATAATGCGAATTTTGTTTGTTTCATTATAATTTCCCCCAAATAATTCGTTATTTAATATTACTTACATGTATTAGTTATTCATTACTGTAAGGTAAGTTTAGGTCATAAATGTCAAAAACACAAGTTTCCCCTTAATTATAAACCCCCAAAAGTTCATTTCATTTTTCAGACTAAAAAATCCGTATCTGACATTATAATAAACCCCATTTACTTCATTCGTAAAATTATTCAGCCCTGATAATTGCCCGTCAAAATAGCATTAATTCAACATTTAAACTAATCTAAATAGTGAATAATTAAATTACATCAAATACGCCGTTTGATAGTCGCTTCATTATTAAATTTAAAAATTAGATATTTTTTCTATCTTTTGAGTCTCTTATCCCCAAATCAACAATTAAATTGGACTAAACCATTATCATTAATTGCGTATTTCAATATTACTATTTGCTAACACTTTAAAATGATAATTGTTATTTTATTCAATTATCCTTTCGAGGCAGCATTAGTGATGAAATTCACCCGCTATATTTCATTAAAAAAAATTAACTGAAATTTTTTTTACAGTATGTTGTATCGACATTCAACAATGTAAACTTTCACTATTTTTCAATCATTTTTTTAGTGGTTATTGGACTGGACCATTTATTCTCCCCTCTTCGCACCAAGTGATTGCTTTTAAAGTACGGTTCGATTCAGTATACTAATATGTATCAGTTATTCTTGGGGGAAACCAATATGCGAACATGGCAAAAGAGCATTATTTTCATTCTAGCACTTATCGCAATACCGATTATTTATTTTGAAAACCAATATTTTAGCCACCAACAAAGAGAGGCCCAAATTAAAACGAGTCAAAGAGCTATTTTCAAAGCCTATCGAACTCATTCCGAAAATAATTATGCGAATTTTACCGTTTACACCGATAGCAAACCGGCTGGGAAAATTTACTACTTTGTTCCTAAGAACCAAGAAGGTCACACAATCGATTTACTTCAGCAACAACAACGCATCGGTGAACGACTCTACCAAAAAGCCCGCAGAAACAAGCAAAAAAACATCACTGTTTATATTACCTATAACGGCGACAACCTTCACAACGATACCTATCGTTTAACACCAACTGGTGCCGTTTACAGCCAGGTTAATCATCGGTTCAGTACTAAATTCGGTAAATTCGCTGATCAATTAGGTCATGAAGCAGTCTATAATCTCGCCAATCAAACTAAACCGGTGACTTTCAAAGCCTTATATAAAGATGCCGCGACACTACCAATGATTAAACAAACTGCTATCGATCAACAATTAAAAAAGCATCACTATACAACGCAACAATTAGAAGAGTTGGAAAAGCTTGATTTTCCGACTGATCTCAATTATCACCAGTTTTCTTTTTCGCAACACGGTCTAACGCTCCACTTCACCAAAAATACTTTAGGCATCAAGCATATCACGTTACCGCTAGCGACAATCGGCCCTTATCTAAACCCCGATTACATCGCCGAAGATTACACAATGCCACGTGCCAAGAAGAAGTCAGCGGCCGTCGCCCTAACCTTCAATACCGCACTTAATCCCGACCGCACTCACCAAATTCTGAAGATTCTAAACGAAAAAGCGGTACAAGCCACCTTCTTTCCAACCGGCGAAGCGGCTCATCAGCATCCCAAAGTGCTCCGCCAACTGAGGGTAGCCAACCAAGCGATTGGTAACCAAAGTTATGCTGCTGAGGATTCGATCAATACCATGAGCGAACCCGATCTAACAACCAATATTACTAAAACAGATCGGGCAATTTTCCAAGCCACTGGCGTACTCCCCCGATTCATGCGTGTCACGCCAGATACGACCAACAAAGCAATTGCAACTGCCAGTCAGCGGAGCTTAATCAGTTGGTCAGTCGATTCAGAAGATTGGCGCACCGACATTCAGGCAGCTGAGATTACCAAAAATGTGATCGAACGGACAACTGGTGGCGATGTTGTGCTACTCAGAACCGCGCCGGAAACAATCAAAGCACTTCCTGAGATTATCGATCAATTACGGGCGAACGGCTATCATCTAGTCACTATTCCCTCACTATTTGAACACCGCTTAGCACCTTTCCAACAATATGCTAAAGCCGCTGATCCTTATCAAGGCTAGCCTATAAAATTTTCTAGAAATCTCCGCTAATGTTGGCGGGGATTTTTTTGCCTAAAAAATAGGCGGTACGTTATCGATGAAATATCGATAACGTACCGCCTAGAAAAGACAGTTTAATATTTAATAATATGCTCGAGCTGATCATTAGTTGAGGATTGCGACCGCAACCGTTAAATATGTTGCAAATATCAGCCACACTAAATATGGCATTAACAACAAACAAGCAACCTTATTCAACTTAGCAGCATAATTGATGCACGCAATTACTAAAACATCTAGGATTAAAATCACCACGAACCCCGTCCAATAGTAACCTCTAAAAAATATGATACTCCAAACAAAATTTAAAATAATCTGTGCGCTATAAAAACTACCGGCTAGTAGACCAACGTTATTCTTGGTAAAGTTTTTATAAATGAGATACCCCGCAATCGCAATCAGCGCGTACAACAAAGGCCATACAATGCCAAAAAGATAATCCGGCGGTGCTAACGGTGGCAAGGATAAGCCGTTGTAAATACCTTTAATATCACCCGCAAACAAACCTGATAACCCACCAATTGCTTCAATTACCATTATAAAAAGCAATAACCCTAATATCGAATATTTGTTTTTCTTATTCACCATCATATTACACCTCTTTAAAAATATTATTAATATAATTGAAAGCCCGTGCTATTTAACAAACTCGTTGTATTCTAGCGCAACAGCAAACTATTATCTAAAGAATATCTCTATCTTTATTATAACAAGTTCCTTCTCATATTAATGTTTTTAAGATTAGCTATTATTTTGGTAAATATACTTTCCAAGTCGATTTCACATTTTTAATTATCCGGCATTACTTTATCCGCAGTCGATAGTTCCCAAGTTGCCTCTAATTTATATCTACCAGCATGCTTCGCGTAATGATCCGCCTTAGCATTATGGAATTTCAAGTTAACATCGCTCTTATAAAACGGCATTGATTTAGCCGGTTGCATGGCGTCTAACTGTTCATCCCCCGACAATTGTTTTTGGGTATCCAATGTTAACAATGGTGTCTCTGGACCTTTTAATAAGTCACCTAGATTTACAATCTGCCCGGCTTCCCAAGTATCATCCGTTCCCGTTTTTAACGAGTATAATTGGACGTTAAAGTCAGTTGCATCGTTTTGCAACAATGGATTATCAACAAGATCGGCACCAGAAGTGCTATTCTTAACAACTAATTTCCAGTTCATATAAAACGGATTTTCAACATTAATTTGGCCCTTAGCGACACTCAGCGGTTCTTGTTCAGAGGTGCCTAATGTATAGGTCCCAAAATCAAATACCTTTGGATAGTTAACCAACAAATCACCATGCACATTCAAGGTGTAATTAGTAATCGTATTATCATACTTTGCCTTGATTTCACTTTCCGTCATCGTCGATAAATCGTCAGAGGCGCTAGCGACAACAAACGAGAATTTATTTTTATGCAATAAATGCCAACCGATAAAGGCTTTCTCGACGCCATCAACAACATAATCACCGTCAATCTGACCGGCATTATAGACGGTTTGATCATCGTAATTATCGACATTGTCTTTCGTTTTTAGATCTTCGGTAACATCAGCAATCGACAATTCAACTGTCTGCGCTTCACTTGTCTTATTAGGTTCTAATGGATTTTTACCATCTGGCTCATATTTCTTCCACTTACCATTATTCATTCGCGACCATAATACATTACTGGTCCCTGCGGGTTGATCGATTAAAAAGGTGTTTTTAAAAGCCCGACCATCCAAGCGGTGCATCGTTTCTGATTCTGGATCAATTTCAACATTATTATTCAACGAAAACTGGAAGACATAGTTCGTCTCAACATTTTCCGGACTGAAATTAACGCCATTAGGTAAGGTCACGGACAAAATCCGCGGTACTTTGGTCGTTGATTCCAAATCGGAAGTCCCCGGGAATTTACCGTCCGCATTGAAGTTCGCCCCAAAAGCTTTATCAACCGCGACGTTCCCATCTAAATAGATACTCCGGTTGGTAACCACGTTCCCAGCAAAACTATATTGAGAATCGCCTTGAATAATAATATTCGTATGCGGTGCTAGAATGGTCCCAATGAATGAATAATTTTCTTCCGAACCACGGTTAGAATTCAGTGTAATGGCGGCGTCATCCCCACCATTAATCGTATTAAAATTATTCATCACATGGGCCGCTGAATTGTACCGAAGCTTAGTATTATCAGCTGGCGTATAATCCAATCGCTCATTATACTGGGCTGTCGTTTGTGGGTAATATTTGTTTTCAACCGGTGGATGAGCCTTCACTTGGGCTGGCGTGTAGGCACTAATACTATACGTCGAACTGGCACTAAAATTAAAGGTCTTGAAATTATGGTAATTAAAGATCACAAACGGCATCTTTTGCTGTCCCGCTGTGTAGTTCAATAAATTAATAGAAATCCCTTCCGCCTTCTGGAAGAGGCCATCATTAGCAGCACCATCAATATCAACCACTGCAACCCCAACATCGGTACTAGCCGTATTCATATCAATATTAACTTGGATGACATTATTGTTTAAATCGACACCTAGCCCACTACCACTAACCGCTTTGCTGTTAAGCGTGATCGACTTAATAGCATCTGAATGGACGTCACCCTTATAGCCAATAATATTACCATCAGTATCGTATTCCGTCGCCGTTAGATTCGCATAATAATCACTCACGTTGGTCACATTACTAATCGCTTGTGCTTGGGTACTAACTTTATTATCTTTAAAATAGCTAATATCCCCTAAGTAAGCTGTCTTGCCATCTAATTGATAGGCCCGGTTTTTGAAGGTTTTCACTTTATTATCATCATTAAGAATACTTTTCAACTGGCTATCTGGTATATTGTCTTGGGCCGACGTCCCCATAACATAGTGGCCAACTTCCTTATCCTTACCAATCATACTATTATCATTTGCAACAATTTTGGTAAATGCTTTTGAAAAGGCGGTCGCTGAAACCAGCGCTGGATCTAAATTCGTCGGTAAGGTTATCTTAGCATCCGTAAAATTATTAACTTTAGTGCTCGGATACTCATTCTTATCTTCAGTATCATTCACAGAAGTCCCGACTAAAAAATGCCCGGCATAAAATTCGCCTTGCATATTCTGTGTATTATTACCGTTAACAATCATGTTCTGCCCAGCAAATAATGTCGCATCACTG
Source organism: Latilactobacillus sakei (assembly GCA_002953655.1). Taxonomy (NCBI): domain Bacteria; kingdom Bacillati; phylum Bacillota; class Bacilli; order Lactobacillales; family Lactobacillaceae; genus Latilactobacillus; species Latilactobacillus sakei. The sequence continues at coordinate 2,006,689 of CP025839.1, forward strand.
GCAGCCCCTAACGGATAGCGTTGGCTAGGCCGTTCGATGGTTTTATTACCCACACGAACCAGCCCGTTTTTGCTAGTCGCCGCCATACTTCCGTGAGATGGAACTAGCCAAATCACAAAACTAAGGACTAACAAGCTTTTTAATAATATTTTGATATTTATTTTCATATTTGTTCCTCAATTAAATTCTCAACGACATCAACTAATTTTATAGTATATGACAGTAGGTGTATAGTCAATAATATAAATTGTTATAGACTTTATACTTTATCTTTTCATTTTAGTGTGGTATTATTTCATTTCATGAGAAAGATAATTATGAAAGAAGGCACTATTTTGAATAAATTGGTAAAAATGTTAACAGTATCATCAGCAACACTTATGGGGGTTGTCGGGCTAAGCCAACTAGCACCTGTTCACGCTGCGGACACAACAGCTAAATCAGTGGGAACCCTTGCTATCACAGACGGGACACAAACTTTAACAAGTGTCGATGATATCGATTTTGGTAGTATTGCATATGACGCAAATGGTATGAAAGCTACTTTGGAAAACCCTAATGAAAAGAAGGCTACTGTGAAAGATACAACATTTTCACAAACTGCTTGGACAATCTCTGGTCAAACAGATTCAGATGTTGCTGATTTAACGATTAATGGTCAATTATTATCAGCAACACCTGCTGCTGTTTTCACTAAAACTGCGGATGCAAAATTTGGCGAACAAACTGCTACTGTTGAAAATGCAACAATGGCATTATCTGCTGACCAAGCAACTAAGAATGGTACAAAAGCAATCAGCATGGATGTTAACTGGACGCTTGCACCTACAACTAGAAGTGCTAACTTCAACTAATCACAGACAATTCATAAAAGGTCGGGACAATTTTTTGTCACGCCTTTTTTAATACCCCCCACCGAAAGGAAGGTTCTATGAAAAAATCGCTTCGATTTTTCCTCCCATTATTATTAGCGCTCTTCTTCTTAACCCCTACAAAAGCTTGGGCGGACTCGGCTAATTTTTCAATCAAAAAGGTTGATACACCTGAACAAACTAAAGAAGCTGACTTCTACGACATTTTAACCAAACCTAATCAAAATACCAAACTGGTCGCTAACGTCATAAACGCTAGCAATCAATCTGCTACGTATACTGTAACGCTACGCAACGGTGTTACCAACAACAGTGGTCAGATTGCCTACGTTTCTCGCGATCAATCTAATAACGGTCAAACGCTTAATAAACTTAATCCAGCAGCGGTTAAAGTAACCGTTCCAGCTAACAGTAAAAAAGATGTGACAATTCCGCTTAAAATGCCCCCTGTGACTTTCCCCGGAATCATCTTGGGTGCACTGCACGTCGAAAAAGATGCTGCTAAGCCAGAACAAACAGCCAAGAAAACCCAAATCGTCAATCATTACGGGATTGAAATTCCAGTTGTCGTTCGTACAATGCCCTCTTCAACCCCGCAAACCAAACTTCAGTTAAAAAAAGTGACCGCTGGGTTAGATATGAATAAACATTCTGCTGTTCTAGCAACCCTTTATAATGAAAGTAACTGGGTGTTAACCCCACTTAAAGTGGATGCTAAAGTTTATCGCAAATCAAACCATAAACTACTCTATAGCAGCCATAAAAAAGGGCTAGAGATGGCGCCTAACTCAAGTTTCAACTACGCCATTGAGCCTGGGGACAAACCACTCAAAGCTGGTACCTATTTATTAGATATGACGGCTAAATCAGATAAGAAAACTTGGCATTTTACTAGCGAATTCACAATTAAACGCGCCACCCTTAAAGAAAATGCCAAAGATGAACTAAAATCACCAGAGAAAAAGCACCATCTCAATATTATCTGGTTGATTGTCGGGTTCAGCATCCTATTACTCATCTTGATCATTCTTTACTTACTCTACAAACTACGCCAAAAAACAAAAGAATAACAAAAAAAGAGCCGAGACATCTGTCTCGGCTCTTTTTTATTGTCTAGCGATGTTTACTCAAATCAACTTTTTCTAACGGAATAACCTTTGTTTTATAGCGAATCTTGTAGTAGCTGTAAAGAATAATGAACAACGGAATACTCATGTAACTAATCCCAATTGCTGTCCAATCAAAATGCGCGAACGCTTGAATATCTTGGCCAATAATGACAATCACGCAAAGTAAGAAAGCGAAAATGGGGCCAAATGGGAACCACCGTGCGTGGTATTTCAATTCTGACAATTGATGTCCTTGTGCTTTAAAAGCCCGCCGGAAACGATAATGTGAAATCGCGATCCCTAACCAAGCGATGAAACCAGTCAAACCACTAGCGGCCACAAGGAACAGATAAATTCGGGTTCCAAAAACACTAGTCATAAAAGTTAAAGCGCCAATAATCGTTGTCCCAATCAAGGCCATCACTGGAATACCACGTTTGCTTGTCTTGGCAAAAATCTTAGCCGCATAACCATCTTCGGCCATTGACCACAACATTCTTGAAGAAGCATACATCCCTGAATTAGCGGCTGATAAGACTGATGTTAAAATGACTGCATTCATGATGCTGGCAGCTGATGCTAAACCAGCACGCTTGAAGACCAAGGTAAACGGACTAACCGCAATGTTGGTTTCACTAGCACCTAGTAATGAAGGGCTTGTATAAGGAATTAAACAAGCGATCACGAAGATTGATAAGATGTAGAATAATAAAATACGCCAGAAAACTTGTTTGATAGCCTTTGGAATACTTTTTTCAGGCGTCTTCGATTCCCCGGCTGTAATTCCAATTAATTCGGTCCCTTGGAATGAGAAACCAGCAACAACAAACACACTCAACATCATTGGTAAACCACCAACAAAGGGTGCTTTCTTAAGCGTAAAGTTGCTAAGACCGGTCCGATGACCACCCATGATGCCGAAAATTGTTAAGACACCGACACCTAAGAAAATAATAACGGTCACCACTTTGATTAACGCAAACCAATATTCGGTTTCACCAAATGATTTCACACTCGTGATGTTAATCAAGAAAATCAATAATAGCGCGACTAAACTAAAAATCCACCCCGGCATATCTGGTAACCAGAATTGCATCACTAAAGCTGCGGTACTGATATCGACGGCTAACGTAATCGCCCAATTAAACCAGTAATTCCAACCAAGTGCAAATCCTAAGGCTGGATCAACAAACCGCGTTGCATAAGTTGAAAACGACCCTGAAACTGGCAAGTAAGTCGCCATTTCGCCCAAACTGGTCATCAAGAAGAAAACCATGATCCCAATGCCACAATAAGCAAGTAGCGCGCCGCCGGGACCCGCCTTGGCAATTGCCGACCCACTTGTAACGAATAGGCCCGTTCCAATACTACCACCCAACGCAATCATCGATAGATGTCGCGTCTTTAATTCCCGCTTCATTTCATTTTCTGCCATACTACTTCCGCTCTTTTCTCTATTATTTCAAGAAAATCGCACCAACCTCCGAATTTAGCAAACAAAAAAGCCTTTTTGTCTGCTAAAAACGACAAAAAGACTATAAGCCTTATATTAACCGTTGATAGCGCCCCGTAACGTTTCGTTACGACAGTCCTTGATTTATTCAACCAAGTCCCAACATCAAAATGAATAAGCAAATTGACATTTCGGCAAATTCCCCTTTAATTATTCCTCATCACTGCTTAGTCAGTTCAGAATAACGACTGATGGTTTTTGCGACCTCTTATCTTGTTAAAGGTAGTATAGCGGATTGAAGCGCATCCGTCAACATTGGACACAACGTAAATTTTAATCATAAAAAGGGATGATCACCTAATGGCAATCATCCCTTTTTGATTGTTATTCTTCAGTCTTATCTTGCTTGTTTTTCCGCCATAATAAGAAGAGTAGGAACAAGATTAAGAGTACCATGATACCAATAATCACGTATAACCACCAGTTATTTTGTGGTAATTCAACAGCCTTGCCATTATATTGTCTGGCTTCTTTTTGCGTAATTTCAAAATCCTTTGATAATAACCACTGGCCCTTATTTGAGTTAACCTTAATCTTAATATTATAGTGGCCCGCTTTGAGCGGTTGATTCTTCAAATCAATTCCGTAATCAAAGTTAGAGTTAGGTGCCATCTGTAAATCAGTCTGTTTACTTTGATAGAGCACCTTACTTTGACCCACCCGGCGAATCTTAGCATCGACTTGCATCTCACCTACAGAGTTAGCTTGCGTATTTTGAATATTGGCTAAAATGCCAGTATGACCGTTCAGTAGGCCTGGTTTAATTCGATTTAACCGTAAGTGTGGTTTCACCGTTTGATCGGATTGCGTTAACTTAACCCCCAGAATATAGGAATAGCGGTTCGTCAAAGACGTCCCTTTTTTATGGTCTAAAGCTTGTTCAACTTGATCTTGCTTAACTTGTGACACATAAAAGCCACCTAAAATAGTCCCTTTAAAATTTTCTTTAGGCGCGTTCAGCGTAAACGTCGCTGTTCGACTACTTTCAGCAGGTACCTTTAAGCGTTGCGCTGGTGACATCAATTTAGTAAATGGATACTTCAACGTTTTATCGTACTGTGGATCAGACTGGCTGTAATCAATCACCCCGTTTTGATTAGTAATGGCCGTATTTGGTGCGACATCTACTTCAAGATCTTTTTTGCCAGTATTTTGGACGACGACCGATACGTCCTGTTTTTGACCAGGTTTCACACGTAAGTCGTAATAGCCTAAATTCTTATCCGTTTGATTTTCCGGATAAATCGGTGCAACCGAATAAGTTACCTTTTCGGCATGAACAACTTGTTGGTTGACAGTAAATGCCACAAGCAGCGTTGCTAGCACTCCCATCACTAATCCAAGCCATTTTCTAAAATATGTCATTTTCTAATCTCCTCTATCTTAAGGGGCCGGTGTATTACCTAACGTCCAGTCAATGGTCCCTGTGTAATCACCCACATAGGCCCCTGCATTCACTTTTAACAATATCCCTTGATTATCATCCCACTTAATCGGTGTAATGTCATCATCCGATGTTGTTGTTTTAGAGGCAATTTTTTGCGGGGTGGCGGTAACATCTGTCATCTTTTGACCATCGACGTAAACTAGACCGCCATCTAACTGCTTATGATCTGTCGTCCGTGTCAAACCGGTTGAGCTAGCATATAAATCCCAACGTGAACCGGTGCCACGCGTATCGGCGACTGTTGGTGCCCAATCGGTATTATCGCGTTTATTAATCGTATTCTTCCCGACAGTCACTGGTTCGAAACCAATTTCATCTTTAACCTTATCTAATAAAAGCGTCCCGCCTTTTAATTTAAAGTACACGGTAACCACTGCTGATTTTTCATTGTAACCAGCATTGGTCATGTAAAGCGTCAATTTATGGGTGTCATTCAATGATAAACCGACCGTTGGAATCCCACTAACCAACTTCGAACCGACATTATTTTGCGCAATGGTCTTTTCTGCACCATCATCGATTGCATAATGCAACGTACCTAGTGCATGGCTATCAATCTTACCAGTCGCTGATGATTGCGACCAAGAACCAGTCAAATCGATCGGTTGATTCTTATCGAGTGCAATTGGTTTTTCTTTGGTTGGATCAGTCCATTTTTTATCCAAGGTAATCTTAGGCACGCTTGTGACATAAATAGCCTTTTCGGTTGAATCGCGGGCCATCTTACCATCCAAACTAATTTTGTAGTTCCGACCTAGGTTAGTCGTCCCATCAGTTGGCGTTGGATCAAAAGCAGTTAACGTAAATTGAATCTTAGACGTGCTATTTTTAGCAATATCGCCCATATTAACCCCGGTACTATATTTATTATCACCAACGGTACCGAAAAAATCACTTTCGGTCGCAGCATGCGGTGTCAGTGCATTACCATTCAAATCAATAGCAGGTGTCTTAAAAAGACCTGTCGAAACTTTATTCTTCGATACCAATTTATCGTTAATCGCTAAATCATCGGCAACATAGGAAACTCCTTGCGAATCATCCGTTCCTTCAGTCATATAACGCACCCCAACTTGCTTCCAATCAGAACCACTCGTTGGTTCATTATTGATTGTCAGAACGCCTTTTAGTTCTTCTAAAGGTTTTGCTGGATTATCCTTCGTTACCTCAGCACCTAGTGCATCACCATTTTCATGGTACACTTTGTAATTTTGCGACGTAGTAGGAATATTTGAAATTTTCTCAAAAGCGACTTGATTCAATTCATTACTACCACCAGTTTTACCGGTGAAGCCCCAGTAAACACTCGTCCCACCGAAAGTTTTGTTCAAATCAGTGATTGTGGCGGTCCCTCTCAAGACAGTATCAAAATAATAACTCAAAAGGTGCTTATCCGGATCCCAAGTGACCCTAAATTGGTGCCATTTACCATCTGATAAATACGTATTCTTCGGTAATTCATATAAATTACCGTGATTTAAAATAGTTGTGTAGTCCGCTAAAATTCCTAATCCTGAAGTAGCCGAAGTATAGGTTCCGGCCTGAGCTGGAAAACCACTCGCAATATGATTAGTCGTTAATTGAGTAACCGAAAAATCTAACCAGTTCTGCTTAAAATTCTTGGCGTCCCAGTTTTTATTATTAAACGTATCAAACTCGACCGCGAAACTATTTTGAATCGCCGTCGATAAATCCGGTTTAGCACTACTACTGCTTTGCGGTTCAGCCCAAACTCCCAATTGCTGACCACTACCATTCAGTTGAATCACACTCGTCCCACGACTATCGCCATGCATTACAAAAGCCATCCCATCAGCAGCTTTAACCCCGCTATCACCAAAATTGAGTAACATCGATGAATCAAAACTCTTGGTTAAATCAATCCGATTATCCGGATTAGACCAAATAGCCCCCGACTGATTGTTGGCGGCTGGGTTAATGACGGTCACGCCGTCCACTGGTAATTCACTGTCAGATGCCTTTAGTGGTGGTGCGAATAAATTCTCGATATTTGTAATGTGTGCCGGTACTGGGTCGATTGTTGCCTCTGTTGGGCGAACTACCACCAAGATTCCTAGCAATAAACTAATACCTAGCACTAAAAACTGTATTGTTTTATTAATACGCATTGCCAGTCCTCCTTGAGCAGCTTCTTCCAAATGACTAATTAACTGTTACCTCAAGTGATTTCTGTTTAGAAATCAACTGAGGTAACAGCTCATTATTGAGCTGTTACTACTATTATAACCATTGTAAAACGCCATCTCAAATTAGGGGTGAATTATGCTTTAGGTGTTGCGGTTAACGTCCATGTTAATTGACCCGTATAGTCACCAGCATAAGCGCCAGCTAAAACATGAAGATTTGAGCCACTAATCTTGTAGTTCCAGTTACCTAACCCTTGATCTTTGCCAGCTGTGATAATATTTTTAGCACTATCATTTGTTAAATCAACTGATTTCGTATCTGCGACCGTGTGGGCTGCGTTATCAGCACTAATACCACTTGCGTTCTTCAATGTTAAAGTTGAACTTTCAAGTGTGTGATTACTTGCATCTGTGAATGGCGTTGTAAGCGCAACATCAACTGTATAGCCCGCGCCAGTACCACGTGCATCGGCAACTGAAACAACACCATCAGCTGTTTGAGCTAAATCCAAAACAGAAGTTGTAATTTCTTTTGTCCCAAAATCTAAGTCGGGCACAGCTGTTAACTTAACATTCCCCGTGACATCTTTAGGTGCTGTCAATTGTGCTTTGACCACTGAAGTACCTGTTTGGCCGTCAGATGCGATTGCATTCTGGGGCGCATCTGCTGCAAAAACTGTTTGGCCTGAAATCATTGCTGCACCTGCTACTGTTACCAACCCACTTAATAATAATGTACTCATCTTCATCACAAAGACCTCTATTCTTTAAATTTTCTTTTATCATCTAATTAACATCGTCAAAAAATCCAGCGTTCCAACCATCTTGTCCCTTGAAAAGTAACGCTATTAACCTTTTCGAGATTAGTATATCACCGTCATAATTAATTGTAAACAACTTATTTTCAAAAATATTTAATAAAATAATAGTTTATTAAATAAAGTATATGCCGTATCCATTATTTAATAATTTCTGAAAATAACAATCCCTTATATATCAACGCTCCATTACCCTTTGTTGGAAATTAATTCTAAACGATTATGGAAATTTCAGCAAATAATAACATTTTATTTTTTAATTTTAGATAATCAAGTGGGCGTTAGTGACATAAATCACTATCATATTGATTAAAAATCCCCAAAAAAACAGGCTAGAAGAAAGCTTCTTCTAGCCTGTTTTTTAGACATCAATCAATTTATTTTAGATTTTTAATAATCTTTTGAATTAGTAATTCCCGTTGTTCAGCCGATTGGTTCCAATCGATAACTGGAATATCCGGATGACCCATCGTTTCGATAATTAAACCAGAAACAGTTTGTTTCTTTAGCTCGTTGGCCCATAGCATATCTGCTTTATGAAAAGCAGCATTAATAATCAATGTGCCTTGTTTAGCCACCGGTTGGAAATCATTAAATACTGTATCTAACTTGCCGGTATCCGGATACGACTTAATCTGCCCTTCAGTTGCCAATACAACATCGTAAATTGATACTTCACTGGCTGGTCTCGCTAACGTAAAGCCGCCACTATTACCTGAAGACGACTTTACAAGACCGGCTACCACTAATTTACGAATAATCTTACGTAAATAAGTTTGTGAGCCCCCTAACCGATGGTGAATGACTTCTGATGAAATCGTATGTTCAGGATCTTGGGTTGCCAATAACACAATAATGCACGTTGCTTGTTCAAATGCTCGTGTTAGTTGCATATTAGTCTATCTCCTTTTAACAAACGTCCCCGAAGCCGCACCTGGAGCCGCTTTTACTTCAAAACCATATTTAGTTAAAATGTGTTCAACTTTGTTGAAACTCTCGCGATCAAAAGTACTGATATTGCCATCGATTGTTTGAATTTCTAATTTATTAGCTAAGTTACAAAAAGCTTTAACTGCCAATTGTGCTAATCCTAAGTTTTGATAATCATAAACTGCCAAACGTGACGCTGCACCCAATGTTTCCAAAACCGTAATATGCATTTCATTTTTCCATTTGTTGGTTTCAAACAAGAGTTGTGCTTGAAAATCAACTATTGAATGTCCAAATTTATCAACATTCGCATACGGCGTATATACAAAAATCGAGTTGGTTGATTCCCGCTGGCCGCCTTCACGATAGTCCGTATAGACAACGTATTGTTTAACCTCATCATCGCTACTTTGATTCATGCTAGATAGAATTGTTAACTTTGAATCTGCCTCAATTTGCGCTAATTTTCTTGCAAAGGCTTGATCATTTTCACTTGCCATCTGATAACCCCCATTTGTCTTTCAATCCCGATTATACCACAGGTTTTCCAATTTAACCGCGCTTTTTAAAGGGTTCTCATTTCGATTGTGATTTTTTTATCGAAATCCCTTTTCGTCTAAATTATATTGGTAGTATTGGACTAAATCGCCACCTAAATAGTCCGGAAGCTGCGTTTGATAAGCAGTGGTAAAGCCCACTTTTTGCAAACAATGGGCTGATTTTTGGTTGGTGATAAAACAAGCCGCCATAAACTTTCCGACCTGTAGATTATCGTGATAGGCAGCCAAAACCGCAGTTAGTGCACTTGTCATTAAGCCTTGGCGGCGACATTGCGGTAAAATCGCAAAACTCAGTTCGTACGATTCAATATTGATATTGTCTTGTGCCAAATTTGGCGCTAACATAATGAGCCCACAAACCGCATCAGTCTCCTTAGTGACAATTGCCCATGAATGCTCATCAGACTGAAGCATGGTTAGAAAAGATTGCGCTTCATGCTCAGATTGAAACGGTGGCATGTTAAGTTGCGCTGCAATCTCTCTTTCACAACCGATTTGGTAGACCACTGCTAAATCACTAGCAATAAAATGTCTTAATTGTACGGTTTCTGTTTGAATATTCACCCCATCGTCTCCTTTTGAAATTCCTACCTTTATCATACGTTACTTACTTATTTCCGCCAAGCCGTTTTTTATATTTGTCTTAAGAACAAGCATATTAATTGTGGTAGACCACTAAATATTTTATAATTGTAGCCATCAATTCCTATTGTTAGAAAGATGGTGTTCGTATGGCGTTACGTGATTACTTTCATTTATTCTCAACCGTTCCAGAACAATCAGAATCTTACGATTACATCCTTCATTTTCTAGGGACGACCACGCCAGATTTGCGCGATTATCCCGATTTAACCAAAATTTGTGATTGGGCTGCTTACGACGATCACAGTTTTAGAATCTGGACCAGTTTACCTTTGGATGAATTCGAACAAAAATTGGCGCAATTAACACCGCTAAACGAAAGAGATTATCAAATTGATTACAGCTATAATTTTAAGGATATTAATTTCTTCTAAACTTTACGCTTGACTTTTAGTCGTTCCTGCCGTAAATTGATTAACAATCATACAAGTCATCTCATTCAAACCAAGTAATGCTTTATCTGTGTGTCAGGAAGTCGGTGGTTGCTGCGAACCGATTAGGGTAAATGTCGTGAAATACTGAATGAAGACTTCGGCTAATTAACAGGACCGTTATCCCCTGTAAAAGTGGCGTGTTGGCTTAAATTGGCGCGCTAACTGGGTGGTACCGCGGTTTCCAATCGTCCCTATTCGCAGATGCGAGTAGGGACTTTTTTTATGCAAAATACTATTGAAAACGACTTTCAATAGCACGTTTCAACTAATTTTAACTAAAGGGAGGTTTTTGCATGTTAAGGCATCTTGCATGTGGTGGTATTCTTCGTTATCAGTCCTATGACGCACAACTTCAGATAAAACTTAAAAAGGATGCGTTAATATGTCAAAAAAATCAATTAGTCTATTCGAAGCAACATTAGTTCTCGTGATTCTCCTGGCCATTATGGGGACCGGCGTTATTATTTTCCAACTTTCTCCTCAAACCCCGGTCCTCACCGGGATTGCCCTGCTGATGTTATGGGCGCGGTGGCGGCATTTTAGTTGGGGCACGATTCATGAAGGGATTGAGGAAGGTTTAAAAAGTGGTCTAATTCCCATCATTATTTTCATTCTCGTCGGTGCCTTGATCAGTACTTGGATTGCCGCTGGTGTCATTCCCAGTTTAATGGTTTGGGGCTTCCAGATGGTCAATGTCCACTGGTTTATTCCATCCATTTTCGTCGTTTGTGCCCTCGTGGGGAGTGCCATTGGGAGTGCCTTTACCGTTATTTCAACGGTCGGGATTGCCTTTTTCGGCATTGGTGCCACACTGGGATTAGATACCACCATCGTCGCAGCTGCCATTATTTCCGGGGCAATATTTGGTGATAAATCTTCACCCCTCTCTCAATCAACTAATTTAACGGCTGCCGTTACTGAAACAGATCTCTTTGCCCACATCAAAAACTTAATGTGGACAACCGTACCAGCTTTTGTCGGTTCATTAGTGCTATACGCGATTATCGGGCATACATCTCGTGATATTCCGTTGACCAAAATCAGTACAACCGTTGCCATTTTAAAGGCCCATACCGACGTTAGCCTCTGGGCCTTACTCCCGATTATTTTAATTTTCGTCTGTGCGCGGTTAAAAATGCCAGCTATTCCAACGTTATTTTTAAATATCGCCGTTTCAATCGGTTTAATTTTTAGCCATCATCCCCACACTTCTTTTAAAACAATTGCCAACTTGATTGAAAATGGCTTCGTCGCTCATACGGGCAATCAAAGTATCGATGCACTTCTCACACGTGGCGGTATTAATAGCATGTTGAGCACAGTGGCCTTAATTATCATGACGTTGACCCTAGGTGGCCTATTGATGAAACTCGGTTTAATCGAACGCGTGATGACGCCCCTGGCGACCCATCTCAAAACCCCTGGTCAATTGATCAGCGCGGTGATTGCTTCTGGGATTGGCGTTAACCTCTTTATCGGTGAAGAATTCCTTTCTGTTATCCTACCAGGTAAAGCTTTTAAATCAACGTTTGAAAAATCAGATCTTAGCAACTTGGCGCTTGGCCGCGCACTCGAAGATGGCGGGACCGTTATTAACTACTTAGTCCCTTGGGGCGTTGCCGGCGTTTTCGCCGCTAACACCCTCGGCGTGCCAACACTAAGCTACCTGCCATTTTGTTTCTTCAGTATCCTCTCACCAATCTTCTCAATCTTGAGTGGGTTTACAGGGATTGGCCTCAAAAAGAAAAGTGTTACTCATTAAGCAAAATAAAAGAGGTTGCGACAAAAGTAATTTTTGTCGCAACCTCTTTTTTGAATTCAAAATTTTATACCTGAAACGCACTCTTTTTAGAATAGATTCATCAAGAATTGACCGCCGTAAACTAATGCAAAGCTATAGGCCGCAATTGATGCTGGTTTACATAAGATGATAATCCATGTGAATTTCTTCAATGACATTTCGGTTAAACCGGCCATCAAACATAAGACATCATCGGGCGCAACCGGTAGGAAAATCGCTAAGGCGAAAAAGCGCGCGAAGTTTTTCTTTTCCGTAATCGTGCCAATATATTTATCGTAAGTCTTCTCGTTGATGACGTGGAGGATAAATGGTTTCCCAAACTGGCGGGCCAGTAAGAAATTTAAAATTGATCCGATTGCAATTCCGATGTAGTTATAGATAAAGCCCCATAGCGGGCCAAAAACTAAAACACCGGCAGCGGTACTAATCCCCCCCGGAATCACTGGAATCACAACCTGAATAATTTGAATCGTAATGAAAATAATCGGGCCGATGAGTACCGAATGACCCAAGTACGCTTGCAAGGCAGTTGTGTTGTTAAAAAGCCCTAGTCGTGACCAGTAAATGGCTAATGCAATACTCCCAATCAGGGCCATCAGAGAAGTCGTGCTAATTAAACGTCTTGATATTGTTCTACTCATCCGCCAAATTCCTTTCCATCTTCAATGTACCTATAATTTACCACAATTTATTTTATAGCAAGTCCGCCAATAGTCTGATTTAAGAAATCTTAATTTTTTAAGCAATCATTCTAAAAATGTCCGAAAAGGCTTTAATCCTTGGGCCCGATATTTTTTAACGAACTGAGCGACTGCTTCAGGATCTTGTGTTTGAGCATCGATTACCAATTGTTCAACTGGTAATGGCCGTTCGTTAGCGATTTTGACGTCAATCACAACGGGCCCTTGACGTTTTTGAGCCGCTGCAAAAGCAGCCTTCAATTCATCTAACGTCCGAACTGTAAAGCCCTGTGCCCCCAATGCGGTTGCGGCTGCGCCGTAATCAGCACCTTGAATGGCAACACCAGAATGGGGTTGGCCTTTGTCATCTTGTTCGGCTTCAATAAACCCAAATGAATCGTTACTCAACACAACGTTGATAATTGGCATTTGGTATTTAACTTGTGTGATCAAATCTTGCATCACCATCGTGAAGCCACCATCACCGCTGATTGACCAAACTTGCCGATCAGGGAAGGCTGCTTGCGTCCCAATGGCAGCTGGTAAAGCAGCCCCCATCGTTGCGTACCAAGCTGAAATCGTCGTCTTTTGGCCGGGTTTCATCTTCAAAAAGCGCACGCCGTCAATCGTAACGTTTCCCACGTCTAAGTTAAAAATAGCGTCAGCAGTTGCCATTTGATTGATTGCTTTGAAGACTGGTTCCACTCGTAACGGTGTTTGTGGATCCTCTTCAAAACTAGCGGTCCATTGATCCCAGTTAGCCTTATTAGCGACTGCTGCGCGGTAAAAGGCTGTCTTTTCAGATACCGGTTCACTGGCCTTGAGTAGCGCCGTTAATGCTGTTTTGGCATCCGCTAAAATCCCAACATCAACATGGTGTCTGTGGCCGAGTTTCGTTGGATCAATATCGATTTGAATGAACTTCGCATCTGGTTTGAAGAAGTACTGGCCAAATTCATAGTTGCTGCCGACAAACAAAATTAAATCGGCGGCTTCTGCCAAATCAACTCCTGGTTTAGTCGCAACACGGCCGGCTGAAACCATGTAAGCTGGGTTGTCGTCAGCGACGATGCCTTTAGAAAGGGCTGATGACATCATTGGGATACTTAACTTATCAGATAATGCCACTAATTCGTCGCCGGCTGCTTTGGCACCTTGACCAAAATAAATAATGGGTTGTTTAGCCTCTTTAATCAATTGCAATGCTTGTTGAATATCAGTTGAACGAGGTTCTGGATAATTCCCCATCTGGAATAGGTTAGCGGTTGCTTCAAAATTATCTTCGATTGGTTGCCAGCCTAAATCCGTTGGAATTGTCACAACCGCTACACCACTATGTTTGTAAGCTTGTTGAATCGCTTGGTCAACAACTAGTGGTAATTGTTCAGCCGTCATAACCGTCCGGTTGTAGACTGCTACATCTGCAAACATTGGATTTTCGTTCATTTCTTGGAAATAATCAGTATTCATGACACCCGTTGCCACTTGCCCGACTAATGCTAAAACGGGGACGTGATCGTACTTCGCATCATAAAGCCCATTCAATAGATGAACGGCGCCGGGACCAGCTGACCCAAATGTGGCCGCGATTTTACCAGTCACCTTAGCTTCACCTGAAGCTGCCAAAGCACCAACTTCTTCGTGGCGAACCTGAATATAACGCATAATTGCTTTTTGGTTATGCAATGCATTCATCGTTGAATCAAATGAGCCGCCTGGTAACCCAAAAATATGATCAATTCCCCAGTCTGCCATGACTTTTAACATTGCGTCTGCTGCATTTATCTTTTGTGTTACCATCTAAAAGACCTCCTGATTAATTTTTATTCCGCTTATTTAAGTATACCGCCTAAATTGTAAGCGTTACAAATGATAAGTCTTTTTTGGTCGTTTTGACTGGTAACGCATCGGCTTTTTTGGTATGCTTGCATCAAGCTAGATAATAATGATTATTAATAAGTGATCATTAACTTTAGATTTTTAGGGAGGCTTTTTTAATGGCTATTATAGCTAAAGATGCACAAGATGTTTTTAAAGATGCGGGCGAGAATATTATTTTCACGACACTTAATTTAAATCGCCAAGATTTTTCATCAGACCGCGCTGCCGTTTCAGATTTGGCCGAACGGATTCCCGCCATTATCAATAGTATGAATATCCGCTATCCAGATGCCCATTTGCGCGTTGCTTTTGGAATCGGATCCGATGCTTGGGACTATCTATTCCCAAACGCCCCTAAACCGCGAGAACTAGAACCTTTCCAAACGATTCCTAGTCCTAAACACGATGCTGTCGCTACTGGCGGCGACTTATTCTTCCACATTCGGGCCAAAGAAATGGCTGTTTGCTACGAAGTAATGGCCCAATTCATGCACTTCATTGATCAAAATACAACAACGATTGATGAAACCCACGGCTTCCGTTATTTCGAAGGCCGTTCAATTATCGGCTTTATCGATGGTACGGAAAATCCTGCCATCGATGAAACGGCCGAATACGCCCTAGTTGGTGATGAAGACCCCGAATTCATCAATGGCTCATACGCTTTTGCGCAAAAATATATTCACGCCATGGATACTTGGAATCACACTTCAACTGAAGAACAAGAAAAAACAATTGGTCGTAAGAAATTCTCTGATCTTGAATTAGACGACGATGACAAACCAACAAATGCCCACAATGTTGTCTCACAAGATAACGAAGGCGGCGTTGAACATAAAATTGTTCGAATGAACGTCCCTTACGCTAACCCTGGCGAAAAGATGACCGGCACTTACTTCATTGGCTATGCTCGCCAATGGACAATTGTTAAACGGATGCTCACGAACATGTTCGTCGGTAAACCAGCCGGCAACTATGATCACCTACTAGATTTCAGCGAACCAACAACCGGCGCTCTCTTCTTCATCCCATCCAAAACACTACTAGCAAAAATTGCGGAAGAAGAAATTTAGAGTGCGTTTAAAGCGGTTTGACGCTGCGCATTAGCTGAGTGTTGTAACTAATCGCCAACTTAAAAGACCGGAGACAAAAGTACTTTTGTCTCCGGTCTTTTAAGTTGCTTTTTGTTGACTTCCCGCATACCGATTGCTAAACTGATATTACTTACTTTAAATAAGAAAACAATGAGGTGTTTTAAATGTCAGATACAATGCAAGCTGTTGCGATCAATCAATACGGCGATGAACAAACACTTGAAATGATTACTTTACCAATGCCAACTATTGGTGAACACCAAGTATTAATTAAATCAAAAGCAACTGCGATCAATCCTCTTGACTGGAAATTGCGTGCAGGGTACCTCAAAAGTATGTTCGATTGGGCTTTTCCAATCGTACTTGGTTGGGATTTAGCCGGTGTCGTTACTGAAGTCGGCTCAGCTGTGACAGATTGGCAAGTCGGCGACGAAGTCTTTGCGCGTCCAGCCACTTCCAACCGCGGTACTTACGCTGAATATGTTGCGGTTGACGATGAATTAATCGCACGCAAGCCTCAAAACGTCACTTTTGAAGAAGCTGCTGCCGTGCCACTAGCTGGTGAAACCGCTTGGCAAGCGCTCTTCACACATGGCCACTTAAAAGCTGGTGAAACCGTGCTCGTCCAAGCTGGTTCCGGCGGTGTTGGTTCATATGCCATTCAATTTGCCAAGGCAATGGGCGCCCATGTCATCACAACAACTAGTGCCAAAAATTTCGATCTTGTCCGTGACTTAGGGGCCGACGAAATTATCGATTATCGTAATGAAAAAGTCGCTGATAAAGCACACAATGTTGACCTGGTCATCGATACAATCGGTGGTCAAAGCCAAGTGGATGCTTGGTCCGTGCTCAATCCTGAAACAGGTCGCCAAATTTCAATCGTTGGTGAAGCACCCGAAACAGCTGACATTATCAAAGACACAAAGATGACGTTTGAAGCGATCTGGTTAATGCCAAATGGTAAACAACTTCGTGAGATTGCTAATCTCATGGCTGACGGTAAAGTCAAATCAATTATTGATACTGTCCTCCCATTCTCAGCGGAAGGCTTAATCAAATCACATCAACTAAGTGCAACACACCATTCAACTGGTAAAATCGTCATTAAATTCGCAGATTAATCTCCAAAAATTAAGAACGGCTTAGTAGTGGTTAACGTCACGACTAAGCCTTTTTTCGTACCTCACAAAGATAATAATCCACCTTAACCGATTTATATTGCTTCCCCCCTTTAACTAATAGTATAATAACTTAAACTTTAGGGGGGATTTACAAATGGATAAAACATACAAATCAAGCGCTGAATTAAAGCGCGAGGCTAAGGCGCTCTACGCGGGACATTGGGGCCAAGCAATCAAGCTTAATATCGTCCCAACACTCTTTTCAATTCTAGCTTTTATTTTAATCGGGGGCCTTTTTATGGCACTCGCTGCACTCTTTATGACAACGGACTTTGTTTCATCAGGCTCTGGTTCATTTCCTAGTAACATGTCTTCTGGTAATTCGTTGACTGGTAATATCGGTGGCTTCATCGTTGGTTTAATTACTTTGGGAATTTCATTTACGACGCTCGATTGGGTCCGCTCAAAGGATGCTGACTTTAACGCTTTTAGTGGTGCTTTTAGCGTCTTTTCAAAACGTTATTTTGTCGGAGCGGTCATTACTGAACTATTAGCCGGCTTTTTCACCGTCTTATGGACATTGCTTTTCATCATCCCTGGGCTGATTAAGTCATTTTCTTATTCTCAAGCACCGTTCATCTTCAAAGATTTAACGGACGCTCACCCAGAAGCCGATATCAATTACCTCGATTGTATTACAAAAAGTCGTGAATTGATGGACGGACACAAATTTAGATTCTTCATCTTAAAATTAAGTTTCTTAGGTTGGGATATTTTAGCCGGCTTTACCTTTGGGATTGGCTATATTTGGTTAAATCCTTATAAACAAGCAGCTTACATGGGCTTTTACGCCGACTTAGTGGACTAGCATGCTGAAAGGATTGGTGATTGCCAATCCTTTTTTGTTACCCTCAATGACCGAAACGGCTAAAATAGAGAAGAAAGGATGTGTCCTCATTGATTGCAAATACCCAAATCACCCTAGATTCTCACCAAAATTGGCAAGCTGGCACCGCCCAAGTCCCAACACCTGGCGACCACGAATTACTGATCAAAGTCCAAGCCGCTGCAATGAACCCTATTGATCTCAAACGGCGCGCTATTACGACGCATATTTTAGGCTACGATGGTTACGGCGAAGTCTTAGCAACCGGCAAAGCCGTCACGCAATTTAAAGTTGGCGATATCGTCTATTACGCCGGTTCTACTCGACTAGATGGCAGTTTTCAAGCCTACCAATGTATGACTGAAGCTCTCTGCGCACTTGCCCCCGCGCAATTATCAGCGAGTGAAGCAGCTGGCTTACCTTTAGTCTCGCTAACTGCCTACGAACTACTTTTTGAAAAATTTCATTTCGAGGCCAAAGAACAAGCCCACCTCGGTAAAAACCTCCTCATTATTAACGGCGCTGGTGGGGTCGGCTCAATTATGAGTCAACTCGCCAAATGGGCTGGGTTCACCGTTTATGCCACCAGCAGTCCTCAAAATTTTAACTGGCTAAAAACTAATGGCGTCGATTATCCTGTTGACTACCATCCAACAAGTAACCAGCTCAATCTCGCGCAACTGCCAACCGACCACTTCGATGCGATTGCCATTCTTTACGATCTCGCACCCTATTTGTCTGCTGCCACACGCTTAATCAAACCACTCGGTCATGTCGGTTCACTGGTTAATATGCAAGCCCCACTTGATCTAACACCGCTGAAAGCAAAATCAGTTTCATTTGATTGGGAATACATGTTTACTAAAACGGATTTTAATTATGAAATAGCCAGCCAAGGCGCGATCCTCAAAAAAATAGCGCGCCTCGCCGACACTAATCAAATCCACCCAATTACAACACAAGTCTACCAAGGCTTATCAGTTAAAAACCTCAACACTATCACAAGCGAACTCACAAAAGGTCACGCCATTGGTAAGTATGTGCTAACCTACTAAAAAAGGGAGCTAGCGACAAAAATTACTTTTGTCGCTAGCTCCTTTTTAGTCCAATAAACCATATTTAATCTTAAAGCGATTTATAATCCGATACCACGATTGATAAAAACAATAAATAAAGAACACATTCGATAATGCATGCGCCAAATCGAAATAAAAACTCGCAATATAGGCTGCAATGAATGTTTTGAGCGATAAAGGATTAACGTAGGCGATAAAGTACCACAAATTCATCACCCAACCGAAAATAAACCCCCAGATAAAGCCGAATAGACACAGCCAATATTTATTGTGGGCCCAATCAAAGCGGCTAATCAGCCCGGCCGTCACGCCCATCATCCCCCAGCAAAACATCTGCCACGGTGTCCACGGCCCTTGACCTAAGAAAAAGTTCGAAACCAAAGCGGCCGTTGACCCAATCATGAAGCCAGCCTCTGGACCCAAAACTAAAGCCGCGACAATTACCACGAAACTTGTCGGTTGAACACTCGGCAGCGGCGCAAAAGGGACCCGGCTGACTGCCGCAATCGTCGCTAAAACGGCGATCATTACAATTTCCCGGGCCCGAATTTGACGCTTTTCAAAGCGCCAATAAAATGGCAGCATACTGACCACTAAACAAATGAAACTCAACGCTAAAAAATACCGTCCCTGTAATCGAATGATTAAGCCTAATAAAACCGCGATTATGCAAAAGGCAATCCCAAAAACCAGGTTGTTTTGCCAGTCAACGCGCTTCATCGGCTAACCTCTTCCCAAGTTAACGCCGCAGAGTCTTGTGGTCGCAAGAGTCGATTAATCGGGGTGGTGTAAAAGAAATTCGCTTGGAAAAACTGGTGCGGTGCTTCTTGCGCAACAATTGCGCCATCAAATAACAAGGCGCATTGGTTCGCAAAGCGAGCGCTAAAGACCATATCGTGGCTAGCCATGATAATCGTTAACCCTGCTGCTTGTAACTGCTGCAATAAGCGTCCAAGTGCTTGTTTACGCAGTGGATCTAAGCCCTTTGTCGGTTCATCTAAAATGAGCAACTTAGGATTAGCTAATAAAATAATCCCTAGTGCAATCAATTGTTGCTCGCCACCACTGGTATCTTGCGGATCACTGTCTGCTAAAGCAGTTAAGCCTAGCTTATCCAGCATCGCCGTAGCCGCTTCTTCTGGGTGTTCACGCCCTAGTTGAACGGCACGCCGCTCAAATTCAACCCGAACACTCTCCGCGCTAAACTGATCGGCCGGTTGTTGGGATAAATAGCCAATCACTTTAAATAACTGCTCTGTCGGCCACTTTTGTAATGGCCGTTCTAACAAACGGACCGTTCCGCGGCGGGGTTCCAGCAAGCCAATCAACACTTTTAAGAGTGTCGATTTCCCAATCCCGTTTTTACCGACGATGGCTAACCAATCCCCGGTATGAACTGTTAACTTAAGCTGATTCAAAACATACGGCTCATTTTTAGTATATTGAAAATCTAAATGGTCGGCGGTTAATAATGTTTCTTGCATCGCGGCTACTACCGGACGTAATTGATCATGAATGCTGCCAGCTGGCAATTGACGTTGCCCGGCCACGACCGTCAATGGCACTGGTTCAGGGGCCAATTGTTGTTGCCAAAAAAGCCGCGGAATTTCCGGCATGAAATCCCGTAAAGTCGATTGCTGCCAAATTGCCTGTAGCCCTTGCTCAACTGGTCCTTGATAGCTGATGCGGCCGTTTGTCATTAACCACAGTTGATTAGCCAACGGTAACACATCATCCAACTGATGCTCGCTCATGATAATCGTTATGCCTAATTCATCGTGTACACGTTGTAATAAGCTCATAAATTCTTTGGTCGCAATCGGATCTAATTGCGCCGTTGGTTCATCCAACACTAACAAGCTCGGTTGGAGAATCAAAATTGCCGCCAAATTAACCAGTTGTTTTTGGCCGCCGGATAATTCGTGGACCGATGCGTATAAAATATCTTGAATGTCTAAAAAACTAACGAGTTCTGCAATTCTTTTCTGAATATTAGCACTAGCTTCGCCGCTATTTTCCAACGAGAAGGCTAGCTCCTGAATGACGGTATCCATTACAAGTTGGTTCTCGGGATTTTGGAAAACAAAGCCGATTTTCTGCGTACTAACGGCTGGGTCGAGATCCACCACCGTTTGACCATTAAAGGATACCTGCCCTAAGCGTTGTCCCACTGGCCATAATTCTCGTTTAAATTGGCGTAATAAAGTCGTTTTACCGCTACCTGAAGGACCAGCCACGACCACCCAATCACCAGCATTGACCGTCAGATTAATCTCGGCCAAGCTCGGCTGATTTGCTAACGCATATTGAAATTGAAGCTGTTCTATCTGTGCAATTGCCACCATAAGTACTCCCATCCTTCCAATAATAATGGTAATCCATCAATCAGCAAAATCACGCTTAGACACGCCCAATCACGCCCAGTTAGCCGCAACGTGCCCAGAGTTGGATAAACGATTAACTGGCCGTTACCCCGACTGGCACACCAAAAGGCAAACAGACCACCGCCAACCAACACTATTAACAGGCCATAATCACGATGTGTCATTTGATAACGACGATAAGTACTTCTTTTTTGAACACCAAAGCCGCGGGCCGTCATTGAATCGGCGGTCTGCAGCGCTTCGGTCAGTGTATTGGTTAATAAAATTGCCAGCAAATGCATCCCTGCTTGGGCACGGGCTCTTAGCCGCCCGGTCGCCATTTGAATTCCGCGTGTCCGTTGCACGGCTGTAATATCACGTAAGCGCCGAATGAATAATGGAAAAAAACGCATCGTCATCATCGTCAGTAAGGTCAATTGCGGGGCGACTCCGCCGAATAACGCCAAAAATTTATGGTTGGTCATATGCTGATTATAGGCCACAAAAATCAATAATAAAACGGCCAAAGCGGTCGCCATTAAAAAACCATAGACCACCGCTTCCGCCGTTATCAAGGTACCGCCAACCGTCATCATAACGTGCGTCCCGTGATTATTGATAATTGGATTCATGATGACAATCAAGACCATCATCAATAAGGCACCTTGCAGCGTGCTAACTGTTTTCTGTTGATTTTTAGCAACCCAATTAACCACAATAATGACAATCAGTTGGCCACCTAAAAAGTAGGGGTGGTTGAAACCCATCGAAAAGCTAATCATTAATATGAAGTACACCAATAGAACTAGTGGGTGTAGTTGATCAATAATCAGTTGCGATTTTAGCCCTGAGGTGCGTGGCGATCGTGTCCGAGATCTTCCGTATACAGCCAATCAATAACATCTCCACTCTTCACATGATAGACACCACACGATTGATTTGAAAAAACACCGTTGACCCGATAGAGCCAACCACTCTGGGGGCCCTTATCGAATTCAAACAAGCCATTAATCCCTTTGACGTAGGCGCTAGCACCAATCCCCCGGTAGGCTAATGGCATGCCTTGTTGGCCTGTTAGCCGTTTTAAAACAGCCAATACTGTCTCCCCATCATCAATCGTTACCGAAGCGTGATTAATCAGAGCCGGGTTGCCTTCACTAATCGGCCCATAAACGCTTACCGTTACCTTCTTAGCAACCGGTTCAGGCTGTTTAGCTGGTGCTTCGTGAGCTTCAGCCTGCTGTGTTGGTTGCTGTGCTGTTGAACTTGCCGCACTGCTGGCTGATTGCCGCGTTGTTGGTGTAACAGTCGTTGCTGACTGAGAGGTTGGTGTTGGTTTTGTTGATGCGCTTGCCTGTTGTTCTTTTTTAGCATCCCTGGCTGGTTCAGACTGACTAGCCTGCTTGGCTTCTTTAGACTGTTCCTGCTTAGCAACAGTGGCCTGCTTCGCCGCTTTAGTCTTAGTGGTCGTCTTTTTCGAAGTCGATTCGGCGTGCTTAGCGACCGTTTTATGCGCAGTCTTTTTAGGTTGTGCTGATTGCTGGCTTGCGTGTTTGATCGCGGCTGGTTCTTGTTGCACACTCGCGTAGGTGCCATAACCGATGCCACCTAGTAACACGAGACTTGCTACGCTTAGTAGTAGGCGCTTTTTAACCATCTAGTTGCCTCCTAGCGTTGTTTTAACCGACGTGTTTGGTAACCCGCAACACCCAGTAACATGAATAATCCCGCTAAAACGCTGGCCCAAACAGATTGATGACCCGTTTGTGGTAATGCATCTTGCGTCGCCGTTGTCCCAGTCAATGGCATCTCTGCTTCTTTATTACCGGATTGTTTCGGTAATTGGGGATTTAAATCAACCGCTGAAGAGGACGATGATGAAACCTCACCGGCTGGCTTTTTACTAGGAATACCTGGCTCAGGAACTGGCGTTGGTTCTGGTTTGGGTTCTGGTTTGGGCTCTGGGTCCGGTTCTGGCACTACTTTTTTAAAGTTATAGATTGAACCCTTACCCTTCAATAAATAATCATATTGGCCTAAAGCATAGACCGCTTGTTCGGTTGACATTGATAACGCGCCATCATCGCTGCCCATCATCCAGCGGAATTGCCCGTCGGCTTTTTGGTAAGCAATTAAGTTCGTGATTGGTGTCGCACCTTTATCACCCACAAACGTTGTGGCTGGATTGACGCCAGCTGCGGCCAAGCCCAAGATGGCCATTGCCGTGCTATTTGAGTTTTCTTCAGTTGAAAAACCCCCAGGAATCAAGAAACCGCCTGTTGTTTTCACAAAACCGGTTGTTTTTAATAAGGCAACTGCGCGATCCAAAGCGCTTTGAACCTTTGGTTGATCACGATGCATGCCTAATGCTGACATCGTCATCCCTGTAATATCCAAATCACTGACTGATCCGAAAAAAGCCCAACCGCCAGCTGTATTTTGTTGTTTTAAAACTAAATCGATTAATTGATTAATCGTTTGGTTAGCTTGTGCCCCGTAATCTTGGGTGCTAAGGGCAATAATCCCGTAGACTTGCCCTGTGATACCGGCAGTAGCCGCTTTTTTAATAATTTCAGCAATTAAATTAACCCCATTGAATTGCGTGGGGTCTTCGCCAATTGCAGCTATCCCAATTGTCAAACGTTCCAAATCAGTTGCAGAATAATGCCCGGCCATTCCGGTTAATTCTTCGGCAAAGACTTGGTGGAACGTTGCTTTTTGAACGGTCGTTAATTGGGCCCCTGAGCTGATAAGTGCCAAGGCTGACCAAACTTCGGTGTCCTGACTTGCTACTAATTGTTGCGCTCCCCGTTTCAACGCCCCTTGATAATCCCGATTTAAAACGGCTTTAGCCGCTGATTTGGCAGGTTGTTCATTGGTCGTCTGCGCTGTTTTAGCAGGGACTTCCGCCACTTGTGAACGTGAAGCCACTCCTTGACTTTGACGGCTTGTTTCAACCAATTGATTGCTAGCAACTTGACTGCTAGTTGCTTGACTAGCACTAAATTGGCTTGTCACAACTGACTGCTGGCTTGTTTGAGTCTCCGCTGCATGCGCACTGGTTGCACTGGTAATCACCGGCGTTAATAGTAATAAACTCGCCCATAATCCGGTATAGATTTGTTTTCGTTTCATATAATATTCCCCTACCCCTACAAACTTAACTTTTAACTAATTACTCCTATTTTAACAATTTTTGGTCTAAAGCAACATCTTTTTAAAGCACTATCATTGGATTGACGGATTATTTTTCGTAAAAAGGCCTCATTTTATGCGTACTATTGTCACAGTTTATTCAAAATATCTGCCTAAACTGATTATTATTCAGTTTTTATAAGGAGGCATCATTATGAATTTTATCAAACGTGCTTGGCAAAATATTTCATTCAAAAAAGGCCGTAGCTTATTATTAGTCATTGTTATGACTGTTATTCTAGTCTTCATTATGGCCGGGTTACTCATTAGAAACGCTGCAGTAACAACGGTTAACAACACCAAACAACAAGTCGGTGCCAGTGTCACCTTATCGGCCAATCGTGATCAGGCCTTCAAGAAAATGCGCTCGTCGACACCACCAACGAGCACTTCTAAAACGAAGAAACCATCGCTCAGCATGCCTTCAGTTAGCTTAGCCAACGTCAAAAAGATTGCGCAATTATCCGGTGTCGCCAACTACAACGTCAGCGTTGCAACTTCGGCTAATGCTGATTCCATTGATGCGATTAGCACTTCTTCAGCTAGCAATAATGGTCCGATGGGCATGTCGCAATCCACCTCATCAGGCGATTTACAAATCACTGGGGTCCTCAATATGAAGACCCTCAGCGATTTCAAAGATAACACCAATAAAATTACCAAAGGCCGTGCTTTAAACAGTGCCGATGTTAATACTAACAACGTTGTGATTGAAAGCGAACTTGCTAAACAAAACAATCTCAGGGTTGGCGATACAATTAAGATCAAAGCCACAACGACTGGTAAAAAAGCGTACACCCTCAAAGTCGTCGGAATTTACAAAGCGAGTCAAAGTAGCAGCTCAAGTATGGGGCCTCAACAAAGCGATCCTTCTAATACGCTTTATACCGCTTATACCTTGGCTAACCAAATTAAAGGTCAAACCAATAAAGTCGACAGTGCCGTCTTTACTTTAAGCAATCCAACTCAAAAAACGGCCTTCTTGAAAGCTGCTAAGAAAATTATCAACACTAAAAAATTCAGCCTCACAGCAGACGATAGTACTTACCAAACCTTGAAACAATCAATGCAAAAAATGACAAATTTCGCTAATAAAATTGTTTGGTTAGTTGCCATTGCCGGTACCGTCATTTTAGCCCTGATCATCATCTTAATGGTGCGTGAACGCCGTTATGAAATGGGTGTTTTACTCTCATTAGGTGAAAAACGGACTAAGATTATTGGGCAATTACTCGTTGAAATGTTCATGTTACTGATTGTCAGCTTAGCGCTCGCCGGTATCGGTGGTCAACTTGCCGCTCAAGCCCTCAGCAAGCAAGTCATGAATTCCGTTACAACAAGCACCACAACCGACAGCGCAACAACTCAACCTGGCGGTAATGGTGGCCCTGGCGGCGGTCAAGCACCAAGTGGCCAACCTGGTGGTAATCGTCTCGGTGGTCAAATGCCCCAAGGCAATCCAACTAAAGCCAAAGCCATTAAAGCGAGCGATTTAAACCTCAAAATTAATCCGTTAACCTTACTTCAATTAGGCGCCTTTGGTTTCACCATCATTTCTTTGGCAGTATTACTGGCTTCAGCCAATATTCTAAGACTCGAACCACGAAAAATTCTCATTGGATAATTAGGAGGTCACATTATGTTAACAGCCAAAGATGTCAGTTATTGGTACGATTCAGAAGAAAATACACTCTACAAAGACGTTAATCTCAACTTTGAAGCCGGGCAACTCTACGGCATTATCGGTAGTAGTGGCGCTGGGAAAACGACCCTCTTAACAATGCTGGCTGGTCTCGACAAACCACGCAAAGGTGAAATCCTCTATGAAGGCACTTCACTTCAAAAAATCGGTTTGACGCAATACCGCAACCGCTATGTTTCAATTGTCTTCCAAGCCTACAACTTGCTCCCCTATATGTCGGCCCTCGATAACGTCCTAACCGCAATGGCCATTACTCATTCCGAGCGCGCAAACCCCAGTGAGTTTGCGCTAGAGATGCTGACTAAGGTCGGTATCAATCCTGATATGGCTCGTAAAAACGTTCAGAAACTATCCGGCGGGCAGCAACAACGGGTGGCAATCGTCCGGGTAATGTGTTGTGATGCACCAGTCGTTGTTGCCGATGAACCAACCGGTAATTTAGACGACACTAACACCCGGGAAATAATTAAACTGTTCCAAGAGCTCGCCCACGAACAACAAAAATGTGTCATCCTCGTAACCCATGAAAAAGAGGTCGCCGCGAGTTGCGACGTGCAATATCTATTGCAGCACAAAACCTTTGAAGAAGTCACTCTCTAAACTCGCTTAAAATAAACTGTCGATAGTAAGCTGAACGGCAGTTTATTTTATTGAAAATTGTTATACTGAAGCTACCAAATGGAGGTGTCTTCGATGACCACAATCTATTACGATTATTTAACGCATGCCAATCAAAACCTAGTCGTTGCCGCAACTGATCACGGTGTCTGCTTTGTCGGTTCCCCTAACCAACCACTCAGTGAGCTAACAACTTTTATGCCCGGTTATGACTTACGACAAGACCCCTCGAAACTGGCGCCAGCAATTGCCCAAATAACGGCCTATCTAACGCATAAGAGAACCACTTGGGATTTACCCCTCGACTTCTTAGGCGGCACGCCTTTCCAACAACAAGTCTGGTCGGCCTTGCAGGCAATTCCATACGGGCAAACCGTGACTTACTATCAACTAGCCACACAAATTGGGCGGCCAACTGCGATTCGAGCAGTAGCTTCTGCTGTTGGACGTAATCCGCTACTAATAATTGTGCCCTGTCATCGCGTCCTCCGCAAAGATGGCTCATTGGGTGGTTTCCGTGGCGGTTTAGCTTTTAAAAAACAGTTATTAGCGCTCGAGCAATAAAAAAGGTGTGCCCCCCTCGGGGAGCACACCTTTTTTAATCACTTTTTTAGCGTTCTTCGCTACCTAATAAACGACCCGTAAAGGCTGCTAGGATAGCACCCACGATTGGGGCTGCTAAGTAAACCCAATAATGAGCTAGTGCTGAACCACCAGCAAAAATAGCTGGTCCAAAACTTCTAGCAGGGTTTAACGAACCACCCGTTAAGTTAAGCGCAACGATAATCAATAAGCTCAATGTAATCCCGATTGCCAATGGTGCCATTTGACTATTGCCAAAACGATCACTAGTTGTCATTAAGATTACCAAGATGAAACTGAACGTTACGATCACTTCAACTAAGAACGCAACTCCTGCCCCAATTTTAGGAAAATCAGTTTGACCAAAACCGGTCCGACTTAAATCAAGCGCATTGATGAGAACTGATAATAACCCTGAAGCGACAATTGCACCTAAGAATTGCGCTACGATATAAAAAACGCCATCTTTTGCTTCTAAGCGTTTATTAATCATCATCGCAATAGAAACGGCCGGGTTAAAATGACCACCCGAAACGCCACCAAAAGCATAAGCCATCACAGTCACTGTTAACCCAAATGCCAAGCCAATCGTTAATGTATCAGCTTTAGCAATTACAACTGCACCGGTTCCTAAGAACACTAACATAAAAGTACCAATAAATTCTGCTGCATAACGTCGCATAAATAATTCCTTCTCTCTAACTTGTTGTGAACCCTATTAATTATACAATTAATTGCTTTTGAATGCATCAAAAAGGGCTCTTAATTCAGGGCATTAAGCAAATAATTTGATATTATGCTATTAAAAGCCTATACTTATTAATAATCTAGTCGTAAAATATAGGCTTATTTTACCCCTTTTTAAACTAAGTAAAAGAGATGATATATTACGCAAGTAACTGATGTCTATGGTATTACGCATGATAACTGTAAACTAATCGAAACAGAAAATTCATTTACGCGCATTTTCTTGGCCCAAGGCCCTGATGGTACACGTTATACATGTCTCTTACCAGACGCTAAACCAAACCCAAAATCCAATCAACATTTCGTCTACGGTAACCCCGCAGATGCGCCATACTAAGTATCATCAAAAAAGAGCCGCCAACTAACCGTTGGTGGCCCTTTTTATTTCCCAGGCAATTATTCAGCCACTAAAATATCCAAGAATAATTCACCATATTTTTCTAATTTATTTTCGCCGACCCCTTTAACATCTAACATTTCAGTCAGTGAGGTTGGCATAATTTCACACATTGAATACAACGTCTTATCCGAGAAGATTACAAATGGTGGTACACCCTGTTCCTCAGCTAAATCACGGCGTAGTTCCCGTAAGCGTTCGAATAACTCATTGTCTTCAGGCAATGTTTTTTGAACTTTAGCGGCCATTTTACGCGTCACTTTTTCTTGGCCTTTAAGCACCTTGACGCCCGCTAACGTGATTTGTAAAACGGGATATTGACCACCAGAAGCCCGTAAATAGCCCGACGCGACTAAGTAATCAATCAAGCCACTAACTTCTTTTTGCGAATCGCCCCGCATCAAACCGTATGTTGGCAACTCGTCAAAACGAAACTGCATAATCTTCTGGTTCTTAGAACCCGTCAATACTTGTGCAACCATCACTTTACCGAAACGTTCATCCATTCGTTTGATGCACGATAAAACCTTTTGGGCATCAATTGTAATATCTTGTGATTCGCGCGTATCAAGGCAGTTACTGCAACGACCACATTTTTCACAATCATCATCGAAATAATTAACAATATATTGTTGCAAGCACTGCTGGGTATTAGCGTATTGCGTCATTTCTTGTAATTTGGCGTATTCCCGTTGCTTATTTTCATCATCCATTTCTGATTGATCGATGAAAAAGTGTTGAATCTGCACATCATTGACTTTAAAGAGTAGAATCGCCTCACTTGGTAAACCATCACGACCAGCTCGACCGGCTTCTTGATAGTAAGCTTCTAAGCTGCCAGGAATCTGTGCATGGACGACAAACCGCACATTACTCTTATCGATTCCCATTCCAAAAGCATTCGTGGCGACCATAATCGGTTTACGATCGTAGAGAAAATCTTCTTGATTTTGTCGGCGCACCATTTCATTTAAACCGCCATGATACATTGTGACCGGTAGTTTGGCTTTTTCAATCAACTTCGTGAGCCGTTCAACTTCTTTCCGAGTACTAGCATAAATGATGCCCGATTTTTGCTGGTTAACCTTCAAATAATCGATTAAGTAGCGATCACTATTTTGGTTTTTAACTACTTGAAAAGCGAGATTTTCCCGTGAAAAGCCAGTCTTAACTTCATGTTGAATCCCCAAGCGGTGCATAATATCATCCGCCACTTGTGACGTAGCGGTCGCCGTTAACGCAACAATCGTTGGTTGTTGCCGCATGCTTTTAATCGTGTCCGTTAAGCGTAAATAACTAGGCCGAAAATCGTGTCCCCACTGCGAGATACAATGCGCTTCATCGACGGCAATCAAATCGATTGTTAACTCGGCTAAATCCGCTAAAAAGTAATCCGAATCCAACCGTTCCGGTGATACATAGAGTAACTTGACTTCACCCCGCGCCGCCTGATTGAAGCGTTCTTGCACTTCACCTTGCGTCAAGGTACTGTTGATGAACGTTGCCGGAATCCCATTTTCGTTGAGCGCATCGACTTGATCTTTCATCAATGAAATCAATGGCGAAACGACTAGTGTTAATCCCGGTAACATCAGCGCTGGAATCTGATAACATAGCGACTTCCCACCACCAGTTGGCATAATTGCCAATACATTGGTTCCTGCTAATAAGGATTCAATCACATCTGCTTGGCCTTCTCTAAAATGATCATAGCCAAATTTTTCTTTTAGTACTGCTTGTGCCTGCATGCCATTTCTCCCACCCGTTAAAATTCCTATCTACTATCATAACAAAAAACAACGCCTTTGCGGTCAAAATAAAAAGGTCGCTCCTATTTTAAAATCCGGAAGCCACTAGCTGACAAATCGCTTAATTTAGTGTTTAATTAACATTAATTACCCCAGATGGAGGTTTTATGATGCTTAAACTGCAAGTTAACTTAGAGACCACACAAACCGAAATTCTTTTTGACCAACAAATATTGACCATCTATCCGGAACAACCAGCCACATTACCACCATTTAACGGCTTGCTACTGCATACAAATCAGCAGCAAATCACGCAAATCAACTATTTAACAAAAGCTCCTAAGGTCCTCCCAAGTGAACCATTTTTAACGCTCACCGATGCAGACTGGCCCGAAGGTCTACCCTATTTAGGCCGCTTGTTAGCCGAACAATCATCGGCCATTCAAACAACCGATTTGCCGGCCAAAGTCCCTAGTAATTATCACCAAACTTTACGCCCACTATTTGAAACGTTAAACTTAATTCTAGAAAGATTTGGTTTCAATTGGCAACCCGCGGCGGTCCAAAAAGCAAAACCGACTGCTAAGGCCCGTCATCGCTGGACAAAAACAATTAGCACCGTCCCCTTCACCATTGAAACACGACAAGCCACCGGCACTGCCATATGGCAAAAACGAAACGAAATGTGCCTCAAAGCGGGCGCAACGTTAATGCTGGAACCGCCCCTCAACAAGGATGGCTCACTCGGTTTTGCCGCTAAGATGGGCACCCAATTGCGCCATGAACACCGCGACCAAGTTCAGGATAATGTCACAACAGAAGACATTATCTTTAAAAGCGTTAATGAAGTGGGACTTTTTCTCTATTTTGGTGGCACCAATAGCTGGCTAGAACTGGTTGATCAAGCTGGCCGCTCAATTGATGACTGGTCAAAAATTTAATAAGGTAGGTTCGTATTATGCAATTAACAAGTACAGGAATTCATAATGGTTATTTTGATGATATTTATGGCGGCTACAGCGATGCCCGAAACGAAGCTGGTATGCCGACTTATTCAATTCCTTTTACAATTGAACAAGCGCCTGCAGACACCGTTACTTATGCGGCGATTTTCTATGATTTAGATGCCTATGAAGTCACTAAGGGCTTCCCTTGGATTCATTGGACTCTCGCTAATCTGAAATCAACAACGGTTTTGGCAAATAGTAGTCAACAGCAACCTGATTTTGTGCAAGGCGTCAATACGTGGCATAGTCCGATGACGGATAACCAATCGGCAGAGGCCTCTGCTTGCTACGGCGGTATGACACCGCCAAATCGCGATCACACCTATACTCTGACAGTTTTTGCGCTCGACTGTTCGCTTGATTTAGAGGATAGTTTTTACCTCAATCAATTGACAACTGCCATGAAGGGCCACATCCTTGATAAAGCTGTTCTAGAAGCAAAATACCGTCAATTTAAGCACTAAAGTGACAGACTTTTCAGCAGGACCTAACACTTTTGTTATCCGGCATAAAAAACATCGCTTTTTAACGTTGGTCAGTATATGATACTTTTATCAATTAATTAATGAGGTGCTTTCATTGAAAAAGAAAATGATTAGTCTGGTCGCCATTGTTGCGCTCATCATCGTCGGCTTTGCCGGTTATCACTACTACAAAAATACTTACCAAGGTGACGTTGGCTACGCCCAAGTGCCCGCTCAAGTGCCTGCCAAGCAAGCCACTAAGGACGATAGTAATAAGACCGTGCCAGGTACGTACAGTTACAAATATAAGCTAAAGGTCGTCAAAGTAGATGGAACACAAACAACTGTCCCTGTTGAAATTTCTAGCGAAAAACCAACACCATTGACACCTAACAGCTATGTTAAATTGGAATTCAATGCCAAACGGGTGCTAACAGGTCCCAATAATATTGCCAAGGATAAAATTCCAGCTAAAGTACAGGCTGAATTAGAAAAATAATTAAAAAAGAGGTTCGAGCAAAAATCATTTTGCTCGAACCTTTTCTAGTGAAGCCGTTCAATGGAAAAATTATAAATGTTTCGTGTGAAACATTTATAATTTTTTAGAGTTGTTTTAACGCTTCGCGTTGCGCTAATGCCGATAACGTATGGGAGTCAACAAAATCAATTACCCATTCCGGATTAGTCTTAGCGTAATCACGTAAGGCCCAGCCAATCGCTTTTTGAATGAAGAATTCCGGTGTTATTTGATCGGCTTCGATAGCGGCTTGCAAATAATCAATACACGTTGCGTCCTTGAACCCTAATTGCAGAATCAGCCCAACGCGGCGTAACCAAAAGTTATCTTTTTGAGCGAATAGTTGCCCGACCCATTCAAATTCAGCTGGATGACGCTTGATGTACGCACTAAAAACGCGTTTCCAAGGGTCCACACTATCCCACCAGGCTTTTTCAGTTACTAATTCGGCAAACTGTAATAGATCTGCACGTTGCCATTTACGGACGGCCCGCGCCGCAATATCGATTGCCACATATTGATATTCGCGCGCTTCACGCGCATAAAGCGCCTTAATAATCACCATCAATTCTGCCGCCGGTAACTGTTTCACAGCTAGCCAAAAGTCGCGTTCGTAAGCATGTCTTTCGGTCGCTTTGACACCATTAAAAGTAAACTGATCTTGCATATATCGCGCCATCGCTGCTTGGTTTTCTGGATGAATGGGTAACTCAAATATCAGCATCATTGGCCTCCTCGATAATGTTCTTAAAATGTTTTATACAATAATAAGCCGCCAAAAACGATTAATAAGTCATAAATGTAACGAACCATTGTTTGGCTATCAATTTTGGCACTAACCCAGTTTCCTAGCGGTATCACAATTAGCAATAAGGGCAAACTAATCCCCAATAATTGAACGACTTGGCGCGTCCAAAATCCTGCCAATAGATGACTAATCACGACGACCGTCCCCACACAGACAAAATGGGCCTGTAAAATACCGCGCAATTCCGAGACGGGCCATTTTTTCAGCGTTCCATAAATCACAACCGGGACGCCGTGACTGTTATAAGCACTGCCCATGACACCCGAAATAACCCCCGCTAAGTAGTCCCAAACCGGTGCTTTTAAATGTTGTTTTTGAACGCGGTGTTGCTGCAGTTGATACAAATTATAACTACCATATATGATTAAAAAACCGGCCAAAGTCCGTAATACAATCACTGTTGGCACATAGGTCATTAGGGCAATCCCGACCGGAACGCCCAATAATGAGCCAATGACGAGCCGGCGCACAATTGCGATATCAATCTGCCGGCGGTGCTGAACAACCGCTGGAATGGCCACGATGAGGCCTAAAGCTCCGATTAAGGCCGTCGCCGATTTTAAATCAAATGCCACTAATGCTAATAACGGCATCGTCACTAACGCTTCACCAAAGCCAAAAACAGTTCGCGTAAAGGCCCCTAATAGGACAATTAAAACGACAATCACTAGCGTCATCATTTAAGAAAGGCCTCCTCTACACCGTCTTGTTCCAAAGGACCTTTTTATACGGTTGGCCTTGGCCTGCTAAGACTGATAGGCTCGCGTTTGCGACCATTTTTTGATCACGAATCCCACTAAACGGTACGCCTAAAAGAGTCCCCATGACAAACAATAAAACAATCCCGTGGGCCACAATTAAAACGTGGCCTTCTGGATAAGCTTGTTGCGCTTGGTCAATAACTGTCATGGCCCGGTTTAAAACGGATTGGTAGGATTCCGCGTGAAGCTGGTCGGCCTCAAATAAATCTGGATGGTGAAAGTAATTATCAAATTGCGGATGTTTTTCTTGCGCCGCTACCGGCTGTGCTTCCCAATCACCTAGCACCATTTCCCGTAGTTGGGGGACAATCGTTAACGCCGGTTGCCCAACACGCGTTTGCGCCAGTACGTGTTCCGCGGTTGTTTGGGCACGTTGGAGTGGTGATGTTAAAATGGCATCAAAAACTTGGTCGCCTAGATAATCACCCAAGCGGTCTGCGGCCGCTAGCCCCGCTGGTGTCAACGCAGAATCGACCCCACCACCATTGAAACACTGTGCTTTATTAATCGTTGTTTCGCCGTGACGTACAAAATAAAAAGTTGTCATGTTCATCCCCACTTTCGTTTCTCCATTATACTATAAGAAAGCTGACACCATTCCAATCGCAAAAGAGGCTACGACAAATTTTGCCGTAGCCTCTTTTAATTTGACAGCCTTATTTAATATTGACGTAAGTCAAATCAAACAAGTGACTTAAATCTTGTAATTGTTCTGAATCAATAGCAAATGATAAGACTGTATGGTGACCGCCACCAACGGTTAACCAACCAACAGCACCGTCGCGTAAGCCTTGTTTTGGTGTCCAGAGTTGTTTAGCAACTGGCAAGTGTGGTGTGTCAGCTTCTGGTTTGTTGCCGCGAACATCATATGACATCAATTTGAATTCGTCGCCATAATCAGCCATTGTAACATCCACCGCGTCGCCTTGCATCCCAGTGAAGACTAAGCGTGCAGGATCATCTTTATCGCCGATATCTAATGGGTGCACTTCAACCCGTGGTTTGTCTGATGCAATTGAAGGATCAACTTCAAGCATATGTGAGCCTAAGATTGCTTCATGACCTTGACGTAAATCAAGGGTGTAATCTTCCATGAAGACCGTCTTTTCATTATGAGCCATAATCTTCAATAAGCGGTCTAAAGCAGCGGTCTTCCAGTCCCCTTCACCGGCGAAACCATAACCTTCAGCCATCAATAATTGGGCTGCTAAACCTGGTAATTGTTCCAAACCAACTAAATCTTCGAAGTTGGTTGTGAAAGCTGAGTAGCCCCGATCGTCCATAAATTTCTTCAAACCGAAGTATTCACGAATTTGGTATTTAACATTGTGTTCGAATTTTTCTGGTGTATTTTGACCTTCAACAAAGTCGTATTCTTTTTGTAAATCAGCATACTTAGCATCAATATCAGCCTCTGAGACAGCATTGACTTCTGCGACTAAATCACCGACACCCCAATAATCAACCGTCCAACCAAATTTGATTTGGGCTTCAACTTTATCACCGTCTGTGACAGCCACGTTGCGCATTTTATCGGCAAATGTTACGACTTTAATCTTAAATGATTCGTTGTAAGCCACCGCAACGTCCATCCATTTAGCCATTGCTTTTTGAACGTCTTCATCACCCCAGTAACCTGAGATAATCTTGTTACTTTTACGTAAACGCGCATTGATGAAAGCATATTCGCGATCGCCATGCGCTGATTGGTTTAAGTTCATATAATCGAAGTCGATTGTGTCGTATGGAATCTTGTTTAAGAATTGAGTTGCTAAATGAAGTAATGGTTTTTGTAATAATTTTGTCCCGCGGATCCAGTTCTTAGCAGGTGAGAAAGTATGCATCCAAGTGATGACCCCAGCAACGTGATCGTTGTAGTTGGCTTCTTTCATCACTTTTGTAATGTTATCAGCAGTTGTTGCGACTAATTTAAAAATAATTGGGTAAGGCAATTGGTGACTCGCGTTTAATTTTTCAACGATTTCCTTAGCATCTTTTTCAACTGAGCGGAGGGTTTCTTCGCCGTATAATGATTGACTACCTGTGACAAACCAAAATTCATAATTTTCTGTATTTAACATGATAAAGACTCCTTTTTTAATGTGCTTCTTTTTTTAACGTGCTTTCATCAACAGCTTCCTGTGCTTTGCTACACTTATCAAATCGGCGCTTGTAGCGCCAATTCGCTAAGTTAAGCAAGTGCTCAGAAGCTACCCATTGATGACGCACTTCCGCTTTTAACGCACTTCTTTTTTAGCATGTCCTTGTGATTGGGCGTTGTTTTGACCGTAGTAGGCATTTTTGCCATGCTTGCGGTAATAGTGTTTGTCCAACAAGAATTGTGGGACGGCACTGTTATTGCGCGTCAATTGAAGGGCGTGGTAATCCATTTCGGCCACGACTTCTAAAACTTTAGCGTTATAGACGGCTTTGTCTGGTGTGGCACCCCAAGTGAAAGGCCCGTGTTGACGAACCAGGACCGCTGGAACGGCTTCAGGATCAATGCCTTGTTCCTTGAAGGTTTTCACAATGACCTTACCCGTATTTTCTTCGTAATCATTTTCGATTTCGGCTTGCGTTAAGGCTTCAGAAACTGGGATATCCCCGTAAAAGGTATCTGCATGTGTCGTGCCAAGGGCGGGCACCGGAATACCGGCTTCAGCAAATGAAACGGCCCAAGGTGAATGCGTATGCACAATGCCACCGATTTCTGGAAATTCATTGTATAAAACGGTATGCGTTGGCGTATCACTAGAAGGATTCATATTGCCTTCAACGACTTCGCCTTTTAAGTTCACGACAATCATGTCGCTTGGTTTTAAGTCTTCGTAATCAACACCCGAAGGTTTGATGACAAACAAGCCTTTTTCGCGGTCAATTCCGGAAACATTACCCCAAGTAAAAGTGACTAGGTCTAATTTAGGTAGGCGCATATTGGCGTCGTACACTTCTTGTTTTAGTTTTTCTAACATGCTTTAATCCTCACTTCTCATCTTTAATCGCAGCAATTGCCGCACTTTCAATTGGTAACCCTGCTTGGTAGGCTTCAATAAAGGTTTGATAACCGGCCACACCTGCGGCTTCTGGACTGAGCGTCATGCTTTCTGGATTCGTAAAGACGTTGTGATCCAAGAAATCATCGAGCGTTTGACCATTATTATCAGCGGCAAACATTGCCAAGACAGCCATGCCCCAAGGACCACCCTCACCGGCATTACTCATAACCGTAATCGGCGTGTTTAAAGCATTCGCTAAGACTTGTTGTCCAACGACAGGGGTTTTGAACAACCCACCTTGGGCAATCATGACGTCTGTCTTGATTTGTTCTTCCTTCACCAAGATATCCATCCCAATTTTAAGCGGTGCAAAGGCCGCGTATAATTGGGTTTGAATAAAGTTGGGTAAGTTGAAGTGGCTGTGGGGTTGTCTGACAAATAATGGGCGCCCAGCCGGCATTTTAGTGACATTTTCACCGGATAAGTAGCTGTAATTAATCAAGCCCCCTGCGTCTTGATCGGCATGGGTTGCTTCTAAGAACAACGTTTCGTATAACCGATCAGGTGCTAATGAGACGCCCAAGCGTGCGGCAAATTCATTGAATAAATTAGCCCAAGCATTGATATCTGACGAACAATTATTTGTATGGACCATCGCAACTGGTGAGCCATCAGGGGTCATCACCATATCAATATCGCGATGCACTTGTTTGAGCGGTTGGTCTAACACCACCATTGAAAAGGCTGAGGTTCCGACTGAGATGTTCCCGGTCCGTTTGCGGACACTGTTGGTACCGACCATTCCGGTTCCGGCATCCCCTTCAGGCGGCGCCATCAAGCTGCCCGCTGTCAAATTACCGCTTGGATCTAACAAATGCGCGCCGGCTGACGTTAATTGGCCCGCAGCGTGCCCCGCTGGCAAGACCGCTGGTAAAATGTCGGCTAATTGCCAAGGTTGTTGTTGAACGCGTTTGATTTGATCGAATTGTGCGACTAACTGATCATCATAACTTCCCGTTTTGGGATCAATGGGGAAGACACCGGATGCGTCGCCAATCCCGAGGACTTTTTCACCTGATAATTGCCAGTGGACATAACCGGCTAAGGTGGTCATGAAAGCCACTTGGCTGACATGTGCTTCATCATTTAAGATGGCTTGATATAAATGCGCAATGCTCCACCGTTGTGGAATATTGAAATTAAATTGTTTGGTTAATTCATCAGCTGCTTGTTCGGTGATGTTGTTGCGCCACGTTCTAAAAGGCACCAACAATTGATCGTCCTTAGAAAAGGCGAGATAACCATGCATCATTGCGCTGACACCGATACTTTTAATCGTGGTTATCGGTTCGTGATACTTGCTTTGGACTTCCGCAGCCATTTGCATATAGCTCGCTTGAATCCCGGTCCAAACCGCATCAACTGGATACGTCCAGACACCATCTTCTAATTGGTTTTCCCAAACATAACTCCCTGACGCAATGGTTTGAAAGTCTTGCGCTACTAAAACGGCTTTGATCCGGGTGGAGCCTAATTCGATTCCTAATGACACTTGACCGGATTTAATGGCTTGTGCTGCTTCAATTAAATTCATCATCATCTTTCCTCTCTGGCACTTATGCTTTATGCGCCTTGTTTGTGCCTTGCGCTTCAATTTCTTCTAGCGTGTGACCCATGGTTTCAGGGACACACGTTCTGATAAAGAGGACACCCAATAAACAAATGACACCGAAAATGGCGAAGACCCCTTCTTGTGGCATGGATGCGATCATCATTGGGAAGAGTAACCCCACTAAGAATGAACCAATCCAGTTGAATGATGAGGCTAAGCCGGATGCTTTACCCCGAATAGCTAGTGGGAAGATTTCACCGACTAAAACCCATGTTAGTGGTGCCCAAGTAAAGGCATAAAAGGCCACATAGAGGCATAAGAAAAATACAATCATCATTGGATTAAAGTTGGGAATTAAGGCATTCATAATGGCTGGTAAAATAAATGACAAGCCCATCACGGTTCCACCAAGTGT
The DNA here is from genome assembly GCA_002953655.1 of Latilactobacillus sakei. Taxonomy (NCBI): domain Bacteria; kingdom Bacillati; phylum Bacillota; class Bacilli; order Lactobacillales; family Lactobacillaceae; genus Latilactobacillus; species Latilactobacillus sakei. Next base: position 2,045,635 of record CP025839.1, read on the forward strand.
TAACAACGTCCGCCGTTTGAACTTATCGGCGATGACTAAGAATAAAAGTGAGCCTAAAACTAAGATGATCCCTTGGATAATCGGCCACATCAATGCTGAACTCGCGGCTTTGCCCGTTGCCTTTTCCACAATCAATGGGATGTAGTAGAAAATGGCGTTAGCGCCTTGGAATTGTTGAAAACCAGCAACCCCAATTCCGGCAATCACGAGATAGCGATATTTGCCACTTAAAAGCGTTTTCATCGAAGTGCTTTGTTGCACGTTACTTTCCATGCCGGCCGTTGTCTGAATATTCGTTAATTCAGTTTCGACCTCATCTTTTGAACGGATATAACCAAGAACTTGGCGTGCTTCATCTAACCGATTATGTTTCACCAAGAACCGTGGTGATTCTGGTAACCGTAAAACACCTAAGTAAAGAATAACCGCTGGTACTGCGGCAAGCCCTAACATTAAGCGCCATGCTAATTGTTCAGGCAAACCTTTTAATAGATAATCCACAATATAAGACAACAACATTCCGGAAACAATCATCGTTTGATTAATCCCTGTGAGTCGCCCTCTTAGTCTAGCTGGTGCCATTTCAGACATATATGCCGGTACTAAGGCGGATGCTGCTCCGACTGCTAATCCCAAGAAAACCCGGACAGCGATTAAGTAAACTTGTCCGTCGTTTGGCGAGAATGCTGATAATAATGAGCCGATTGCAAAAATCAAAGATGATAGCAAAATCATCTTCCGCCGCCCCCATTTATCTGATAACTGTCCAGCAAGTGCGCCACCGAAGATTGCACCGAACATGACTGCCGATGTAATCCAACCAACAACCCCGGCATTATTCTCTAAATGCCAGTCGTGTTGTAGAAAGGGTAACGCTCCCGTCATTACGCCAATATCATAACCAAACAAGATCCCACCAAATGAGCCAAAGAAGTAAATAAAACTACTTGGAATTTTTTTAGCTTGCGTCATGCTTTTTTCCTCCATCTTTTTTAAGCCTATTTAACGTACTTTTTAAATGACCGTTTCGCTTTATAAAACGGTTTCAATTTGTCGACAAATTCAGTCTATAACTTTTATTCGAATAAATCAATATAATTATTTTTGATTCGAATTAATATAAGTAAGCGTCATCATTTTAAACCGCATGTTATTGGGCTTTTGATCTGCTATAATTTTTTAAAATTAATTTCCGCCTATTTTATTTATTCGAATAATTACAGCAATAAAAAAAGAGGCCATCGTTAGATAGCCTCTTTTAAGAGTCCTGTTTATTTAACTGTTCCAGCAGAGTCCCGTTTAATTAATGGTGGTTGGTATAGGATCGATTCGACCGGTTTATCCTGAATCATATCTAAGACCATCTGCCCCGCATCTTCACCCATCTTCGTCTTATTATGGTTGAGTGTTGTCAGGCTAGGGCTGATGTACCGTGACATTTGATAATCATCAAACCCCACCACCGAAATATCTGTCGGAACTTTCAACCCTTTTGATTTCAGAAAATCAATGACCCGAATCGCAAGTTGATCGTTGTAACAAACAATTGCCGTTGGGACTTCTGAGCCCTGTAAATAATCTGCCACACGTTTCAAGACTTTCTCAAAACTGTCGCCTGATTGATACATAATTAAATTACTCTTATACGCAATTGCGGGTTGTTGTTGGTAAGCTTGAATAAAGCCATTCATCCGGTGAACACCTTGCAAATCCCCCACTTGGAAAATACCGAGCATCGCTTCATGACCGAGTTCAAAGAGGTAGTTAACCATCTCTTTTTCTGCCTCTAAATCATCATTAGTAATGACTGGAAAATTCAATTCTGGGTAGGAAGCATTGATAAAGAGCGTTGGGATTTGATCGTCTTGAATCTCGTGATATAAATCCATATTCGGATTTTTAAGCGCACTTTGAGTGGGTTCGATAATCAAACCGGCAACCTTGTTATCAAGCATATTAATCAGACTCTTGCGCTCTTTTTCATGATTATTATGCGTGTTGCTAATCAGAATTGAATAACCCTTTTCAGAAAGCACCCGATCAATCCCAGAAATAATACTTGGGAAAATGTAGTCTGCAATATGGGTTGTGATGATGCCAATAACCTTGCTATCAGCATCATTCGTCCATTCACGGTGCCAATCTTGAACAAACATCCCACCCCCTTGAATCCGATTGATGAAGTGTTCTTCTTCTAAATCGCCGACTGCCCGACGAATGGTATACCGCGAAACATCGTACTGCGCCATTAATTCAGTTTCAGTTGGTAATTTATCCCCAATTGAATACTGACCGGAAATAATTGCTTCTTTTAAGGCTTCTTTTACTTTTTTAAATTTATTTTGCATACTTTTACTCCACCAATCAATTTTAAATTAATTCGAAATTGATTGCTAATTGATGTGATTTTTAATAATTTGTTTGAATACTTCTAGCATAGCAAAGTTTGCCCTATTTTCCAATCCGTAAACCCGCTATATTAAAAAAAGGCCCTGCAGACAAAATTTCTTTTGTCTACAGCGCCCTCTATAATTATTTCTTCAAATTCAATCCGGCCGGTTGTTGGTCGGCGGGTGTGTTGGCTGCTAATACTTGATCATGCGCAACCGTGCCGGCGTAAATATCGTCTGTTAAGACGTTGCGACGGTGTTTGATGATCCGGTAAACATGTAACACTAGCACTGCCACGTTAATGGCAAGGGCCAATGCACTGACCGTCATCAAAGCGGCGCTACTATGCGTACTTTGCACTGAAAATTGTGAGTCCGTCACGAAGGCAGGATAACTCATCGTAAACATCATCCAAAAAGCCAAGGTTTGCGCGCGTGCTTGTAACCAACTGCCTTTTTTCACGAAGAAAGCAGCTAACGTACATGAAATCAATAAAGCCGCCCCTGCGTAGAATGAGTGATCGCCAACGCAGTTATATACATAGGCAAAGTTCCAAACATCATAGGCGATAATCCACGGCCAGATTTGATCGGGCCAGATCATGTCTTTTTGTTTGTCGTGGCTGATAATAATCCCAAACCAACCAGAAATCGTAATAATATTGATGATTCCGGCAATCCCGTTCATGATATTCCAAGCGCCACCGTTCATGACAACGCCATCCACTAAGCCGTGTAAGCCAGCCACTTGGAAGTCCCGAATAACGGCTTCCATAATATTGAAGGCCAAGATAGCCGGTGGGAAAATCAACGCCCACTTATTGTGTTGCAATTTAGGCATAAAACGCAATGCCATAAAGCCTAAACATCCGGCCAGCGCTGAGTAAACTTTAACCCAGTGGAACCAGGTCCCAGTACTACTATCAGGACCAGCCGTCGTTGGCCAAACAAAAATCGTTAAAATAATAGGTAGTCCAACAAATAATAATAATGCCACCCATTTGTTAGCCCGTGCGGCTTCGTTTAACAGCATTAAAGCTGCAACGACCCCCATCCAAACGAGCCAATCGATCCCCGCAATATTCTGAAATAACATATAAAACCCCTCCTAGCAATAATAGCTGTTTCTATACTTTTACTGTAGTCGGTTCTTAAGGGTTTCGATATGGTTATTCTAGGAGATTTGTCCAAATTTAACGATTATTATCTAGTACTTGTTGCAAGGTGCCATTTAACATCCGATGCATCCGCTGATAGAATTCAACTTTCGATTCTTGTAGGTTGGTCACCAACCATTGAATGATCTGTGTCGCTAACGCCCAACCATAAAAATTGGCCATTTCATCACGCAAGGTCGGTGGACAAGCCGGTTGCAGATCATCAACAACCCCAGTGACCATGTTAAACGCAACGCGGTATAAAAACCGGCCTAATAAGTCGCGATTCAGGGAGTGAAACGTATTTAAACAAAATTGACGATTGGTTTCAATGTAACGCAACAAAAGATCCAACCCCTTGGCCCAATCTTGTTCTTTTTGGTAGGCCGCCAGTTGAGACACAATCTCGCGATTATAAATCCACGCGACTAACTCATTAATATCGGCAAAATGATAATAAAAAGTATTACGGGCAACGTTGGCCTGATGCGTCAACTGATTAACAGTGATATGATCAACCGGTGTCGTTGCCATTAGTAGTTTCAGATTTTGGGCCAAGTTTTGTTTGGTATCCATCTCAAATAACCTCCACTTGATAATTACCTTTAGCATCCCACAGATAGTTGGTCCTCGCAACTGCCGGTTCCAATTTGCACTTCCATTAAAAGTGTTCTATCGTTAAAGATAACAATTAACGGAGGCGACTTATAATATGCACGAAACTGACGACGCTTTTAGGGCGATGACCAACGGGGAATGGTATTTTGATTCAGCGGTCACTATTCAAAAACGGGATGCAACCCGCCTTGCCTTACAAAAGGCCGGCCAAATCTTAGATAACGATGCACGGATGGCCACCATCCAAAAATTACTCGGCCACACCGGTAGCGACTTTTTCATCGAAACCGGTTTTGAATTTAGCTTCGGCCAAAATATTTCAATCGGCGACCATTTTTACGCCAACCGTAACGTCATTATTTGCGATGAAGCACCGGTGACGATTGGCAACTATTGTAAATTTGGGCCGGGGGTCTCTCTTTTAACCCCCTACCACCCAATCGATCCCCAAGAGCGCGCCACCAAAAAAGAAATCTCTAGCGCGATTACGCTTGGTGATCATGTCTGGTTAGGCGCCAATGTCACCATTCTACCCGGAATTACACTCGGCAATAACGTTGTCGTTGGTGCGGGCAGTGTCGTCACAAAATCCTATCCGGATAACGTGATTTTAGTCGGTAATCCCGCACGTATCTTGCGAGAAATCCCTAGCGTTCAATAAACAGCATTAAGCCATCTTAAGTATGGCTTTTTTTGAGCGCTAAAAAGTTATTCTGGATTAAATCAACTTTTTTTAGCGCATCGGTTGACGAGCTGATTCATAATCTATATTATACCCCTATAGGGTATAATATAGATTGGAGAGACGTTTATGTTTAACTTTTTCAAAGAGTCACCTAGCATCTCGACCACAGAATTAGCAAAGGCACTAACAAAAAACACCGCTTTAATTGATGTCAGAACACCCGTTGAATTTCGATCAGGACACATTCCAGGCGCCCGCAATATCCCACTAGCAAACATGCCAACCTTTACGGGGAACCAAAAGCAGCCGATTTATTTAATTTGCCAATCTGGTATGCGCAGTAAAAAAGCAGCCCGATTTTTAGAAAAACAGGGGTATCATGCTATCAATGTCCGTGGCGGTATGCATCAATGGGCCGGCACTATCAAAAGGGGGTAACACACTATGAAGAAAATTATTATTATTGGTGGCGTTGCAGGCGGAATGTCAGCAGCCACTAGATTACGACGTTTAATGGAAGATGCTGAAATTATCGTATTAGAAAAAGGGCCTTTTGTTTCTTTTGCTAATTGCGGCCTTCCCTATTATGTTTCTGGGGAAATCGCCAGTAAAGATGCATTACTTGTCCAAACACCACAATCCTTGAAAGCACGATTTAACTTAGATGTCCGCCCAAATAATGAAGTAATTGCCATTCAACCTGATAAAAAGCGGGTAACCATTAGCCATGGCAATGCAATTACTGAAGAAAACTATGACGCCCTCATCCTTTCACCCGGCGCACGACCGCTCGTTCCAACGATCCCGGGCCTAGAAACGGCAACCAATGTCTTCAGTTTACGCAATGTCCCTGATTTAGAAGCAATTATGGCAGCTATCGATCGCAACAAAGCTAAACACGCTACCGTTATCGGTGCCGGTTTTATCGGTTTAGAGATGGCCGAAAACTTAAAAAAACGGGGTTTATCCGTCACAATCGTTGAAAAAGCCCCCCACGTCCTGCCCTCTTTAGACGAAGAAATGGCTGCCTCTGTTCATAAAGAATTGCTGAATAATCAAGTTACCGTAATAACTTCCCAGTCTGCAGTTGCATTTAAAAACCACGGTCATGAAATTGTCTTAGAAGACGGTTCAACAATTTCATCGGATTTAACAATTTTATCAGTTGGCGTCCAACCTGAAACAACGCTCGCTAAAGAAGCTGGTATCACTTTAGGAATGCGCGGTGGCATCCTTGTAGATAGTAACTACCGAACAAATTATCCTGATATCTATGCAGTTGGTGACGCCATTTTGGTTAAACAACAGCTAACTGGAGAAGAGGCGTTAATCTCATTAGCCTCGCCAGCTAACCGCCAAGGCCGCCAAGTAGCAGATGTCATCGCTGGTTTACCTAGAAAAAATAAAGGCAGTATCGGCACTGCGATTGTCCGGGTCTTCGGTCTAAGTGCAGCATCAACCGGTTTCAGCGAACATATGGCTAAGCAAAGTGGCCTAAATGTTCAAGTCGTCCACGTGGCCGGAAAAGATCATGCTGGTTATTATCCTGATGCAAAAGATATCCTCTTAAAACTCATTTTTGAACGTGAAACGGGTCGGATTCTTGGCGCGCAAGCTGTTGGTGCAAAAGGTGTTGATAAACGAATTGATATTCTAGCAACAGCAATTAAAGGTAACCTCAACATTGAGGACTTACCGGAACTAGAACTGACATATGCCCCACCGTTTGGATCAGCAAAAGACCCCGTCAATATGCTTGGCTACGCCGCATTGAACCTATTTGAAGGTATCAGCGATAACCTGCAATGGTCTGAATTACCAGAAGCATTAGCGAGCGGCAAAATTTTATTAGATGTCCGCAATCCGGATGAATTAATTAATAATGGCCGCTTTAAGCAAGCTATGCACATCCCACTAGATGAACTACGCGAGCGGATTGGTGAATTAGATCCGGACAAAGCATACATCATCACCTGTCACAGCGGCTTGCGTAGTTATGTAGGTGAGCGCCTATTAAAACAAGCGGGCTTTAATGTTCAAAATCTAGATGGTGCTTTTGCCTTATACAATACCGTTAGGCCAAATGATATCGTCCATAGCGCGCTCTAAAAAGTAAATACTTCCGATTTAACTGCTCACTTTTTAAACGAAAAAAGCGTATAATATGACGAATATCATCGCAGAAGATCTTTATGAAGTGGAGAAAATAAAATGGCAAATTGTGATAAATCAATTATTAACCGGTTAAGACGGATTGAAGGCCAAACTCGAGGAATCCAAAAAATGATTGCTGAAGAAAGTGATTGCCAACAGGTAATTACCCAATTAAACGCTGTCCGTTCAGGGATTGACCGTGTAATGGGAATTATCGTTGCTGAGAATCTTCAAGCGTGTTTAGAAAATCCCGATGAGGACCTAGCTATTCAACAACATAAAATCGAACAAGCCGTCAATATGATTATCAAAAAATAACCCTCTAAATCACTAAATTGAATCCCTACTAAGCATCTAACGTCCAATCTTATTTGAGACGCTAGATGCTTTTTTGGTGCGCTAACTAATTAATCCTAATACTTTATCTGCGCTGTTTAAGCGCCCACAAAAAAACACGACCCCTTCTAGAAGTCGTGTCTCCTATTTTTTATTTACCCCCGACCGTATAATGATCGATAATCCTTTTTAAGGCCGTTGCTGCACCTTGATTGCCCACTAATTTCGTATAGTAAGCCGCAAATCGTTCGTCCGCCACATACATCGCCGCTAAACCGCGGTGCATGGCTAAACTATAACGTGGTGTCGCCGTTTTCAGCCACGTTTGATGGGCTTTAAATGCCGCTTGTGCTGCTTCTGACGGTAATTGCGGTTGCGCCAAGTAAGTTTGCAAGGCCGTCGTTAAGCTGCCCTCAGCGGCTTGCATCGTCGCATACTGCGCTTTGGTTAAACCCGCAAAATGTTGATCCGCCGCTTGCTTGGCTTGTGCGCCATAGTTTGCCGTCACTTCTTGCCCATAGCGTTGATCATTTTCAGTGATTGCCTGTTGTTTGAACTGTTCGAATTTAGTTTGGTCGGTCATTTGAGAACCTCCAGTTTGATTTTGAAGGGTGGCATCTAACTGCGCCAAAGTCGCCGTCAACACTGCTTGTTGCTTGGCAAGTTCCTCCCGTTTAGCCGCTAAATGCGTCAGCCGTTCTACTGGCGGTAATGCCAATAACTGCTGAATCTCAGCCAAGCTAAACTGTAATTGCCGGTACATCAAGATTAACTGCAGCCGATCCGCGTCCTGACTCGAATAGCTTCGATAACCGTTGCTAGCAACCACCGGCACCAGTAACCCGCGCTCGTGATAATACCGCAGTGTGCGCTCAGAAACACCAGTCAATTCAGCGAAAGCTTTAATCTGATAATTCATCGCCATCCCCCCTTCAAAATCCACTATAAGACCTGACGTGGCGTGAGGGTCAAGCGCCAATTATCATTTATTGATTAATTTTTGGTCAACCAAGAAATCATGGGCCACATCACGCGCTTTACGGTGTTTGACTTGAACCTGGTAGTTCATCTGTTGCATCTGATCTTCAGTAATCTTCCCGGCTAGCTTGTTGAGCGCTTTGACGACTTCTGGATGGGCCTTTTTGAAGCGCTCCTTCATAATCGGTGCGCCTTGATAAGGTGGGAAGAAATGCCGATCGTCTTTTAAAACAACTAGCTTGTAGCGCGCCACTTCCGCATCGGTGGTATACCCGTCGACCACATCGACCTTGCCATCCGCAATCGCTTTGTAGCGGATGCTAGGTTCCATAATTTTAGCATCTAGTTGCAATTGATACGTCTTCTTCAAGCCTTGATAGCCATCTTTTTGATGATAAAAATCCGGGTCAAAGCCGGCCGTCAACGATTGGTTCAAGGCCGCCAAATCCGAAATCGTTTTAACGTTATATTTCTTGGCAAAAGCCGCACTAACCGCCAAGTCGTAACCATTTTGATAGCGCATTGGTGGCAAGTATGCCATCTTGAATTGTTCTTGGAGCGATTTTTTAGCGAGTTGGTACGTTTTAGTTGGATTCTGGTTGGTCTTGGTTGGCGATTTCACCAACGTTTGTAAGACCGTACCCGTAAATTCTGGATAGATATCAATTTGATCGGCCTTCAACGCGTTAAATAAGAAGGTCGTGCCACCAAAATTCGGTTTAACCGTCACCTCATATTGCGGATGATCGGCCAAAATGAGGTCACGATACATATTCATCAAGATTTCGGGCTCACTGCCTAACTTACCGGCAATCGTAATTTTAGTTGGTGGTGCTTGGAGCCGTGTCACGCCTTCTACAAGGCCAAAAAGCCCCACAAAAATGGCCAAGCTAATCGTAATCTTTTTGAACGATAATGTCCCTAACCAGCGAATCAGCGCGCTAACCACTAACGCCAAAACAGCCGAGAGCGTTGCCCCGACCACTAACAAGGCATTATTATTCGACTGAATCCCGACCAAGATAAAAGTCCCCAGACCGCCCGCGCCAATCAAGGCCGCCAAAGTTGCCGTTCCGATAATCATGACTAGCGCAATCCGCAGGCCCGAAATAATCAGCGGCATCGCCAACGGTAGCTCGATGCGTAATAAGCGCTTCGCACGCGGTAAGCCAAAAGCAATCTCCGCTTCTTTTAACGCCGGATCAATCCCGCTGAGTCCCGCGTATGTATTTTGAAAAATCGGCATCAATGCGTATAAGACTAACGTAATCACTGCCGGCACCGTACCAATCCCAACGAGTGGGATCAATAATCCTAAGAGCGCCAACGACGGAATCGTCTGTAGGACACTTGTCACTTGCAACATCGCTTCGGCAAGTTTTTGGTGCGCAGTTAAAATAATCGCGAGTGGAATCCCAATGACCGCCGCAATTAAGAGCGCCAGTAATGAGATTTCCAGATGTTGGCCGAGCGCTTGCAATAATTCGCCCGATTGAGTCGTTAAAATCTGCTGAATCTGTTGAATCATCATTAAAGCCCCCGTTTCGCAATGAGCGTCGTTAAATCAGTCGTCGTCAATTGCCGTTGTGTTTGGTCCTCAAGTGCCACGACGACCCCTTCAGGTTGCGCGATTAAGGCTTGGGCCAAGGCCTTGATGGAGGCTGTCATGGCAATCGTTTCCGGTTGCCCGCTAACCAAGGTTCCCAAATCTGCAGCCACTAAATCTTGCACCGTCAAGGTCGTTGGTTGGCGTTCAATATCGAAAAATTCACGGACGAAGTCGTTTTTCGGTTGGTTAAAAATCGCTTCGGCCGTTCCAATTTGTTGAATGCTCCCCGCCCGCATGACCGCAATTTCATCGCCCAAGCGCAGGGCTTCTTTCATATCATGGGTCACAAAAACAACCGTATTATGCAATTGCTTTTGCAAATCCAATACGAGATCTTGCAATTGTGTCCGCGTCACAGGATCAAGCGCGCTAAACGGTTCATCCATTAAAATCACTTTGGGTTTGGTCGCCAGCGCCCGAATAATCCCAATTCGCTGTTGTTGCCCCCCAGAGAGCTCACTAGGGTAGCGGTTGGCATATTTATCCGGATCCAGATTAACCAGCATTAACAGCTCCCGAGCACGTTTTTGGCGATCAGCTTTAGACCACTTCAAGACTTCAAGTTGAATCGTAATATTTTCTTCGATGGTTAAATGCGGAAAAAGGGCGATATTTTGTAAAACATAGCCGATGTTAAGCCGGAGGGTCTGTAAATCCATTTGGTCAATTGGCTGACCATCAATTTTAATCGTCCCACTAGTTGGTTCGATCAACCGATTAATCATTTTGACCGAGGTCGTTTTCCCGCTACCACTAGGGCCGACCAACACAAATAGACCATTGTCTGGAATGGTTAATGTTAAGCCGTCTAATGCTCGGCTTTGGCCGTATTGTTTGGTAACACCTTCAAATTCAATCATGCAATCCTCCTTTTGCCGTTCAAAGATATGTTAACTCATTGTACCACTTACAAAAAGTCCCACCAATTGACGTGCTTGAAGCCGTCAATCTTATTTTTTTGATTCACTTTTACACTGTGCTACGATGAAGCCAAAGCAATCAATTAAGGAGGGTTTAATATGAAAACACATTTTGACACCATCGTGATTGGTGGTGGCCCCGGCGGCTTGGCAGCGGCCTACCGCTTGGCGGAACAACAGTCCGTCTTAGTCGTCGAAAATGATTTATGGGGTGGTACTTGTCCCAATCGCGGTTGCGATCCTAAAAAAATGCTCTACTCGGCCGTTGAAGCCATTGACCACCAGCACGCCATGCAAGCTAGTGGTTTGGTCGGCACCAGTTATATCAATTGGCCTCAACTGATGGCTTTTAAACGCCAATATACCACCCAAATTCCGGACGGCACCTTAAGTGGTCTACAAAGCGCTGGCATTCGTACAGTAACTGGTACTGCCCACTTTATCGCTGACCACTATTTACGCGTCAATGAAACGGATTACACGGCTGATCACTTCATCATCGCAACCGGTCAAACCCCAACGCTGCCTGCAATTGAAGGACGCGATCTTTTACAGACCAGCAATCAATTTTTAGACCTGGATCACCTCCCTGCTAAAATAGCCTTCATCGGTGCCGGTTATATCGCCATCGAGTTAGCGAACATCGCCGCCACAGCGGGCGCTGAAGTCCATATCATTCAACACAACAACCGGATTTTACGCGATTTTCCAGAAACCATGACGACCGAATTGATTACCAGCCTTCAAAATAAGGGCGTTCAGTTCCATTTCGAAACAACGGTCACCAAAGTCCATGAGACCACCAAAGGCCTCGTGCTCAACAACGCAGGGGGCTTCACACTAACCGTGGATGCCGCTTTTGCCGCACTCGGGCGTCACGCCAATATCGACCAACTCAACTTACCCGCAGCGGACGTTGTCACTGGCCACCACGGTATTCAAGTAGACGATCACTTAGTCAGCAGTAACCCGCGGATCTACGCTATTGGCGATGTCGTTGATCGGCCCCAGCCTAAATTGACGCCAGTCGCCGGCTTTGAAGGGCGCTATGTAGCCGATCAACTTCTCCAAACCAATTCAGACCCCATTGCGTATCCGCTCATTCCACACACGGTTTACGCTAGCCCCCAGATTTCACAAGTCGGTATCTCTGTTCAAACCGCACAAGAAAATCCTGATCAATATCGACTTAATCAACAAACAACCACCAAGTGGTACACGTTCAATCGGATTAAGGAACCAAACGCGATGGTCACAACGATTTTTGACCGCCAAACCAACCAACTCGTCGGCGCGGCAGCCTACACCGCGATTGCCGAAGAATTAATCAATTATTTGACACCCCTCATTAAAAATCACACGACCGTGGCTGAACTCACCGATACAATCTACAACTACCCAAGCCCCGCCAGTGATTTGAAATATTACTACTAAAAAAGTGTTGAAGACCAACTGGGCCTTCAACACTTTTTTAAATACTGCTTTCTTTTTTCGCTTTTCCTTGTAACCACAGATTAAAGGCGAGCACGATCACCAAGAGCACTGTCGCAATCAACATAATATTGTGTAAGCCTTGGTACATAATCGCGCGCATTGCTGGTAAGAGGTGCGCTGGCAATTCGTGCACACGTTGGAGATTGCTCAACTTGTTCATCATCGCCATCGTGATTTGGCCGTGTGATTTGGCAATCCCTTGCGTTAAAGCATGGTTTAAAATCACGCCGTAAATCGACGACATGAACGTTTGACTCAGAATCCGTAAGAGATAAGCAAATGAGGTCGCAATGGGCACATCGCGCGTCTCAGCGTCTTCTTGGACACTAATTTGCAAGACGTTAAAACTCATCCCAAGGCCGAACCCTTCAAAAGCGCCCATCAATAATAAAAACCAAAATGGTGCCCGATCGCCTATCATTAACATCCCGCTAAAGGCGATTAAAAAAGCGACGGTCCCCAAGGTCACTACGCGGTGTTTCCCTAAGCGTGGTTGAACTGCCGGCCCAGCCAGCGAACCAATCAAGTTAGTGACCGCGCCTGGAATTTGCGTCATTCCGCCGAGTAACGCACTCAAACCTAGTAACCCTTGCGCCCACATTGGAATATAAATGTTAAACGCGATAAACGCGCCCCATAAAACGACGAATAGGATGAAATCAGTCACCAATTGCAGATTTTTAAACAACCGGTTCGGTACGATTGGATCGGCCGCGCGATCTTCCACTCGGTATAATACAACTAACAAGGCCAAGCCTGCGACGATTAACCCAATAATCAGCGTCAACGAGCCAGTCCCAATCATTTGAATCCCGGTCAATAACGTCACCAAACTGGTAATCATAATACCGGCACCTAAGTAATCGACGCTGCCACTGAGATGTACTTTAGGTTGTTCTTTGAAGAAATACCGCACGCAGAGAATGGATACCAATGCGATTGGCACGTTGATGTAAAAGACCCAGTGCCAACTAAAGGTATCAACAATCCAACCACCAATCAGTGGCCCGACAATCGAAGCCGCACTATAACTCGCAGTGGCATAACCGATAACTTGCGCCCGCTTGCGCAAATCTTGGTATAAATCAGCATAAATGATGAATGGCAAGGTGTTCATCCCACCAGCACCAATCCCCATGACGGTTCTAGCAATCAGGAAGAAAACGATGTTCCCAGAAACCGCCTGAAAAATCGAACTGATCGCAAACAACAACGTTGCCAATTGATAGGCCCGCCGATTGCCGATGTGTTCACCCAACTTACTCCATAAAGGCGTGGCCACCGCCATCCCCAACAAGAAGACCGCCACAATCCAGCCCATATATTGAATCCCGTGCAAATCACTAATGATTGCTGGCAAGGCCGTATTAATGATTGTCCCATCAAGCCCCGCCATCATATTTGATAATAATAATGCCAGTGTTACTAAAAGTGTATTCTTCTTATTCACTATCAACTTACTCCGTATTTTCTATTTTTTATTTATTATAGTATAAGCGCCGCTATTTAACGAGCGCACTTCAACGGCTCAATTGCTTTTATTATCATACACCTTTAAGTTGACTGGAAGACAAACAAAAAAGGCCCCTTTTCAGGTTCCTTTTTCAATGTCACTTCGAACCGTTTTTGAGATTTCGAATTAAAGATTTTCGCGCGCCGCTATCATCTGTTCGATAAATTGCGCAATAGTCTCAACTTCAGCTTCGGAGTAGTTGGCTAAAACAGCTTCATAGTTTTGGCGTTGCCGTTGATGTAATTGATGATGCAGCTCACCGATTTCTTGTCCGCGGGCCGTAATTCTCAGTACAACGGCTTTTTGATTCTCCGGCGTGTGAAATTTTTCAACCAACCGATTCTTAGCGAGGCGCTGAATATAGCGCGATAACATCCCTTGCGACAATTCGGATTGTGCCTGTAGCTGCTTAAACGGGATTGCTTCGCCTGCCTGTGCCAGTTGGGTCAAAATTGCCAATTCTGAATGCGTCAATTTCTTGGCTTGAGCCATCATCTCCGGCGTTTTATTGGCCTGTAAATGCTGCAATAGCCACTCGCGCTCAGGATCTTGATCATTTTCAGCATGTAATTTGGCGATCATTTCTTGGAGCTTTGCTAATTTAGACATTTTTAATTACCTGTAATATATCTGTTGACTTTCATGAATTTAGAATCTATACTAATTTTACATTACAGGTAATTAAAAAACAAGAATCTTTCACTTTTACAGTTAACCGGGTTATTTTCACCCTAATTCATTACCAGTAATTAATCCTATAAAAAAGAGGTTTTTAATATGCAAGCAGCAGTTGTAACAGATTTTAAACAAGATCCTAAATTTGATAACCAATTTCCAACACCAACCCCTCACCAAGATGAAGTCCTCATTAACGTGATTGCCTCATCCCTTTCTAATCGGGTGCGCTCCGGAGCAGCCGGCAGCCACTACACCTCCACGGACCAACTACCAATGATCCCCGGTGTCGATGGCATCGGCACTTTACCAACCGGTGAACAAGTTTATTTCGCCAGCGAAGGTACTTTTGCTGAACAAGTCGCCGTCAAAAAAGGCCACTGGGTAACCGTTCCCGATGGCCTTGATGCGCTTAAATTAGCAGGCATGATGAATCCCGCGCTTTCTTCTTGGATGGCCCTAAACTACCGTGCCAATTTTAGTGCCGGTCAAAAAGTTATGATCCTGGGCGCTACCGGTAATGCTGGTATGATGGCCGTTCAGATTGCCAAACGCTTAGGCGCTTCAGAAATTATCGCCGTCGCCCGCAATACAGAGCAGCTCAAGACACTAACTGACTTAGGCGCTACACAACTGGTCGATCTCTCTGCAGAACCCGCACAACGCAATGCTCAACTCGCTAAAGCTGGTAGTGACGTTGATATCGTCCTGGATTATCTTTGGGGCGACGTTGCAGCAAACGCCATGACCGCCATCATCCCCCACCGCCAAAATGCCGAACAACTTTTGCAATGGGTTGAAATCGGCTCATCTGCTGGCCAAACCGCACCCATTCCAGGGGCTGCCTTCCGCGCTGTCGCTTTGCGCTTAATTGGCTCCGGCCAAGGTTCAGTTGCGCCTATCAATATCATGAAGTCCTTGCACGCCATTTTAACCGCTGAAAAAGAACACCCTTTTACTTTTACAACTCGGACACTACCATTATCAGATGTTGAAGCTGGCTGGCATCTTCCTGGCAATGAACGCCTCGTTTTCACTATCTAGTCGGTCCCTCGCACCACAGCATCGCGCCGCATACGAATCCCGTATTCCGCCAAGCCAATCACAACCGCAATCGTCAACAGAATGAGGAGACTCTTCCAATCTTGTTTCAAGATTAATAAATCTCCAGCAAAGGCATAAATAAAAGCAACGATCGTCGAACCGGCTAAACAAGCCCAGCTTTGTGCTTTAGCCGTTAAATGCGTATCACCGGCGGCTAGATTCACAAAAGCAGTCGGAATCATTGGTACTGCATAACCAATCAAGACGCCCACGGCCGGATGCCGCATTTTAACTAACGCACGATAAACGCGTGAATCCGGCTTTTTGTGGCGGTGATCCCGCACTCTGGTCAATAACTGCACTTGCAGTAAATTCCCGAGTGTTAAACCAATCGCATTAACGACAAAGCCACCCCAATGCCCTAGGCAAACCCCGACAAGCATCGCAACCGCTGAAGTCGGCGCGCCAGGAATCACTGTCATCACGACCATCACTAAGCCAAACACCAAGAACGCATATGGCCCCAGATGACGGATATCCAACACATATTGCCGATAATCCTGCCACTGCGCTAAAAAGGCAACGACCGTCCTCTGATGGCGCCAACCAATCAATAAAATAATCAGTGCTAGTAAGATGACACTTACCGCCAGTACCAGCCGCTTTTGTTGGTGTACTGTCATTAGATTGCCTCCTTATTTGGGTAACACATCAACACCTGATAGTCACATATTAAAAACATGCCTCAATAGTTTACCCAAATTTAATTTAAACCTCTAATAATAAACTCTTTTCTTTCATTTGTTATTAAAAAATCGATGCTTTCAGTCTGTGTATACTGAATAACAATGCCATTTTTATTATATGCGTCTACAAGTTCTTTCAAAATGACTCTAAAATTAGACACTCCTATCAATCTATCCCTTGTATTACCACTATTAACATTGCGTAATAACCGTTCTTTATCAAAATCAATAACCGTAAACAAATTATAATAAGCTAAAAAAACACCCGCAACAGATCTAATCTGCGTTGCTTCTATAAATTGACGGTAGTACTGGGCAACCTTTAAGAAATCCGCATAACTCTTAAACCTAAACTTTCCTTGTTTAACCACGTCTAAAATTTTTACTTTTCGACGATCGATCAATCCATAACCAACACAAATAATATCAGTTGGCCTAATAAATGGCATATTTTGAATCGCTTCGTTTAATCTTAAATACTCGTCGTTTCCTTGATTTGCGTAATGCCGAATGTAATCGCTAATCTGCCAACGCTTAGCAGTTGTATTAATCTCAACCACATCATTCTCACTTTTTTTAGGAGTCACGTAATAAATAATCGGTTTCCCTAATTCTTTAGCATAAGTATAACGATGCTGGCCATCGATAATATTAAATTCTTCATCTACTAAAATTGGATTCTTAATGCCTTCAGTAGCGATTGATTCATTTAATAAATCAAATTTAGTAATGTCACGATTATATTCTAAAATCTTAAATTGTTGATAATTATATGTTTGATATATTTTACTAAAAACTCGATCCATTCCTTTTCCTTTCAGCTACTATATATTTAGAAGCTCTCTTGATTTTTCAGATAATATATTAGGTAATTTATTATTCTTCACTTCAAATTTTATCCTACTATTTTCACTTGCGTTATGTTTTGCATTATATAGCTTAACCATTTTAATCATAATATTAGTTTGACTTCTATTGCCTCGTAGCTCGCTTAGAACCTTCGAGTCAATTAAATATTCAGGCAATTTTTCGATTTTAATATTTCTTATCGTGTACAACTCAAAATAGGCCATAAATAGTTGTTGATAGCTCTTTAAACCGGTCATTTCAATAAATCGATTATACTCATTAATGAAACGACGGTAGGCATTATAATTATAAAAATTAAACCCACCCATATGAACCTGTAGAACACCACTTGATATGCCACCACTACGTCCCATCCCAGTCCTTGCCATCGAAGATAGTGGAATATGTGGATTCTTACTATGTAACTCTGATAACTTCATATACTCTTCATTACCCTCCACAGTATAACGATGTACATAATCGGACAATGTCCAATTATGTGTCGTCCGATTCATTTTTATAATATCTTCAAAGGTGATTCCACTCACAATTCTATAAAGTATTGGTCGATTCGTTTCTTTAGCAGCAAGAAACCTCGCCTGTCCGTCACCGATTTCAAACCCATTATTCACAATGATTGGTACTAACATACCATTCTCACTAATAGATTTTTTTAAAGTACGTCTCATCTCAGGTTTACGATTACCTTCAAAATATTTAAATTGACCATAGTTTTTTGTTATGTAGATTTCTCCAACAACTTCATCCATTCCTATCACTCCTAAAAATAATTACGTTCTCGAAAATTAGACACAAAAATAACCATAATTACCGCCAAATCAATAAACCATTTTAGATAAATAGTTATTCATTGTTTTTGGGCGCACTCATGGCTAGTCTAAAAAGTTGTTAAATTCAAAAAAAAACGTACAATAGGACTTGTAGGTATTTGTGGATCAGACTCGAATCTAGCCACAATGCTTATAAAGTAAAATAGATACGGCAATATCTATTTTACTTGCCCGCTTCGGCGGGTTTTTTTATGCTCTAATCTCAATTTAAAACGTAGAGTTATCAGTAAGTTAAAATAGTTTAACTTCACTATCAATTATACCACACATATATTCTAAATTATCCCTACGCCATAAAAAGATGAAATAGTAGAAACGAACGTGGGGTAGGGGATGAGCTATTGTTTCCTTCAACATTCGGTTAAGATGAAATTCCTGACGTAGCTGTAAGCTACCGTCATAAGCTATTGTTTCTTTCAACATTCGGTTAAGATGAAATGCCCTATCTGTTCAATTTCAACGTGATGGAGCTATTGTTTCCTTCAACATTCGGTTAAGATGAAATCAACTTGCCCTCATCATCTAAAGATAATTTGCTATTGTTTCCTTCAACATTCGGTTAAGATGAAATCGCCATGAAATGGTGTTCCAAGTGTCTAGCGCTATTGTTTCCTTCAACATTCGGTTAAGATGAAATTCTATGTTTCATCATCATCACTCCTTAATTGCTATTGTTTCCTTCAACATTCGGTTAAGATGAAATAGAGCGAGTCGTCTGATAACACGTACTTTTGCTATTGTTTCCTTCAACATTCGGTTAAGATGAAATACGGAAAAACTCTTTCTTCGATGAGTCAGGGCTATTGTTTCCTTCAACATTCGGTTAAGATGAAATAAATCATTAAGGAGATGCTAAATGGATAATGCTATTGTTTCCTTCAACATTCGGTTAAGATGAAATTTTAAATAGCCACCTTCGTAATCTTTGATTGCTATTGTTTCCTTCAACATTCGGTTAAGATGAAATTCCGCCCTGCGCCGCATTGAAGTTAGCAGCGCTATTGTTTCCTTCAACATTCGGTTAAGATGAAATTATCATTAACGCTAATCGCACGCGGATTGAGCTATTGTTTCCTTCAACATTCGGTTAAGATGAAATGATAAAGAGGCAATTATCACGACTAATGCCGCTATTGTTTCCTTCAACATTCGGTTAAGATGAAATCTGTAAATCCCGTACTCAATCAATGCTGCAGCTATTGTTTCCTTCAACATTCGGTTAAGATGAAATTTTCAGAAGTGTCATCCTAGCAACGATTGAGCTATTGTTTCCTTCAACATTCGGTTAAGATGAAATATATCCAATTAGCGCTACGGACTGGCCAATGCTATTGTTTCCTTCAACATTCGGTTAAGATGAAATTACGCGACTTTTGTTCTGTCGGATTGTTCTGCTATTGTTTCCTTCAACATTCGGTTAAGATGAAATTTCAGTCGCCGGTACTGCTTTACGTGGTGCGCTATTGTTTCCTTCAACATTCGGTTAAGATGAAATTTGGAATCAAAACTTAACAAGCTCGATAAGGCTATTGTTTCCTTCAACATTCGGTTAAGATGAAATGTCGCTTTGATGATCACTACGAAAGAGTATGCTATTGTTTCCTTCAACATTCGGTTAAGATGAAATATTGATGCGTTATTAACTGGGTGCGTGAGGCTATTGTTTCCTTCAACATTCGGTTAAGATGAAATACAAATTGATGAATTAGGTTTCAGCGAAATGCTATTGTTTCCTTCAACATTCGGTTAAGATGAAATTTAACGTACGATTAGGCTTGAAGTAAAGCTGCTATTGTTTCCTTCAACATTCGGTTAAGATGAAATATCGCTTTTTGGCTTACGCTGCGCAATGTAGCTATTGTTTCCTTCAACATTCGGTTAAGATGAAATAAATGAAAAACTATATATTCAATACGGGCAGCTATTGTTTCCTTCAACATTCGGTTAAGATGAAATGGGGATGAAATCGGACTGCAAGAGTCTGGTGCTATTGTTTCCTTCAACATTCGGTTAAGATGAAATTTTCGGTGCGTGAAGCTATTGCGCGTGGATGCTATTGTTTCCTTCAACATTCGGTTAAGATGAAATACCTTCACTAAAAAAGCCCGATATCATAACGATATCGAGCCTTTTTTAATGGTCAAAATGTAGTCAACTGGTTCCCATCGACTTTTTCCTCATTAGGTAGCCGATCCCCTACAAGTAACCGCATTTCATCAAACTGTTTCTCTGTCACAATCAATAATCGTACTGACCCCTTTTCGGGCAAATTATCATTTAATCGATACTCATATTTTTTTGACATATCATAGCCATTCACAATCCGATAATAGACAGAATATTGCATCATTACATAACCTTCACCCAGTAAATACTGCCGGAATTTACTGGCCGCCCGCCGATCTTCTGCCTTAACCACCGGTAAATCAAACATCACTAATAAACGCATATATTTACTCATACTCGTGAGCTCGCAATCGGACTAATTCCGGCAATTTTAGTCCTGCAGCTGAATCATTTCGACAACACATTGTATACGAGGAAACTACTTTATGAATAGCATTATTTAGCGTATGATACTCGCCATCAATCAATACTTCTGTAAACAATAGTGCAAACAGTGCTTGTTTATTTTCAGAAGTTAATACCTCTTCCAATTGTTCAATATTTTGACTAACCCACAGATCGACAAATGGTCTAAAAGGTTCCATTAAATCATCTGCTAAGTTAAACGGATTTAATTCGTTATGATGGAATAATCCTAGTGCTGGTTCAAAACCGTATGCACAGATATCTCGCGCAACTGCGCCACGGACAATCGCATAACCGTAATTCAAGGCACCATTCAAGACGTCATCGGTCCGCCGAGTAAATTGGTCGTTGAACAACAATCTGAAATAAAGTCGTGCTGCTTGTGATTCTTGATGACTTCGATCACCTTCAAGCACTTGTTTGCCCATTACTTCAAGCTCAACAGATGGTCGCCCATTCAGCGCTAAACACTTAGCTTGATTAGCAATTTTTTGTTTCATCACTTTTTGCCAAAGGCGATCTTTTAGTTTTGAACGAACATGCATTTGAATTGTCAATGCTTCAAATTTTTTGAAATATTGACCAACCGGTAAAATAATTGCACAAGGGAGATGCTTTTGATCGCAAGTAAAGACCGCCACTTCAGCCTCTGCTAATACCGATAAGGCAGGTGTTGTAATTGTACATTGTGGATGGTCGATCATAATACTATTAATATCATCGACCGGTATTGTATAATCTTCCTCTTGTTGAATCACCAACTGTTGCCGCCGAATACTTAGACGGGTTGGTTTTTGAATGTAGATATTACGAAAGCCCATTAAACCATCTCTTTTTATCTTATTTAAAGGTTAAACGTTTTTTCTCTTTCACTCGATGATATTCACCGAAATAATCAACTTGATATTTTTCGAAGGTTAGTAAGGTAGCGATACCAATACTAGTTGCAGAATAACTATTATCATGTGCTTTTACTTGAATACTAGCAGTTGATATGCTGGCACTATTAAAGTATCCGTAAAAATCCGCTACAGTCTCTGGATCAGAATCTAATTTTTCCTTATCATACTTAGGTTTGAATCCATCCTTCGATTTAATATGGATCATATCGCCTTGATAAAGCGAAAAGAGAAACTCATCATCCCCTGTTATATAATTCCAATCCTCATGTATCTTATCTCTTGTCACATATTGCATCGGTAATTCCTTTTCCACCGTATCCTTCACGTAAATGGGAACAAAGACGTATTTCTTCGGTGTTTTGAAAACATCTATCCGAACCATTGAACCATTGTCAGCAGCCGATTTTCCTTGATCCAAGACGGTTGAAATTGTCGTCTTTTTAATAAACTTCACTTTACGGACCAACTTCTTGGTCCCATGATCCATATATTCCAAATAACCATTAGGAAATGCTTTTTTGCCATCATTATCATGTGCATTTAAAGCTTCAATTAAAGCTTTTTCAACAACCGATCCGCCACCATTATCACTATAGTACGGACTATCACCGGTTCCTAGTACACCTTTTTTATTAATTTTTAGGTTCGTAATCGCGGTGCGTGAAATAACCTTACCTTCTTTTAGTAACTTGCCACTTCGAATCGTATCAAGATGGGCTGGCCCAGTCACCTTTCGATTAGGTGTTCGGACGACAAAGATTGGTTTCAATGCCGCTAATTCTTCGGCTGTATAATGTTGCCAAGTATGGTTCTTGCTAAATTCGGCAGGATCGGAAGCGGTCCGCATTTCTAATTCATCACGGAATTGATCCCAGGGCAATGGAAAGTCGTTGAAAATTTTACTAAATAATTTCGCGTTTAATTTTTGACTTTCTTCGGCATACTCATTATCGTTTAGTTCCTCTGTATGCCAAAGCGCCTTATTATACTTCACTTCCTGATTATAACTATAATGAGTTACTTTACGGATAAATGTAGGTGAGATAGCGCCAATGACAACCGCATCAACAGCATGATGCACATCACCATTTTCACGGACCTTCCGAATTCCCCACCGGCCACGAATCTTAGAAGTCACCTCGCCATTTAAGGCCAATACACGTTGCTTCTTATCTAGCGTCTCGGAGAATTCTATTTCATTACGGAAGTAATTGTAGAGTACTTTTGAAATATACCGGGTATCATTAATATTGCGCTTCTTCCACCCCGACACTTCATCCTTACTCAATTGACGCTTCAATAACTTATCCCGTTTACGCGGATTGTGAATCGAATTAGTCGCAATCGCTTCTAACTTAGCAATGCGATCCGGTTGATCTGCTAGATAGTCAAGCGGAATCCGGTTGCCCTTTTCACGATTGGCAGCTGAACTCGTTAAAACCTTATTCCCATAACTATCATCAAAACTAATACTATATGGAATAATGTGGTCAATATCATAGCTACCCGTAAAAGCCTGCGTTAACTTAATTTTTTGGCCAGTATAGGGGTCAAATTCATTTTGTTCCTCAAATAACTTGTAGCGAATAATATTTTCCCCATTAACATTAAGTCCTAATTCTCGAAGTTTCTCAGCAACTTTTTCATTACGTTGCCGACCTTCTTCTTGTTGCTTCGTGATCTCTTTTCGTTTTTCTAAAGTCTTTCCAAGTTCGCGCGCTAATTCAATATTTATGCTGTCAGGTTTACCATAGCGTCTAATAATTTGTTTTACGACTTTAATTGTTTTATAAACAGTGCGCCGAACAACTGGATTCGTGATATCTTCATCAAAATTAATTTGTTTTGACTTAAAATCATAGCCCGCATTTTCCGCTGCTTCGCTATAAACTTGACCCATTTCTAAATATGGAATAATATTTTGCATTGCTTTTAGAGATAAATGACCAAACTTGGAAAAGTTCAACCCTAATAATTTTTCAATAATTGCTTCTGGTAATTTTAATTCTTCTTCAAAATATCGACGACGCCGTTTATCACTTGAATAGGCAGTTAGCGCAAACCCGATATGATCCAACAGGGCCGTATTTGCCATCAATTCCTCTGGTAATACTTTGGCAAGTTTATGATAAGCATTCATTGCAATAAACTTGGTGCCTTCAGTCTTAATCTTATCCTCTTTGGCGCTGTATGTTAATAAGTTAAAACTAGCCTCATCGTTTAACTTCAATAATTTACGAATTTGCGTGTATTTAAGTGTTTGTTTCTGATAAGCTGCTTGGATTAACAGATCCCGTTGCTCACCAGTTAGTGGTTTAAAGTTGCCACCAACCATTTCTCGATACTGTAAACTATTTACTTTTTGCAATAAATTGAAGTACTCAAAAGTGGCAGTTGCTTTGGCCGCCCGATTTTCATTTGGTTCAAATGTACAGCGACCAATCATTTTTAAAATTTGATCACCAGCATAAGGACCTGCACCAGGGCCTTCATCGAAGTCCCGTTGTGCCATAAAAATACCGGCGTGTTCTTGTCCGTTTTTATCTGTATAGCCAGATAAATAAACCTGTTCAAATTGAGCCGTAATTACTGAATTGCCAAATGATTTTTGAGCTGCAAATAACTTTTCAATTTCAGCATATAATAGATCACGACTCGGCGTTCCCAAATAACCATCAACATACGCTTTATTTCGTTTATGCTCAGCATATTTGGCATCATTTAGATAAAGTTCCCCCACCGTTCGATAATTTTTTTCAGCTAGGTCCTTTTTGATTTCTTCGATTGAATTCAGTAATAACCCCATCTGCTTTTTATCAGCCGGATCACTCGGATCTAATTCAAACTTACGATTTGATTTAAACCCACGATGCGTAACGAAATAATAAAGCACCCTAAACAGCTCTTCATTTGTTAATAGCCGATCTAACCCGGCCACCCTTAATTCATAAATTGACCGTTCAAATTTAGGATCTTTATATATATTTTCAATCTGTTTCTCGGACAATATTCCTTCATTAATAAATAACCGTTTCGTCCGATGCTTTCTAAAATTAGTCCGCCGATTACGTCGACGTAACCCCCGTTTATCGCGCCGTGGCGCCGCTAATGAAGCCCCAGTTTTAGGTTGTTCCGCTCTTGGAAATATAACGGAATTCATTTGTAAAATCTTGAAGGGAACACCGTTCTCATCGGTCGCTAAAACTGAATAGCCAATTGAAGCAATCCCCAAATCCAACCCGATTTTGTAACCCATTAAATCCACTCCTTTTTATTTCTTATTTTTGTGACTTGTGCGACAAGCCCGTTTAATTCTTCTTCATCACCATCATTATTTGAAGGAAATAATAGTTTATTTAAAGTATTCTTATTACTTTGGTAATTACTTTTATACCGGAAACTCTTACTCTGATTTCAGAATAAGAATCTATAAATAATGAGATCTTATCGATTATTTTAAAAAACAATCTGTATGAACTCTTTATTGATTACCTAAAAATTGGCCAAACCTCCTCTCTTTGTCATTATAGCTATTATCGGCAACTATTACCACTGTGAAATTAATATCAATCCTTTTAGAATGGCATTGAGAGCGCTAACATTTATAAAAAAGATAGCCCCTAATCACAAATAATTAGGAGCTAGAGCTTTACTAGAGCCCTTCTATTAGGTCTATTATTATTAGGTCCTATATAACTTTATTCGTAATATAGGGACTAATTACTGAATAAATTCCTATGTATATCATACTAGGAACCAATAATTAAATCGGATATATCTACTAATAGAGGTAGATATATCCGATTTAAATCCTATCGTTCACTGGACGGATAATAATACTATTATTATCGATATTCAAAATAACTTGTTCCTTATTCTTCTTCAAACTAATTGTCTCTCCCCGCTCGTTATTAATTAATATTTGAGCCATACTAAAACACCTTCTTTCTACTAACAGTCTTAGTATGCCGATAATTTATCATTATTACTACGCGAGTTTAAGCGCTATCAAAAAGAGCAAAAAGATAGCCCCTAATCATAAATGATTAGGGGCTAGAGCTTTACTGGCACCCTATATAGGGTCCAATTACTATTGTGTCCTTCAAACACTCGGTTAAGATGAAGAATAAGTAGGGAGCGACCCTACCTGTTCAACAATATTATACCAAGAATATTTACTAATAACAATCATTTAATCAATTTCAGGTAAGTCTAATATCACTGATATCTCCTGTCGATCGTTAGGATCAATGATATTTTCAATAATAATTTTAGCCGGTTGATATCGCTCATTTAATGAACTTTGTATAATAATATTTCCCGTCAAAACACGATTGTTAGAACTATCCTGCCGGTAATCTGCAATTAACGTTAATTTATTCGAAATAAGATAACCATCTTTATTTTCAACGTATACGATAACCTCTTTACTTCGACGATTACTTGAAATTGCCTGAATTTGGATAAGGCTCAATGAAAATTGATAACTACTGATAATCGTAAATTCATTTAATAAGGCTAAATCAACCTGTTTAACGGGCTGTGCATGTCGATCGTTCTTAATCGCTATTAACGGAATCATCAATTCTTGCAGGCTAGCACCACCGTGAACATAACGACTTCCACCACCTTGGATTGCTAATCGCTCTAATCCTCTAGGAGTGTGCGCATAATAATCCGGCAAGCTGTGTGGTTTAAAAGTCAATAATGGCTCCTCAGTCGTTGGCTGTTGATCAAGCCAAAACCGTCTATTTCTAACCAAATACTGCGTAGGGCTACTCACTTTATCTATCGATTGTGACATATATTGTTCAAATATAAAGCCATGATCAGCTGTTATAAATATATTCGTCGCCGTAAGATGCCCAACTAAAGCACTTACTAGCTCACTTAACTGCGATAGTGCTAAATCAACTGCCGAAAATATCTCCGACTCCGTTTTAGCATTATCACCTCTGGCATCAATTGTATTATGATAAATATAATTAACAGTCGTTCCATTATATAGTTGTCGTAATTGATCACGACTCATTTTCAAAACATCTTCAGCAGAATTTACCGTTACAACTTCATTAGGTAGTGCATTTTGTAAAATCGTTAATCGGTTTTTCAGCCCTGAACTAAGTCGTTGATCAACTAAAACGTGCCCTTCTCCATCTAACGTTAACTTTTGGTGGGGTAATAGGCTAGCCATCCCTAAATCTGTATAGGACGGAACGTTCCCCTCCATTGCATCTAGCGTCGCATCAAATCGTTGTGATCGATTCAATTTTTCAACTAATTCTTGACCAACCTCATAGCGGAAAGCATCAGATATAATAATAAAAACCCGTTTATTTTCAGACACTAAAGGTGCTATTCTTTGTTTGTAAAATTGACTTATCGGAAGATCGTCACTAAATTGATCCGTTGATTGCGTTTGTATTTTTTGATACCATTGCTGATTTACTAGTACTAAAAAACCATTGCTATAATAACGATTTATCTTATCACGAAGTTCGCCCAATACCGCACTTGGTTGCTTCAAGTCACTATAGTATTGATTAAATTGTCGATACCAACGATCAATTTGCGCTAAATGCGTTTGATAATAATGCCAGAGCTCAGTTTTGTCTTTTTGATGCCATTCACTCTGGGTGGCTAATAAATCAATAGCTCGAATTAAACGTAATGCTATTAGTAAAACCCGATATTCCGTTTTGTATTTAAAATACCAGTGAGTTGCCTGCCTCTCCACAATCGTTTGTTCATATGCATCCAAGTTGAGTCCGTCCTGAACAAGCTGCGTTGTAATCACTTGCACTAGTAGTGCATCCCCAATGGCAAATAATTGTCCTTTTTTCAGAAAATCAATTGGCTTATTCTCTAACACTCTATCTAATTTTAATAAATGTGTAATATAATCAATACTTTTTTCATATATTGTTGTTCTCTGACGTTGATTAGCCCACTGGTTTAAAAATACCGTTACATCATTTGTCTTAGGTAGGTAGTACTTTTGCCAAGACCTAGGTAATCCCGATTCAAACTCAATTTGAGCTTGTGTTTCAAAAATCGCAATCATTAACTTAGCAACAGTTGGCACCTCATCATGAAAACCAAAACGTTTTTCAACCTGTTGCCAAAACCACTCAGGTCGGCCAAAACGTTCAATCTGTTGCCATCCACTCAGATCCTCAAGTGCTTGTTGTCCTAGTAGTGTCATCAGTCCACTTAGAAAACTAAACTCTTTTTCTTTAATCAACACTAAAAAAATGGCTAATTCTATTTTATCCTGTGAAATTACCCGTTCATCCCGAAGTCGATCAACTAAATCAGATTGACGCTTCTGATTATTAAAAAAGGAAGGATATTCATGAATAATGTGTTTTTTCATTTCTTCCGATTGTACATCTAGCTCATCAAACACCTGACTAATCCGATCAGTTCGAAATTCCGGCTGGCTATATAAATAGATATCAATTAACGGATCATGCTGTGTATCTGGACGAGCCGTCATGAAATAGAGTAAAAAGTTTTGATTGGGCTCCAAAATTTCAATTTGATATTTTGTTTTAAAATAATTATGTTGATCAACCTTAATAATTCTTACTCCTGGTAATTTATATTGGTCAATCTCTTCTGAAAAACTACCTTCTACATCATACCAAAAAATAATTCGCCTACTTTGATATTGTTCCAATGGTTGCTTAAACCGTTCTTGGAGTAGTTGCTCCGTATTATCTAAACTCATATATTTCACAACCTTTTTAATTAATCACTAGCTATTGTAACAAACAACCCTGCCAAAATGATACTAATCTAAAAAAACGATACTGATAAAAATTAAATTTTATCAATATCGTTTTTTATAATTTAAGCTTAGTTAATAAATTCCCCTTTTCCGATTGACCATTAGTAGTTTCGATAATAATCTCCTGGAATTTTTGATAATTAACTTTAATCCCATCATCTAAATTAATCTCAATTTCTCGACTAGCCGCATACTGTAATATTGCTTCATACTGACGTACTTCCGAAAGTTGTTTTTGATATTTTTGATGACGTTTCTTTAATAATGCTTGTTCCCGTGTTGAATCAACCTCAATCATTGTGGTTTCATCTAACTGTTGAATACTCTTTAATAACGGCAAGACATAATCAGTTCTAACCCGCGCTAACGTCTGCTTATCATACCGATGCCCATAAATCAGTGCCTTAAAACCGTTCTCCTTACCACTATCTAATTGCCAGTAAATCGGGCGTTTACGATAAATCTTAACATGATCTTTATAGAAATCCTTTAAGAAGTATTTTCGTAATAAGGTCTCTGGTTGGCCGCCGTCATTCGGATAAAGTGTTTGTGCGAGATACATTAAATTCTGATCAACGGTTTCTGCCCCATAAATTAACCCCACCAAGTGGCGGATTCTAGTCACAATATCATCCCCATAATAACCTTTCTCAAAACCAATCGGAATAATATTATCAGAATCTGGTTTAAATCCTTGGTACTGATCAACATCATACTGTCCACCAGCATAAGCTAACCCCGGCTGATCAAGTCGATACCGTCCAAAAATAACCCCAACTAAATATGACAGAAAACTTTTTACTTCTCTTACTTGTTTCGCTCGTTCCACTGTCACATCCTGATCGGTCTCCTCCGGTGATAACTCATCTTGCAACCCATAAATATCAATAAATATCTTATTAAGCGCCTCTTCATTAGCCTTTAAGTGCGTAAATCGCGCTTCAGCAACTGCCTGCCATTGTTTAAACGCCGCCTCAATCAAAGTTGCGCCTTGTTGATATTGAACGAGTGGGTGAGTCTTAAAGTCCCAAGAAGTTTCAAAAGAATCCCAATCTTGTTGTGATAAGGAGATATTTTGCTGAACAATACTCCCCACTTCTTCTTTAACCTCCTCATGTATCTCATCTATAATAGGGACATTAACTATATCACCCACCTGAAAATTTAATGTCTCACTTAAATTTTTTAAAAGAAACTTAAAAGCCGCTGTATTCATAAAGCCTAATAAATAATCAATATTTTCTCTTTCTGTAATTAAAAATGGCGCTGCATCGCCCTGAATACTGATATTTGTATTTAATTTAGCCCCAAAATTGCCACTCGTTATTTTATTCCATACTATAGCTTTGTTGAAGTAATACTTCTCATTTGGAATAATACTATTTTGTTGACTCTTAATAGCATTTCCATTGTCTTCCCACTTTACTATATCTGTAAGACCACTAAACCATCTTCTGTACTTCCCACCATTATTAAACATTACCCATACATAATCTATACTTTTACCATTAAATATACTATTAGAACTCACTTCATACCAATTTCTCACAAACTTATTTGCATCCCCAGTCTGTAACCCTCGCCGAGCAATCCCTATATCGCCTAATTTTGAATTATTTTTAAAAATAGCTCGCACCTTATCACTCGCCCAATAAGCAATCGGTGTCCCTGGAATATCTTGGAAAGAGATCATTTCCCGTAAATATCGATAATCAACCGATTCATCTTTAGCCGCTTCAGCAGTCTTTATTGGTTGTTGTTCACTCCCTTTAAAGGCTTCTAATCGCAGATAGACTCCTCTACGATTTACAGTCTGATTTTGAATAACAAATGTACAGATAGGGACGGTCGCATCTTCAAATGCTGAGTATTCTAGTTGCACTAAACTTGTAATAGTCCCATTTTCAATCAGATATTGGCGTAATTTTTGGTGTGATGAAATAAACATCCATGTATAGGGACTCATCAGGGCTGCATAGCCATTTTTTTTAGTCATCATAAAGGTCTTTTTAATAAACGCTGAATACAGATCTGATTTCACATCGGCATAATTCTGCTGCATAAACCTTTTCAAGGTTGGATTGTACTTATTATGATATGGCGGATTAGTCACGACTACGTTATATTTCTGCTTTAATAATTCAGCACAGATTAATATTGGCAACAAACAATCTTGTAATTCATGCCATAATGCTTCTTGATAAAGATCTGTTGGCTCATACTGATTGATTCGTTCAATTAACTGTTGGTAATTTAGAATTGAATCAGCCATTATAAGTGTCCCAAACTGTTTCGCATCTGCAAAAGTCGTCATCACTTCATTAATCGCATCAAATTCAGTAACATTTGCAATTAATTCTAGAGCTTCTTGAGAAATAGACTTTTTAGCATCCTTAAATTCATAGACATTAAATACAATTGGTTCTCTCTGTCTTCTTAAAAATCTAGGTTGTTTCTCTAACATCTTCAATAGTAAGGCTAGTTGAGTAATCTGAACCGATCTTTGATCAATATCTAATCCAAATAAATTATATTTTAAAATTAATTGCGGAATTTCCCGCGCAGAGTACCCTTGTTCTTGATACATCTGGTACAGCATTTCAAAGGCTTCTAGTAGGATATGTCCAGAACCACAAGCCGGATCAATTATTTTTATCTGTTCCAATTCTTGCGTTTCATTTGCCGCAATTAATGGCTTCTCATGCCCTAAATAGTATTCCCAGTTATTAACTAATTGAGTAGCAGGATACTGACTCAGATATTCATTTCCCAGAGAATTTTGCAGCATATACTGAACAATCCATTTAGGCGTAAATAATTGAGTAACGACCGGTAATTCATTTTTAGAAACGTTATGATTCTTGAGACCACCAACACGCTCCTTTAATTCTGAATTATAGTATTGAAATAACCAACCAATTATTTCAATATCATCCCAATCCTGATCCGCAATATCACTACTAACCAAATCTGAGACGAGACCATTTTTTTGCAATAAATTGTTGGGAAGTAAAGCTGATATTGTACCAGATATTGAATCAAAGGCACTTGGTAAAATAAGCGCTAATTGGTTGATCTGTTGCTTCAACAAATATTGATACCGGCTATTATCTTTATCTGCTCTACTCTGAAGACTATCCTCAATCTCCGCAAGGTAATGTGTGTCTAAATCAAGTGTCTCTATAACATCATAGATATCTGTTAAAGCATCTGGCTCACTTTTGCCATCTCTTTCTGAAGATAACAATCGCATTTGAATTGGTAGATAATTATGTAGTTCCATATATCTAACAACCGCCACCCAGTTAAACCAAGTAAAAGCTGCTTTTTCAATAAGCTGTGACAAAGCCTCACTATAACTGTAATCACGCATTAATATTTCCATTTCATCTAAAAACTCTTTAAAATCAGTTGTTTCTTGATTGGTTAATGTTCTACGCTGACTACCGTTTTCAATAATATTATTGGTTAAATTAGGCAAATTAGTATCCGTTACTAAATAATGAAACGTTAAATAAGATCGGATGCTAACAAGCAAATTTCTTTTTGCAGTGACTGCAAATCTCTTTATCGCGGTTTTATCCATTGAAATCCATCCTATAAAAATAGAGTATAAAACAGTATTATCTGTCTTATACTCTATTTTAAACGATTATTGCTTAAATGATATATAATTCATCATTATCAGCTAGCTTTTGTTCAAGTTGTGCTCTAACTGCTGCCACGTAACGATCAATATCCGCTTCCGACTTAATCGTCACACTTTGACTAGGAAAAACAGTATCGTGAGTAATCCGTAATGTTTTTGCAATTGGTTTCACCGCCGCTACTTTTGTAACATTAGGCTTAAAATCATTATCATCTTCCTCGACGGTAAGTGGTACTTGCTTTTCTACAAATTCGTTAATCAGTATCATAAAACGATCCCGTGTTGAAATAATATCAGTATTTAATCCTCGCACCTCAGTAATTGTTTGTGCACGACTAAGTTTATCTGAGATCATCGCGTATTGTCTAATAATCTTCTCTTTAAATTCATCGACTAATTCTGGCGTCCCTAAAGTATCCAATAAACTTTCACAGTTTTTTTCTAGTTGAATCTGATAAGGTGCTGCAGCCAATTCTATCTCGTTTGTCAGACCTGTTAAAAAGACTTCATTTAAAGATTTTAACTCTTTAATAACTTGATAAGGTTCCGCATAATTAACAATCTGGTGGATCCTTTCTCCAGCTCTTTTCACTTCATCCTGTGTCAGGTAATCCTGATCTTGTTGATATCTAATATCTAATTCATTAGCAACTTCAAATAATTCGTATTGTGAGCTAAAGAACTGCTTAACATCTTCATTATCATCATATGTTTCCAATAGCTCATCAGCAATATGCGCTAATCGTTCAAAGAATTGTTGTGCATCCTTTAACTCCCAGACACTTTCTAATAATGCTAATTCCCGTTTAACTGACGATTCACCAGGATAATAACTATGCCCACTATATCTCATTAATAGGTTATTTAATACTTTAATTTCTCGGCGGAAGGGTTCCTTGATCTCGTTCATTCGATCATCATCTTTTGATTTCTCAGGAACAATATTAAACATCGCTTTAACAACTTGATTAGCAGTTCTCAAGAATGCTGCTTGAATAACATCCCTTTGTTCAACAGCAATTTTTTCTTGTTCTTTACTACGACTAATTTCACTGATAAAGTAACTTAAATTAGCCTCTGGAATTAACTTTTCACTTTGGCGGCGCATTTGGATTTTTTCAGCTAGTAATAGTCGAATAAGACTTGCCAAAACTGTTTCTTCTTGCCAACCAAAGGGGGCAACTTTATAGTTATCTAATAGCGATTTTAAAGAAACACGTTGCTTCCGCGCGTGCCATACCTCTAAGTCCTTTAAAATCGCTTCAGTTGCTAATTCATTGGGATCCTCTATTGACTGATCTAATAAATGCCCTTGTTGACTAAAGAGCCCTTCAAGGTCATCTCTATGGTAATTATGTTTAATATATTTTAACTTAGAAAACGTAATTTCAGTCGCTTGTTTTAGTGCCTGATTAATTATCGTTTTAGCTTCGCCTGCAACACCTAACCGGCTCCCATTAACATAAATCTCAGATCTTGCTAAAATAGCCGTTACTTGAATCTTAATCTCTTGTGATA
This sequence comes from Latilactobacillus sakei, assembly GCA_002953655.1. Taxonomy (NCBI): domain Bacteria; kingdom Bacillati; phylum Bacillota; class Bacilli; order Lactobacillales; family Lactobacillaceae; genus Latilactobacillus; species Latilactobacillus sakei. Next base: position 2,079,048 of record CP025839.1, read on the forward strand.
ATTGCGTTCTTTCACGACCTTTATGGCTAACGATGTCTTCATAGCTATCTGTTCGTTGATGAGCAGCCTCTCGTAAATATTGATCAATTCGTTTAAATTGTTGAATATCCTCTAAATAAGTGCCGCTTTCTGGTAAACGAACGACAATGACACCTTCTTCCATAGAACGTGCACTAGCATCTTCATTCGAATTAACTTCCAGACTAAGTGGTGTATAAATTTGGAGTGCCAATTGACTGGTAGCTTTTTTTAATACAATGTTATCTACTATCTGATTAACTTCGAAATTATAACTGACACTTGGAAATTCTTTAAACGGTTTATACGTATACTGCTTTAAACCTAATATATCGGTATAAATCATTGATCCTAGATAACTAACTATATCACTATTAGTAATTTCAACCGATTGAATATCCCGATTAATATCTTGTTCTTCATTCGTTAGAAAAACATATTCCGTTCCTTGTCTTTGAATCAGAAATTCCCGTTCTAAACGTTTCAAACTTTCTTGAATATTACTCTTGATGGTAACCATTTGAGCGTCAATATTATCAATCATTAACGTTGTCAGGTTATCAATGTTAGAAGGTATCTCTTGTACATAGCGAATTAAGAACAATAACTTCAGAACTTCGACATCAAACTTATCAAGCCGTTTATTACTTTTAGCCTGAATAATAGGTGTTTGCACAGAATATTCTAGTGCATTTTCAATATTTTCATAGAATACCGAGAATGGTACCAAAAAATCGGTCGATTGTTCACTAAATATTTGTGCCGCATACTGTGCTGCAGATAGTAGACTACGCTCACCATTTGCCAAATGTTTCCCAGCGAAACCATGTCCTCGAATTCCCATAAATACTTTTTGTAATAGATTAAACTGATAAGGCACAAAAGGATAAGTATCAATAAATTCATCTACATCATCAAAAGATTTCATTTCTGCCGTATCATTAGTAAATAGAATTTTATTTTTTAGAACAGCTTCGTTTTCTGTATATTCAGTTGTTAATATCGCGCTGGCTGCTTCTGTCTTCGCTAATAATCGCTTCTTAATAACTTCATCCGCATTAGCAGAACTCAATGGCAATCGCGTGTTAAAACGCCCCTGAATCTTAGAAAAATCATTAGAGGACATACCACCACGATTTAGTGAATCAATATCCTGCTGACTTGTTACAACTACCCAGACCTTTCCTTGACAATATTGCGCTAGATCTTCAACAACCATCTGTAAATCCAGCATTAATTGACCATTATCAGCAATATATTGCCCCATCTCATCTGCTAAAAAAACTAAATGATAATTATCTGGCTGTTGATCAACGTATCGCTTCACTTTTTTAGCAAATGACTCATCACTAATTTCATAATTAGCTTCCCCAGATTCTATGAAGTGTCGTGCGCTCTCAATCGTCATTTCTGTTACTTCACTTAAGGCCTCAATTACCGAGTCCTCATTATAAAAAATTTCCTCCCGGCCTTCCACCCAATCTAAGTCAGCAATACGCTCAAAAGCAGTTTTAAACTGTTCATACTGTCCGTTATTGGCAAGTGTCTCTTCCATCTCCGCAATCCATGCATTAGCACCTGAGAAGCCTCGTAATTCATTCAAAACTTTATTAAAGACTTTAACAACAGCCGATTTACTATTCATACTGTCAGCCTCAGCCTTAGATTCAATATTAAATAATGCAACCTGATTAGGTTGTTCACTAGCGCGTTTTATTAGCGCTAATGTCTCATCATTTTCTTCAAACTTATCTTCGATAAACGATATAGGTCGTCGTCCTTTAACTGTCTTTTGACTATCAATTAGGTAGCTTAATATCTTTAAGAAATGAGATTTACCAGAACCAAAGAACCCAGATATCCAGACACCCATTTGATCAGTTGGTTGCTCTAACGACTTTACGTACGCCTCAAAAAAAGTTCCCATATTCTTACGTATTTCGCTAGTAATCACATACTCATCTAATTCCTGATATGTATTTGATTCTTGATCTTGGCCAATTTTTACGACTCCTTGAATCTCACGATCTATTGGCTTTTTAAATAACTCATTAACCTTCATGTTGGTTCCTCCACTCATATTATGGTTCAACAATTCGGAATGCACGATAATAATTATCATCTTTAAATTGGTTAAACAATGATAATTTATTGCCTTCGTAAACTCCAGGATAAAATAGAATTAACGGCTTTTGTACAATGATTGGTTGCAGATTGTTTAACACAGTATGTGCCCGTACCAATGGATATGCACTACCAACACCTGTAATAAAAGTTATAGTATTATCTTCACAATGTTCTCGTATATACTTAATAACCTCATCTCGATCAGTAGCTGTTTTTAAAGCCCTCTGCATACGATCATATAATGTAAAAGAATCTTTCGTCTGTTCCATCTGATAATTCTTTTCCATATACTGCCGCTCTTCGAAAAAACGAGTTGCGATATCAAAAAGATTAAACTCTTTGATTGGCGTATCTAATTTATTAACTGTATATCGCTGAATTTCTGGCAATCTAGATCTAACCAGTAACTCATCAGCTGGATTATAATCAAATATATAAAAACTAACCTCGTTTCCCAATCCTTGTTTAGTGAGAAATTGATTATCAGAAATTCTAGCCTGCAACTCATTTAATCTTTCATTTGTTGTTCTCACGAAATAAGCCTCCCTATTAATATTTCAACACATTGCTTATCCCCGTTTTCAATTAGATATTGTCGAACATCCCCCGTTAGGATACTATTTTTTATGTGTTCATCTTGTAACAATTGAGTTTCAGTTAATATCTGCTGATATGCACTTGCTAATCGTCTTTTTGTACCGTCAGTCCACATTTTAACACGATTACTCTGTAATTCCTTATTAGTGATAAAATTAATAATATCAGATTTTTTTAACGTATCTTTATGACTTATAATCGATTGCCAATAAACTTCTCTCATAAATTCATAGAATAACTGATCAGTCCTCAAAATAGAATATAATAGAACTATTTTTGCAGTATCTTGATCAACTTCAACAAACTTTGTTACTAAATAATCATCAAGATAATTTAATCTTTTCAAGATAATTTCTACAGCAATTTTCCTTCTACTAATTGATGGTAATTGCAATAAATCCTCTTCGATAACTTGTCTTCGTATTTTTTCTGTAGGAACACCTTTTACTAGTAATTCTCCAACCCTTCTAGACTCGAGAAACATTAAAGGTCTAGTATTTAACGTAGTTCTATAGTTATCTTTCATACTATTTTCTCCTTTTAGGATTACTATTAGTATAGTAGATATTCATAAGATAATCTAACAAAAAAAGGCTGAACCCTGAGGTTCAACCTTTTTAATTTGCGTGGCAACGTCCTATCCTCGCAGGTAGTTTCCCACCAACTACTATCGGCGCTAAGAAGCTTAACTACTGTGTTCGACATGGGAACAGGTGTATCCTTCTTGCTATCGCCACCACACTATTTGTGCTTACGCACTGAGAAGAACTTCGTTCTCTCAAAACTGCATAATAAGTAATATTTTCATTTCAAAAGCCAAACATTGCACCTTTGGTTAAGTCCTCGACCGATTAGTACTAGTCCGCTCCATACATCGCTGTACTTCCACTTCTAGCCTATCTACCTGATCATCTTTCAGGGGTCTTACTTCCATAAAGGAATGGGAAATCTCATCTCGAGGGGGGCTTCACACTTAGATGCTTTCAGCGTTTATCCCTGCCATACATAGCTACCCAGCGATGCGCCTGGCGGCACAACTGGTACACCAGAGGTATGTCCATCCCGGTCCTCTCGTACTAAGGACAGCTCCTCTCAAATTTCCTGCGCCCGCGACGGATAGGGACCGAACTGTCTCACGACGTTCTGAACCCAGCTCGCGTACCGCTTTAATGGGCGAACAGCCCAACCCTTGGGACCGACTACAGCCCCAGGATGCGATGAGCCGACATCGAGGTGCCAAACCTCCCCGTCGATGTGGACTCTTGGGGGAGATAAGCCTGTTATCCCCAGGGTAGCTTTTATCCGTTGAGCGATGGCCCTTCCATACGGAACCACCGGATCACTAAGTCCGACTTTCGTCCCTGCTCGATTTGTCAATCTCACAGTCAAGCTCTCTTATACCTTTACACTCTACGAATGATTTCCAACCATTCTGAGAGAACCTTTGAGCGCCTCCGTTACACTTTAGGAGGCGACCGCCCCAGTCAAACTGCCCACCTGACACTGTCTCCCGCCACGCTAAGTGGCGCGGGTTAGAGTGGTCATACAGTTAGGGTAGTATCCCACCAACGCCTCAATCGAAACTAGCGTTCCGATTTCTACGGCTCCTACCTATCCTGTACAAACTGTACAAACACTCAATATCAAGCTACAGTAAAGCTCCATGGGGTCTTTCCGTCCTGTCGCGGGTAACCCGCATCTTCACGGGTATTATAATTTCACCGAGTCTCTCGTTGAGACAGTGCCCAAATCATTACGCCTTTCGTGCGGGTCGGAACTTACCCGACAAGGAATTTCGCTACCTTAGGACCGTTATAGTTACGGCCGCCGTTTACTGGGGCTTCAATTCTGGGCTTCGCTTGCGCTAACTCATCCTCTTAACCTTCCAGCACCGGGCAGGCGTCAGCCCCTATACGTCATCTTACGATTTTGCAGAGACCTGTGTTTTTGATAAACAGTTGTTTGGGCCTATTCACTGCGGCTGACCTGACGGTCAGCACCCCTTCTCCCGAAGTTACGGGGTCATTTTGCCGAGTTCCTTAACGAGAGTTCACTCGCTCACCTTAGGATATTCTCCTCGACCACCTGTGTCGGTTTACGGTACGGGTAGTTTATTTCTCACTAGAAGCTTTTCTTGGCAGTGTAACATCAGGAACTTCGCTACTTAATTTCGCTCCCCATCACAACTTGTCCTTAAAGAATCAAGCATTTCACTCAACTCAAGACTTATTGCTTGGACACACATTTCCAGTCGTGTGCATTCCTTAGCTTCCTGCGTCCCTCCATCATTCAAACAAAATAAACTAGTACAGGAATATCAACCTGTTATCCATCGACTACGCCTCTCGGCCTCGCCTTAGGTCCCGACTAACCCTGGGAGGACGAGCCTTCCCCAGGAAACCTTAGTCATACGGTGGATCAGATTCTCACTGATCTTTCGCTACTCATGCCGGCATTCTCACTTCTAAGCGCTCCACTAGTCCTTACGATCTAGCTTCGTCGCCCTTAGAACGCTCTCCTACCGCGGACACTTACGTGTCCACCCACAGTTTCGGTATTATGTTTAGCCCCGGTACATTTTCGGCGCAGCGGCACTCGACTAGTGAGCTATTACGCACTCTTTAAATGGTGGCTGCTTCTGAGCCAACATCCTAGTTGTCTGTGCACCGCCACATCCTTTTCCACTTAACATAAATTTTGGGACCTTAACTGGTGATCTGGGCTGTTTCCCTTTCGACTACGGATCTTATCACTCGCAGTCTGACTCCCGGAACTAAATCAATGGTATTCGGAGTTTATCTGAATTCAGTAACCCATGACGGGCCCCTAGTCCAAACAGTGCTCTACCTCCATGATCCAATATTCCGAGGCTAGCCCTAAAGCTATTTCGGAGAGAACCAGCTATCTCCAAGTTCGATTGGAATTTCACCGCTACCCACACCTCATCCCCGCCATTTTCAACTGACGTGGGTTCGGTCCTCCAGTGTGTTTTACCACACCTTCAACCTGGACATGGGTAGGTCACTTGGTTTCGGGTCTACATCTATATACTCACTCGCCCATTTCAGACTCGCTTTCGCTACGGCTCCAGCTTTTCACTTTAACCTCGCATATAAACGTAACTCGCCGGTTCATTCTACAAAAGGCACGCCATCACTCATTAACGAGCTTTGACTAATTGTAGGCACATGGTTTCAGGATCTATTTCACTCCCCTTCCGGGGTGCTTTTCACCTTTCCCTCACGGTACTGGTTCACTATCGGTCACTAGGGAGTATTTAGCCTTGGGAGATGGTCCTCCCGGATTCCGACGGAATTTCACGTGTTCCGCCGTACTCAGGATCCAGAACGGAGGTTAAGTTGTTTAATCTACGTGGTTATCACACTCTTTGACTCAGCTTCCCAGCTGATTCGATTACAACTTAACTTGGTAACTCCAAAGTTCTGTCCTACAACCCCAAGAAGCAAGCTTCTTGGTTTGGGCTCTTCCCCGTTCGCTCGCCGCTACTTAGGGAATCGATTTTTCTTTCTCTTCCTGAAGGTACTTAGATGTTTCAGTTCCCCTCGTCTACCTTCATTAAGCTATGTATTCACTTAATGATAATACTCGATTAAAAGTATTGGGTTCCCCCATTCGGAAATCTCCGGATCAAAGCTTACTTACAGCTCCCCGAAGCATATCGGTGTTAGTACCGTCCTTCATCGGCTCCTAGTGCCAAGGCATCCACCATGCGCCCTTTATAACTTAACCTATCTTTACCTACGGTAAAGGGTTATTATTTGAGTTTAGCGATATGAACTAATTCATATTTCTATTATTAAAAAACTCTTTAAAACGCAATGTTTTTCTCGGCTTTTAAAACTAATATATTACTTATTATCCAGTTTTCAAAGAACAAAGTTTGAGAGTAGACCTCTCAAAACTAAACAAAGTTTTGATTTCGCAAATGTACAAGGTTTTCCGTATTATTCCTTAGAAAGGAGGTGATCCAGCCGCAGGTTCTCCTACGGCTACCTTGTTACGACTTCACCCTAATCATCTGTCCCACCTTAGACGGCTGGCTCCCCGAAGGGTTACCTCACCGGCTTTGGGTGTTACAAACTCTCATGGTGTGACGGGCGGTGTGTACAAGGCCCGGGAACGTATTCACCGCGGCATGCTGATCCGCGATTACTAGCGATTCCGGCTTCATGTAGGCGAGTTGCAGCCTACAATCCGAACTGAGAATGGTTTTAAGAGATTAGCTAAACCTCGCGGTCTCGCAACTCGTTGTACCATCCATTGTAGCACGTGTGTAGCCCAGGTCATAAGGGGCATGATGATTTGACGTCGTCCCCACCTTCCTCCGGTTTGTCACCGGCAGTCTCACTAGAGTGCCCAACTTAATGCTGGCAACTAGTAATAAGGGTTGCGCTCGTTGCGGGACTTAACCCAACATCTCACGACACGAGCTGACGACAACCATGCACCACCTGTCACTTTGTCCCCGAAGGGAAAGCTCTATCTCTAGAGTGGTCAAAGGATGTCAAGACCTGGTAAGGTTCTTCGCGTTGCTTCGAATTAAACCACATGCTCCACCGCTTGTGCGGGCCCCCGTCAATTCCTTTGAGTTTCAACCTTGCGGTCGTACTCCCCAGGCGGAGTGCTTAATGCGTTAGCTGCGGCACTGAAGGGCGGAAACCCTCCAACACCTAGCACTCATCGTTTACGGCATGGACTACCAGGGTATCTAATCCTGTTTGCTACCCATGCTTTCGAGCCTCAGCGTCAGTTACAGACCAGACAGCCGCCTTCGCCACTGGTGTTCTTCCATATATCTACGCATTTCACCGCTACACATGGAGTTCCACTGTCCTCTTCTGCACTCAAGTTTCCCAGTTTCCGATGCACTTCTTCGGTTGAGCCGAAGGCTTTCACATCAGACTTAAGAAACCGCCTGCGCTCGCTTTACGCCCAATAAATCCGGACAACGCTTGCCACCTACGTATTACCGCGGCTGCTGGCACGTAGTTAGCCGTGGCTTTCTGGTTGGATACCGTCACTACCTGATCAGTTACTATCAGATACATTCTTCTCCAACAACAGAGTTTTACGATCCGAAAACCTTCTTCACTCACGCGGCGTTGCTCCATCAGACTTTCGTCCATTGTGGAAGATTCCCTACTGCTGCCTCCCGTAGGAGTCTGGGCCGTGTCTCAGTCCCAGTGTGGCCGATTACCCTCTCAGGTCGGCTATGCATCACGGTCTTGGTGAGCCTTTACCTCACCAACTAACTAATGCACCGCGGGTCCATCCTAAAGTGATAGCCGAAACCATCTTTCAACCCTGCACCATGCGGTGCTAGGTTTTATGCGGTATTAGCATCTGTTTCCAAATGTTATCCCCCACTTTAGGGCAGGTTACCCACGTGTTACTCACCCGTCCGCCACTCACTCAAATGCTTATCAATCAGGAGCAAGCTCCTTCAATCTAAACGAGAGTGCGTTCGACTTGCATGTATTAGGCACGCCGCCAGCGTTCGTCCTGAGCCAGGATCAAACTCTCGATTAAAAGTTTGTAGCTCTTGTTTTGTTACTTAATTTATTTGCTAGCGAAATTGACTTCGCAAATATGTTGTGCCCTAAAAGGGCGACCCTACACATTTGGTTTATCAAAACTTTGTTCAGTTTTCAAAGATCTACTGTGTTGAAACAGCTTTTTAATTATATCATATAACTAATTATCTGTCAAACACTTTTAAAAATTATTTATCACTTAGAAGTTATAACTCCGTAAGCAACATATAATATGTTATCACGATTAGAATTAAATAACAAGTGTTTTTCAAAAACATTTTAATTATTTATTTCCTCACTCATTACTGAGTTACTCGTTTGAGACAACTTTTATATCTTACCAAGTTAAATCCCAATGGTCAAGCTTTTTCGACATAAATATTATATTTATTCAAAACAGATCTATTACACGCTATTTCAGCATTTAATTATTTAAAATAGCCAACAAAAAAGGCTGAACCCTAAGGTTCAACCTTTTTAATTTGCGTGGCAACGTCCTATCCTCGCAGGTAGTTTCCCACCAACTACTATCGGCGCTAAGAAGCTTAACTACTGTGTTCGACATGGGAACAGGTGTATCCTTCTTGCTATCGCCACCACACTATTTGTGCTTACGCACTGAGAAGAACTTCGTTCTCTCAAAACTGCATAATAAGTAATATTTTCATTTCAAAAGCCAAACATTGCACCTTTGGTTAAGTCCTCGACCGATTAGTACTAGTCCGCTCCATACATCGCTGTACTTCCACTTCTAGCCTATCTACCTGATCATCTTTCAGGGGTCTTACTTCCATAAAGGAATGGGAAATCTCATCTCGAGGGGGGCTTCACACTTAGATGCTTTCAGCGTTTATCCCTGCCATACATAGCTACCCAGCGATGCGCCTGGCGGCACAACTGGTACACCAGAGGTATGTCCATCCCGGTCCTCTCGTACTAAGGACAGCTCCTCTCAAATTTCCTGCGCCCGCGACGGATAGGGACCGAACTGTCTCACGACGTTCTGAACCCAGCTCGCGTACCGCTTTAATGGGCGAACAGCCCAACCCTTGGGACCGACTACAGCCCCAGGATGCGATGAGCCGACATCGAGGTGCCAAACCTCCCCGTCGATGTGGACTCTTGGGGGAGATAAGCCTGTTATCCCCAGGGTAGCTTTTATCCGTTGAGCGATGGCCCTTCCATACGGAACCACCGGATCACTAAGTCCGACTTTCGTCCCTGCTCGATTTGTCAATCTCACAGTCAAGCTCTCTTATACCTTTACACTCTACGAATGATTTCCAACCATTCTGAGAGAACCTTTGAGCGCCTCCGTTACACTTTAGGAGGCGACCGCCCCAGTCAAACTGCCCACCTGACACTGTCTCCCGCCACGCTAAGTGGCGCGGGTTAGAGTGGTCATACAGTTAGGGTAGTATCCCACCAACGCCTCAATCGAAACTAGCGTTCCGATTTCTACGGCTCCTACCTATCCTGTACAAACTGTACAAACACTCAATATCAAGCTACAGTAAAGCTCCATGGGGTCTTTCCGTCCTGTCGCGGGTAACCCGCATCTTCACGGGTATTATAATTTCACCGAGTCTCTCGTTGAGACAGTGCCCAAATCATTACGCCTTTCGTGCGGGTCGGAACTTACCCGACAAGGAATTTCGCTACCTTAGGACCGTTATAGTTACGGCCGCCGTTTACTGGGGCTTCAATTCTGGGCTTCGCTTGCGCTAACTCATCCTCTTAACCTTCCAGCACCGGGCAGGCGTCAGCCCCTATACGTCATCTTACGATTTTGCAGAGACCTGTGTTTTTGATAAACAGTTGTTTGGGCCTATTCACTGCAGCTGACCTGACGGTCAGCACCCCTTCTCCCGAAGTTACGGGGTCATTTTGCCGAGTTCCTTAACGAGAGTTCACTCGCTCACCTTAGGATATTCTCCTCGACCACCTGTGTCGGTTTACGGTACGGGTAGTTTATTTCTCACTAGAAGCTTTTCTTGGCAGTGTAACATCAGGAACTTCGCTACTTAATTTCGCTCCCCATCACAACTTGTCCTTAAAGAATCAAGCATTTCACTCAACTCAAGACTTATTGCTTGGACACACATTTCCAGTCGTGTGCATTCCTTAGCTTCCTGCGTCCCTCCATCATTCAAACAAAATAAACTAGTACAGGAATATCAACCTGTTATCCATCGACTACGCCTCTCGGCCTCGCCTTAGGTCCCGACTAACCCTGGGAGGACGAGCCTTCCCCAGGAAACCTTAGTCATACGGTGGATCAGATTCTCACTGATCTTTCGCTACTCATGCCGGCATTCTCACTTCTAAGCGCTCCACTAGTCCTTACGATCTAGCTTCGTCGCCCTTAGAACGCTCTCCTACCGCGGACACTTACGTGTCCACCCACAGTTTCGGTATTATGTTTAGCCCCGGTACATTTTCGGCGCAGCGGCACTCGACTAGTGAGCTATTACGCACTCTTTAAATGGTGGCTGCTTCTGAGCCAACATCCTAGTTGTCTGTGCACCGCCACATCCTTTTCCACTTAACATAAATTTTGGGACCTTAACTGGTGATCTGGGCTGTTTCCCTTTCGACTACGGATCTTATCACTCGCAGTCTGACTCCCGGAACTAAATCAATGGTATTCGGAGTTTATCTGAATTCAGTAACCCATGACGGGCCCCTAGTCCAAACAGTGCTCTACCTCCATGATCCAATATTCCGAGGCTAGCCCTAAAGCTATTTCGGAGAGAACCAGCTATCTCCAAGTTCGATTGGAATTTCACCGCTACCCACACCTCATCCCCGCCATTTTCAACTGACGTGGGTTCGGTCCTCCAGTGTGTTTTACCACACCTTCAACCTGGACATGGGTAGGTCACTTGGTTTCGGGTCTACATCTATATACTCACTCGCCCATTTCAGACTCGCTTTCGCTACGGCTCCAGCTTTTCACTTTAACCTCGCATATAAACGTAACTCGCCGGTTCATTCTACAAAAGGCACGCCATCACTCATTAACGAGCTTTGACTAATTGTAGGCACATGGTTTCAGGATCTATTTCACTCCCCTTCCGGGGTGCTTTTCACCTTTCCCTCACGGTACTGGTTCACTATCGGTCACTAGGGAGTATTTAGCCTTGGGAGATGGTCCTCCCGGATTCCGACGGAATTTCACGTGTTCCGCCGTACTCAGGATCCAGAACGGAGGTTAAGTTGTTTAATCTACGTGGTTATCACACTCTTTGACTCAGCTTCCCAGCTGATTCGATTACAACTTAACTTGGTAACTCCAAAGTTCTGTCCTACAACCCCAAGAAGCAAGCTTCTTGGTTTGGGCTCTTCCCCGTTCGCTCGCCGCTACTTAGGGAATCGATTTTTCTTTCTCTTCCTGAAGGTACTTAGATGTTTCAGTTCCCCTCGTCTACCTTCATTAAGCTATGTATTCACTTAATGATAATACTCGATTAAAAGTATTGGGTTCCCCCATTCGGAAATCTCCGGATCAAAGCTTACTTACAGCTCCCCGAAGCATATCGGTGTTAGTACCGTCCTTCATCGGCTCCTAGTGCCAAGGCATCCACCATGCGCCCTTTATAACTTAACCTATCTTTACCTACGGTAAAGGGTTATTATTTGAGTTTAGCGATATGAACTAATTCATATTTCTATTATTAAAAAACTCTTTAAAACGCAATGTTTTTCTCGGCTTTTAAAACTAATATATTACTTATTATCCAGTTTTCAAAGAACAAAGTTTGAGAGTAGACCTCTCAAAACTAAACAAAGTTTTGATTTCGCAAATGTACAAGGTTTTCCGTATTATTCCTTAGAAAGGAGGTGATCCAGCCGCAGGTTCTCCTACGGCTACCTTGTTACGACTTCACCCTAATCATCTGTCCCACCTTAGACGGCTGGCTCCCCGAAGGGTTACCTCACCGGCTTTGGGTGTTACAAACTCTCATGGTGTGACGGGCGGTGTGTACAAGGCCCGGGAACGTATTCACCGCGGCATGCTGATCCGCGATTACTAGCGATTCCGGCTTCATGTAGGCGAGTTGCAGCCTACAATCCGAACTGAGAATGGTTTTAAGAGATTAGCTAAACCTCGCGGTCTCGCAACTCGTTGTACCATCCATTGTAGCACGTGTGTAGCCCAGGTCATAAGGGGCATGATGATTTGACGTCGTCCCCACCTTCCTCCGGTTTGTCACCGGCAGTCTCACTAGAGTGCCCAACTTAATGCTGGCAACTAGTAATAAGGGTTGCGCTCGTTGCGGGACTTAACCCAACATCTCACGACACGAGCTGACGACAACCATGCACCACCTGTCACTTTGTCCCCGAAGGGAAAGCTCTATCTCTAGAGTGGTCAAAGGATGTCAAGACCTGGTAAGGTTCTTCGCGTTGCTTCGAATTAAACCACATGCTCCACCGCTTGTGCGGGCCCCCGTCAATTCCTTTGAGTTTCAACCTTGCGGTCGTACTCCCCAGGCGGAGTGCTTAATGCGTTAGCTGCGGCACTGAAGGGCGGAAACCCTCCAACACCTAGCACTCATCGTTTACGGCATGGACTACCAGGGTATCTAATCCTGTTTGCTACCCATGCTTTCGAGCCTCAGCGTCAGTTACAGACCAGACAGCCGCCTTCGCCACTGGTGTTCTTCCATATATCTACGCATTTCACCGCTACACATGGAGTTCCACTGTCCTCTTCTGCACTCAAGTTTCCCAGTTTCCGATGCACTTCTTCGGTTGAGCCGAAGGCTTTCACATCAGACTTAAGAAACCGCCTGCGCTCGCTTTACGCCCAATAAATCCGGACAACGCTTGCCACCTACGTATTACCGCGGCTGCTGGCACGTAGTTAGCCGTGGCTTTCTGGTTGGATACCGTCACTACCTGATCAGTTACTATCAGATACATTCTTCTCCAACAACAGAGTTTTACGATCCGAAAACCTTCTTCACTCACGCGGCGTTGCTCCATCAGACTTTCGTCCATTGTGGAAGATTCCCTACTGCTGCCTCCCGTAGGAGTCTGGGCCGTGTCTCAGTCCCAGTGTGGCCGATTACCCTCTCAGGTCGGCTATGCATCACGGTCTTGGTGAGCCTTTACCTCACCAACTAACTAATGCACCGCGGGTCCATCCTAAAGTGATAGCCGAAACCATCTTTCAACCCTGCACCATGCGGTGCTAGGTTTTATGCGGTATTAGCATCTGTTTCCAAATGTTATCCCCCACTTTAGGGCAGGTTACCCACGTGTTACTCACCCGTCCGCCACTCACTCAAATGCTTATCAATCAGGAGCAAGCTCCTTCAATCTAAACGAGAGTGCGTTCGACTTGCATGTATTAGGCACGCCGCCAGCGTTCGTCCTGAGCCAGGATCAAACTCTCGATTAAAAGTTTGTAGCTCTTGTTTTGTTGCTTAATTTATTTGCTAGCGAAATTGACTTCGCAAATATGTTGTGCCCTAAAAGGGCCACCCTACACATTTGGTTTATCAAAACTTTGTTCAGTTTTCAAAGATCTACTGTGTTGAAACATCTTTTTAATTATATCATATAACTAATTATCTGTCAAACACTTTTAAAAATTATTTATCACTTAGAAGTTATAACTCCGTAAGCAACATATAATATGTTATCACGATTAGAATTAAATAACAAGTGTTTTTCAAAAACATTTTAATTATTTATTTCCTCACTCATTACTGAGTTACTCGCTTGCGACAACTTTACTAGTATACCAACTTACAATAACAGATACAAGGACTTTCTGAAAAAGATTCAAAAAAAGAAGACCCGCGACACAAATACGTGTCTGCGGGTCTTCTCTCGTTATTAAGCGTATAGTTTAGCAACTTGTTTTTGTAATTCTGGATGTGCTAAGAATTCATCATAGTTTGTTTCGGCACGATCAACTAAACCGTTGGCTGAGACTTCAATGATGTGATCTGCAATTGTTTGAATAAACTGGTGATCATGAGATGTAAAGATCAAAGCACCCTTGAAATCGATCAAGGCATCATTCAATGATGTAATTGATTCCAAATCCAAATGGTTGGTTGGATCATCTAATAGTAAAGTGTTTGATTTTTGAAGCATGATTTTAGATAGGATACAACGAACCTTTTCCCCACCAGAGAGGACATTAATTTCCTTCGTTACTTCATCCCCAGAGAATAACATCTTCCCTAAGAAGCCACGTAAGAAAGTATTGTCGTCTTCACCTTTAGCGGCAAATTGACGTAACCAGTCTAAGATGATGAGTTGATCATCATTAAAGGCTGAGTTCGTATCTCTTGGTAAGTATGATTGTTGACTCGTCACACCCCAGGTCACTGTACCACTATCTGGTTCTACTTCACCAGCTAAGATTTGCATTAAGACAGCTGTCGCAACATCATTTCGTGAAACGATTGCTGCTTTTTCGTCTGGCTTAACTGAGAAGCTGATGTTATCTAACACTTTAACACCATCGATTGTTTTTGAGACGTTCTCAACCCGTAAAAGGTCATTGCCCAATTCGCGTTCGAAATCGAACTTAATGAATGGGTATTGACGTGAAGAAGGTTGGATATCTTCTAATGTAATCTTCTCTAATTGCTTCTTACGAGAAGTAGCTTGTTTTGATTTTGAAGCATTAGCACTGAAACGTGCGATAAAGTCTTGTAATTCTTTGATTTGTTCTTCTTTTTTAGCATTAACGTTTGATTGTAACTTAGCTGCCAACTTACTTGATTCTAACCAGAAGTCGTAGTTACCAACGAATGTCTTGATGCGACCGAAGTCCACATCACACATCATTGTACATACTTGGTTTAAGAAGTAACGGTCATGGGAAACAACGATCACGATGTTCGGGAAGTCAGCCAAGAAGTTTTCTAACCATTCAACTGAGGCACTGTCCAAACCATTAGTTGGTTCGTCCAATAATAGGATATCAGGTTTGCCAAAGAGTGCTTGACCAAGTAAAACCTTAATCTTTTGCCCTTCCATCAATTCACTCATCTTCACATGATGTAAAGATTCATCGATTCCTAAAGCTTGGAGTAATTGAGCCGCTTCTGATTCAGCATCCCAACCATTCATTTCAGCGAATTCAGCTTCTAGATCAGCAGCCTTCATCCCATCTTCTTCAGTGAATTCAGCTTTAGCATATAGGGCATCCTTAGCTTGCATCACTTCATATAACTTCTTATGACCTTGGATCACGGTCTCTAACACTTCGAATTCTTCAAAAGCGTAGTGATCTTGATTCAAACTCGACATCCGTTCATTAGGGCCCATTGAGATGTGGCCTGATGATGGTTGTAATTTACCTTCTAATAATTTTAGAAAAGTTGACTTACCTGCACCATTGGCACCGATCACGCCATAACAATTTCCAGGTGTAAACTTCAAATTAACGTCTTCATATAACTTACGCCCAGAAAGCGTTAAGCTCATTTCACTAACAGTTATCACTTGATTCCCTCACTTTTCTTCCATGACTCTAAAAAGCCAACCGTTTCATGTGAAACGGCTGGCTTTTTACCATTGACAATATATGCTTAACTCTAACATATCTAATGACTAGTTATCAACCAGGCTATTTGACCTTAGCAATCTTACCTTGTTGAATATATACGCTTAGAATCCCGATATCGGCTGGGTTCACCCCACCAATCCGACTTGCTTGCGCAAGTGTTTCGGGTTGAATTTTTTGTAATTTTTGACGTCCTTCTGTTGCAAGGCCTTCAATGGCGTCGTAATCGATATTAGCTGGAATCTTCTTGGCTTCCATCCGTTTTAACTTCGCAATCTTAGCCTTTTCCTTATCAATATACCCTGCGTATTTGATTTGGATTTCAACTTGTTCCACAACGCGGTTATCAATTCCTTCGACCGCTGGAATGAATTGAATTAAATCAGCATACTTCACTTCTGGCCGTTTCAAGAAGTCACTGGCTAAAACACCATCTTTAAGTGGAGCCTCACCCTTAGCCGCTAAAAAGGCTTGGATTTCTGGGGTTGGTTTTAAGCGAATCGTTTCTAAACGTGCTAACTCAGCTTCAACGGCTGCTTTTTTCACTTCATAACTGTCAAAACGGTCATCATTGATTAAACCTAATTCATGACCCTTTTCCGTTAAGCGTAAATCAGCGTTATCGTGACGAAGCATCAACCGGTATTCCGCACGTGAGGTTAATAGACGATAAGGTTCCTTCGTGCCCTTCGTGACCAAGTCATCGATCAAGACCCCGATGTAAGCTTCACTGCGGTCTAAGATGAATGGGTCGCGGCCCGTTTGTTTGAGGGCAGCGTTGATTCCGGCCATCAAACCTTGACCAGCAGCTTCTTCATATCCTGAAGTGCCGTTCATTTGACCGGCTGTATAAAGATTTTCAACCACTTTGGTTTCAAGGGTTGGTTTTAGTTGCCATGGTTCAACGACATCATATTCAATCGCATAACCAGGGCGCATCATTTGGGCATTTTCTAACCCTTCGATCGAATGGATCATTTTGTGTTGGATTTCTTCTGGCATTGATGTTGAGAAATCACCAACGTAATATTCTTCTGTTTCGCGGCCTTCTGGTTCCAAGAAAATTTGGTGGCGAGGCTTATCCGCGAAGCGGACGATTTTATCTTCAATTGATGGGCAATAACGTGGGCCGACACCTTCAATCACACCGGTAAACATTGGGGCGCGGTCGAGATTATCGCGAATCACTTGATGCGTCGTATCATTCGTGTACGTCATCCAACAAGAAAGTTGGTCTTTCAAATAAGCACTATCAGGTGTTTCGAAACTAAAGTGGTTCGGTTCCTTATCCCCTGGTTGTTCTTCCGTCTTTGAAAAGTCGATTGTGGTGCCGTCCACGCGTGGGGGTGTCCCGGTTTTAAAACGCGTCAACACAAAACCGTTATCTTCAAGACTCTCTGAAAGTTTAATAGAAGGAATTGAATTATTAGGACCTGATGAATACGTTAATTCACCAATGATAATCTTGCCGCGTGAGGCTGTTCCGGCTGTTAAAATCACACTGTCAGCACTGTAACGAGCACCCGTGTTAGTCACAATCCCTTTGCAGACACCGTCTTCAACGATCAATGATTCAGCAATGCCTTGACGGAGTGTTAAGTGATCCGTCGTTTCGATTGTCCGTTTCATTGTCCGGTGATAGGCATGCTTATCAGCTTGGGCGCGTAATGCGCGGACAGCTGGACCTTTACCTGTATTTAGCATCCGCATTTGGATGTAAGTCTTATCGATATTGCGGCCCATTTGACCACCCAAGGCGTCAATTTCACGGACCACGATGCCTTTTGCCGGGCCACCCAATGATGGGTTACATGGCATAAAAGCCACCATATCTAAGTTAATCGTTAATAATAATGTTTCGCGGCCCATTCGTGCAGCAGCTAATGCCGCTTCGGAACCTGCATGGCCGGCACCGACGACAATCACGTCGTAGTGCGCTGCGTCATATTCTCGCATGTTTTGTTCTCCTTTAATATGGTTCAAGATCTATTTACCTAAACAGAATTGGCTAAAGAGTTCCGTAATCAATTCATCTGGTGCTGAATCCCCGGTAATCTCACCGAGCTTGTCCCAACAGTTGGTCATATCAATTTGCACCAGGTCAACTGGCATGCCAGCTGCAATCCCGCTAATGACTTCATCTAATGATTGTTGTGCTTGGTTTAATAAGCCAATTTGGCGGGCGTTGGTAATCATCACCGTACTTTGGCTATTTTCAATCCCACCGAAGAAGAGTTTGGCGATTTGGGCTTCCAAATCAGTCACCCCTTCACTCGTTAAAATTGACGTTTGAATCAATTCATCAGCACGTACTAATGTTTGGAGTTCATCTAAGTCCAATTGATTAGGTAAGTCAGTCTTATTTAAAATAATGATCCGTTTTTTATCAGTTGTCGCTGTGATTAGTTCGCGATCTTCAATCGTTAAAGGTTCGCTTTGGTTTAGGACCAGTAAAATCAAGTCAGCTTTGGTAATTGCCGCACGACTTCTTTCGACCCCAATCTTTTCAACCTTATCTTCCGTATCATGAATCCCCGCCGTATCGACCAGCTTCAATGGTACGCCGCGGACGTTAACGTATTCTTCCAAAACATCACGGGTCGTTCCAGCAACATCCGTCACGATGGCTTTATCTTCATGTAAAAGATGGTTTAACAAACTTGATTTGCCGACGTTTGGTCGCCCAACGATGGCCGTTGCCAACCCTTCACGCAAGACTTTCCCTTGTTGCGCTGTTTGGAGTAATTCACCAATCCGCCCTTTAACAAGTTCAGCTTTTTCAAGTAAAATCCGGGTGGTCATTTCATCGGTATCATATTCGGGATAGTCAATGTTGACTTCGACTTGCGCCAATACTTCTAGGATTTCTTGACGCAAATTTTTAATGAGATGCGTTAAGCTCCCGTCCAATTGATCAACAGCAACTTGCATTGCCCGGTCAGTCTTGGCCCGGATAAGATCCATCACAGATTCAGCCTGGGTTAAATCAATCCGCCCGTTTAAAAAGGCCCGCTTCGTGAATTCGCCCGGTTCGGCCATTCGTGCACCGTAACTCATCAATAGTTGCAAGATTCGGTTAGTCGCCACAATCCCACCATGACAATTAATTTCAATCACATCTTCGCGCGTAAAGGTTTTAGGCGCCCGCATGACAGAAACCATGACTTCGTCGACCACTGCATCGGTTTTAGGGTCAATAATATGGCCATAATTAATCGTATGGCTCGCCACTTTATCGAGATCCTTGCCGCGATAAACCCGTTTAATGATGGCTAAACTGTCATCTCCTGAAAGACGCACAATTGAAATTGCCCCCTCACCAGGTGGTGTTGAGATTGCCGTAATCGTATCAAATTCTGTGACTGTCGTTGGCATTATAAAAGCTTCCTTCCTAAAATAGCTGCATAAAAAAAGCGCTTAGCGTCCACCCCTCCCGTCATTGCGTAAGGGGTGGACAAAGCACTTTCACTACTTTATCGATATTTAATTAGTTTCATTATACACGATTTCTATCGACCGTCAATTGACAAGTCTCAAAAAGAACGCGCTAGTTCAACCACAATTACCCGGCGATCGCCGCGGCCTTCTGAGTGGGTTTGCACGTGGCGATTATCTGTTAAATAGCCATGAACAATCTTCCGTTCAAATGCTGGCATCGGCTCTAAAGTGACCGCCTTACCAGTTGCGACCACTTCTCTGGCCGCCTTATCTGCTAAATGTTTAATAATCGTCGCTCTTCTTTGCCGATAATCACCAACATCTAACATCATCAACTGTTTACCTTTAGTGTGATGATCATAATACGTTTGCGCTAAATATTGGAGCGCATTGATCGTCTTGCCGTGTTTACCAATCAACAAGCCTTCCTTAGACGTCTTTAAATGAAAGGTAACTTGCTTGTGTTCTTTGGTGACGGTCATCGTGACCGGCGTACCAATCTGCGCTGTTATGTCGGTAATGTATTGCTTTAAGGCTTCAATTGTCGCCTCACGACTCTGCCGCATTGGCGCCTTTTCTGGCTGATCTGCTGGCTCAGTTGCTACGTCAGCCACGCTTGGTTGTGCCGGTTCAACTGGGGTTGGTTCAGCGACCGTTATCGGCTTTAACGTAACGATTGCCGGTTGCTTACCAAACCCTAAAAAACCCTTCTTACCTTCTTCAAGGACATCAACTGTGACCTCTTCACGCGTCACTTTTAACGCGGCTAACCCCGCTTCAATGGCGGCTTGAATATCCTTACCTTCAAAAGTTGGCATTTTTAAACCTCCGCTCATTAAGTGCCAGTTTGTCACTGGACGCTTATTTTTGTCTAATATTAGTATAACATGCCCGCTTTTTAAGCGACACCTAATCTAAATCGGTAGCGGTTAGCTCTAAAAAGAGCGCCACATCTTGGGCGATTGAGTCCGCCGCTGCTTGCCAAAAGGCCGGTTGCGTCAAATCAACGCCTAAATGTTTTTGCGCTAATTCTTCAGTACTCATATTGGCGGTATCTTGCAAGAGTGCGATATAGTCGGCTTCAAAATGCGGCACACTTTGTGCTTTGGCGTAAATCCCCATGGAAAAGAGATACCCAAATGTATACGGGAAGTTATAAAATGGTACGTCATCGAAGAAGAAATGTTGCTTATCCGCCCAGAATAATGGATCATAATCCGTTAGTGCATCCGCATAGGCTTCTTTTTGGGCGCTCAACATAATCCCTTTCAAATCGTCAGGCGTTAGTAGCCCTTGTTGCCGCATTTCATAGAAGCGATGTTCAAATAAATAGCGCGCATGAATATTCATAAACATATCGATGGCGTTCGTTATTTTTTGATCGAGTAAGTTAATCTTCGTCGCGCGATCTTGCGCTTCATTGACTGTTGCATCGACCACGATTAATTCCGCCAACGTCGAAGCCGTTTCGGCGACGTTCATCGCATAGTCTTGGCGCCAACCAGGTAATTGATTAATCATCATCGTATGAAAGCCGTGCCCTAATTCATGCGCCAAAGTTGAAACGCCGCCGGGTGTGCCATCGTAGGTCATGAAAATTCTAAAATCATTAGTTTCGGGTAAATCGGTCATGTAGCCACCCGGTTGTTTGCCCGGCCGATCTTCCGCTTCAATCCACCGTTTTTCAAACGCGGTTTGTGCGACGGTTGCCATTTTCGGACTGAAATCCCGGAAATGCGCAATGATAAATTCAGCAGCTTCGTCATACGATTTTTTAGTCATTTGGAAATCATCAACCACGACTGGTGCCCAAGTATCTTGCCAAGCTAACTGCTTTTTACCCATTAAAGCGGCCTTGCGGTTCAAAAAAGCAACCAGTGGGGCCTTATTTTGGCTGACTACCGACCACATCGCATCCAGCGTAGCTGGTTGCATTCGGTTATCTTCCAGCGGCTTTTTCATAAAGTCGGTGGTCCCATGAGCTTGATAAGTCGTTAATCTAAAACCGGCTAAGTGATTCAAGGTATCCGCCAACATTGGTGAAAAACGATCCCAAGTTTGTTGCCAATTTTTAAAAACCACTTCGCGAACTTTAGGATCTGGATCTGATTCAAACTTATTTTGGGCCTGCCCAGCTGATAAGGTTTGGTCTAAATAAGGAATCTGGGTTTCCGCAACGATTGTATCGTAGTGATCACTCCAACCTTGCAAACCATCGAGTGCCAATTGGTCCAACAATTTTTCGGTTTGTTCATCTAATAAGTCCGCCCCTTGCTGACGTTTTTCCCGTAGGTTGAACTGAATCAGTGCAAAGGCTGGTTGGTTAGCTAATGTTTCAAATTGTTCCGTCGTCAAGGCCACTAATTTTTTCGTCAACAAGACATCAATTTGACGGGCGGTATTTTGCAATTGGTTAATGCGGTCCATCATGGGTGCGACTTGTTGGTTACGCTCGTCGACCGATTGAATCATATTAACGAAACTACCAGTTTGCTTCAACCCGGATTCAATTTGTTGTAATTGCGTCGTGATGGCCTGCATTTGTTCAAAGGCCGGTTCATCAAACACAAATTGCCAGTCACTTGTCATTTTTAAAACAACCGGAATCTGTTGCCCCAATGCTTGGAGTCGATTTTCTAAGGCTGGTGAGGCTAAGCCCCCTTTAAAAATGGTTTCTAAATCCCATTGTTCTGAGTAAGTCATATCCTTGCCCTCCGCTTTTCAACTATTGCGCCTATTATAACGAATTTTAGCGACCAGTGCGACGATTTTAAGCGGCCGCCTACTAGACATTTGCTTTAAATCTGTTATATTAGCAATGTAAGCAGATACATAACTGCTAGAAAGGCGATGCTGAACATGACCATTGAACAAATACCAGCCAACACATTGGCAGATTTAGCCGCATTATTAAACAAGCGTGAAGTCCCTGACGAAATCATGGCGACCGGACCCGAATTGATCCAGTACGGTCAACATCTCAAGGCTAGCCAACTATCAGATGACGCCCACCTCGGCAGCGACTTGGGCGGTGCCGGTCTTTTAACCCTTATTGAACAAGCCAACACGGCGTTTTTCGATCACTTTCATCTCTTTGATGACGCCGCTCCGATTGACGCCAAATTAACGCGCAAAGTGGTCACGCTCTATCATCTAAAACCAATTGACGACCAGCACTTCTTATTCCGCTTGAAGCAGTTGGATTATTAAAAATTAAAAAGACCGACCAGCATGAAATGCTGGTCGGTCTTTTTAATTTTTAAGATTAACGTTTTTTCGTTGCTTTCTTACGTGCTTTAGCAAGTGCTTTTTCCCGATCACGTTTGGCTTGTTCTTTAGCTTCACGTTCTCGACGAATCTTGAATGGGTTTTGAATCACCATTGTTTGACCAACAGAAAAGGCATTTGTAACTACCCAGTAAATTGAAACGGCTGACGCAATGTTCATCGCCATCACGAAAATCATGATTGGCATTACCCAGAGCATTGCGGTCGTTGTGGCATTCTTCGTTGGTTGTGACATCATCGTTAAATATGATGTCGCAAACGTAAAGACGGCCGCCAAAATCGCCATAATAAAGTACGGATCAGCTTTACCAAGTTGCATCCATAAGAATGACCCACTCTTCAAAGCAGATGTCCGGTAGATGGCTTGATACAAGGCAATCAAGACTGGCATTTGAACCAATAATGGTAAACAACCAATCACAGGATTGACCCCTGCTTCAGCGTAAAGTTTCTGTGTTTCTTCCCGTAATTTTTGTTGGGTTTCGACATCTTTAGAAGCGTATTTCTTTTGAAGGGCTTGAATTTCCGGCGCCACTTCTTGTTGCTTCATCATAGTCTTACTTTGCCACCAAGTTAATGGCAAAATAATCAATCGGATAATAATGGTAAAGGCAACGATGGCCCAACCATAACTACCACCAAAGATATCAGCTAACCACAACAGGAATCGTGAGAAGTTATAAATAATATAGTGATCCCAGAAACCAGTGCTAGCACTGTTAACAGGTGTCGTACTACACCCAGCAGCAATTAGCATAAATAAGAATAAACTAGCGACTAATAATAGTCGTTTGCGATTTTTTGAATTCACTCTCAATCCCTCACTTATTCAGAAGCAGAATCTGCTTCTTCCTTTAATAACTTAGCTAGCTTGAAGACATGGATCAAATTTTGTTTTGTTTCTGCCATCGTTAATTGGTTGGCGCCACGTCTTGCGATCACCAAAAAGTCAACGGGTTGCAACAAATCTGGTTTCAACTCCGTAATACTTTGGCGAATATAACGTTTCACCTGATTACGCATCACTGCGTTACCTACTTTTTTACCGACAGAAAGACCGACTCTAAAATGTTTTTGACCAGGCTTATCTAAGCGGTAAACCACAAAATTGCGGTTGGCCACTGATTGACTTGCATCAAAAACCGTTTGGAAATCTTGTTCTTTTTTAACACGGTACGACTTTCTCATAATTCACTCCGGCATTTCTATTAATAAATTGAGGATAATAAAAAAACCACTGAAGCATCAGTGGCCTATGCAGATAATACTTTTCTGCCCTTAGCACGGCGTCTTGCAAGTACCTTGCGACCGTTCTTAGTATTCATACGTTTCATGAAACCATGAACACGTTCTTTATGGCGTTTCTTTGGTTGAAATGTTCTCTTTGTAGTCATTAATCTGGCACCTCCTAATTGACTATGTCTATTGTTTTCTTATCTGAGAAACAACTGGCGGCATAACCACCTATGACATTCACTAAAATATAATAGCATATTTCTATAGAAGTTAAAACACTTTCTGTAAAAAAATTCGCTAAATTTGGTTGTCCACAACGTCGCAAAATTTTGTTTTTCTTGTGGATAACCTGACTAGTTGATTTTAACATAAATTTTATCCCCAGCAAACCTGCCCGAGTTATCCAGAGAATCACAGGGTGTTTATTAGTTATCCACACCTGTTTTTAATGCTGTGCATAAGCCACAAAAACCCATGCTGTGAAAGCCTCTATTTTCAATTCGTTTTTGTGGATAACTCTAAAATAACTGTGTACTACTCAGTTGTCCACACCCCGAAATAAAAGTTATCCGCCTCGTTGTGGATGAGTGCATAACTTTTTATTTTTATCCTGTGGATTTTGTTCTTGTTGTGGAAAACTTTTTTTTAGAATGCTAGAATGTATTTAGTCTTTCTTTATTGAGTATTTTTCAATAAAGTGGTGATTTTATGTGAGGAGGACACGCTAC